>NZ_JBIWNI010000002.1:265301-847597 GCF_044767145.1 Streptomyces sp. NPDC101490
CCGGCGCGCCCCCCGCCCGGGGGGGAGGTTGCGTCCCCCGGGCCCGCCCCCACCACACTGGGCCCCCCCGGGGGTGGCTTCCGTCGGGCCCCGCCCCGGGGCGGCCGGGGCCCGCGGCGCGTCAGGGCAGCAGTCCCTGGGTCAGCGGGCCCGCGACCGGCAGGTCCGCGACCGAACCGCCCTTGGTGACGTGGTCGGTCACCAGGTTCGTGCCGACCGGCTTGAAGTCGGAGACCTGGGTGCCGAGGCCGTTGGCCAGCGGGTCCACACCGGTGTTGGCCAGCGGGTCGAGCTGGAGCCGGGTCAGCGGCGCCACGCCGTGGCCGACACCGGAGAGCGCGCCCTCCCCGGCCGCGACGGGGTCCGTCCTGGTCAGCGAGTCGACGGGCAGCGGCAGCGGGGCCGCCGCCTGCGCCGCCGCGCCCCCGCCGAACACCGCCGCACCGACCGCGGTGACACCGAGCCCCGCCCTGAGCAGGGCGCTGCGGCGGGAGGTCCGGGATGCTGCGTGACGCGCCATGATGTTCCTTCCGAAGGGTGATCGGGCGGACACCGACAGTAGTTGAGGTGTGATGCTCGATACCAACGGCCTTCCTCGGGGGTCCCCTGCACGGGGGAATGGTTCACACTGGTGTCCCGTGAGTTCCCTACCGATCCCGACCCGTGTCGTCCTGCTCGCGGGCCCCTCCGGCTCCGGCAAGTCGTCCCTCGCCGCCGTCACCGGCCTCCCGGTCCTGCGCCTCGACGACTTCTACAAGGAGGCCGGCGACCCGTCGCTGCCCCTCGTCGGGGGAAGCGAGGACATCGACTGGGACTCCCCGCTGTCCTGGGACGCGGACGCCGCCGTCGCCGCCATCGTCGAACTGTGCCGTACGGGACGGACCGACGTCCCCGTGTACGACATCTCCACCAGCTCCCGTACGGGCCACGAGGCCTTCGGCATCGAACGGACCCCGCTGTTCGTCGCGGAGGGCATCTTCGCCGCCGAGATCGTGGCCCGCTGCCGTGACCTGGACGTCCTCGCCGACGCGCTCTGTCTGCGCGGACGCCCCTCGACGACCTTCCGCCGCAGGCTCGCCCGCGACCTCAGGGAGGGCCGCAAGTCGGTGCCGTTCCTGCTCCGCCGGGGCTGGCGCCTGATGCGCGCCGAGCGGGCCATCGTCAGCCGGCAGACGGCCCTGGGCGCCCACCCCTGCGCCAAGCCGGAGGCCCTGGGCAGGCTGGCCGCCGCCGCGGCGGGCCGCCACCGCACCCCGGCCACCCGCTAGCCGGACACCGGGACACCGGGACACCGAAGGACAGGGCCCAGGCGGGCGCCGACACGCGCGGGGCCCGGCCGGACAGCCGCCCGGCCGGGCCCCGCGGACACAGCACGACGCGGGCCGTACAAGCCCCCCTGACTTGTGCGACCCGCGCCGTTCCCCCGTACCCCCGTACGGTCCCCCCGTGTTCCCGGCGGCCCCGATCCCCCGTGGCCGCCGGGTCGTTCCCCCGTTCCCCCCGCCTTCAGGCCACCAGCTCGCCGAAGGACTCCTCCTCGTCACGGCCGAAGCTGAGCACCTCGTCCTCGCGCAGCCGCCGCAGCGACCGCCAGATGCTCGACTTCACCGTGCCGACACTGATGTCCAGGATCTCCGCGATCTCCGGATCGGTCCGGCCCTCGTAGTAGCGCAGCACCAGCATGGTCCGCTGGAGCTCGGGCAGCCGGGCGAGGGCCTGCCACAGCACCGCGCGCAGCTCCGTGCCGCGCATCGCGTCCGACTCGCCGACCGTCTCCGGCAGCTCCTCGGTCGGGTACTCGTTCAGCTTGCGGCGGCGCCAGGCGCTGATGTGCAGATTGGTCATGGTCCGGCGGAGGTACCCGCCGACCGCGGCCTTGTCGCTGATCCGCTCCCAGGCGCGGTACGTGGAGAACAGCGCGCTCTGCAGCAGGTCCTCCGCGTCGAACCGGTCACCGGTCAGGTGGTAGGCGGTGGCGTACAGGGAGGCACGACGCTCCTGGACGTAGGCCGTGAACTCGGCCTCCGAACAGCTGACGCGTTCCCCCGTGACCTCCCCGTACGCCGTTCCCCCGTCAGCGACGGCGACCATGTGCGGCGCCTTGCGCTGACGCCCGACGCTGCGAACGCACCCCCGTCCGTTCACCGCGCCGGACTTCTCGGTGCTCCGCACGACGTCGTGGAGCCTGGTGATCACTGCGCCTGAGGTGGTGCCCTGCAGTGCGGTCATCTCGACCCCCCCGTCGGTTGGAGTGCTGTTCGGTCCGTGTGTCCAGAAGCTTGCCGAGCGGACTTCATGGCGTTGTCCGCCGACTGTCACAGGCGTGTCACAGGCCCCCCGGGGCGGAAGCGCGCCTCCCCGCGGTCGAACTCGGACGGCCGAATACGACAGAATGCTGCCCGTGCCTTTTCTGTTGCTGATCGAGGACGACGACGCCATCCGCACGGCCCTCGAACTCTCCCTGTCACGGCAGGGCCACCGGGTGGCCACCGCCGCGACCGGAGAGGACGGCCTCCAGCTGCTGCGCGAGCAGCGGCCGGACCTCGTGGTGCTCGACGTCATGCTGCCCGGCATCGACGGCTTCGAGGTCTGCCGGCGGATCCGCCGCACCGACCAGTTGCCGATCATCCTGCTGACCGCCCGCAGCGACGACATCGACGTCGTCGTGGGCCTGGAGTCCGGCGCCGACGACTACGTGGTGAAGCCGGTCCAGGGCCGGGTCCTGGACGCCCGCATCCGGGCCGTCCTGCGGCGCGGCGAACGGGAGTCGACCGACTCGGCGACGTACGGCTCGCTGGTCATCGACCGGTCCGCGATGACGGTCACCAAGAACGGCGAGGACCTCCAGCTCACCCCCACCGAGCTGAGACTGCTCCTCGAACTGAGCCGGCGGCCCGGACAGGCGCTCTCCCGGCAGCAGTTGCTGCGGCTGGTGTGGGAGCACGACTACCTGGGCGACTCGCGGCTCGTCGACGCCTGTGTGCAGCGGCTGCGCGCCAAGGTGGAGGACGTGCCGTCCTCCCCGACCCTCATCCGCACCGTGCGGGGAGTCGGCTACCGGCTGGACGTCCCTGCGTGAGCAAGGGCATCCTCACCCGGCTGCGGCTCTCCAGCCTGCGGCTGCGGCTCGTCGTCGTCTTCGCGCTGGTCGCCCTCGGCGCCGCCGTCGCCGCCTCCGGCATCGCGTACTGGCTCAACCGCGAGGCGGTGCTGACCCGCACCCAGGACGGGGCGCTCAACGACTTCCGCCAGGAGATGCAGAACCGGGCGGCCACGCTGCCGCTCCGGCCCACCCAGGACGACCTGCGGCGGACCGCCGAGCAGATGGCCACCGGCAGCGCCGACTACCAGGTACTGCTGCTCGGCGAGCGGGACACCGGCAAGCCGATCGTCGGCGCCTCCGACCCGGACGACTTCACCCTGGCCGACGTGCCGCGCGCGCTCCAGGACGCGGTGGGCACCGAGCGTCCCGTGACGGAGGCCAACCCGTACCCGTACCACCTGTTCTGGCAGCGCGTGGAGCGGGGCGGCACGCCGTACCTGGTCGGCGGCGCGCGGGTCGACGGCGGCGGGCCCACCGGCTACATGTTCAAGTCGCTCGCGGCGGAGAAGGCGGACCTGAACTCGCTCGCCTGGTCCCTGGGCATCGCCACCGCGCTCGCCGTGGTCGGCTCCGTGCTGCTCGCGCAGGTCTCGGCGACCACCGTGCTCCGGCCCGTGCACCGGCTCGGCGAGGCCGCCCGGCAGCTCGGCGAGGGCAAGCTCGACACCCGGCTGCGGGTCACCGGAGCGGACGAACTCTCCGACCTCACCCGTACGTTCAACAGCGCGGCCGAATCCCTGCAGAAGAAGGTCGCGGACATGAGCGCGCGGGAGGAGTCCTCCCGGCGGTTCGTCGCCGACATGTCGCACGAGCTGCGCACCCCGCTGACCGCGCTGACCGCCGTCACCGAGGTCCTGGAGGACGAGCAGGACTCCCTCGACCCGATGATCGCCCCCGCGGTGGCGCTCGTGGTCAGCGAGACCCGGCGCCTCAACGACCTGGTGGAGAACCTGATGGAGGTGACCCGCTTCGACGCGGGGACCGCCCGTCTGGTCCTCGACCCCGTCGACATCGCCGACCAGATCACCGCCTGCGTCGACGCCCGCGCCTGGCTCGACGCGGTGGACCTGGACGCCGAGCGCGGGATCGTCGTGCCGCTCGACCCGCGCCGCCTGGACGTGATCCTGGCCAACCTGATCGGCAACGCGCTGAAGCACGGCGGTTCCCCGGTCCGCGTCTCGGTGCGCACCGAGGAGGACGAGCTGGTCATCGCGGTCCGCGACCACGGGCCCGGCATCCCCGAGGAGGTGCTGCCGCACGTCTTCGACCGCTTCTACAAGGCGAGCGCGTCCCGGCCCCGGTCCGAGGGCAGCGGGCTCGGTCTCTCCATCGCCATGGAGAACGCGCTGATCCACGGCGGTTCGATCACCGCCGCCAACTCGGTCGGCGAGGACGGGACGGTGGACGGGGCGGTCTTCGTGCTGCGGCTCCCGCTGGACGCCTCGGACATCACGCGCGAGGTGCGGACCCGCAGCGGCCAGGGCGAGGTGGAGGAAGCGTGAGACGCCGTACTTCCGGACGTACGGGCACGGCGGGCGCCCTTGCGGCGGTCGCGGTCGCCGCGCTCGTCACCGGCTGCGGGATCAGGACCACCTCGGTCCCGGTCGACGCGGGCGCGGCCCCCTCCCGGGTGCCGTGCAGCATGCCGGGGGACTCGGCGACGGGCGGCACCGTCACGGGCCTGCCGGTCCGGGTGTTCCTGCTCTGCGGCTCCCAGCTGGAGATGGTGGACCGGCGGTCGCCGCTGCCGGAGGAGAAGGCGGGCGGGGACCCGGTCCGCATGGCCCGGGGGCTGCTGGCGCAACTGCTCGCCGAGCCGTCGGAGAGCGAGCGGGCGGCCGGGTTCACGACGGCGGTACGGGGCCCGCTGTCCGTGGACGGCGGGCACGGGCGCGACCCGGCGGGCGCGCTGCGGCTGAGCCGCCAGCCGGAGGACCTGACGCCGACGGCCCTGTCGCAGCTCGTGTGCACCTTCGCGGAGAGCTCGGCGGGCGCGGGCGACCACACGGCCCTGCTGGGCGGCCCGGGACCGTACCCGCCGAAGCGCTACCGCTGCACCACGGAGCTGCGCGAACGCCCGGAGTCGTCCCCGCCGACGGCCCCGCCGGTGACGCCCGCCCCGACCCCGGCGACCCCCGTCCCGACGACCTCCGTCCCGACGACGGGCTGAACGGCCGGGCCCGTCTCCCCGGAGCCGGGCCGGACACCCCGGCGGCCGGGTCGGCCGGACGTCGGCGGCCCCGGCGCCCCGGAGCCGTACGGGCGCGGCGCGGGGATGCGGCATTCCTCACGTTCCCGTCCCGGAGGGGCGGCGGAACCGATTCCGGCGCCGGGGGCGTCTAGGGGGGCGTGCAGCGTCAAGGTTCGGGCGGCAGTGCCGCCGTGGTCGTCCGCGTGGCGGGGTTCGTCCTCCTCGCCGCGCATCTGCTGCTCGTCGCGTGGATCGGTCTCCGGCCACGTGACGTGGCCTGGGTGACCGCGCCGAACACGGTCCCGCTGGCCGGTCTGCGGGCCGATCTGGCGCTCGGGACCGCCACCGCGGTCCGGCTGATCGCCGAGGGGCTGCTGTTCCTCGCCCCGCTCGGGGTGCTGCTCCCGATGGCCGACGGACGTCTCGACGTCTCCCCGTGGGCCTCGCTGGCCCGGACGACCGCCGCGGGCGCCCTGGTGTCGCTCGCGCTGGAGCTGCTCCAGACCGCCGTGCCCGGCCAGGTGGTCGACGTGGACTCCGTCCTGCTGAACACGGCGGGCGTGGCGCTCGCGCATCTGCTGTTCGTCCCGGCCGGGCGGCACCGGCTGCGCCGCGGGTCGCGGGCGCGGCGGGCGGCCTCATCCCCGAGGACCAGGCCGGGGCGGGGGACGACCCTGCTGCGGAACGAGGGTTCTCAGGGTGCGACCCCGACGATTTCCAGGGTTCCGATCGCCCGGTAGGCCGACGCCCCCGGACCCCGTCCGGCGGCACCATGGAGACATCGGGAGCCCGGCAGAAGCGGTTCCCGCACCGACTCCGAAGGAGCACCACCATGGCCGCACTGACCCGCCCCCGTGACGGACGCGTGATCGGCGGAGTGTGCGCGGCGCTGGCCCGGCGCTTCGGCCTCTCCGCGTGGACGATGCGTCTGATCTTCATCGTCTCGTGCCTGCTGCCCGGCCCGCAGTTCCTGATCTACCTGGGCCTGTGGATCTTCCTCCCGGCGGAGAAGTCCTCTTCCACGTCCTGGTAGGGGTCGCTTCCACGTCCTGGTGGCGGTCGCCTCCGCGTCCTGGTGGTGGTCGCCGCGTCCAGGTAGTGGCTGGACGGCCGTACGCCGAAGGGGCGCGTACCCGGGAGATCCGGGCGCGCGCCCCTTCGGCGTGGTGCGGGCCCGGTCAGCCGAGCGGCAGGCCGCTGAGGGGCAGACCGCCGAGGAGGCCGCCGAGGGGGGTGGCTCCGAGGCCGCTGGTGGCGGCGCCGAGCGGGAGGTTCTGGGTGGCCTGTCCGGCGGCGGCCGGGACGGTCTTCACACCCTGGTCGAGGCCCTGGCCGAGGGCGCCCTGCCCGGCGACGAGGGATTCGGCGGCGCCGTCGGGGAGCGTGGTGAGGCCGTCACCCAGCGGGACGGCCTGGGTCACCGTGCCCAGCGCGTCGGCGTCGAGCGGCAGGGACGGCGCGGCGGAGGCCGTGCCCGCGGCGGCGACGGCGAAAGCGGCACCGAGAGCGGCGACACCGAGCTTCTTGGCGGCAGACTGCTTCATCTGAAAATCTTCCTTGGGGAATCCGGGGGCTTCGGGGAGAAAGCCCGGAGGGGAAATCCTGGGAATGCAGAGTTCCGCAACCTAACCAGTGAACGGCCCGTCCGCAAACACCGGAAAGCGGCCGGGTGTCGCGCCCACCCGACCGCTCCTGTCCCCTCGCCGGGGTGGTGTTCAGCCCTTCGTACGGGAGGATTCGCTGGTCGCGGCGGTCTGCTGGAACAGCCATTCGGACTTCAGCTCGGCGTATCCGGGCTTGATGACCTCGTTGATCATGGCCAGGCGTTCATCGAAAGGAATGAACGCTGATTTCATCGCATTGACGGTGAACCACTGCATGTCGTCGAGCGTGTACGCGAACGCCTCGGTCAGCAGCTCGAATTCGCGGCTCATGCTGGTGCCGCTCATCAGCCGGTTGTCGGTGTTGACCGTGGCCCGGAAGTGCAGCTTGCGGAGCAGGCCGATGGGGTGCTCGGCGAACGAGGCGGCGGCCCCGGTCTGGAGGTTGGACGAGGGGCACATCTCCAGCGGGACGCGCTTGTCGCGGACGTACGCGGCGAGCCGCCCCAGGGTCACCGAGCCGTCCTCGGCGACCTCGATGTCGTCGATGATCCGGACGCCGTGGCCGAGCCGGTCGGCGCCGCACCACTGGAGCGCCTGCCAGATGGACGGCAGTCCGAACGCCTCGCCCGCGTGGATCGTGAAGTGGTTGTTCTCGCGCTTCAGGTACTCGAAGGCGTCGAGGTGCCGGGTGGGCGGGTAGCCGGCCTCGGCGCCCGCGATGTCGAAGCCGACGACACCGGAGTCGCGGTAGCGGTTGGCGAGTTCCGCGATCTCCAGGGCGCGGGCCGCGTGCCGCATGGCGGTCAGCAGGGCGCCGATCCGGATGCGGTGCCCGGCGGCCCTCGCCAGCCGTTCGCCCTCGCGGAAGCCCTCGTTGACCGCCTCCACGACCTCTTCGAGGGTGAGACCGGCCTCCAGGTGCTGCTCGGGGGCGTAGCGCACCTCCGCGTAGACCACGCCGTCCTCGGCGAGGTCCACGGCGCACTCGGCGGCCACGCGGACAAGGGCGTCCCGGGTCTGCATGACGGCGCAGGTGTGCGCGAAGGTCTCCAGGTACCGCTCCAGGGAACCGGAGTCGGCCGCTTCGCGGAACCAGACGCCGAGCTTGTCGGGCTCCGTCTCGGGGAGCTGCCCGTAGCCCTGCTCCCGGGCGAGTTCGATGATCGTGCCGGGGCGCAGTCCGCCGTCGAGGTGGTCGTGGAGGAGCACCTTCGGCGCGCGCCGGATCTGGTCCCCGGTGGGGACGCTGGGTGTCTGGCTCGTCATTTCCGCACTCTAGCGCCTACGCGCGTAGAGCGCGCCCCGTGGCGCGGGGTCCGCGCCGCCGTCCTTCCCTCCGGCCGCCCGTCCCCGGTGTCCGCGCGCGACCGGGTACGTGTCCTGATTCGAACACCCTTGAGCGGTACGGGCGTTCGCTGACCGGACGATACGTAACAGAGACCGCGCGTACGACTGGTGTACACCTCGGCTTCTGAGACTGTTCTGTCATGGCGCACTTCGCACTCGTGGGGCCGCCCGACGCACGGAGACCCCGGCTCGGTCGGCCCGTTGGCGGTTCCCGGACCACGTCGGCGGGAGGCGTGGCGCTGCTCCTGCCGGACGGCGAGCCGGTGTCGGGCCGGGGCGCCTCCGCGCGGGCCCACGCGGCGCTGCTGCCGCTGGGGCGCGCGCTGGTCCGCGCGGGCCGGGACGACGGTCTGGTGGCGCACGTGGTGCGCTACCGGGGACGCGGCTGGAACGGGACGGACGCCGCTCTCGCGCGGGACGCCTCCTGGGCGGTCGCGGAGGCGGTGCGCCGGTACGGGGACGTCCCGGTCTGTCTCGTCGGACACGGCCTGGGCGCGCGGGCGGCGCTGCGGGCCGCCGGGCACGACGCGGTCGGCGCGGTGCTGGGGCTGGCCCCGTGGCTGCCGGAGGACGACATGGCGGCCGAGCCGGAGCCCGTACGGCAGCTCGTGGGGCGACGGGTGCTCCTCGTGCACGGCACCTACGACGCCAGGAGCGACCCGGAGCTGTCGTTCCGGTTCGCCGAGCGGGCGAAGAAGGCCAACCGGGACACCTGCCGGTTCGAGGTGCACTCGGACGGGCACGCGCTGCGCCAGTACGCGGCCGAGGTCCGGGCGCTCGCCGCCGACTTCGTCCTCGGCGCCCTCTTCGCCCGGCCGGTCGCCCGGCCGCTGACGGACGCGATGGCCGCTCCCCCGCCACTGGGGCTGCGGATGCCGCTCGCGGCGGGCTTCGGCGGCTCACGCCGGAGGTGAGGGCTCCTCTGTGGCGCGCCCCGGAGGGGAGGGTTCCTTCGGCAGCAGCCGGCCGCGCCTGCCCAGCAGGAACTTCTTGAAGGCGGCGACGGGGGCGGTGTCCGGATGCCCGTCGAGCCAGGCGACGCCGATCTCGCGGACCGCGCGGGGGGCCGTGACGGTCAGCTCGACGACCCCGGGGCGGGGCACGGCGGGCGGCGGCAGCAGGGCGACGCCGAGCCCGGCGGCGACCAGCCCGCGCAGGGTCTCGGCCTCCTCGCCCTCGAAGGCGATCCGGGGCCTGAAGCCCGCCTCCGCGCACAGGTCGTCGGTGATGCGGCGGAGCCCGTACCCCGGTTCCAGGGTCACGAAGGTCTCGTCGGCCGCCTCGGCGAGGCGGACCCTCCGGCGGCCCGCGAGCCGGTGGTCGTCGGGGACGACGAGCCGCAGCCGCTGCTCGTCGAGGCGGCGGCCGACCAGATCGGGGGCGTCGGGCACCGGGGAGGTCAGACAGAGGTCGAGGTCACCGGCCCTGAGCCGCTCGATCATGGCCTCGCCGTAGTTCTGGACGAGAGTGAAGCGGATGCGCGGGTGGTCGACGCGGAAGGCCCGGATGAGCGCGGGGACGGTCTCGGAGCCCATGGTGTGGAGGAAGCCGAAGGCCACCCGCCCGGCCGTCGGGTCGGCGTCGGCCCGTACGGTGTCGGCGGCCCGTTCCACCTCGGCGAGCGCCCGGTCGGCGGCGGTGAGGAAGCGGCGGCCCGCCGGGGTGAGGGAGACCGTGCGGCCGCGCCGGGCGAAGAGGGTGACGCCGAGGTCCTCCTCCAGCCGGGCCACGGCCCGGGAGAGCGTCGACTGCGGGACGCCCATCTCGGCGGCGGCCCGGGTCACGTGCTCGTGCCGGGCGACGGCGGCGAAGTACGCGAGCCGGGGCGCGAGCAGCAGTCCCATGTCTTCTTCGTTACTGTTCGGTGACAGCCGAGGCCCTGACCTGTACTCATGCGCCATGGGATCGATTACAGCAGATCCGTGCATTGGACGCATGAAACCGTGCGTCCTACGTTCGTGACATGCCTTCCGTCAGTACCGAGGCGGCCGCCTCCACCGCGTCCGCCGACCCCGCCGCCGACACCCGCCTCGCCCCGGGCACGCCCGCCTTCCGCCGTGCGAGCCTCGCGCTCTTCGCCGCGGGCCTCGCCACCTTCGCCCTCCTCTACTCCACGCAGGCCCTCCTCCCGGCGATCTCCGCCGAGTTCGGCGCCACCGCCTCCGCCGCCTCCTGGACGGTCTCCGCCGCCACCGGCGCCCTCGCCCTCCTCGTCCTGCCGCTCAGCGCCCTCTCGGAGCGCTTCGGGCGACGGGCGATGATGACCGCCTCCCTGACCGCCGCGGTCGTGCTGGCGCTCCTCGTGCCGCTCGCCCCGAACCTGGAGTCGCTGATCGCGCTGCGCGCCCTCCAGGGCGCGGCGCTCGCCGGGCTCCCGGCCTCCGCGATGGCGTACCTCGCCGAGGAGGTGCGGCCCCGGGCGCTGATCGCCGCGATCGGCCTGTTCGTCGCGGGCAACTCGATCGGCGGGATGAGCGGCCGGCTGGTGACCAGCTGGGTGGCCCAGCTGTGGGGCTGGCGGGCCGGTCTGGCCGCCGTCGGCGTGACCTCCCTGCTGTGCGCGCTGGCGTTCCGCGCGCTGCTGCCGAAGGCCCGGCACTTCACCCCCGGCACCCTGAACCCGAAGGCGCTCGCGCGGACCGTCCGGACCCATCTCGCGGACCCGCTGCTGATGCGGCTGTACGTGATCGGCGCCCTGTTCATGACGGTCTTCGGCGCGGTCTACACCGTGATCGGCTACCGCCTGGTGGAGGCCCCGTTCTCGCTGCCGCAGGGGGTCATCGGCTCGATCTTCCTGGTCTACCTGGTCGGTACGGTCTCCTCGGCGGCGGCCGGACGGCTCGTCGGGCGGCTCGGCCGGCGCGGGGCGCTGTACCTGGCGGTCTCCACCACCGCCGCCGGTCTGCTCCTGTCGCTCGCCGACTCGCTGGTCCCGGTCCTCGCGGGCCTGGTCCTGATCACGGCCGGTTTCTTCGCGGGCCACGCCGTCGCCTCCTCCTCGGTGAGCCGTACGGCCAGGACGGGCCGCGCGCAGGCCTCGGCGCTCTACCAGTCGGCGTACTACCTGGGCAGCAGCGTCGGCGGCACGCTCGGCGCGGTCGCCTTCCACGCGGGCGGCTGGGCGGGCACCGTCGTCATCGGTCTCGTCGCGGTCCTCGGCGTCGTGTCGGTCACGCTGTACGGCAGCCTCAGCGCCCGCACCGCGGCGCGTCGGCTCCAGCTCGCGGCGCCCTGCTGAATCCGGACGGATCCCGACCGGTTCTCCGCCGGGAATCCGCCGGAACTGCCCCCGCTCCGACCGCAACTGAGAAGCTCCCCCGGACGTCCTGACCGACAGGACACAACGGGGAGTTGACAGAGATGAAGCGGATAGTGGGCCGGGCGGGGAAAAGAGTCGGCCTGGTCGCCGGAATGGCCTCATTGCTGGTACCGGTGACGGTCGCGCTCGGCGCGGCACCGGCGCAGGCGGCGTCCTGCAACGCGACGGCGGGCCCGTACCAGAAGCAGGTCGAGAAGTTCCTCGGGCGGACGGCCGACGGGCGCCAGTCGCTCGCGGACTGCAAGGCCGTCCAGGCCTTCCAGGTGAAGCACGGGATCACCCCGAGCGCCGGATACGCCGGGACGGTCACCTGGCGCACCATGGACACCATGCTCAAGCAGCGGGCGGCGGGGACCAACCCCAACAAGGACCGCGCGTGTCCGACGAACCGGGGCCGGATCGCCTGTGTGGACCTGACCCGTCAGCTGAGCTGGATCCAGGACGGCAGCCGCCTCAAGTTCGGCCCCGTCCCGGTCCGTACGGGCAAGGACGGCAGCGAGACCCGGACCGGCTCGAAGAAGGTCTACTGGCGGAACATCAACCACTGGTCGACGCTCTACAACGTCTCGATGCCGTACGCGCAGTTCTTCGACGGCGGGCAGGCGTTCCACTCGACCACCAAGTCCATGTGGAACCCGCCGGGTTCGGCCGGCTGCGTCAACATGCGCCCGGCCGACGCGAAGGCGTACTGGAACCTCCTGCGCAACGGTGACGACGTCTTCGTCTACGGCCGCAAGCCGGGAACCTGACCCCCGTTGTCGGTCCGCTGAGGTAGCTTCCCTCTCACCGGTACCGAACGGGTGCCGGTGAGGGGTGAGTGGGGTGTGGACCCGATGAGTGACGCAGCGACCGCGACGACCGACGAACTCGACAAGTACCGCAGGGAGCTGACCGGTTACTGCTACCGGATGCTCGGATCGTCCTTCGAGGCGGAGGACGCGGTGCAGGACACCATGGTCCGCGCCTGGAAGGCCATCGAATCCTTCGAGGGCCGCTCCTCGCTGCGGTCCTGGCTGTACCGGATCGCCACCAACGTCTGCCTGGACGCGCTGAACGCGGGCAACCGGAGGGCACGGCCGATGGACCTGACCGGACCGACCCCGGTCGCGCAGGCGCAGCTCGTCAAGCAGCCGGAGATCACCTGGCTGGAGCCGATCCCCGACGGACGGGTGCTGCCCTCCGTCGCGGACCCGGCGGAGACGGCCGTCTCCCGGGAGACCGTGCGGCTGGCCTTCGTCGCCGCCCTCCAGCACCTGCCGCCCAAGCAGCGGGCGGTGCTCATCCTGCGCGAGGTGCTCGCCTGGAAGGCCAGCGAGGTCGCCGAGCTCCTCGACACCAGCGTCGCCTCGGTGAACAGCGCCCTCCAGCGGGCCCGCGCCACCCTCGCCGAGCAGGCACCGGCCACCTCGGACACGGCGAACCCGCTGGACGAGGAGCAGAAGGCCCTCCTGGAGCGGTACGTGGCCGCCTTCGAGGGCTACGACATGAAGGCCCTGACCGCGCTCCTCCACGAGGACGCGACCATGACCATGCCGCCCTACGACCTCTGGCTCCAGGGTCACGACGACATCGTCGGCTGGATGCTGGGCGTCGGCGACGTGTGCCGCGGCTCGAAGCTGGTGCCCACGGTGGCCAACGGCTCCCCGGCCTTCGCCCACTACCACCCGGACCCGGAGGGCGGCTTCAGCCCCTGGGCGCTCATCGTCCTGGAGCTGCGCGACGGCAAGGTCGCGGGGATGGACTTCTTCCTGGACACCCCGCGCTGGTTCCCGCTCTTCGACCTCCCGGCCCGCCTGGAGGCATGAGGACGGCACCGGGTCGTCCCCTCCGGGCCGGAAGGCTCCGGAGGGGACGGCCTACGGGGACGGCGGCCCGTCCTCCGTGGCCAGGGTCCCGTCGAGGCCCGTCAGCAGGAGCAGGGCCCGCAGCTCCGGGCCCGCTCCATGGAAACGGATGCGGTGCCCCCGCCGCCCGGCGGCCAGTGCCAGCCGGGCCAGGGCGTCCACGGCGGCGAGGTCGGCGCGGGCGAGCCCGCTCACCTCGCACACCACCTCACCGGGCGGGGCCGCCCCCAGCTCGGCGCAGAGCAGCACCACCTCGTCCCGGGTGGGGCACGCGGTCAGGGTCACGACGAACGGTTGTCTGATGTCCACATCCCTGTGACCGGGCGGCGCCCCGGAACTCATCGGCGGTTCCGGGACACCGGGGGTACGGGACTCAGGCGATGCGGTCCAGGACGATCGGGTTCGGGGTGAAACCGGTGCCCTCGGCCGCGATGTCCCAGGACGCGTCCAGGGACTTCAGGGCGTAGTCGAACTTCTCCGGGGTGTCCGTGTGCAGGGTCAGCAGCGGCTGCCCGGCCGTCACCGTGTCGCCCGGCTTCGCGTGCAGCTCGACACCCGCGCCCGCCTGCACCGGGTCCTCCTTGCGGGCACGGCCCGCGCCCAGGCGCCAGGCGGCGATGCCGATGTCGTACGCGTCGAGCCGGGTCAGGACGCCCGAGGACGGGGCGGTCACCACGTGCTGTTCACGGGCGACCGGGAGGGCCGCGTCCGGGTCGCCGCCCTGGGCCGCGATCATCCGGCGCCAGACGTCCATCGCCGAGCCGTCGGCCAGTGCCTTCGCCGGGTCGGCGCCCTTGATCCCGGCCGCGTCGAGCATCTCGCGGGCGAGCGCGATCGTCAGCTCCACGACGTCCGCCGGGCCGCCGCCCGCCAGGACCTCCACCGACTCGCGGACCTCCAGGGCGTTGCCCGCGGTGAGGCCGAGCGGGGTGGACATGTCGGTGAGCAGCGCCACCGTCCGCACCCCGCTGTCGGTGCCGAGGCCGACCATCGTCGAGGCCAGCTCGCGGGCGTCCTCGATGTTCTTCATGAAGGCGCCGGTGCCGACCTTGACGTCGAGGACCAGGGAGCCGGTGCCCTCGGCGATCTTCTTCGACATGATCGAGGAGGCGATCAGCGGGATGGCCTCCACGGTGCCGGTGACGTCGCGGAGCGCGTACAGCTTCTTGTCGGCGGGGGCCAGGCCGTCGCCCGCCGCGCAGATGACCGCGCCGGTGGTGTCCAGGACGTGCAGCATCTCCTCGTTGGAGAGCAGGGCCCGCCAGCCGGGGATGGACTCCAGCTTGTCCAGGGTGCCGCCGGTGTGGCCGAGACCGCGGCCGGAGAGCTGCGGGACGGCCGCGCCGCAGGCGGCGACGAGCGGGGCGAGCGGGAGGGTGATCTTGTCGCCGACACCGCCCGTGGAGTGCTTGTCGGCGGTGGGGCGGGAGAGCGCGTCGAAGTTCATGCGCTCGCCGCTGGCGATCATCGCGGCGGTCCAGCGGGCGATCTCCGCGCGGTTCATGCCGTTCAGCAGGATGGCCATGGCCAGGGCGGACATCTGCTCGTCGGCGACCGTGCCACGGGTGTACGCGTCGATGACCCAGTCGATCTGCTCGGGGCTCAGCTCGCCCTTGTCCCGCTTGGTGCGGATGACGGAGATGACGTCCATGGTGGTGCCTCTTTCTACGCGCATAGAAGGGGGAAAGGAGGAGCGGCCCTTCCCATCGTGCCGGAAGGGCCGCTCCGAGGTACTACTTCGACAGGTGCTCCGGGCCGAACGCCTGCGGGAGCATCTCGGCCAGGGTGACGAACCCCGCCGGGGTCTCCAGGACGAGACCGGGGCCGCCGAACTCGTACAGGAGCTGCCTGCACCGGCCGCACGGCACCAGGGACTGGCCCCGGCCGTCCACGCAGACGAAGTGGGTCAGCCGTCCGCCGCCGGAGGCCTGGAGCGCGGACACCAGCCCGCACTCGGCGCACAGGGCGAGGCCGAACGAGGCGTTCTCCACGTTGCAGCCGGAGACCGTCCGCCCGTCGTCGACCCGGGCCGCCGCGCCCACCGGGAACCCCGAGTACGGGGCGTAGGCGCGGGCCATGGCCGCGCGGGCCGTGACCCGCAGGGCCTCCCAGTCGGCCTCGGCCAGGGTGTCCGTCACTTGCCCTGGCCCTTCCGGTAGGGCAGGCCGTCCGCCTTGGGCATCCGCAGGCGCTGGGCCGACAGGGCCAGCACGAGCAGGGTGGTGATGTACGGGGCGGCGTCGACGAACTGGCTCGGGACCTGGTCGGTGAACGCGTACCAGAGGAAGAAGGCGGCGGAGAAGGCGGCGGAGATCGCGCCGGCCACGTACTTCTTCCGGTACAGCTGCCACACCGCGGCGAGGACGAGCAGGACCGCGACCAGCAGCAGCAGGGCGTGGACGTTCTCGGCGCCGCCGCGCAGCTTGAGGCTGTCGGTGAAGCCGAAGAGTCCGGCGCCGAGCGCCATGCCGCCGGGCATCCAGTTGCCGAAGATCATCGCGGCGAGGCCGATGTAGCCACGGCCGCCGGTCTGGCCCTCCTGGTAGATGCCGGTGGCGACGATCGCCAGGAACGCTCCGCCGAGACCGGCGAGGGCGCCGGAGGCGGTGACGGCGATGTACTTGTACTTGTAGACGTTCACGCCGAGGGACTCGGCCGCGACCGGGTTCTCACCGCAGGAGCGCAGCCGCAGGCCGAAGGCCGTGCGCCACAGGACCCACCAGGTGCCCGGGATCAGCAGCAGCGCGACGACGGTCAGCAGCGACAGGTTGGTGACCAGGCCGCCGAGGATCCCGGCGATGTCGGAGATCAGGAACCAGTGCTTGCCCTGGAGGTTCCCCAGCCAGTCCGACAGCCCTGGGACCGTGATCTGGGTGATCTCGTCGATGCGCGGGGACTGCTTGGAGGAGCCGCCCTCGGCCTCGCCGAACGTGAAGTTCGACAGGTACTGGGTGAAGCCGACCGCGAGGATGTTGATCGCCACACCGGAGACGATGTGGTTCACGTTGAACGTGACGGTGATGATCGCGTGCAGCAGACCGCCGAGCGCGCCGCCGAGGAGACCGAAGAGGACGCCCACCCAGGGGCCCCACTGGTATCCGGCCCAGGCACCGAACCAGGTGCCCAGAATCATCATGCCTTCGAGACCGATGTTGACGACGCCCGCGCGCTCGGCCCACAGACCGCCGAGACCGGCGAGACCGATCGGGACGGCGAGCTGGAGCGCTCCGGAGACCTGGCCGACGGAGGTCAGGTCGTCGGCGCCGGAGATGACCCGGACGAGGGAGAAGAGGACCAGGCCGGCCGCGGCGATCAGCATGATCCACGGCAGGGTGAGCTTGCGGCGCCCGGCGCCCTTGGGCGCGGTGCTCGGCTTCGTGGCTGTGCCGGTGCTCATGCCGAGACCTCCTTGTCGGTCTTGATGGCGCCGCCTGCGGCGAGCTCCTCGCCGACCTTCTGCTGCTGGAGACGGAGGCCGTAACGGCGGACGAGTTCGTAGGAGACGACCACGGCGATCACGATGATGCCCTGCATGATCTGCGTGATCTCCTTCGGGTAGCCCTCGACGTCCAGCGACGAGGACGCCTTGTCGAGGAACGCGAAGAGCAGAGCGGCGAAGAAGATGCCGACCGGGTGGTTGCGGCCGAGGAGCGCGATCGTGATGGCGGTGAAGCCGACGCCGACCGGGAACGACAGGCTGTACGTGTGGGTGTCGCCGAGCAGGGTCGGCATCCCGGAGAGACCGGCGAGACCGCCCGAGAGCAGCATCGAGGTGAGGATCATCTTCTTGGCGTCGACACCGCTGGCCTGCGCGGCGGACTCGCTGGCGCCGGTGGCGCGCAGGTCGAAGCCGAAGCGGGTGCGGTTGAGGACGAACCAGTAGACGACGCCGAGGGCGAGGGCGACGAAGGTGAAGCCGTAGATCTCGCCGTTGCCCTGGCCCATGTCGATGCCGGGGAACCAGCCGGACTCGGCGATCTTGCCGGTCGTGAGGTCGTTGGAGCCGGGGGGCTGGACGCCGAGGTTCTTCGGCAGGATCAGCCAGGCGATCAGGGAGGTCGCGATGGCGTTCAGCATGATCGTCGAGACGACCTCGGAGACACCCCGGGTGGTCTTGAGGAGACCGGCGATACCGGCCCAGAAGGCGCCGGTGAGCGCCGCGACGAGCACGATGAGCAGGATGTGCAGCGGGCCGGGCAGCGAGACCGAGGCGCCGACGACGGCCGAGACCATCGCGGCGAGGCGGTACTGGCCGTCGACGCCGATGTTGAAGAGGTTCATCCGGAAGCCGATGGCGACGGCCAGGGCTGCCAGGTAGTAGATCCCGGTCTGGTTGACGATCAGGACCTGGATGTCCGAGTACCCGGCGTTGTCGATCATCAGCTGGATCGGCTCGATCGGGTCGAGGCCCGTCGCGAGCAGCACCAGCATGGTGAGGACGAACGAGGAGACCAGCGCGAGCACCGGGCCGGCGGCCCCGATGATCAGCTTGTCCTTGTCGATTTTCATCATCGGGCGTCACCGTCTTCGGGCTGCTCGGACTGCTCTTCGGCGCCTTCGAGGTGGCCGGAGGCCGCACCGGTCATGGCGGAGCCCAGCTCCTCGGGCGTGATGGTGGCGGGGTCCGCGTCCGCGACGAGCCTGCCGCGGTACATGACCCGGAGGGTGTCGGAGAGACCGATCAGCTCGTCGAGGTCCGCGGAGATCAGCAGCACCGCGAGGCCGTCGCGGCGGGCGTCCCGGATCGCGTCCCAGATCTGCGCCTGCGCGCCGACGTCCACACCGCGGGTGGGGTGGGCGGCGATCAGGAACTTGGGGCCGTGGCTCATCTCGCGGCCGACGATCAGCTTCTGCTGGTTGCCGCCGGACAGCGAGGCGGCGGTGACGTCGATGCCGGGGGTGCGCACGTCGTACTCGCGCACGATCCGCTCGGTGTCCTGGCGGGCGGCCTTGGGGTCGAGGATGCCGCGCCGGGAGTTGGGCGCCTCGGTGACGTGACCGAGGATGCGGTTCTCCCAGAGCGGGGAGTCCAGGAGCAGGCCGTGGCGGTGCCGGTCCTCGGGGATGTAGCCGATGCCGCCCTCGCGGCGCTTGCGCACGGACACCTTGGAGATGTCGACGCCGTCGAGGCTGATGACACCCGCGTCGGGGGTCGCCATGCCCATGAGGGCTTCGATCAGCTCGGTCTGGCCGTTGCCCTCGACACCCGCGATGCCCAGGATCTCGCCCTTGTGGATGGTGAGGGAGATGTCGTCGAGGAGCTTGCGGCCGACGGCGACCTCCTCGTGCACGTCCAGGGCCCGCGCCGGGTCGGCGGGGGCGGCGCTGGTCAGCGGGGCACCGGAGCCGCCGCTCTCGACCAGCGTCAGGTTCTCGACCTGGAGCATCGGCACGTCGGTGACGGTCGACTCGCGGGTCTCGGGGGAGGGCAGTTCGCTGCCGACCATCAGCTCGGCGAGCTGCTTGGTGGTGGCGGTCTTCGGGTCGGCGGTGCCGACGGTGGTGCCGCGCCGGATGACGGTGATGTCGTCGGCGACCTTCAGGACCTCGCCCAGCTTGTGCGAGATGAAGATGACCGTGAGGCCCTCCGCCTTGAGCTCGCGCAGGTTGTCGAAGAGCGCGTCGACCTCCTGCGGGACGAGGACGGCGGTGGGCTCGTCGAGGATGAGGATCTTCGCGCCCCGGAAGAGGACCTTGAGGATCTCCACGCGCTGCCGGTCGGCGACGCCGAGGTCCTCGACGAGGGCGTCGGGGCGGACCCCGAGGCCGTACGCGTCGGAGATCTCCCTGATCCGCTTCCGCGCCTTGGCTCCGATGCCGTACAGCTTCTCGCCGCCGAGGACCACGTTCTCCAGGACGGTGAGGTTGTCGGCGAGCATGAAGTGCTGGTGCACCATGCCGATGCCGCGCGCGATGGCGTCACCGGGGCTGGAGAAGGTGACCTGCTCGCCGTCGACGGCGATGGTGCCCTCGTCCGGCTTCTGCATGCCGTAGAGGATCTTCATGAGGGTCGACTTGCCGGCGCCGTTCTCGCCGATGAGGGCGTGCACGGTGCCCTTGCGGACCGTGATGGCGATGTCCCTGTTGGCGATGACGCCGGGGAATCGCTTGGTGATGCCGTGCAGTTCGACGGCAGGGGGGCTGGACGCGTTGATGACGCACTCTCCTTGGCCGGAAGGAGTGGGAGCGGGGAGGGCAGGGCGGGGCGGGGCGAAGTTATCGTGCCAGGGAGACATCTACACGCGTAGCGCTGCCGAAAAGTGAAAATCCGTACGGGAATGGGACCGGGGCCCGGATCCAGTGGCGTGCCACTGGGGCCGGGCCCTCGGGCTCAAGGTCGTGACCTGCGTCCTTACGGAGCGGTCTTGACCGTGATCTTGCCGTCGACGATGTCCTTCTTCGCCTTGTCCACGGCGGCGATGACGTCGGTCATCTTCGTGTACGCCGGGTTGGAGTCGGCCAGGCCGACGCCGTCCGTGGCGAGGCCGTAGCGGACCTCACCGGACTCGGGCTTGCCGTCCTTGACCGACTTGACCAGGTTGAAGACCGAGTCGGAGACGTCCTTGGTGACCGAGGTCAGGATGCGGTCCTTGTACTTGGCCAGACCCGCCTGGTTGTACTGGTCGGAGTCGACGCCGATGGCCCACTTGCCCGCGTTGGCGGCGGCCTCGATGGAGCCGGAACCGGCCAGACCGGCGGCGGCGTAGATCACGTCGGCGCCCTTGTCGAGCTGGCCCTGCGCGGCGGCCTTGCCGAGGTCGGGCTTGGCGAAGCCGTCGAAGTTCGGCGGCTGGGTCAGGTACTGGGTGAGCACCTTCGCCTTGGGGTTGGTGTCCTTGACGCCCTGGGCGAAGCCCGCCTCGAACTTCTTGATCAGCGGAACCTCGACACCGCCGATGAAGCCGACCGTGCCGGTCTTGGACGCCTTGGCGGCGGCGACGCCGGCCAGGTAGGAGCCCTGCTCCTCGTTGAAGACGAGGTTGGCGATGTTCGCGCCGGTGACCGAGGTGTCGTCGATGATGCCGAAGGTGGTCTTCGGGAACTGCTTGGCGACCTTCTCGATGGCCGGGGCGTAGGCGAAGCCGACGCCGATGACCGGGTTGTTCCCGGCGCGGGCCAGCGAGGTGAGGCGCTGCACCTTGTCGGCGTCGCCCTCGCCGGCCGACGGCTCGGCCTCGGCGCCCTTGACGCCGAGCTCGTCCTCGGCCTTCTTCAGGCCCGCGTAGGCGGCGTCGTTGAAGGACTGGTCGCCACGGCCGCCGATGTCGTACGCGATGGCGGCCTTGCCGGCCTTCGAGGAGGAGCTCGGGGACGAACCGGCGTCCGACGAAGACTTGCCACAGGCGGTGGCGGTGAGGGCGAGCGCGGCAGAGGCGATGCCCACGGTCGTGATCCTGGTGATCCGGCGCAAGAGGATGGTCCCTTCGAGACTGACCGAAAGCGCCTCTTCCGGCGCTGGTTTCGCGGCGATCGTAACGCGCGTAGATGTCAGTTAAAGACCCGTTCATGAGTCGTTATCGGATCGTCGCAAGCCTGCCGGGGAAAGGCCACCGGGGGCGTTCGGCCCGGCACAGCCGGTTATATCGCCCGGCGGGGCGGCCGGTCCGGGCCACCGTCGAGAACACGCCATGTGTTGGCCCGGACGGCCGAGAGGGGCGGGGCGGGGGCGTTCGGGCCGGTGGGAGGGGGTGAAGAGGGGTGTACGGGTCGGGGCCGGGGGTGTACGGCTCCCGATGGCGGCGGGGCTCCGGCCTCGCGCCTGTGCCCCGTGCCGCTCGCCCCTTGCCCCGTACCGCTCGCCCCGTGCCTCGTGCCTCGTGCCCCGTGCCCCGTGCCCCGTGCCCCGTGCCCCGGCGGGAGTCTCCGGAGGCACGGGGGCAGGGGGCGGCAGTGGGGGCGGTGGGCTCAGGGCTCAGGGGTGGCGTCGAGCAGGGCCGCCGCCGTGAAGAGCTCCACGGCCGTCCCGATGCAGCGCTCGTCCACGTCGAAGTCCCCCGCGTGCAGGTCGCGGACCCGGGTGTCGCCGGGGGTGCGGACGCCGAGGCGGGCCATGGCGCCGGGGACGTGCTCCAGGTACCAGGAGAAGTCCTCGCCGCCGAGGCTCTGCTCGGTGTCCTCGATCGCGTACGGACCGCACCGGGCGGTCATCGCGTCGCGGAGCAGTTCGGTGACGGCCGGGTCGTTGACGACCGGGGGGACGCCCCGGACGTAGGTGACGGTGGACTTCGCCCGGTGCAGGGCCGCGACCTCGTCGATGGCCGCGTGGATCTGGTCGGGCGCCTCCCGCCAGGTGGGCAGGTCGAGGCAGCGGACGGTGCCGGACAGCTCGGCGTGCTGCGGGATGACGTTGCAGGCGTGGCCCGCCTCGATCCGGCCCCAGGTGACCGAGAGGCCGGAGCGGGCGTCCACCCGGCGGGCCAGGACGGCGGGGACGTCGGTGGCGACCCGGGCGGCGGCGGTGACGAGGTCGGTGGTGAGGTGCGGGCGGGCGGTGTGGCCGCCGGGACCGGCCAGGGTCACTTCGAGCCGGTCGCAGGCCGAGGTGATGGGACCGGGCCGCAGCCCGATCCTGCCCGCGTCGACCCGGGGGTCGCAGTGGACGGCGATGATCCGGCCGACCCCGTCCAGGACGTCCGCCTCGACCGCGTCGGCGGCGCCGCCCGGGAGGATCTCCTCGGCGGGCTGGAAGAGGAGCCGTACGGCCGCCGGGAGGAGGCCCTGCCGGTCGAGCCCGGCCAGGACGAGACCGGCGCCGAGGACGGTGGTGGTGTGCACGTCGTGTCCGCAGGCGTGCGCGCGGTCGGCCACGGTCGAGCGGTAGGCGACCGTCTTGACGTCCGGGATGGGCAGGGCGTCGAGGTCGGCGCGGATCGCGAGCATGGGCCGGTCGCGGTCCGGGGTGCCGATGTCACAGATGAGCCCGGTGCCGCCCGGCAGCACCTTCGGCGCGAGACCGGCCGCCTCGAGGCGCGCCTTGAGCGCGGCGGTCGTACGGAACTCCTGGTTCCCCAGCTCGGGGTGCATGTGCAAGTCCCTGCGGAACGCGATCAGTTCGACGCGCAGGTCCTCGGACAGCGTTCCGGGCAGGGTGACGGAGCCTGGCTCACGGGACTTCAACTGGTTCACCCTTTGAAGGGTATGCCTCCGGCAGGGCCAACTGCCCGTTGATCACGAAAAGTTCAGCCCCTTAGGGGAAAGATTCTCGGTTTGGCAGGTATGAAGGTCACTCCTTGTGGGTACGCTCAGCCGAATTCGAGCCGGTCGGCCGGGCCCGTCGCCCGTGAGGTGAGCCGGTCGACCTCCTGGGCCGCCGTCCCCGCCACCCCGGACAGGAAGCCCCGCGCGCGCGGCGAGGCGGTCTCCCGCAGCCACTCGGGCGCTATCTCGCAGACGGCGACCTTCACCCCGGTCCCCGCGAGGGCCAGCGGCAGGGTGTGCACGACCGTGGACGGGAAGCTGACGACCGTACGGCCGATGGGCCCCCGGCGGGCGATCAGCTCCAGCGGCAGATCGGGCCTGACCACCTGGAGGCCCGTCCCGACCGCGATCCGGTGCAGCTTCTCCGCGCTCTCCCTGCGGTGCGCGAAGTAGCGGGTGGCGCCGTGCGCGCGGGCGAGTTCGCCGACCACCCGGTCGTAGTGGCCGGCGTCCACCACCCCCGTCTCCACCAGGGAGGTGCCCACCAGGTCCGCGCCGCCGGTCAGCAGCGGCGGCCCGAACCGGGAGCGGGTCCAGGCGAAGGAGTTCCCGGTGACCGTGACGCCCTCCGGAGCCTCCACGGGCAGCGAGGTGAAGATCTCGACCGTACGGCTCCCGGCGGGGGCGAGGCGCCGCCGGGCCAGCGAGGTCACCGGGGCCAGGAGCAGTTCGCGCGGGCCGAGGCTGCCCTTGCGGTGCCAGCGCACCAGGCGTTCGCCCCGGCCGAGCTGGGCGGCGAACTCCATGGTGGCGGTGCCGTCGTCGACGACCGTCAGATGCCGGGGGGCGAAGAGCGTCAGGAGCAGCTGGACGTACCGGGAGAACGGGTCGCCGATGATCACCCGCTCCGCCGCGCGCAGCGGACCGGCCAGTTCCCGCAGGGTGCGGGCCAGCGCGCCCCTGCCTCCCCTGGCCTCCTGCCAGTGGACGGTGAGGCCCTCGTCGCGGGCCAGCTGGGCCATCCGGCGCAGCTGGCCCCGCGACATGGGGTCGGTCGGCGAGAGCACGACGACCGTGGGTCCGGGCGCGGCGGCGGGCGCCGTCCCGGGGGTGGTGGCGTCCGTCGGGCGGAGGGCCCGTACGGCGGACGCGGGGCCGGACTCCCCGGGGGGAGGACCGGCCTGCGCGGCGGTGGGCGCGCCCGTGGCCGTGGCCCGGGTGTGCGCCCATTCCAGGACGTTGAGGAGCTGGACCGGGCTCTCGACGAACGCCAGCTGCCCGGTCATGCGGCGACGAGGCCCTGGACCCGGCGGAGCTTCTTCATCGGGCCGAGCTCCGACTCGTAGACCTTCTTGACGCCGTCGCCGAGGGCGGCCTCGATGGCGCGGATGTCGCGGACGAGGCGCTGGAGGCCCCCCGGCTCGACGGAGGCGGCCTGGTCGGAGCCCCACATGGCGCGGTCGAGGGTGATGTGGCGCTCGACGAAGGCGGCGCCGAGGGCGACGGCCGCGAGGGTGGTCTGGAGGCCGGTCTCGTGGCCGGAGTAGCCGATCGGGACGTTGGGGTACTCCTCCTGGAGCGTCTGGATGACGCGCAGGTTCAGCTCCTCGGCCTTGGCCGGGTAGGTGGAGGTGGCGTGGCAGAGCAGGATGTTGGCGCTGCCGAGGACCTCGACCGCGTGGCGGATCTGGGCCGGGGTGGACATGCCGGTGGAGAGGATGACGGTGCGGCCGGTGGCGCGCAGTTCGCGCAGCAGCTCGTCGTCGGTGAGGGAGGCGGAGGCGACCTTGTGGGCGGGGACGTCGAACTTCTCCAGGAAGGCGACGGCCTCGGTGTCCCACGGGGAGGCGAACCAGTCGATGCCGCGCTCGCGGCAGTGCTCGTCGATGGCGCGGTACTGGGCCTCGTCGAACTCGACGCGGTGGCGGTAGTCGATGTACGTCATCCGGCCCCAGGGGGTGTCCCGCTCGATGTCCCACTGGTCGCGCGGGGTGCAGATCTCCGGGGTGCGCTTCTGGAACTTGACGGCGTCGCAGCCCGCCTCGGCGGCGACGTCGATGAGGGCGAGGGCGTTGTCCAGGTCGCCGTTGTGGTTGATGCCGATCTCGCCGGTGACGTAGACGGGACGGCCCGGACCGGCGGTCTTGTCGCCGAGGGTGCGCAGACGGGTGCTCATGGTGCTCTTCCTTAGGATTCGGGGGTGTCGAGCTCGGGTCCGAGGAGCCAGGCGGCGATCTCGCGGATCGCTCCGGAGCCGCCCGGGGTGACGGTGACCGCGCGGGCTGCGGCCCGTACGGAGTCATGGGCGCTGCTCACCGCGACGGGCCAGCCGACGAGGCGGAAGCAGGGCAGGTCGTTGACGTCGTTACCGGCGTAGAGGACGCGCTGGGGGTCGATGCCCTCGGCGTCGCACCACTCCTTGAGGGCCCGGTCCTTGCGGTCGATGCCGTGCAGGACGGGGATCTTGAGCTTGCGGGCGCGGGCGGCGACGACGGCGTTCTGCTCGGTGGAGAGGATGAGGACGGGCAGTCCGGCGCGGCGCAGGGCGGCGATGCCGAGGCCGTCGCCCCGGTGCGCGGATACGAACTCGCGTCCCTCGGCGTCCAGATGGACCCGGTCGTCGGTCTGGGTGCCGTCGAAGTCGAGCACGACGGCGTCGACGTCGGCGAAGCCGGGGGTGGCCGGGACGTCGAGCAGCGGCGCGAGGGCGCGGGCGCGGGCCAGGTCGTGCGGGTCGTCGATCTCCAGGACCCGGGCGGGGTCGGTGACGACGAGGGCGGTGCGGCCGAAGAAGCGGTGCCGGTGGGTGCGGAAGCCGGGCGCGGCCATGGCGTAGACGGCGCCGGTCTCCAGGTACTCGGCCTCCCGGTCCTGGCGGCGGGGGCGGTGCGCCTTGTCGTGGTTGACGCCGGTGGCGCCGTCCTCGACGGTGTCGCGCCACAGGAAGCCGTGGGCCGGGGCGGCGGTGAAGGCGGTGTCGGCGGCGCCGGAGGTGACGCGGCCGGCGGTCTCGGCGACTTCGGCGGGGGTGAGGAAGGGGCTGGTGCACTGGACGAGGAGGACCACGTCGGCCGGGCGCCCGTGGGTGGCCTCGAAGGCGTCCATGGCGTGCAGGACGGCGGCTTCGCTGGTGGCGGTGTCGCCCGCGATCCCGGCGGGGCGGCGGACGGCCTCGGCTCCGGCGTCGCGGGCGGCGGCGGCGATGCCCGGGTCGTCGGTGGAGACGACGACATGGGTGACGGGCCGGGCGCCGAGGCAGGCGCGGACGGCGCGGGCCACCAGGGGCACTCCGGCGACGGGGGCGAGGTTCTTGGCGGGGACGCCCTTGGAGCCGCCGCGCGCGGGGATGACGGCGAGGACGGTGGGGGGCGCGGCGGGCCGGTGGGCCCCGGGGGTGGTGGCGGGGGTCGGCCGGTGCTCGTCGGTGGCGGTGACGGGCCGGTGCTCGTCGGCTGCCGGGGCGGGCCGGTGGGGTGCGGTGGCGGCCGGGCGCGGCTGGTCGGTCGGCGCGGCGGGCCGGTGGGACGCGGTCCGGTCCCGGGGCGGCTGCTCGGCCGGTGCGGCGGGCCGGTGGGACGTGCCCGGGCGCGGCTGGTCGGCCGGTGCTGTGGTGGCGCTCATCAGAGTTCTCCCAGGCGGCGGATGACGGGGGCGACGCGCTGCACGCCCTGCCGGTAGGCGCCCCGCGCCGCCTCCCGGACGACCCGGCGCAGCCCGCTCTCGCGGGGCTCGGGCGCGGTGACGTCCAGGCGGTGGCGGGCGAGGACGCCGGGCAGGTAGCCGGGGGCGGTCTCCGCCGTGTAGTAGGGGGTGACCGGGGGCGGCGCGGGCAGCGCCAGGAGCGCGGCGACCCGCTCGCGGGCCGCGTCGAAGGCGGCTTCGTACGGGGTGTCGGCGGCCACGCCCTGCCGGGCCAGCCAGCTCTCGTCGGGGGCCGGGACCAGGCCCCGGTCGAGCAGGTCGAAGGAGGTCAGCAGGCCGGAGCCGACGAAGTGGTGGTTGCCGAGCGCCTCGCGCACCCCGAGGTCGGTGAGGACCGCGGTGGGGACGCGCCGGTGGAGCGCTTCGAGGGCGGCCGTGGAGGAGACGGTGACCAGGAGGTCGGTGCGGTCGAGGACTTCACCCATGTGCCCGTACACCAGGCGGAAGTTGGCGGGCGCGTCGAGTTCGCGGACCAGCTTCTGGAACGGGAACTCCTCCAGGTGCGTGGTGTGTTCGCCCGGCTTGGAGCGGAGCTTGAGGAGGACCTCGCGGCCCGGGTGGAGGCGGGCGTGCCCGACGAGGCGGCGCAGGACGTAGGCGCGTTCGGCGCGGGTGGCGGGCACGGACGGCTGGGCGGCGAAGACCAGGGTGTCGCGGCCCTCCTCGGGGGTGTGGGGGGCGCCGCCGAGGAAGGGCAGCGCGGCCTCCACGACCGGTTCGGCACTGGCGCCCACGCCCTCGTAGACGGCGCGGAAACGCTCCGCGTCGTGACGGGAGTTGGCGAGGACCACATCGGCGCCGTGCCGGAGCAGCAGCCCGTCGGTGAGCTTCTCGTAGACGACGCCGACATAGCCGGTGACGATCACGGGGCGCCGGGTGAGGCCGAGGTCGGCGAGGCCCTGGAGGAGGGCCCGTACGGCGCCGCCGACGAGGGCGAGGACCACCACGTCGTACCCCTCGCCGCGCGCCTCCGCGTCCCGCACCTCGCGGAGGAACTCCGCGCCCGTCACCTCGCGCGGGGCGGTGTCGGACACCCCGGTCTCGGTGAGCTGGCGGGCGGTGGGGGTGGCGCGTCCGCGCAGGACGAACCCGGTGGGTTCGACGGTCGCCGGGGTGATCCGGCGCGCCGTGAGGGCGCCCCATTTCCACCGGGTGTCGGAATCCGCGAGTACGGCGGTCCGTACCGTTTCTCTGGTACTTGCTGGCACGTCGAGGACGCTAGAAGGGCATTCCGCTCTTCGGCCCAACTGGGCTGCAACAAAGGGTGAACAGCGCCTCTCCGCCCGTTGAAGCGGGTCGCCTTCCGGGCTTCACGGAACTGGTTCCCGCTTAACGGGAAAGGCGGTTAAGCGGTCCGTCTCCTGGTGTTCACCGCGTGGTTTCCCGGCGGTCGGTGGGAATGCCGGGGCGGCGCCTAGCGTCGGCCGGGTGGTCAAGCTCTCCGTCGTCGTGCCGTTCTTCAACGTGCAGACATACGCCCCCGACACCCTCACGAGCCTGCGGGCCAACGCCCGGGAGGACTTCGAGTTCCTGCTGGTCGACGACTGCTCCTCGGACGGGACCCCCCGGCTCCTCGAACGGGCCGCGCGCGAGGTCCCGGGTGCCGTCCTGATCAGACACGAGCGCAACGAGGGCCTGGCCACCGCCAGGAACACCGGTCTCGACGCCGCCCGGGGCCGGTACGTCACCTTCCTGGACGGCGACGACTGGCTGGCGCCCGGCTACTACGGGCGGCTGGTCGCCGCCGCCGAGGAGCTGGGCTGCGACTTCCTGCGGACCGACCACGTCACGGTCACGGGCCGCAGCCGTACGGTCCGCCGGGCGCCGGTCCCCCGCCGGGCCGAGGTGCTTGACCCCCGGGACGCGATCCTGCCCGCGCACCGGACGACCTCCGTGGACTATCCGTACGCCTGGGCCGGGATCTACCACCGGCGGCTCCTCGACCGGGGGCTGCTGCACTTCCCGCACGGGCTGCGGACGGCGGAGGACCGGCCGTGGATCTGGCGGCTGCACCGCGAGGCGGAATCGTTCGCGGCGATCGGCGAACTCGGTGTGTTCTACCGGCGCGGAGTGGCGACCTCGCTCACCCAGATCGGGGACGTACGGCAATTGGATTTCATCCGCGCGTTCGACCAGGTGATCGCGGAGACGGCGAAGGACAAGGACGCGGAGCTGCTTCTCCCGAAAGCCGTCCGCACGTATTGCGCGGTGATCTCCCATCACATCGCTTCCGCCGGGCGGTTCGAGCCCGGGGTGGCCCGGACACTGAGGTCGATGAGCGCGGGCGCGCTGCGGCGGATGCCGCAGGACGTGCTCGACGAGGCACTGGCCGCGATGGGCGGCGACCGGGCCACGATGCTCCGCAGACTGCGCCGACGGCGCCCGGCCCCGCCGCCCGCACCGGGCGGCGCGGCAGGCGCCGGTACGGGTACGGGTACGGGCGTCGGTACGGGCACAGACCCGGGTGCCGGTACGGAAACGGGCACGGGCGGCGCCGGTACGGGCACGGGCGCCCCGGAGGTGGCCGCATGAGGGCCCGCGGGACCACCCAGATCTTCTGCGCCTCCACCCTGTACGGGGCCGTGACGCTCGCCGCCGCCCTCGACAGCGACCGCTTCGGTCCGGCCCACCGGCGCATCCTGCTCGTCACCAACAACGCGGCCGTCCCCGAGACCACCCCGCCGCTCGACCGGGCCGAGGGCTTCGACCGGCTGCGCGGCCGGTTCGACTCCGTCCTCTCCTGGAACGAGACGATCTCCCCGCTCCATCCGGCCGGCTGGACCCCCAGGCCCGGGGACCTGCCGATGCTCCAGCGGTACCTCCGCGCGCTCTGGCGGCTCGGCGACGACCGGGTCGAGCTGGTCCTCGAATCGATCCAGGTGACGCCCGCGCTGGCGCTCGCGCAACTGCTGCCGGACGCGCCCCTCACCGTCTACGCGGACGGTCTGATGAGCTACGGGCCGACCCGCAACAAGATCGACCCGCTGATCGGCGGGCGCGTCGGGCGACTGCTCCACCTGGACCTCGTCCCCGGGCTCGACCCGCTGCTGCTCGCCGAGTTCGGGGCGGTGCCGGAGCCCGTACCCACGGAGGCGTTCCTCCGGTGCGTCGCCGAGCTGTCGGGGCCCCCCGCCCCGGCGGGCCGGGCCGACGGGCCCGCGCTGCTCCTCGGCCAGTACCTCGCGGCCCTGGACCTGCTGAGCGCCGCCGAGGAGGAGGAGCTGCACCTGCGGATGGTGCGGGGCGCGGTGGCCCGGGGCCACCGGAAGCTCGTCTTCAAACCGCACCCGACGGCCCCCGACGCCTGGTCGGAGGCGCTGGTGCGGGCGGCGGCGGAGCTGGGCGCCGAGCTGACGGTCGAACACCGGCCGGTCCTGGCCGAGGTCCTCTACCGCGAGCTGCGGCCCGCGCTGGTCGTCGGCTGCTTCTCGACCGCGCTGCTGACCGCCATGACCTTCTACGGGCTGCCGGTCGCCCGGGTCGGGACGCGGACGCTCCTGGAGCGGCTGGCCCCGTTCCAGAACAGCAACCGGGTGCCCCTGACGGTCGTGGACGCGGTCGTCCCGCCACTGGAGACGGACGGCGGCGCCGCTCTCGGCACGGAGCAGCTGAACGACCTGGTCGCGGCGGTCGGCTTCGCGATGCAGCCGAGGATCAGACCGGAGCTGCGCGCGTCCGCCGTACGGCATCTGTCGGGCCCGCTCGCCGAGCGCACCCGGCACCACTTCACCCGCCGCCGCCTCACCGTCCTCGGCCTCCCCGGCGGCCTCCCGATCCCCCGCCACCCCCAGGTCCGCCGCCTGGCCCGCCAGGCACTACGACTGCGAAAGGCCCTGCGGGGCTGAGGGGCCGGGACCCCGGCCCGGCCCCGCCCGTCCCGTCAGGCGCGGCCGATCGGCTCCTGGAGTTCCGTCACCCAGCGGGACCGGTCCTCGGGGCACTCCAGGTACAGCTCGCGGGCGTAGCCCAGGGACGCGTAGCCGTTGGTCCCGATCCAGCGGGCCAGGGTCTGCGCGGTCGGCAGGATGTCGTCCATCGGGCCCCGGTGGACGACGGTCGCCGCCTCCTCGACGCCCGGCAGGACGCGCACCTCGACGCCCGGCACGGCCGTGCCCTCGGGCACCGTCATGGCCGCGCGCACCAGGACCGAGCCGTCGCCCTCGCCGGTGTCCTCGTAGACCGCGATCCCCGGGCCGAACCCGGTGATCCCGGCCGCTTCGAGACGGCCGCACAGCTCCTCGAACAGGGGGCCGATCACCGGCCCGATGTCCTGCGGGCCGAAGCTCGCGGCGACGCCGCTCAGTTCGGCGACGCGAACGGCGGGGATCTTCTTGACGACGACGTCCTGGACGGACATGCGTCCCTCGCTCTCGATGGCCAGGAGCCTCGCGCCGACCTGGGTGAGCCGTGCCCGCGCCTCGGCGAGGGCCGCTTCCAGCTCGGCCCTGCGCAGACGCAGCATGCCCCGCAGCTCGTCCGCGGCGATCCGCTCGTCGAGGATCGACCCCACCTGTTCGAGGGTGAAGCCGAGGTCCTTGAGCGCGATGACACGGTTGAGCAGGGCGAGCTGGTCCGCCGTGTAGAAGCGGTAGCCCGTGTGCGGGTCGACCCGGGCCGGGCGCAGCAGTCCGATGGCGTCGTAGTGGCGCAGCATCCGGACCGACACCCGCCCGTGCCGGGCGAAGTCTCCGATGGTGAACATGACGACCCCTACGGAACGCCCTCACACGGTGTGAGGGTCAAGCGGCGCTGCTGAGCGAGAGTTTCACGGCGAAGCCGAGGAAGAGCGCCCCGGCCGCCGAGGTCGCCCCGGCGGAGAGCCGCCTGCGGCGCCGGAAGGCGGCGGAGAGCCGGGTGCCGCCGAATATCAGGGTCGTCAGATAGAGGAAGCTGCCGATCTGGAGCAGGGTGCCCAGGATCAGGAAGGACAGCGCCGGATAGGCGTACGACGGGTCGACGAACTGCACGAAGAAGGAGATCAGGAAGAGGATCGCCTTGGGGTTGAAGAGGCTGATGACGAGGGCCCGCCGGTAGGGGTGCTCCTCGCGGCCCGCCTCCCGCGCGTCCGCCCCGTCGGCGGCGTCCTCGCCCCGGGACCGCCACAGGGCGAGGGCGGAGCGCAGCATCCCGTACGCCATCCAGGCCAGATAGCCCGCGCCCGCGTACTTCACGACGGTGAAGAGCAGCGGGGTCGTCTGGAGCAGGGAGGCCGCGCCGAGGGCGGCGAGGGTCATGAGGACGGTGTCGCCGGTGAACACCCCGGCGGCGGCCTTGTACCCGGTCCGGGTGCCCTTGCGGGCGGCTACGGACAGCACGTACAGGGAGTTCGGGCCGGGCAGCAGAATGATGAGGACGAGCCCGGCGAGATAGGTCGGCAGATCGGTGACACCCAACATGGCGGGAGTGTCGCACACACGCGCGACACTCCGCTGTGACCTGCGTCTTGATCATTTTCGGAAGAGACCCCGGGAGGGCTCCGGAAGGGGTCACGGGAGGGGACGTCAGAAGACGTCGTGGGGGACGTACGTGCCCCAGACCTCCCGGAGCGCGCCGCAGACCTCGCCGACGGTGGCGCGGGCCCTGAGCGCGTCCTTCATCGGGTACAGGACGTTCTCCGTGCCCGCCGCCGCCCGCTTCAGCTCCCCGAGCGCCGTGTCCACCGCCGCCTGGTCCCGCCCGGCCCGCAGCGCGGCGAGCCGCTCCGCCTGTCGGGCCTCGATCGCCGGGTCGACCCGCAGCGGCTCGTAGGGCTCCTCCACGTCGACGGTGAAGCGGTTGACGCCGACGACGACCCGCTCGCCGCTGTCGGTCTCCTGGGCGATCCGGTACGCCGAGCGCTCGATCTCGCCCTTCTGGAAGCCGCGTTCGATGGCGCTGACCGCGCCGCCCATGGCCTCGACCCGGGCCATCAGCGCCAGGGCCGCCGCCTCGACGTCGTCGGTCATGCTCTCGACGACGTAGGAGCCCGCGAAGGGGTCGACCGTGGCGGTCACGTCGGTCTCGTACGCGAGGACCTGCTGGGTGCGCAGGGCGAGGCGGGCGGACTTGTCCGTCGGCAGCGCGATGGCCTCGTCGAAGGAGTTGGTGTGGAGGGACTGGGTGCCGCCGAGGACGGCGGCGAGCCCCTGCACCGCGACGCGCACCAGATTGACCTCGGGCTGCTGGGCGGTGAGCTGCACCCCGGCGGTCTGGGTGTGGAAGCGGAGCATCAGCGACTTGGGGTCGCGGGCGCCGAACTCCTCCCGCATCACCCGCGCCCAGATCCGGCGGGCCGCGCGGAACTTGGCGACCTCCTCCAGGATCGTCGTCCGGGCCACGAAGAAGAACGAGAGCCGGGGCGCGAAGTCGTCCACGTCCATCCCGGCGGCCACCGCCGTCCGGACGTACTCGATGCCGTCGGCGAGGGTGAAGGCGATCTCCTGCGCGGGCGAGGCACCCGCCTCCGCCATGTGGTAGCCGGAGATCGAGATGGTGTTCCAGCGGGGGATCTCGGCCCGGCAGTACTGGAAGATGTCGGCGATCAGCCGCAGGGAGGGCTTCGGCGGGAAGATGTACGTGCCCCGGGCGATGTACTCCTTGAGCACGTCGTTCTGGATGGTGCCGGTCAGCTTCCCGGCCGGGACGCCCTGCTCCTCGCCGACGAGCTGGTAGAGCAGCAGCAGGAGGGCGCCGGGGGCGTTGATCGTCATCGACGTGGACACCTCGTCCAGCGGGATGCCGTCGAACAGCACCCGCATGTCCTCGATCGAGTCGACGGCGACGCCGACCTTGCCGACCTCGCCCGAGGCGATCGGGGCGTCCGAGTCGTGGCCCATCTGGGTCGGCAGGTCGAAGGCGACGGAGAGGCCCGTCGTGCCGTTGGCGATCAGCTGCTTGTACCGCGCGTTGGACTCCGCGGCGGTGCCGAACCCGGCGTACTGCCGCATCGTCCAGGGGCGGCCGGTGTACATCGACGGGTACACGCCCCGGGTGTAGGGGTACGCGCCGGGCTCGCCCAGTTTCTCCGCCGGGTCCCACCCGGCCAGCACCTCCGGCCCGTACACCGGCTCGATGGGCAGTCCCGACTCCGACTCGCGCGCCATTGGTGTGCCTCCCGACAGCTCGTCCCTCGCCCGACAGCTTGTTACCCAGCGGTACGGACGCTCGCGTCGGACTGTAGCGGCGGGAGTTCCGGCACGGGGGAACACCACGCTGTGACCTTAGACAAGGGCCCCGGCGGGGGCTTCCCGGGCCACGCGTACGGGACCTTCGGGGGAGTTTCGGTGGGGCGCTCACACCGGACGGGGGAAGGGGCGCGGGTGGGACCGGGGGAACGAGACCCACCCGCGCCGTTGCGCGGAGCCGTAGGTACGGGGGGAACCCCGGCTCGCCGCGCGGCCGATGACCAGTCGGCATTACGTACTGCGTCGGCAGGTCGGAAAGTGTTACACCGGCGTCCGGAGGAGCCCGATGACCTCGGCGCCGGGGCCCGGAAACCCGGGACACGGGCCCGTGGCGGCCGGGGACCCCGGCCCGGAGGGCACGGCCCACGGCCCGGACGGGAACAGGGCGCGGGCACCCTGCCCGGCGGCGCTCCCGGCGCCACCGGCGGCCTCCCCCACCCGACCGGCGACGCTCACCGCGTCACTGGCGACACTCACGGCGTCCCTGGCGGCACTCGCGGCGTCACCGGCGGCCCTGCCGATGTCACCGGCGGTCTTCGCGGTGCCACCGGCAGCGCTCCCGGCGGCCCGCGCGATGCCGTTCGTACCGACCCTCACGCTGTCGTTCCCGGAACGGGAGCCGGAGCCGGGGCCGGAACCGGAGCCGTATGCGGGGCCGTACCCGGTGTCGATGCGGTCCGGGCCGCCGCTGTTCCCCCGGTCGCCCTTGCTCCTGACGGTCCCGTCGGTCTTCCCCTGGCCCTGGCCCTTGCCCCTGCCCTTGCCCGGGTTCCCGTCGTCGTGCCCGTCGTCGCGTCTGTCGTCATGCCTGTCGTCGTTCCCGCCGTCGCCCTTTCCGCGGGCGCCGCTCCAGGGCCGGTCGTCCTCGTCCTCGTCGCCGTCCTCCCGGTGCTCGTCGGCGGCGGTGCCGAGGAGGCGGTCGCAGTAACGGCCGAGGGTCTCGCCGCCGTTCAGCGCGCCGAGGAGCCGTTTCCGGCCCGGGGCGTCGAGCTTCCCCGCGCGGTACGCCCGGCAGGCCTTGGCCGCCTTCTCGCGGGCGGCCGTCCCTTCCCGGAGCTTCCCCGGGCCCGTACCGCCGGGGTCCTCGCCGCCGCCCGGTTCCGAGGCTCCGCCCCTGGTCCGGCCGTCCGGGGCGCCGGTGCGCGGGCCCGCCGAGGGGGACGGGCCGGGCGGGCGGCCGTCGCCGCCCGGCCGCGCCGAAGGCACCCCGGGGCCCCCGCGCGGGGAGGGATGCTCGGAGAGGAGCGGGTCGACGCTCTCGCCCGCCGTGACCGAGCCGGCGGGCGACGGACCCCGCAGCGGCAGCATCCCCGATCCGGCGGCGACGGCGACCCCGCCGACCGCGACGGCGGCGGCAGCGGCAGCGAGCCCGTACCGCACGGACCGGCCCCAGCGGCGCACCGGGGCGACGGCGGGCGCGAGGCGCACCCGGCCGAGGTCGGCGGCGGCCCCGGGGTCCGCGTCCGGCGCTCGGGCCGCCGAGGCGGCGCGTCCGGCGGAGGCTTCCCGGAAGGCGGCCAACGCGGCTGCCTCGCCAGGGAGTTCGACGTCCGCGACCGGCGGGAGGGCGGGGGTGCGGACGGTGTCGAGAGCGTCGGCGAGGCGGGCGGCCCGGGCCCGGGCGGGGCCGTCGGGGACGCCGACAGGCGCACCGCCGAGCAGCCGCTCCGCGGCCTCCTGGTCGAGCCACTGATACCGCTCGTCGGCCATCACATGTCCTTCTGCGTACGCGGACGCGATTGCGTCACACCGCCGGGGGCCACGGCTCCCGGCACACGGCCGCGCTGCGGAGGGACGCCGTCCAGCGGGACGACGGGCCCGGCGGTGCCGCCGGGGCCGGTCGCGTCCGGGTCGGCGCCGAGGAGTTCGGCGAGCCTCTTGAGGCCGCGGTGGGCGGCGGTGCGCACGGCGCCGGGTCGTTTGCCCAGGGTGTCGGCGGCGGTCTTGGCGTCGAGGCCGACCACGACGCGCAGGACGACGGCCTCGGCCTGGTCCTGCGGCAACTGGGCGATCAGATGCATGGTGTGGCCGGTGGCCAGCGCCTCCAGGGCTTCGCCCGCGGTGTCGGACGCGGCGGGCTTCTCGGTGAGTTCGGCCTCGTCGGCGCCGGCGGCGGGGCGCCTGCCGCGCATCCGGATGTGATCGAGGGCCCGGTTGCGGGCGATGCGGGCCGCCCAGCCCCGGAAGCGGTCGGCGTCGCCGTCGAAGCGGTCGAGGTCGCGGGCGATCTGGAGCCAGGCCTCCGAGGCGACGTCCTCGGCGTCCGCGTCACCGACGAGCGTGCGTATGTAGCCGAGCAACCGTGGCTGCACGGCGCGGTACACGGTACGGAAGGCGTTCTCGTCCCCGTCCCGCGCAGCGAGCACCGCGGCCGTCAGCTCCGCGTCGTCCCCCAGCACTCCCCAAACCCTGTTCCGTCGATCGCGTCGTCGCGTCGTCGCGGCCGGTCACCGCCGCCACTCCGCCTCGCGCACCTGCACGCTACGTCGTGGCGCGGCGCCGCGTCCACGCGCCCCGGGCTCTTTGTTCAACTTGCAACCTTTGCCCCGGGGCGTGCGGTGTGACAGAAACCGAGACCCCGGCGCTGAAAGGAGTACGGAGCCGCACCGCGACTCCGTGGCTGACGACCGGGGCCTCTCCTGTGGGGGGTGGCGGCCCCGGTCGTCTCCCTTTGCGTCAAGCCTTTGGCCTGGGCTTATGTCCGATTCCCATGACCTCGCGCCTCTTCCCGTGACCAACGCGTCGGGTGATCTCCCCCAGGCCGATGCGCTGCGCCGTTCCGAAGGCAAGCCTACGAGCGTCTCCGGCTCGCCGTTTACCGGACCGAGACAGCGTGCGGCCCGGAGAGTGGTGCCGCACGTTCACACTGACCACGAGTTCGTCGCCCCGGACGGCCGCGTGCGCCTTCGCGCGGATCCCGCCGTGAACGACGAGCAGACGTGACGACCGAGTGCTCGGCGACCCCACCCGGGGCTCGGGGCCCTCTCCCACCGGTTCACCCTCGACAACATCGACCGCGTGAAATACGAGGACAAGGAGACCGCCGTCCAGGCGCTCCCCGGACAGCGCGGGAAAGCCAGCCCAGCCTGGAGCGCAGCCCTTCCCGGGAGAAGTGCGGGGCGCAGCCGCGCCATCTTCCCCGCCCGCCGGGTACCGTTCATTTGAAGGCACCTGTTCTTGAACGGACTTGGAGTCGGGAATGCCCCAGTGGAGCGACTACCGCACGGGTGAGCGAATCAAGATCCTGCGCGGCCGAGACATTACGCAGGAACAGCTTGCCGAAGCGACCGGCCTGTCCCTGCCCACCATCCGCGCGGCCGAGCAGGATCGGCGCATGTCGCTCCCGACCCTGCTGAAGATCGCCAGGGCGCTCAGCGTGGATACGAGCGTGGTCCTCGGGCAGCAGGCCCCACGTCGCGCCATGGGGTCAGACGATCGGGCCACTCTGCGTGAGCTTTCCATCAGCGTCCACGACACGTCATCCGGCTATCTGCACGGAGACATCGAGCCGGTGCCGCTCAACGCGCTGAAGGCGGTCATGAAGCACGCCTGGCGGCTCTACTGGCAAGGCTCCTACGGTGAACTGGGGGCCATCCTGGGTCCGCTCCTCCGGGACGCTGCAGTGACGGCCGAGGCATCCGAGGGCGCCCTCGCCGAGGGGGCCCTCGGGTGCCTTTCCGACGCCTACCAGGCCGCCGCCTGCACGGCCAACCTGCTTGGGGCGCGAGACCTGGCCTACGCCTCGGTGGGACATGCCCGAGCGGCAGCCCTTCGAGTGGGCGACCCACTGCGCACGGCCCGGGTGGACGCGGCCCGGTCATGGATCTACCTGCGGGACGGTCGCCTGGACCACTCGCTCTCGGTGGCCGAGGCGGCGGCGCGTTCCATCGAGCCGCGGTACTCGGACCAGGAACCCGAACGACTCACCACCTACGGCAATCTCCTCAACCGCTGTGCGGTTACAGCCGCCCGCGCCGAACACGAGGGCGCCACAAGCGACTTCCTGTCCCAGCTCCACGCGGTAGGGGCACGCCTCGGCTCCGAGCGCGATTACCACGGAGCCCGCTTCGGCCCCCAGACTGCGACCACTCAAGCCGTCGGGATCAAGGTGACCTTGGGCGATCCAGGCAGCGCACTCACATTGATCAACTCTGTGAGCGGCTCCGACCTCGGCAAGCTTGCCGAGGTGTCCCGCAATCGCTACATGCTTGATGTCGCCCTCGCCCAGACCGACGCGAAGATGTACGACAAGGCGCTGGACACACTCGAAACGGTCATGCACGGCGCGCCCGAGTGGGCACGCCACCAAGCACTGCCGTCCGTCATCGTTCAGAGGATCGGCAAGGCGTCCACGGCGCGCCTCCGCCGGATCTCGAAGATGATCGGCGTGAAGGCATTCCCGTCCAACGGATTCGCCCCTCCCACAGCCAAGACAGCCTTGTAGGCTGGCACATGCCAAAGATTCTCCCCGACTCAGTGATACACGACGTATCACAACCAGCCTCGACTGCCGGGGAGTAGCACTTCGGATATCACTGAACATACGTCAATTTCGTTTAGTGGCACGGCTGTCAGCTTCCGAAGGGCTTATCCATGGTCCACGGTTGTCGCATGACCAGGACCCCCGAGAGCCGAGACCGCCGCCGCCGTCTCGCCGACGCCGCGACCGGATTCCCCGAGCGCACACGCGTGGCGCTCTACGCCTGCCTGCCGGAGAGCGCCTCCCCCGAGCCCGTGACCGCGAAGCTCCGCGAGTACGCCGCCGCTCGTGACTTCGTCGTCCCCGAGGACGGCGTCGTCATCGACAGGGGCCTCGTCGGCACCGTCCGACGCGAGAGGCCCGGGTGGTCCAAGGTGTCGGCCCTCCTGCGCGAGCACGCGATCGAAGGCATCGTCGTCCCGGCCATCGCCCACATCGAGGCCGAGCAGGGGCGCCAGGCCGAGTTGGTCGCGTGGCTCACCACCCACGGCACATTCGTCTGCTGCCTCGGAGAGTCGGACGCCCTCACCGCCGACGACGCGTGGGTGGGTGCGTGATGTCGACCCCGGCGGCGACGGCCGTCGACAGGGCTGTCGACGGAGCCTTCGACCTCCAGCTCGGGACCACCACGCGGACGGCACTGGACGCGCAGGTGGACGTGCTCGTCGCCCACATGAAGCACCAGCTCGGCTCCCCCCTCGCTTCGACCGAACGGTTCGCGCGACTCCGTGAGGAGGGAGAGTTCCTGCTCGCCGGGCGCCCGAAGCGGGACGCCCTCTCCTACTCCGTGTACGCGCACATGCGGGCCCTCGCTCGCGTCCTGCGCCGCCTGCGGGCGCTGTCGGCGACGGCGAGTGGGAGTGACGCCGAGAACCCCGCCGTCACTCACCCCGTCACGGCCCGAGGGGGCGGCGGATGAACTCCCGACCCGCCTACGAGATGGCACGCGCGCTCAACTCCTACGTGGGCCGCTACCCGGACGAGGCCTGGGGGCTCATGTCCCTGTGGAGCGACCTCAAGGCGCACGCGAAGGCGGGCGGCTGCGTCCACCAGGGCGCCTGCCCCGCGCCCCGGATCAGCCCCGTCGTCCTCGACGAGCACTTCCGCGTCCTGATGCTCCAGGGCCGCAACGGGCCTCGCCTGCCCGAGGCGGGGGCGTCCGAGGAGTTCGAGGCCTTCCCGACGGGGGCGGTCACCCTCGCTCGGGCGCTGGGAGTCGATGCCCCGACGGAGCACACGGGCCTCGACGAGGCCATTCACGTGAAACTCGGGCTCACGCCCGTCGCGGACGGCCTCAGGACGCGGGTGTCGTTCCGCTACCTGTACCGGACCATCGCCGCCCGCTGTGCCTTCGCCGCAGGCGCCCCCCAGATGTGGGTACCGCTGGACGAGGCCGATCCCGAACTGTCGCGGCGCGTCCACTCCCTCGTCGCCGCAGTGGCGGCCCGGTGAGCTGGCGGCACGTAGGGCAATGGGTGTACGGCGGTGTACTCGTCGGTCTCACCGCGCTGCTCGCGGGCGCCGTCCAGGACCGGATGCCGTAACCCCGCCCCTGCGGCACGCGCGGTCACGGCCGACCTGCCGACCGTGCGGACAAGTGTTCTCCTCCGGGTCGAGAACGTCCGGCTCCCGGTGGTGGACCTGCGGCAGACACAGGACGGCGACGGTTCCGACGGCGCCGGGTCGCCGGACCCGGCTGACTTCATCCTCGCCCGGCACCGCACCTCCCGCCCCGCCCGGCCCGGAGGACCTCCACTCCCCATCTCCCTGTGGAAGGCCGCCTGGCGGGGCGGGCTTCTCCCCAGGCAGTCGTCCCCGTTGACGCAGGAGGAACCATGACCGCTCGCTCATCCGTCCGCAGCTTCCTCGGCGGACCCACCCTCACCTCCGCCGACCTCGGCATGGTCGTCCTCGTGCGCGAGTACGACGATGACGAGCCACGGCCGATGCCCAGGCTCACCGTCCGAGAAGTCCGCGAGACGGTCAGGGCCCTCTCGGACGTCGGCGTGGGGTCCGTGAAGCTCTTCGCGGGCAGCCGTGTCCGGGACACCCCCGCCTCGCAGGCCACGTCCCGCACCAGCCTGATGGCCCGCTCGATCGGCGCGGCGAAGAAGGCCGCGCCGGACGTGCTCGTGATGACGGAGACCTGTGTCTGCTCGTACAACGACTCCGGCGAGTGCTGGCTCGCCGACGAGCACGGCACCATGGACGTGGAGGAGACCATCGCGGTCCTGGCGGCCCAGGCCGTGACGCAGGCCGACGCGGGGGCTGACATCGTGGGCCCGGCGGCGATGATCCCCGGGTCCGTACGCGCCGTTCGCGAGGCGCTCGACGCGGCGGGCCACACCCAGGTGGGGATCATGCCGCACCTGATCTTCGAATCGTCCCTCTACGAGGGCTACCGGCTCTCCATGGAAGCCACCCCCCGCTCAGGGGCCCGCGCCTTCCAGATCAACCCCGGCCGGCCGGAGAAGGCCGTCCACATGGCCCGCGCGATGGTCGACGAAGGCGCGGACATGATCCTCACCGAGCCCGCCCTCCACACCGTCGACACCGTCGTCCACCTCAAGGACAAGGTCCCCGTCCCGCTGGTCCCCTTCTCCGTGAGCGGCGAGTACCTGCGCCTGTCCGATGTCCGCGAGGACGGGCAACGGGACCTGCGGGGGCTGGTGGAGTCGTACACCGTGATGAAGCGCGCGGGCGCCGCGAGGATCATGACCTACGCCGCCCTGGACATCGCCCGCCTTCTCACGGCTTCCTGATCGCCTCCAGGATGCCGCCCGCGCCCTTCGCGAGGAGTTCGGCCGCGACACAGGCCCCCAGCTTCGCCGGGTCGTCGACCGGCCCCTCCCCCGTCGCCGTCACCTGCCGTGCTCCGTCCAGGGAGGTGACGGCGGCGGAGAGGTGCAGCAGGCCCTCGTCCCCGATCCGGCCCCAGGCTCCCACCGGCACCGAGCAGCCACCATGCAGTTCGGCCAGGAGGGCTCGCTCGGCCCGCACGCACACATCGACATGGAAGTCACCGGTCTGTGCGAGCAGTTCGGCGGCCGGGGAGTCGGTGCGGACCTGGATGCCGAGAGCGCCCTGCCCGGGGGACGGGGGATGGACGAGGGGGTCCAGCACCTCGTGCACGTCGGGCATCAGATCGAGGCGGCGAAGTCCGGCCGCCGCCAGGACCACCGCGTCGAGGGGGCCCCGGGTCGTCCGTGCCAGGCGCCCGGGGACGTTCCCACGGATCGGCTCGACCCTCAAGTCGGGCCGGAGCGCGAGGAGCTGGGCGACGCGGCGCGGAGCCCCGGTTCCGACCCTGGCGCCCTCGGGAAGGTCGGCGAGAGTCGAACCGCACAGCACGTCCCGTACGTCCTCGCGCGGGCCCGGAGTCGTCAGCAGGAGCGTGCCCTCGCGCACGGAGGTCGGGAGGTCCTTCAGGGAGTGGACGATCACGTCGACCACGCCGCCGACGAGCGCGGCTTCCTGATTGCTGGAGAAGGCACTCCCGCCCGCCGTCCTGGCGACCTCGGCGAGCGTGGGCGTGACACGGTCCCGGTCCCCGCCTTCGAGGATGACCTCCCGCTTGAAGGAGAGCTCGGGGAAGCGCTCCGCGATCGGCGTCAGCCACTCCGTGACCTGCCTCCGAGCCAGGGCGCTGGCTCGGGAACCGATGCGTACCACATCACTCATTCGGGCCAACTCCGCCATCCAGAGGGCTTGTTGACGGCCCATCGTACGCGCGCCAGTACCCGATGGTTTCCGACATTTTGTCACCAAAGGGGAACCACGAGGCCACACTCATCGGCGGTGCGGTCGGCACGGCCGCCCACTCCCCCAAGGCCGCCCCGACCGACGACACCCCGGACCCGGAGACAGTCACCCGCACCTCTTCCGCCACCGGGAGCGCGGCACATTCTTTCGGTGTCAACCGAAGGTTGACACCCCTTTGGGTGTCAACCTAGGGTTGCGCTCATGACGAATCCAGTCGGCCCGAACGTCCCCGTCCGTCTCGACGAACTCATCGAAGCGATCAAGAAGGTCCATCCCGACGCACTGGACCAGCTCTCCGGTGCCGTCATCGCGGCGGACCACCTCGGCGATGTCGCCGATCACCTCATCGGCCACTTCGTGGACCAGGCCAGGCGCTCCGGCGCTTCCTGGACCGACATCGGCCGCAGCATGGGAGTCACCCGGCAGGCCGCCCAGAAGCGGTTCGTCCCCAAGGAGCCCGACACGGAGAAGCTGGATCCCAACGCGGGCTTCGGCCGCTTCACGCCCCGGGCCCGGAACGTGGTGATGGCCTCCCAGAACGAGGCCACCGCCGCCGGGAACGACGAGATCCTCCCCGCCCATCTGGCCCTCGGACTGCTGGCCGAGCCCGAAGGGCTCGCGGCGCTCTGGATCGGCTCCCGGGGGGTGACCCCGGAGCAGATCCGTACGGCCGTCACGGCGCTCCTGCCCCCGGCCGTCGCCGACGCGCCCGCGCTCGTCCCGTACGACGCGGCGGCGAAGAAGGTCCTCGAACTGACCTTCCGCGAGGCCCTGCGCCTGGGCCACCACCACGTCGGCACCGAGCACATCCTGCTCGCGCTCCTGGAGCACGAGGACGGCGCGGGCGTCCTGACCGGGCTCGGCCTCGACAAGGCCACGGCGGAACGGGAGATCTCCGCGACGATCGCCTCCGCGACGGAGGAGGCACCGGACGCGTCCTGACGGACCGGCGGACGGGACCCCGGAAGGGTCCCGGCGGACGGTACGCCGTACGGCACCCGGCGGACGATGTGCCAGACGCCCCCGGCGGACAGCGGGCCCCTCAGGCGGTGCGGGCCCGGCGGGAGACCACCGCGCGCAGCACCCGGCCGCCCTCGACCGAGAGTTCCCGGGCCCGGCGCAGGCCGGTGGGGCCGTGGGCGGTGGCTTCGAGGACGGCCTGCTGACGGCGGAGTTCGCCCGCGAGCAGCGGGCCCGCACCGGCCGCGTCCCCGGCCCGGCAGCGCTCGACGAGCCCCTCGGGCACGGCGCCCGCGTCGTACCGCCCGTGCAGGGCGAGGGCGGTGGCCGAACATCCGTCGGCCCAGTCACGCAGGGCGTCGGCCGTCCAGTGCCCGGGGGCGGCGGCCAGCATCCCCCGCACGGCCTCGGCGTCCGCCGTACCGGACACCACACCGGAGACCGGACCCGAGAGCAGCCCCGATGCGGGGCCGGGACCGACGTCGGGGCCGGACACCGCACCCGGGCCGGAACCGGCGTCGGACACCACACCCGGGCCGGGGCCGTCGGCGGGAGTCAGTGCGGTCCTGGCCCCGGCGACGGCCTCGCCCCAGGCCCGGCCGTCGCCCCGGGCGACGGCCGCCCACACCGGGCGCAGGGCCTCGCCCGCGTCGGCGGCGAGCAGGGGAAGGCAGCGGTCGAGGCAGGCGAGACCGGCCGCGGCCAGCGCCCGCTCGTCGGCCCGGTCGATCAGCTCCCGCAGGCTCCGGCCTGCCACGGACACCACCGACGTCATGGACGCCTCCTCGCCAGCCGTTACGGACGCAGCACTTCCGCACCCGCGCCGGGGGGCGCTTTTGCGTCAGTCCGCGGCCGGAATCATGCCAGTGGCCTTGGCGTGCTGCATAGAGGTCAGACGGCGCACGAAGAAGATCGCGAGGACGGCGGCGACGATGTTCAGGGCGTTGGAGAGGTGGAGCCACTTCGCGGCGTACGCGTACTCCGCAGCCTCGTCCGCCCTGTCGTAGAGCGTGCTCGCCACCCGGTCGACGAGCGCGTAGAGCACGAAGGCCGTCCACCAGCCGTTGAGCAGCCGCAGTTCGCGCGGCCGGTCGGCGCCGAAGGGTTCGGCGCGGCTCGCCCGCCAGATGTCGGCGGCGATCCCGCGCGGTATCCACAGGTTGGCGATCGGGACGAACCAGGCGCCGATCGCCCAGCGCGTGCTCCAGCTCTGGAGGTCCCCGGCCCATACGCCCGCGTTCTGGCGCAGCCGGTGGAACCAGATGATGAAGAGGGTCGCGGTCGCGACGAGCGCCAGAAGCTGGAGGAGCACTCCGAAGGCCACCAGACCGTGCGCGAACAGCAGGGGCGACACGTCCCCCGCGGGGTGTTCGGTGACCGCCGCGTGCAGTTCGGAGGTGGCGAACACACTGAAGAGGTCGATGACGACCGTGACGCCGAGCAGCGCCACCACGGCGTGCGAGAGGCCGGTGGGATTGCGGAGCACGAGAGCGGTTCCCCCTGGAACGAAGCGGCGCCCTCCCCCGGGCGCCGGGGCGGCCACCTGGCCGCCGCCGGAGGAAAATACCACCGCGTCCGCGAAGGATCCGCAGGTCAGCCGCGCACCTTCGCCGCGAGGGCCCGGAACTGGTCCCACGTCATGTCCGGCCGCGCCGGGTCCCAGACCTTCTGCGCGAGCGCCGTCAGGGGCAGCCGGATGCCGTCCGCGACCTGCGCCGGGGTCTGGGCGCCGGACAGGTCGCACCAGACGGCGAAGCGGGCGCCGAGGATCTGGGGGTCGTAGGAGGCGGGGACGGGTGAGGTGCCCCGGAGCACGAGCGGGGTCCACTGCTCGTAGATGCGGCGGCCGGTGGGGTAGGTGAAGTCGTTGGGCTGGCCGAGGACGTAGTAGAGGTACTCGTCGTTGAGGTTGACGACCTTCCGGCCCGCGCTCAGATAGGCGACGGGGTCGCGGGCCCCGTACTCCTTGCCCGTCCAGTACTCGGCCTCGATGTCCGGGGCGGCGCCGGTGACCCCGCCCGCGAAGAAGCCGTCGTTCCACGCCTTGAGGGTCTTGCCTGTGGGGCGGACCACGGCGGCCCGGTCGTTGAGCCAGCCGGTGGCCAGGTCCTGCACGCGGGCGTCCGGACCGTAGCGGGCGCGGGCCGCGCGGGCCAGCTGCGGATAGCTGGCCTCGGGGTCCTTCGCCATGAGGGCGACGTACTCGTCGGCGCCGAGGTGCCAGTACGCCCCCGGGAACAGCTGGGTGTACTCGCGCAGCAGGTCGTCGACGATCCGCGCCGCTTCCGGGTCCGAGATGTCCACGGCCCCGCGCGGGGCGCGGCCGGTCGCGGAGCGGAGCTGGAGCCCGGGGTGGGCGTCGATGACGGCGCCGAGGTGTCCCGGGGAGTCGATCTCGGGGACGACGGTGACGTGCCGCTCGGCGGCGAGCGCCAGGATGCGGCGGACCTCGGCCTTGGTGAGGTGCTGGGCGGAGACGATCTCGGGGTGGCTGTCCGACTCGATGCGGAAGCCCTGGTCGTCGGAGAAGTGCAGCCCGAGCTGGTTGAGCTTGAGGTCGCCCATCTCCCGGATGCGGTCCTCGATCCAGCCGGCCGTGAAGTGCTTGCGGGCGGTGTCGAGGTTGAGTCCGCGCTGCGGTTTCGCGGGCCGGTCGGTGACGGTGCCCTCGGGCACGGCGCCGGTGGCGCGGACGGACTGTTTGAGGGTGCGGGTGCCGTAGAAGACGCCCGCCTCGTCGGGCCCGCTGATCCGGACCCGTCCGTCGCGGACGGTGAGGGTGTACGACTCGGGGGCGCCGCCCGCGCCGAGGGCCAGCTCCACGTCACCCGGTCCGGGGGCGACGGCGCCCCGGTAGGGGATGCCGAGTTCCCCGGCGATCAGCTTCCCCTCGTCGGCCAGGCCCCCGGAGTTCGCGGCGAGGACGACCCCGGTGGTGGGGGCGGGACGCCAGCCGGGCCCCCTGGCGGGCTCGTGCGCGCGGACGGCGGGCACGGTGCGGGGGGCGGTGGAGAGCGGATACGTCCGGGTCGGGGTGGGGGTCGGCGTGGGGCTCGCACCGGTGGGCGCGGTGGCGCCGGGGCCGGAGGAGGCGGCGACGGGGGTGGACGGGGTCCCGGACGGGGAGCCGTTCGAGCAGGCCGTCACGGTGACCAGCGTCACCGTGGCCGCCAGGAACGCGGGGCCCCGGTGGGGCCCTCGTATGGAGTACCGCATCATCGGAATCCTCCCGTACGGGGGGCGGTCGGGCCAATCGGGGGACGGACCGGAATCCGAACGTCCATCACCTGTCCCGAAACTCTCCCTTCCGAGTGAAATTCGCGCATTCGTCGGACACCTCCCCCGTCCCGTCGATAACGTTGAGTCACCTCCACCCCACCCGTCCCGGATTACCGGAGCCCACGCTGACCAGCGACACCCATGCCCCCTGCCGGAACGCGGGCTCCACGGACACGCCTGACCGCCCCGCCCTGCCCGTCCAGCACGGCGGATCCTCCCCGTACGGCCTGGCCCGTTTCAACTCCGCCCCGGCCGCCGAGGCGGTCGCCCTGCTCCTCTCCTGCTGCCACAGCCGCCGCTGGGCCGAAAGGGTGAGCGCACACCGCCCGTACCCCACCCGGGACGCCCTGCTCGCCGCCGCCGAGGAGGCCGGGTACGACCTGTCCCGGGCGGATCTGGACGAGGCCCTGGCCGCCGAGTCCCCGGTCCCGCCCCACCCGGACGCCCCGCTCGCGGCCCGGACCGCGCTGCGGGCCGCCCACGCCGCGTACGAGAGCAGGTTCGGGCACGCGTTCGTGATCAGTCTCGCCGGGGTGGGTCCGGGGGAGCGCCTGGACCGGGTCCTCGCGGGCATCCGGTCACGTCTCGGCAACGAACCGGAGGAGGAACGGGTCGTCTCGGCCGACGAACTGCGCGGGCTCGCCCGCGCCCGGCTGGCCTTCCGCCTCGCCGGGGAGTCCGGCCACCGGCACTCCGTACGGTGAATCCCTCCGCAAAGCGGCGATTCGGGCCCTCGCGGTAGTCCGTCCGTGCCTGTTTGATCACACATACGGACCCCGCGCGAGCGAACCGACAAGTCGTCGCTACGATGACCGGGGCCGGTGGACCGTACCCGGCCGGGCCAGACCGACAGAGAAGCCGGCCGGCCCCGATCCCCGCTCCCGGAGGGTTTTTCCGTGCCGGCTGGAACGCTGTACCGCGGCCGGGAAGGAATGTGGTCCTGGGTGGCTCATCGAGTCACCGGCGTCCTCATCTTCTTCTTCCTGTTCGTACACGTGCTGGACACCGCTCTCGTCCGCGTCTCCCCCGAGGCGTACGACGAGGTCGTCGCGACCTACAAGACGCCGATCGTCGCTCTCCTCGAGTACGGTCTCGTCGCAGCCATCCTCTTCCACGCGCTGAACGGTCTCCGTGTCATCGCCGTGGACTTCTGGTCCAAGGGCCCGCGCTACCAGAAGCAGATGCTCTGGACCGTCGTGGGCATCTGGGTCGTGCTGATGGCGGGCTCCCTGTACCCCGTCCTCGGCCACGCCGTACGTGAACTGTTCGGGAGCTGACGCCAGACATGTCCGCTGACACCACCTCAGCCGCGATCGGGCCCGTCGAGGGCGGTCCCCACTACAGCGTGGACAACCCCGCGCCGTACATCGAGGCCCCCCGCAAGCGCACCGGCAAGACCCCCCGCGCGACCCGCGGCAACTTCGAGATGGTCGCGTGGCTCTTCATGCGCCTCTCGGGCGTCGTCCTCGTCGTCCTGGTCCTCGGCCACCTGCTGATCCAGCTCTTCCTGGACGGCGGTGTCTCCAAGATCGGTTTCGCCTTCGTGGCCGGCCGCTGGGCGTCCCCGTTCTGGCAGATCTGGGACCTGCTGATGCTCTGGCTGGCCATGCTGCACGGCGCCAACGGCCTCCGCACCGTCATCAACGACTACGCGGAGCGGGCCAACACGCGCCTGTGGCTCAAGGGCCTGCTGTACACCGCCACGGTGTTCACCATCCTTCTGGGCACGCTGGTGATCTTCACCTTCGACCCGAACATCCGCTAGGCACGGGGCTGAGGTAACCACGCCATGAAGATCCACAAGTACGACACCGTCATCGTCGGCGCCGGTGGCGCGGGCATGCGCGCCGCCATCGAGTCGACGAAGCGCAGCCGCACCGCCGTCCTGACGAAGCTCTACCCCACCCGGTCCCACACGGGCGCCGCGCAGGGCGGCATGGCCGCCGCGCTGGCGAACGTGGAGGAGGACAACTGGGAGTGGCACACCTTCGACACGGTCAAGGGCGGTGACTACCTGGTCGACCAGGACGCCGCCGAGATCCTGGCGAAGGAGGCCATCGACGCCGTCCTCGACCTGGAGAAGATGGGCCTGCCGTTCAACCGCACCCCGAACGGCACCATCGACCAGCGCCGCTTCGGCGGTCACACCCGCAGCCACGGCGAGGCCCCGGTCCGCCGGTCCTGCTACGCCGCGGACCGCACCGGCCACATGATCCTCCAGACGCTGTACCAGAACTGCGTCAAGGAGGGCGTGGAGTTCTTCAACGAGTTCTACGTCCTGGACCAGCTCATCGTCGAGGTCGACGGTGTGAAGCACTCCGCGGGCGTCGTCGCCTACGAGCTGGCCACCGGCGAGATCCACGTCTTCCAGGCCAAGGCCGTCATCTACGCCTCCGGCGGCACCGGCAAGTTCTTCAAGGTGACGTCCAACGCCCACACCCTGACCGGTGACGGCCAGGCCGCGTGCTACCGCCGCGGGCTGCCCCTGGAGGACATGGAGTTCTTCCAGTTCCACCCGACGGGCATCTGGCGCATGGGCATCCTTCTCACGGAGGGCGCCCGCGGTGAGGGCGGCATCCTCCGCAACAAGGACGGCGAGCGCTTCATGGAGAAGTACGCGCCGGTCATGAAGGACCTCGCGTCCCGTGACGTCGTCTCCCGCTCCATCTACACGGAGATCCGCGAGGGCCGCGGCTGCGGTCCCGAGGGCGACCACGTCTACCTGGACCTGACGCACCTTCCGCCGGAGCAGCTCGACGCCAAGCTCCCGGACATCACCGAGTTCGCCCGTACGTACCTCGGCATCGAGCCGTACACGGACCCGATCCCGATCCAGCCCACCGCGCACTACGCCATGGGCGGCATCCCGACGAACGTCTCGGGTGAGGTCCTCAGCGACAACACGACGGTCGTCCCCGGTCTGTACGCCGCCGGCGAGGTCGCCTGCGTGTCGGTGCACGGCGCCAACCGCCTCGGTACCAACTCGCTGCTCGACATCAACGTCTTCGGCAAGCGCTCCGGCATCGCCGCCGCCGAGTACTCCACCAGGGCCGAATTCGTCGAGCTGCCGGAGAACCCGGAGTCGCTCGTCGTCTCGACGATCGAGAAGCTGCGCAACTCCACGGGTCACGAGCGGGTCGCGGACATCCGCCGTGAGCTCCAGGAGACCATGGACGCCAACGTGATGGTGTTCCGTACGGAGCAGACCATCAAGACGGCCGTCGAGAAGATCGCCGAGCTGCGCGAGCGCTACGAGAACGTGTCCATCCAGGACAAGGGCAAGCGCTTCAACACGGACCTGCTGGAAGCCATCGAGCTGGGCAACCTGCTCGAACTGGCCGAGGTCATGGCCGTCTCGGCGCTGGCGCGCAAGGAGTCCCGCGGTGGTCACTACCGCGAGGACTACCCGACCCGCGACGACGTCAACTTCATGCGCCACACCATGGCGTACCGCGAGGTCGGCGAGGACGGCTCCGAGACCGTCCGCCTCGACTACAAGCCGGTCGTCCAGACCCGCTACCAGCCGATGGAGCGTAAGTACTGATGGCTACCCCCGTACTGGACAAGGTCGAGGCGGAGTCCGCCGCTTCCCCCTACATCACGGTCACGATGCGCATCCGGCGCTTCAACCCCGAGGTGTCGGACGCGTCGGTCTGGGAAGACTTCCCGATCGAGATCGATCCGAAGGAGCGCGTCCTCGACGCCCTCAACAAGATCAAGTGGGACATCGACGGCACGCTGACCTACCGCCGCTCGTGCGCTCACGGCATCTGCGGTTCGGACGCGATGCGGATCAACGGCAAGAACAGGCTCGCCTGCAAGACGCTGATCAAGGACATCAACCCCGAGAAGCCCATCACGGTCGAGGCCATCAAGGGCCTGACGGTCCTCAAGGACCTCGTCGTGGACATGGAGCCGTTCTTCCAGGCGTACCGGGACGTCATGCCGTTCCTGGTCACCACGGGCAACGAGCCGACGCGTGAGCGCCTGCAGACCGCCGAGGACCGCGAGCGCTTCGACGACACCACCAAGTGCATCCTGTGCGCCGCGTGCACCTCGTCCTGCCCGGTCTTCTGGAACGACGGGCAGTACTTCGGCCCCGCCGCGATCGTGAACGCGCACCGGTTCATCTTCGACTCGCGCGACGAGGCCGGCGAGCAGCGCCTGGAGATCCTGAACGACAAGGACGGCGTGTGGCGCTGCCGCACCACGTTCAACTGCACGGACGCCTGCCCCCGTGGCATCGAGGTCACCAAGGCCATCCAGGAAGTGAAGCGCGCGCTGATCACGCGTCGCTTCTGACCGGGTCTTCGGCCGGACGGCCCGCTTCTGTACGCTGCGGCGTGCGGGAGCGGGCTTTTTCCGTACGGGCTCCCCTACGGGCCCGTAGGGGCTCTCCGTACGGGACGCACGGAGGACGGGGACTGATGAGCGAGCCGAACCCTTACAAGCCGGAGGGCTACGAGTGGGGTCCGGGCCAGCAGGCGGGAACGCCGGGCCAGGGACACCCGCAGACGCCCCCGTACCCGCCGCACCCGCACGGCGGGGTGCCGGTGCCCGCGCCGTACCCGATGGGCGGGGCGCCACTGCTGAGCCTGGGCGACATCACCGTCGTCGGCGACCAGATCATCACGCCCGCCGGGCCGATGCCCCTCAAGGGCGCGGTGTGGAACGCCATGGACATGTCGCGGACCGAGGAGAAGATGCCGACGGTGGCGGTCGTCCTCGCGGTCGTCTTCTTCGTCTTCTGCCTGCTCGGCCTGCTCTTCCTGCTGATGAAGGAGAAGCACACGACCGGCTTCGTCCAGATCACCGTGACCAGCGGCGGGCGCCACCACTCGACGATGATCCCGGCGCGCGGCCCGGACACCTTCCCCTGGGTGATGGGGCAGCTCAACTACGCCCGGTCCCTGAGCATCTGATCCCGTAGGGAGCCGTCCCCGAGCCCGTGGGGGAGCGTTCCCGAGCCCGTGGGGGAGCCGTCCCCGAGCCCGTGGGGGAGCCGTTCCCGGGCCCATGGGGGAGCGTTCCCGGGCCCGTAGGGGTGGGGTCGGGGTCAGCGGGGTCGGGGTCAGCGGGGGCCTTCCGGGGACTCCGCCCCGATCATGACGCGCCGGAGCAGGTCGTTGAGGAGGGCGCGGTCGCCGGGGGCGAGGACCCCGAGCAGCCGGGCCTCCTCCTGGCCGAGGACACCGGTCGCACCGCGCCAGGTCTCCCGCCCGGCCTCGGTCAGCTCGACGACGACCCGGCGCCGCTCGGCGGCGGCGCGGACCCGGCGGACGAGACCGCGCTCCTCCAGGGCGTCGAGGCGGGCGGCGACGGAGGCGGGGGCCAGATCGAGGTCGTCGGCCAGCTCGGAGGGGGCGGCGCTGCCGCCGTGCCCCGCGATCCGGTGCAGGGTGTCGAACTCGTACCGCTCCAGACCGAAGTCGACCAGGGCCTGTTCCCTAACCCGGCGCAGATGGACGGAGAGCTTCTTCATCCGGGTGACGGCCCCCTCGACGACGGGGTCCAGGTCCGGCAGGACCCCCCGCCAGCGGTCCACGTACCCGTCGGTCCAGTCGCGCCGCCCGCCCGGGGGCTCGGTCGCTTCCGTCGGCTCCATGCGCCGATCGTACGCCGTGCACCGTTGTGTCCGCTTTTCGTAGGGTGGGGTGGAGTGGTCCGGACGCGGACGAGGCGGCGCGGACGTGCCCGCCGGGCCCGTCGGCGCGCGTGGAATCATGCAGCCGCGGGGCGGTGGCCCCGCCGGGCGACGAGAGGCCGGCACCATCGGCCGACCCGTCCGCCCGGGCGTCCAGGAGCATCCACCGAACAGAAGGCAGGCACCACCGACATGTCCCCACTGGCCGGCAGGACCGCGATCGTCACCGGGGCGAGCCGCGGCATCGGAAGAGCCATCGCCGAGCGGCTGGCCGGGGACGGGGCCCTGGTCGCCGTCCACTACGGCAGCAACGAGAAGGCCGCCATGGTGACGCTGGGGCTCATCAGGGAACGGGGCGGCCGCGCCTTCGCGTTCCGCGCGGACCTCGAAGCACCGGACGCCGTCGACACGTTCTACACCGCCCTGGACGCGGGCCTCGCGGAGCACGGGCAGGGGCCCGGGTTCGACATCCTCGTCAACAACGCGGCGACGAGCGGTTCCGGCCGGCTGCACCAGCTCACCCCCGAGGTCTTCGACCGGCTCGTCACGGTCAACGTGAAGGCGCCGCTCTTCCTCGTCCAGGGCAGCCTGGGCCGGATCCGTGACGGCGGCCGGATCGTCAACATCTCCTCGGCGGCGACGAAGCACGCCTTCCCCGACTCCCTCACCTACGCCATGACCAAGGGGGCCATCGACACGATGACCCTCGCCCTGGCCAAGGAGCTGGGACCGCAGGGGATCACCGTCAACGCCGTGGCCCCCGGCTATGTCGCGACGGACATGAACGCCCGGCGCAGGGCGACTCCGGAGGCGAGCGCCGCCCTCGCGGCGCTCTCGGTCTTCAACCGGATCGGCACCCCGGCCGACATCGCGGACGTGGTCGGCTTCCTCGTCTCCGACGACGCGCGCTGGATCACCGGGCAGTACGTCGACGCCACGGGAGGAACCGCCCTCTGAACCGGCCGGACGAGTCCCGGGGCGGGCCGGTGCCCGCCCCGGGCGGGAGCCGCGAAGCGGCGGCCGGAGCAGGGCCCCGCGGGCCGACGGCCCCTGCCGCGACGGGCGCTGCGGAGCGACCGGGCCGCCCGGCTAGGCTCGGGCGCGTGAAGGACGAGAAGGAAGCCAAGAAGGCCCCCAAGAGCGAGCAGACCCGGACGCTCATCCTGGAGACGGCGCTCCGGCTGTTCAAGGAACGCGGGTACGACCGGACGACGATGCGGGCCATCTCCCAGGAGGCCGGGGTCTCCGTGGGGAACGCCTACTACTACTTCTCCTCCAAGGAGCACCTCGTCCAGGGGTTCTACGACCTGATCGCCGAGGAGCACCAGGCGGCCGTCGAACCGCTCCTGACGGGCGGCGAGAAGGACCTCACGGCCCGCATCCGGGGCGTCTACCTCGGCTGGCTCGACATCGCCGGGCCGTACCACGAGTTCGCCTCCCAGTTCTTCAAGAACGCCGCCGACCCGGACAGCCCGCTCAGCCCCTTCTCCCCGGAGTCCGAGGGGCCCCGCGAGGCGGCGATCGAGGTGCACCGGCGGGTCATCTCCGGCGCCTCCGTGAAGGTCGACCCCGAACTCGCCGAAGCCCTCCCCCGGTTGCTCTGGCTCCAGCACATGGGCCTGGTGCTCTTCTGGGTGTACGACCGGTCCGAGGGCGCCGCCAACAGCCGCCGTCTGGTGGAGCGGCTCGCTCCGGTCACCGCCCGCGCGATCGCGCTCTCCCGCTTCCGGGTGCTGCGCCCCCTGGTCAAGGAGACCCACGACCTGCTCTCCGACTTCATGCCCACGGCCGCCGGAATGGCGGCCTCGGGCAGGCCCGCCGCGAAGCGGGACCGCCCGAAGGCTCCGTAGCGTCCGGAGCCGTTCTGGAGCCGTCCCGGAGCCGTCCCTGGGCCGTTCACGGAGGCCGGGGCGGGCGCTCCCCTCTCCCCCGCTCCCCCTCGCTCCCGTTCCCCCGCGCCCCTGCGGGCCGGAAGCCGGGCCCGGCAAGATTCGGGGCGGTTCGTTGCCGATTATTCGCAGTGCCCCGGCACTCCCCTTCGTGAAAGAGTTCGGGCAGGGCGGCCTCGCCGCCCCGACCGGAGCTCACCTCGCCGGGGCTTCCGGCGCCCCGCCCCCGGGACCGGGCCCGTCGGCCCGTCCGCGTCAGGGGCTCGGGCACGGCGTGTCCGTCCGGGCCGCCGGAGAGCCGTACCGGGCGGATCACCGTCCGGCGTCGTTGTGACCGACTGTCAGCACCGGCCGCGCGCACACCGTGGCCGTGTCCACGAGGAGTTCATCATCACCGCCATACGCAAGACCCTCACCGCCACCGCAGTCGTCGGCGCGGTCCTGGCGGGTACCGCCGCCTGCGGCACGGCCGAGCAGGTGTCCGCCGGACAGAAGCTCGACCGGGCGTTCGAGAAGCTGGGCAAGGAGAAGTCCCTCTCCTTCGAGTTGGACCTGGACGCCGACGTCGCGACGCTCAAGCAGCTCGACGCGGGCACGAAGCCCGAGCCCGGCGAGGAGATCCCCGACGAGGTCGCGAAGCTGATCAGCGGTGCGAAGATCAGCGTCACCGTCGAGTCGAAGAAGCCGATCGCCGAGTCCGACGAGAAGGACCTCACCGGCACCTCCATGAAGGTCAGCACCCCCTCGGGCGACCTCTTCGAGTACCGCGCCGTCGACGGCTTCACCTATCTCCGCGCCGACGTCAAGGCCTTCACCCAGGTCGTGGGCACTCCGCTGCCGCCCGCCGACGAACTGCCCCCGGAGGCCGCGGGCCTGAAGAAGGTCCTCGAAGGCCAGTGGGTGAAGTTCCGTACCGACGAGCTGGAGAAGGCGGGGCGGGAGTTCGCCCAGGAGCCCGGCGCGGCGCCGTCGGCCGCACCGTCGGCCGCGCCGACCCTGGACGCCGGTACGCAGAAGAAGCTGCTGGACTCCGTGCGCGAGGTCATCGCCCGTGAGGTCGAGTTCACCACCGCCGGGGGCGCGGACGGCGCCGAGCGCATCACCGCCACCGCCCCCGCCCGCACCCTGCTCAAGGAACTCTTCGCCGGGATCCGTCCGCTGGCCAAGGACCTGCCCGCGGGCATGGAACTGCCCACCGAGAAGGACCTCAAGGACGTCCCCGACGTCAAGGCGAAGGCCGACTTCACGCTCAAGAACGGCGCGCTGACCGAGGTGTACGTCGACCTCGCCGCGCTCACCGAGAACGCGAAGGTCAAGAAGTTCGGGCTCAGCCTCAGGACCAGCACCGGCGTCACCCCGGTCGCCCCGGCCGGAGCGAGCGCGCTCGACGTCGAGGAACTCATCGGCGGCCTCTTCGGCGGCATGGTCCCCGGCGGCCCCTTCGAGGAGACCGGCATCGGCGAGGGCACCGTCTGAGCGGCACCACGAGCGCCCCGGGTGCGTGAGTGACCCGGGAGGACGTCACGAGCGCCCCGGGTCGTCACGTACCGGGTCACGTACCCGGGATCACGTATCCGGGGCGTCACGCGCGGACGGGCGGCCCGGTCCACGAGGTGACCGGGCCGCCCGTCCGTACGGCGGGGCCGTCCTCCGTGTCCCACCGGAGCGGCGGGACACGGAGGGCACGGCCGGGATCCGCTAGGGCCTGTCTGACAATTCGCGGCGTCGCCCGCAGGGCGGCCGCGCGGCGTCAGGTGCGTGCTCTCGGCGTGCCTGCCCCAGGCCCGCGTACTGGATGTACGTGGGTCTGGGGCCGGTGCGGCGAGAGTGCGTGCATGGCGTCGCGCGGCAGGCGGGAATTGTCAGACAGGCCCTAGATCCAGCTGAGTTCCCAGAGGCGCCAGATGCCGGTGCCGTCGGTCAGGTACTGCGAACCGGCGACCGAGTCCGTGGAGAGGACGTAGTCCTTCTTCTGCCACAGCGGCACCAGCGGCACGTCGGACGCGACCTCGCTCTGGATCGCCTTGAAGTCGGCGGTCGCCCGCGCACGGTCGCTGTACTGCTGCGTCGAGGAGATCAGGCTGTCGATGCGCTTGCTGGAGAACCCGTTGTGCAGGGTGTTCTCGGTGCCGACGAGCGGCGCGGTGAAGCTGTCGGAGTCCGGGAAGTCGGGGAGCCAGCCGACGGTGTAGACGTCGTAGGCGCCGTTCGCGTACGCCTTCTGGAAGTCGGTCCACTTCGCCTCGACGGTCTTCACCTGGAAGAGACCGGTCTCCTCCAGCTGCCGCTTGATCTCGGCGGTCTCGGCGGCGTAGGTGGCGTCCTTGCGGAAGCCGAAGGTGAACTTCACCGGGGTCTGGATCCCGGCGTTCTTCAGGATCTTCTTCGCCGTCCTGCCGCTCGGCTCCGGGTAGACGTCGTAGAACGCGGTGCTGTGTCCGACGAAGCCCTGCGGGATGAGCGAGTACAGCGGCTCCACGGTGCCCTTGTACGCGCCCGTGGTGATCGCCGGGCGGTCCAGGACGGCGGCGACGGCCTGCCGCACGGCCTTGTCGGCCATCGGCCTGCCGGGCTCGACGTTGAAGTTGATGTTGCGGATCTCCGCGCTCTCCGCCTCGGTGACGCGGGTGCCGTCCTGGGTGTCGAGCGAGGACAGGAAGTCCGGCGGGAGCTGCCGGTGCGTCACCTCGACGTCCTTCGCCTTCCAGGCGTCGGCGAGGCCCTCGGACTGGACGTAGTACTTCACCAGCACCGGGCCGCCGGTCTTGGTGACGGCGCCCTTGTACTTCGGGTTGGGCTCCAGGAGCGCGGACTCGCCCTCCTTGTACTCCTTGAGGACGTACGGGCCCGAGCCGTCGACCGAGGTGTCCGTACGCAGCTTGGTCGCCGGGTACTTGTCCTTGTCGACGATCGAACCGGCGCCCGTCGCCACCTTCAGCGGGAACGTGGCGTCCCGGCCGCTCAGGTGGAAGGTGACGGTACGGCCCTCGGTCGTGACCGTCTTCAGCGTCGGGAAGAGCGGCTGCGGACCGACGTCCGTCTTGATCCGCAGCATCCGCTCGAAGGAGTACTTGACGTCCTCGACGGTGATCTTGCGTCCACTGGAGAACGAGAGGTCGTCACGGAGCGTGCACTGGTAGGTCGTGAGCTTGTTGCCCACGAACTTGCAGCTCTCCGCCGCGTCCGGGACCGGCGTGGTGAAACCCGGCTTGAACGTCATCAGAGACTGGAAAACGTTGCTGTACATGGCCCAGGAACCGGCGTCGTACGCGCCGGCCGGGTCCAGTGAAGTGACCTCGTCGGTCGTGCCGACGCTGATCGGTTCGGTGCTGCCGCCGTCGGAGGGCAGGAGTTGCCAGCCCCCCACTCCGGCGGCCACCAGTACTCCACAAGTGATGAGGATCCGCAGACGGACCGTCGACCGCATTGCCGTGCTTCCTTTATTCGTCCACCCCAGCTGCGACGGCCCCCGGAACGTCGCGATGCAGTCATCCCATCACACCGTTTTCACATCTCAAAGTGAGAACATTCACACCACAGGTATATGTCCGGGAAATGCGAATTTAAGTCGATGAGCAGCACGTATCGGTCTCTGTGCGGGGAGTGACCCTGCCCCGATTAGGCCTGCTTCGAGGCGAGTTGGACGATCGTGATGTCCGAGGGCGCACCGACCCGGACCGGCGGCCCCCAGGCCCCGGCGCCCCGGGACACGTACAGCTGCGTGTCGCCGTAGCGTTCGAGCCCGGCCAGCGTCGGATTGGCCAGTCCGGCGATGAGGTTGCCGGGCCAGAGCTGGCCGCCGTGGGTGTGGCCGGAGAGCTGGAGGTCCACCCCGTGGCGCACGGCGTCGTGGACGACGACCGGCTGGTGCGCCAGGAGCACGGCGGCGCGGGCCCGGTCGCGGTCGCCGAGCGCCTTCGCGAAGTCCGGGCCCTGCCCCTGGCTCTCCCCGGCGATGTCGTCGACGCCCGCCAGGTCGAACCCGGCGGGGATCTCCAGCCGTTCGTTGCGCAGCGGGCGCAGGCCCAGCTCGCGGACGTGGTCCACCCAGGCGTCGGCGCCGGAGAAGTACTCGTGGTTGCCGGTGACGAAGAAGGAGCCGTGGCGGGCGCGGAGCCGGGCGAGCGGTTCGGCGGCGGACCCCAGATCCGCGACCGTCCCGTCGACGAGGTCGCCGACGACGGCGATCAGATCGGGCTGGGCGGAGTTGACGGCGTCCACGATGCGCTGGGTGTGGGCGCGGCCCAGGATCGGCCCGAGGTGGACGTCGGAGACGACGGCGATCCGGTAGCCGTGGGCGGCGCGCGGCACCTTGGCGAGCGGGACGGTGACCCGCTTGATCCGGGGGCCGCGCAGCACGCCGTACGTGCCGTATCCCACGGTCCCGGCCGCGACGGCGGCGGCGGTCCCGCCGACGACCCGGGAGACGAAGAGCCGCCGGGACACCTCGGCGGGTGCGACCGGCGGCTTCTCCCCGGCGGGCGCGGAAGCCGGCCCGGCGGGGCCGGGCTCATCCGGTACGGCGGAGGCGGGCTTCTCCGGTGCGGCGGGAGCGGCGGACGGCGGCTCCGGCGCGGACGCGGCCCCCGGTACGGACGCGGGGACGGGCTCCGGGACGGAGGCGGGCAGGGGCTCCGGTACGGGTGCCGGGGACGGTCCGGCCGTCCGGGCGTCCCGGCGGGCCAGCCAGCCGCGCAGGGCGGGGCGGACGGCCTCGCCGACGAGCAGGGCGAGCGTCACGTACAGGAGCAGCGCGGGCCACAGGTAGCCCGGCCAGGCGACGGCCTGCTGGAGCGGGAACGGCGCCCCGAGCCGGGAGCTCGCCATGGCCGCGACGAACAGCAGCGGGAGCACCACAAGGGCGGCGGTGCCCAGGCGGCGCGGCAGCCCGCCGGGCTTCGTGACGTCGCGCACCAGGCGCTGCCACACGTACCGGTGGACCGCCGCGAGCAGCGCGACCACCACGATCAGGACCAGCAGGAAGACGCCCACGCCCCGTAACCCCCTCTATCTCACCGCTCGCGCGGTGTGTCAGCCGTTCTCGCGGCGCGCGGCGCGCACCCCGCGCAACCCGAGCACCCCGATCACCGTCCCCAGGACAAAGGACGTGACGGCGAGCAGCAGATGAACCCAGAAGTAGGCGGTCGGATCGCCCGCGTCGTCGAAGGCGAGACCACTCCCGTCACTCCATGGGTTCTTGACGAAAATGATCCATACGCCACTAACCACTAGCGTACAGAGCCCCACCTGCGGGGTCTGGAGGCAACGGTTCGATACTGGCAGGGAACGTCTCACCCATCCCGAAGGACTCCCCATGAAGCTCAGCCGCCGTGTCTCCTGGTTCCTGCTCGCGTTCGGCGTCTGGTCTTGGGTGATCTGGGTGACCTTCGCGAAGAACCTTTTCAAGGACGCCAGCGGGCTTGCCTTCGACGACGCGGGCGACCCGACGGCATACCTGTGGGTCCATCTCGCGCTCGCTGTCACGTCGTTCATCCTAGGGACGGCCGTCGGCGTGATCGGTTTCCGGGGTGTCCGGGCGGCTGCGAAGTAGAACCGCGTCCGGGCACTGGGTGGGCAGCGCGCAGACGGGCTGCTGATCGTCGCGAACGACATCCCGGAAGATCCGCAGGTTCGTCCGCCGTCCCCGCGTCGGCAGGGAGGCGGAGTGGGCGAACCACCGGGGCCTGCGCGGAGGAATCAGAGCGCGGACAGTGCTTCTTCGCCGTTCTCGATGTCCTCACTCGTGGCAAGGCTCCTCCAGTGGAGCGTCACCCGATCCTCGACAGCGATGTACTTCCGGGTCTCAGGGTTCCTGCCGGGGCCGACGGAGACACCGACGAGGAAGAGGTCAAGGAACTCACGGCGCTTGAAGACGTCCCACACTGCCCAGGGGGAACCGGAGGCCAAGGGGTCCTCGCCCGGCTCGAACCATTCCGACGGAACCTGAATCGCCGCGGTGGTCTTCTCGTCCAGTTCGTCCAGCTTGGATGTGCACTGGTCCTCGAAGGTCCGGTACTGCGTCATCGTCGCGCGCCACATGACCAGCTCGTCCCGACCCCGGTAGAGCCCCGCCTTGCGGTCGGCCTGGAGTTCGGCGATGGAGTTTTGGACGTGCTCAAGGTGCGCCGCCGTCTCTCGCCGCTCCTCCTGGACTCCGGACGGGTCGCGCCGGAGCGCGAATCGGAGGGCCGCCTCCGCCAGCCATTGCCTGTCCTCATGGTCGTCGGCGTCTGCGGCGGCAAGACGCGCCCAGACGCGCCGGGCCACGTAGTCGTCGGCGTCTTTGCGCTTGATGCTCAAACCGCCGTGGCCCTTGGGGTTGGCGCACATGTAGTAGTCCTGTCCACCGTTGTTCTTGGTCTGTCCCATGGACCCCGTGCAGATTCCGCAGGTGGTGAAGCGCCACCCGCTCAGGAGTGTGGGGGTGGCCTCTCCGCCGGGCTGCCTGTTGGTCTTGTTGCGCCTGCTTCGCTGCTCCTGGAGCTCCAGCCATCTGGTCCCCGCGACTACTCCCCGGTGGGGCGTCAGGGGTACCCCGGCCTCGTTCCGGGCGATCACGTTCACGTGCGCCTTGCCCCGCTTGACCCGTTCGCTGGCGAAGCCTCCGACGGCCGGGTGGGAGAGGATCCAGCGCACTGTCTGCGCTCGCCACAGGATGGGGCCGTCCTCCCCCGACACACGTCGCTTCTTGATCGACTGCATGCGCCTTTCCGTGGCGCGTCGCTCGGCTTCGCCCGGCGCGGGTACGTCTTCTGAATCCAGCGTCGTCGCGATTCTGTTGTCGGAGACTCCGGCGAACGACATCTCCACCATGCGTTCGACGATCGCCACGTGATCCGGGTTGTCCTCGTCCGGTTCGAGGACGGATACGACGAGCTTGCCGATCTTCTCGCGCACGGCCCGCATGCCGTAGGGGGCCGAGCTGGAGTGCCGGCCGCCGACCGCCCTGATCTCGTCCTTGGCCCCGCGCAGGCGCTCCGCCCTGATGTCACTGTCCTGTTTCGCGAGGGCTGCGAGGAGCCCGAAGATCGCGACCCCGATCGCATTCGAGGTGTCGAGGAAGGGTTCGAGGACGGAGACGAATCGGACTCCGTACTTCTTGAACTCGTTGTCGATCTCCAGGGCGTCGTGTGCGCCCTGGCGAGTCAGCCGGGACAGCTCGTTGACCACCACCACGTCCACCTCGCCCGCGCGCACGGCGGACATGAGGTCTTCGAAAGCCGGACGCACGGCATGTGGATCCCAACCGGACCGACCGACGTCTTTGAACGTGTGAACAACCTCCCACCCCCTGGCCGCCGCCAGCGCATCGCCGGCCGCCACCTGCGCCTCCGGCGATGCCTCGGACGAGTCGGGACGTGCCTTGGACTGCCGGGCATAGACGGCCGCCCGCACCGTGTCCAAGTGCTCGGCGCCTACAGGGGAAACGAAGGGGGCCAAGGCCTTTCACCTGCTCTTTTCTGTCATCCAAGCTCTACCGGTTAGCTACATCTAGGAAGTTGTCCAAATGAACCAGCTCCACACGCCGAACGCGAGCAGGAACCAGGAGACGCGGCGGCTGAGCTTCATGGTGCCAGTATCGCGGGGGGCCTCCGGCGGGCCGCGTCCGGGTGGACGGGGGCGGGCGAACCGCCAGCCGGGGTTCGGATCGTTCGCGCGTACCTGTACGTTCACGACCGTGTCCGCATCGAAGAAGACCGTTTGGGCGGTCGCCGCCGCTCTGCTCCTCCCCCTCGTCACCGCCGTGCCCGCGCACGCGGAGCCGAAGGACGCCAAGGACAAGCAGCCCAAGCCCCCCGCCGCGATGTCCTCCCTCGGCGGCGCCCTGCTCGGCGTCCCCGGGACGCAGGTGAGGCTGGGTCCCGGCGCGCCCGTGCTGCCCAAGGAGCTGTCCGGGCGCTCATGGGTCGTCGCCGACGCGGAGAACGGCGACATCCTCGCCTCGCACAACGCGCACTGGCCGCTCGCCCCCGCGTCCACCCTGAAGATGCTCTTCGCGGACACCGTCCTGCCCAAGTTCCCCAAGACGCAGAAGCACGTGGTCACCACCGAGGACCTGACCGGCCTGGGCGCGGGCTCCAGCCTGGTCGGCATCAAGGAGAAGCAGACCTACAGCGTCCACGACCTGTGGCTCGGTGTCTTCCTGCGCTCCGGCAACGACGCCGTCCACGTCCTCACCGGCATGAACGGCGGTGTGCGGCAGACCGTGAAGGAGATGAACGACCACGCGGCCGAGCTCCAAGCGCTCGACACGCACGTGGTCTCCCCGGACGGCTACGACGCCCCGGGCCAGGTCTCCTCCGCGTACGACCTGACACTCATCGCCCGCAGCGGGATGCAGAAGGCGGACTTCCGCGAGTACGCGGCCACTCCCCGCGCCGCCTTCCCCGGCGAGCAGAAGCCGGGCAAGAAGCGCGAGAGCTTCGAGATCCAGAACACCAACCGGCTGCTCACCGGGGACCTGAGCGTCGCGCCCTACCAGGGGATCGCCGGGGTCAAGAACGGCAACACCACCCACGCGGGCGCCACCTTCACCGGTGTCGCCGAGCGCAACGGCCGGGTCCTGCTCGTCACCGTCATGAACCCTTCCTCCAAGGAGCAGCACGCGGTGTACCGGGAGGCCGCCCGGCTCCTCGACTGGGGCTTCGCCGCCTCCGGCAAGGTGACCCCGGTCGGCGAACTGGTGCCGCCGAGGTCCGCCCGTACCGGGACCACCGCCCCCGACGAGCCCGCCGCGCCCGCCGCCGGAAAGAACGCGCCCGAGGGGACCGTCCACGCGGCGGCGGCGGAGCGCTCGGGCGGCATGGGGATCGCGCTCGGTGTCGCGGGCGGTGTCCTCGTCCTCCTCGCCGGTGGTGTCTTCCTCGTCAACCGCCGCTGGCCGCTGGCCGGGACGACGGGGCGTCGTCGCCGGGCGCGGCGGGACCCCGACGTGAATCCGTAGCCGTCCACGCCGCGCAGAACAGCAGGAGCTTCGCGGTGAGGTTGATCCACAGCAGCAGGGCGACCGGCACGCCGAACGCCCCGTACATCGACTTCGCCGCGACGCCCTTCATATAGCCGCCGAGCAGCAGTTTCAGCAGTTCGAACCCGACCGCCCCCATCAGCGCCGCCTGCACCAGGGCGCGGCGGGGCGGGTGCACCCCGGGCAGCAGCGTCAGCACGTACAGCAGGATCAGGAAGTCGGCGACGACCCCGACCAGTACCGCCGCCGCCTGGAGGGCGACCCCGCCCGCGCCCCCGCCGGAGATCCCGATCCGGTCGGCGGTCCAGCCGACGGCGGTGGAGCCGAGCCAGGACGCGGCGAGCGAGGCGAGGGCGACGCCGCCGAGTCCGATGAGGATCAGCCCGTCCTTGGCCTTCAGCAGGAAGGGGTTGCCCTCGACGGCGTCGAGGCCCCACACCGCGCGCAGGCACTCCCGCATGGAGCCGATCCAGCTGATGCCGGTGACCAGCAGGACCGCGCCCGCGACGAGTCCGACGGTGCCCGCGTTGTCGACCAGACCGCCGATGTCGAGCTGGTCGGAGATGCCGGGGACCTGGTCCGTGAGCTTCTGTTCGATCCGGTCGAGCCGGTCCTTCGACAGGAGCGCGGCGCCGATCGCGGCGGCGACCGTGATGAGCGGGAACAGGGCGAGGAAGGAGAGGAAGGTGATCGCCGCGGCGAGCCTGCTCCAGTGCGCCCCGTCGAGCGTCTCGTACGAGCGCCAGGCGTGGGTCCGCAGGAAGCGGGCGACCCACGGTCCGACGACGGGGAGTTTGGTCAGCCAGTCCATGTCCTCATCCCTCTCCCCCCGGTCCGCGCCCACTCCTGGCGGGGCCGCTCCAGGATCTCCCGCCGGGACGCACCGGCCCACGAGCGACATTCCGAACGGCGACATTCCGAACAGCGGCATCCCGTACGGCTTCCGTCACGGCGCGTCCCGCGCGGCGCCGCCCGGTCCGGACCGGAACGGGGCCGGGCAGGGCAGGGGCAGGGGCCGGGCAGGGCAGGGGCCAGTGCCAGGGTGACGGCCGGTGTGCTCAGCCGACTCTCCTCTCATCACCCATTTCGACGAACCGCCCATCAATACCGGCATAACCGACAGACCCGGCTATACGGTCACTTCCATGGCTGTCGCCTCGCTCTCCGAGGCCGTCGCCCCGTCCTCCGGGGCGGCGCGACCACCAGCCCCCCAGGAGTTCCCGTGAAGGACGCCTTCGGTGCCCCGCAGTCCCTGCTCGTCCTCGGCGGCACGTCCGAGATCGGTCTCGCGACCGCCCGCAGGCTGATCGCCCGCCGTACCCGTACCGTCTGGCTGGCCGGACGGCCCTCCCCCGCGCTGGCCGCCGCCGCGGAGTCGCTGCGGGCGCTCGGCGCGGAGGTGCGGACCGTCCCCTTCGACGCGCTCGACCCCGAGTCGCACGAGGAGCGGCTCGGCAAGATCTTCACGGAGGGCGACATCGACATGGTGCTGCTCGCCTTCGGGGTCCTCGGCGACCAGGCGCGGGACGAGTCCGATCCGGTCGCGGCGGTCCGGGTCGCCCTGACCAACTACACGGGCGCCGTCTCGGCGGGCCTGGTGTGCGCGGGCGCGCTCCAGGCGCAGGGGCACGGTTCGCTGGTGGTGCTGTCCTCGGTGGCGGGCGAGCGGGCCCGCCGCGCGGACTTCATCTACGGCTCGTCGAAGGCGGGCCTGGACGCCTTCGCGCAGGGCCTCGGGGACGCGCTGTACGGCACGGGGGTGCGCGTGATGGTCGTACGGCCCGGGTTCGTGCGTTCGAGGATGACGGCGGGGCGGGTCGAGGAGCCGTTCGCCACCACTCCGGAGGCGGTCGCGACCGCGATCGAGCTGGGGCTGCGGCGGGGCTCGGAGACGGTGTGGGTGCCGGGGGTCCTGCGGATGGTGATGGCGGCGGTCCGGCACGTGCCCCGGCCGCTCTTCCGGCGCCTGCCGGTCTGAGACCGGCGTACGGCGGGTCCTCCGGTGCCTGTCGGTCCGAGACCGGCGTACAGCGCGTATTCCGGCGCCTGCCGGTCCGAGGCCTTGAGACCTTGAGACCTTGAGGCCCTGAGGCCGCGCGGCGGTCCGGGGCCGTCCGTCGGGTCAGGTCCTCGGGGTCGCGGACGGGGTGTCGACGGGGCTGCCGCCCTGGGCCGGGACGGCGGAGATCGGGCGGCCGCTGCCGAACTCGTAGTCGTACAGCTTCCGCCACACCCCGTCCGGCCCCTGCTCGTACAGCGCGAAGGAACGGCAGGTCCAGGCCGCCTCGAAGCCCGCGAGCTCGGCGAACGCCCGGTCCATCCCCTCCTCGGAGATGCCGTGCGCCACGGTGACGTGCGGGTGGTACGGGAACTGGAGCTCGCGCGCCAGCGGTCCGGCCTCGTCCCGGATCCGGTGCTGGAGCCCGTCGCAGGGGGGCACGCCCTCCCGGAGCTTCACGAAGACGACCGGCGACAGCGGCCGGAAGGTGCCGGTGCCCTCAAGGCGGACCGGGAAGGGCAGGCAGTCCGCCGCGACCCCGGCGAGGTGCGCCTCGATCTCCGGCAGCCGCTCCTCAGCGACCTCGGTCGGCGGGACCAGCGTGACGTGCGTGGGGATGGCGTGCGCGGCCGGGTCCCCGAAGCCGGCGCGCCGCTCCTGGAGCAGGCTGCCGTAGGGCTCCGGGACCGCGATCGAAACGCCGAGCGTTACGGTCCCCACGTCGTTCTCCTCCGGTGTCGGTCGTTGTCGGTCGGCTCGTGCCGGGTGGTGCAGCGCCAGTGTGCGGCCTGCACCACCCTTTCGGCCAGGGGCCCCGGTCTCCGGCGCCGCTCAGTGCTTGGCGGGCAGGAAACCGATCCGGTCGTACGTCTGGGCCAGCGTCTCGGCGGCGACCGTACGGGCCTTCTCCGCGCCCTTGGCCAGGATCGAGTCCAGCGTCTCGGGGTCGTCCAGGTATTCCTGGGTGCGGGTCCGGAAGGGCGTGACGAAGTCCACCATGACCTCGGCCAGATCCGTCTTCAGCGCGCCGTACATCTTGCCCTCGTAGCTCTTCTCCAGGTCGGCGACGGCCGTCCCGGTGAGGGTGGACAGGATGGTGAGGAGGTTGGAGACGCCGGCCTTGTGCTCCGGGTCGAAGCGGATCACCGTCTCGGTGTCGGTGACCGCGCTCTTGACCTTCTTCGCGGTGGTCTTCGGGTCGTCCAGGAGGTTGATGAGGCCCTTCGGCGTGGACGCCGACTTGCTCATCTTGATCGTCGGGTCCTGGAGGTCGTAGATCTTCGCCGTCTCCTTGAGGATGTACGGCGAGGGGATCGTGAACGTCTCCCCGAAGCGTCCGTTGAAGCGCTCCGCGAGGTCGCGGGTCAGTTCGATGTGCTGGCGCTGGTCCTCGCCGACCGGGACCTGGTGGGCCTGGTAGAGCAGGATGTCCGCGACCTGGAGGACCGGGTAGGTGAAGAGGCCGACGGTGGCGCGGTCGGCGCCCTGCTTGGCGGACTTGTCCTTGAACTGGGTCATGCGGGAGGCCTCGCCGAAGCCGGTGAGGCAGTTCATGACCCAGCCGAGCTGGGCGTGCTCGGGGACGTGGCTCTGGACGAAGAGGGTGCAGCGGTCGGGGTCCAGACCGGCGGCGAGCAGCTGGGCGGCGGCGAGCCGGGTGTTGGCGCGCAGCTCGGCCGGGTCCTGCGGGACGGTGATCGCGTGCAGGTCGACGACCATGTAGAACGCGTCGTGGGTCTCCTGGAGGTCGACCCACTGGCGGACGGCGCCGAGGTAGTTGCCGAGGTGGAACGAGCCGGCGGTGGGCTGGATTCCGGAGAGCACACGAGGACTGTCAGAGGCCATGCGGGCCATTCTCTCAGGTGCGGGAAGTGATCCCCGACTGGCTCCGCGCCGCGCCCGTCCCGTCCGCCGTGTCCGTCGTGTCCGCCGCACCCGTCCCGTCCGCCCTGTCCGTCCCGTCCGCCGTGTCCGTCGCTTCCGCCGCGCCCGCCGGTCTCGCGGGACCGGCGGGCGCGGGCCCGCGCGGGCCGGTGGGGGTGCCCGGCCCCGCGCGGGTCCGTGGGGAGGCCGGTCAGACCGGGAGGCCGGGGGCCGGGTGGAGGGACATCAGGTCGGCGACCTCGGCGCGGACGGCGGCGAGGGTCTTCTCGTCGCCGGTCCCGGCGGCCTCGACGGCGCGGTCGATCCAGTCGGCGACGGCGGCCATGTGCTCCGTGCCCAGGCCCCGGGAGGTGAGCGCCGGGGTGCCGATGCGGATGCCGGAGGGGTCGAAGGGCTTGCGGGAGTCGTACGGGACCGTGTTGTGGTTCACGACGATCCCGGCCCGGTCGAGGGCCTTCGCGGCGGTCTTGCCGGGGACGTCCCGGCCGGTGAGGTCGATCAGGATCAGATGGTTGTCGGTGCCGCCGGAGACCAGGTCGAAGCCCCGGGCGAGGAGGGCTTCGGCGAGGGCGCGGGCGTTGGCGACGACCGCGTGGGCGTAGTCGCGGAAGGCGGGCCCGGACGCCTCGCGCAGGGCGACGGCGATGGCGGCGGTGGTCTGGTTGTGCGGGCCGCCCTGGAGGCCGGGGAAGACCGCCTTGTCGAGGGCCCTGGCGTGCTCCTCGCCGGACATGAGGAGGGCGCCGCGCGGGCCGCGCAGGGTCTTGTGGGTGGTCGTGGAGATCACGTCGACGTGACCGGCGGGCGAGGGGTGGGCGCCGCCCGCGACGAGCCCGGCGATGTGCGCGATGTCGGCGACGAGGACGGCGCCCGTCTCGCGGGCGATCTCCCCGAAGGCGGCGAAGTCGACGGTGCGGGGCAGCGCGGTGCCGCCGCAGAAGATCACCTTGGGGCGTTCGCGCAGGGCGAGGTCGCGGACCTCGTCGAGGTCGACGCGCCCGGTGTCGCGGCGGACGCCGTACTGGACGCCCCGGAACCAGCGGCCGGTGGCGGAGACGCCCCAGCCGTGGGTGAGGTGGCCGCCCATGGGCAGGGCCATGCCCATGACGGTGTCGCCGGGCTCGGCGAAGGCCAGGTACACGGCGAGGTTGGCCGGGGACCCGGAGTAGGGCTGGACGTTGGCGTGGCCGACGCCGAAGAGGGCCTTGGCCCGTTCGACGGCGAGGGTCTCGATCAGGTCGATGTTCTGCTGGCCCTCGTAGTAGCGGCGGCCGGGGTAGCCCTCGCTGTACTTGTTCTGGAGGACGGTGCCGGAGGCTTCGAGGACGGCGGCGGAGGCGTAGTTCTCGCTGGGGATGAGACGGAGGGTTTCGGCCTGGAGCCGTTCCTCGGCGCCGACGAGGGCGGCGAGCTCGGGGTCGGCGAGGGTGAGTGCGGGGTGCTGCGGAGCGGTCACGGTGGTGTCCTCCGGGCGTCGGGGGTCCCGGGGACGTCGTGCGGAGCGCGGCGCCACCGGGACATCGGTCCCGTGACGCCCAGGCGGGCGGCGTCCCGTGTGGTCTGCCGCGCACGGCTCCCCCGGGGTCGCTTCCCCGTACGCCAGTCGCCGTGCGTGTTTTCAGCGTAGCGGGCGCGCCGTGCGCGAGGTTTCCCCGTCCGGCATCCGAGCGACGATAGAAACAGGGGCCACACCCCCTCGTCGGGGGTCGTCCCCCGAGCCGCAGGACGAACGGAGATCCCGTGTCGGGCACACAAGACGCGATCGCTTCCGCGGAGGCGCACAGCGCTCACAACTACCATCCCCTGCCGGTCGTCGTCGCGACGGCGGACGGCGCCTGGCTGACCGATGTCGAGGGGCGCCGCTACCTCGACATGCTGGCCGGTTACTCGGCGCTGAACTTCGGGCACGGCAACCGGCGTCTGATCGACGCGGCGAAGGCCCAGCTGGACCGGGTGACGCTGACCTCGCGCGCCTTCCACCACGACCGCTTCGCCGACTTCTGCGCCGGGCTCGCCGAGCTGTGCGGCAAGGAGGCGGTGCTGCCGATGAACACGGGCGCGGAGGCCGTGGAGACGGCCGTGAAGACCGCCCGGAAGTGGGGGTACGAGGTGAAGGGCGTGCCGGACGGGCACGCGAAGATCGTGGTCGCGGCGAACAACTTCCACGGCCGGACGACGACGGTGATCAGCTTCTCCTCGGACCACGAGGCGCGGGACCACTTCGGTCCGTACACGCCGGGGTTCGAGATCGTGCCGTACGGGGACCTGACGGCGATGGAGGCGGCGGTCACCGAGAACACGGTGGCGGTGCTGCTGGAACCGATCCAGGGCGAGGCGGGGGTGCTGGTGCCGCCCGCGGGCTATCTGGCGGGGGTGCGGGAGCTGACGCTCCGGCGGAACGTGCTGTTCATGGCGGACGAGATCCAGACGGGTCTGGGCCGGACGGGCCGGACGTTCGCGTGCGAGCACGAGGGTGTGGTGCCGGACGTGTACATCCTGGGGAAGGCGCTGGGCGGCGGTGTGGTGCCGGTGTCGGCGGTGGTCGCGGACCGGTCGGTGCTCGACGTGTTCCGGCCGGGCGAGCACGGGTCGACGTTCGGCGGGAACCCGCTGGCCTGCGCGGTGGCCCTGGAGGTGATCGCGATGCTGCGGACCGGCGAGTACCAGGAGCGGGCGGCGGAGCTGGGCGAGCACCTGCACGCGGAGCTGGGGCTGCTCCTGGGCGACGGGGCGGTGGAGGCGGTGCGCGGGCGCGGGCTGTGGGCCGGGGTGGACATCGCGCCGTCGCGGGGCACGGGCCGGGAGATCTCGGAGCGGCTGATGGAGCGGGGCGTCCTGGTGAAGGACACCCATGGCTCGACCATCCGGATCGCGCCACCGCTGGTCATCTCGAAGGAGGACCTGGACTGGGGCCTGGAGCAGTTGCGGGAGGTGCTGTCGGAGGGCTGAGGAGGACCGGGGACGGGTGCGTCCGGCCGGACGGGGACGGGTGCGCCCGGTGAACCGGGGACGGTGCGCCCCGGCGGGCCGGGCGCACCCGGTGGCTGGGTCCGTGCCTGGTGGCCGGGGCCGTGCCCGGTGGCCCGAGGGGCATGGGAGCCGGTGGCCGGTGGCCGGGGGGCACGGCAGCCGGTGACCACGGCGTGGCGGCCGGTGGCCGGGCGGCGGTGGAGTCGTACGGCGGTGGGAGGGCGGGGTCCGGCCCTCCGGAGCGGAAGGCGGGACCGCGGCGGAGTTTTCTGGCCAACTCGGGCCATTGACACGACAGTTGGTCTAGGCCAATGATGCGGCCATGCCGAGACTCCGTCTGCGTCACGCCGTGCGTGCCGCGCTCGCCGCCCTCGTCCCGCTCGCGCTCGTCGGCGCGGTCGCGGGACCCGTGCACGCCGCCCCGGCGGCCTGGCCCGCGCCCGTCCCGGTGGTGTCGCACATCGACACCACCGACCCGGTCGTCTTCATCACCATCGACGACGGCTGGTTCCACGACCCCGCCGCGGCGAAGCTGCTGCTCGACCGCCGGGTGCCCGCCTCGCTGTTCCTGCTGCCCGGGGCCTACTCGTACGACTCCGGCTACTTCCACACGCTGCTCAACCACGGGCCCTCCCGGGTCGAGAACCACACGGTCAGCCACCCGGACCTGACGACGCTGGACGCCGCCGGGCAGAAGGCGGAGTTCTGCGGGGCGCGCGACCAGCACCTCGCCCAGTTCGGCGACGGGCCCCGGCTGGTGCGCCCGCCGTACGGGGTGTACGACGCGACCACCCGCACCGCCGCCCGCGCCTGCGGCGCGAAGGCGCTGGTGACCTGGACGTACGACCTCACCACCTGGGGCCAGTGGACCCCGCCCACGCCCACCCTGAAGGCGGGCGACATCATCCTGCTGCACTTCAACGAGACCCTGGAGCAGGACCTGCGGCGCGCCCTGGCCGCGGCCGAGGCGGCGGGCCTGAAGCCCGCGCCGCTGCGCGAGTACGTCCCGGAGTAGCGGGGCGGGCGGCACCCCCGAGCAGCTCACCCCAGCAGCTCCCCCCGAGCGGCGGCCCCGAGCGGCACCCCTGACGAGCGGCCGGGCCGTACGGCGTCCCCCGGTGACGGGGCCGGGGCGGCGGCCGTACGGCCCCCGGGGCGCGCGTGGCGACCGTACGGCTCCCACGGGGCACGCGCGGTGGGCGGTGGGCGCCGCTACAGGATCACGTGCGGGACGAAGCGGGCGTACTCGTCGGTGACGGGGCCCGCCGACTCCCGTATCCCGAGCCCCGCCGCCTCGTCGCCGACGATCCACGCGCCGAGCACCACCCGGTTGCCGTCGAAGTCGGGCAGCGGGGCCAGCCCCTGGTAGCAGCAGGGTTCCCCGTCCCGTACGAAGGGCTCCGTACCGGCCTCGTGCAGGGTGACGCCCGCGCCCTCGCGGCCGAGCAGCGGTTTGGCGGCCCAGCCGGTGGTCCGCGCGAGGTCGCGGGGACCGTCGAGATGGGCGGGGAGCAGGTTGGGGTGGCCCGGGTACAGCTCCCACAGGATCGCCAGGAGCGCCTTGTTGGAGAGCAGCATCTTCCACGCGGGCTCGATCCAGCAGGTGGTGCCGGTGCCGCCGCCGTTGTCGAGGGTGTCCAGGACGTGCCGGCCGAAGCGGTCGGTGGTCAGCCACTCCCACGGGTAGAGCTTGAAGCAGCTGCGGATGAAGCGGAGCCGGTCGTCCACGAACCGGCGGGAGAGCCGGTCCCAGCCGATGCGTTCCACCGAGAGCGCCTCGGTGGCGAGTCCGGCCTGCTGGGCGGTCTCGCGCAGATAGGCGACCGTCATCAGGTCCTCGCCCAGTTCGTCGCCGTCCGAGTGCGCGAAGTGGACCGGACCGGGCGGCAGCAGCGGCGCCTGGCGCTTCCAGGCGTCGACGAGCCGTTCGTGGAGGGAGTTCCACTGGTCGGCGCCGGGGAACCGTTCCTCCATCCAGAACCACTGCGGGCTGGCGGCCTCCACCAGGGAGGTCGGGGTGTCGGCGTTGTACTCCAGCATCTTCGCCGGGCCGCCGCCGTCGTAACAGAGGTCGAACCGGCCGTAGAGGCTGGGGAGTTCGTCCCTCCGCCGCCAGGCCTCGGCGACCAGGGAGATCAGCCGGGGGTCGGTCATCCCCAGCTCGGCGAAACGGTTCCGCTCGACGATGTGCGCGGCGGCCGTCAGGCACATCTCGTGCAGTTCCTCGACGACCTCCTCCAGCGCCTCGACCTCGGACAGGGTGAAGGAGTAGTAGGCGCTCTCGTCCCAGTACGGGCGGAGCGAACCGTCCGGATGACGGGTCAGCGGATAGACGAGACCCTGCTCCTCCACGATCCGCTGCCAGTCGGGGCGGGGTTCGATGGTGTGCCGTTCCACGGGCCGGGTCCCCTCAGCCGCCGCTGGAACCGGAGCAGCCGAAGCCGCCGGTGTCCACGGCGGTCCGGTCGAAGCTGCCGCCGCTCACCCGGCTGTCGCGGACGGAGCCGCCGTAGTAGTACGAGCCCCGGTGGGTGGAGCCGCCGTCATCGTCGTCGTTGCCGCCACCGCCGCTCTCGCACTCGTAGCGCGGCAGTTCCTCCCGGGACAGCGGGTCCACGCACCGCTTGTCCGGCTCCGAGCCGCAGGCGGTGATCGTCATCGCGAGCACGCCCATCCCGCCGAGCACCACGGTGCTCGACCTCAGCCTCCGCATGTCCGAACGCCTCCCCTTCACGCGCGCGGCCCCCCGGTCGCGCCTGTCGCGCCGAGCGGGCCGCCCGTCGCGTCCACGCCTGCCGCGACCGCGCGGTTCCGCGTCCGCCGCGCCCGCGCCTGCCGCGACCGCACAGTGTAGGCCGGTGCTTTCCGGCCGCAGCGCCTAGAGTCGTTTCGTGCTCCTCGGGATGATCTGCGCGCTCGCCTCGTCCGTCTGCTTCGGCGCGGCCTCGGTCCTCCAGGCGGTGGCGGCCCGCGCCGCACCGCCGGGGTCGGGGAGCGGTGTGGACGTCGCCCTGCTGTGGCGGGCGCTGCGGCAGTGGCGGTACCTCGCCGGACTCGGCCTGGACGGCCTGGGGTTCGTCCTCCAGATCGTGGCGCTGCGGACCCTGCCCATCTACGTGGTCGGGGCGGCGCTCGCGGCGAGCCTGGCGGTCACGGCGGTCCTCTCCTCCCGGGTGCTGCGGGCCCGGCTGAGCCGGGTGGAGTGGACGGCGGTGGCCGTGGTCTGCGCGGGACTCGCGCTCCTCGCCCTGGCCTCGGGCCCGGAGGGGCACCGGGCCGGGCCGGACGCGCTGGGCTGGGGACTCCTCGCGACGGCCTGCGGGGTGCTGCTGGTCGGCGCGGCGGGCGGGCGGCTGCCGCAGCGGCCCCGGGCCCTGGTCCTCGGTCTGGGGGCGGGCGTCGGCTTCGGGGTGGTGGAGGTCGCGGTCCGGCTGATCGACGGCCCCGACCTGGCCGACCCGGCCCTGTACGCGCTGCTGCTCGGCGGCGGTTCCGCGTTCGTGCTGCTGACCTCGGCGCTCCAGCGCGGCGCGGTGACGACGGCCACGGCGGGCATGGTCATCGGCGAGACGATCGGCCCCGCGCTGGTCGGCGTGGCCTGGCTCGGCGACCGCACCCGCGACGGCTGGACCTGGGCGGCCCTCCTCGGCTTCGCGGTCGCCCTGGCGGGCTCCCTGACCCTGGCCCGCTTCGGCGAGGCCCCGGAAACCGGCGCCCGAGCCACAGGGAGCTGCTCCTCATCATGACGACCCACACCGGCCACCAGCCCGACGACGGGACCGACGCGGCGGGAGCACGCGCCGCCGACCGGCTCACCGCGTTCGTCGACGCGGCGGTCGCCATCGCGCTCACCCTCCTCGCGCTGGACCTCCCCGTCCCCTCCGGCGACACCACCGGCGCGATGCTCGGCTCGGTCGCCGACCACAGCACGGAGTACCTGGCCTTCGGGATCAGCTTCGTGGTGATCGCCGCCCACTGGCGCGCCCACCACGAGATCTTCCGGTACGTCCGCACGCTGGACAGCCGCCTGACCAGCCTCACCTTGGTATGGCTGTTCATGCAGATCCTGATGCCGTTCGCGACCCGGGTGCTCACCTCGGACAGCGCCTTCCCGCCCCGGTTCAGCCTGTACGCGCTCGTGCAGGTCCTGGCGTCCACGACCTTCGCACTGATCATCCGGGAGATCCGGCGCGCGCACCTGTACCGCGCGGACGCCCCGCCCCGGGTGTTCACCGAGAGCCTGGTCCGCAGTGTCTGCCTGGCCTCGGTGTTCGGGGTGTCCATCCCCCTCGCGTTCCTGCTGAGGGGGCCCGGCGCGTACCTGTGCTGGCTCGCGGCACCGATCGTGCTCGCCGTGGCCCAGCGCGTCCAGCGCCGCGCCTCCGCCCGGTGACGGACCGGCTCGACCGGCTCGACCGGGACGACCGGCGCAGGACAAGGAAAGGGCCAGGAGAGGGTCTTCCCGGCCCGGTGCCGGGGTGCTCCCTCCGCGACCGCTGAAGAACCGGTGGGGCAGAGTGGGGGCATGACCACGTACGGGACGATGCCGTTCCATCTGGAGACCGAGCGGCTGACGCTGCGACCGTGGGACGTGGCGGACGCGGAGGAGTTCTGCGCGCTGCTCGCCGAACGCGGCAAGGGGACCCCCGAGGTCGAGCGCATCCGGACGTCCATCGCGGAACTGCTGGGCACGACGGCGACCACGGGGATCGCCCTGCTGCCCGTCCAGCGCCGCGCCGAAGGAGACTTCATCGGCTACTGCGGGCTGATCGTCGGCCGCGCCACCCTGGACGAGCCGGAGATCGCGTACGAGCTGTTCCAGCGGGTGCACGGGCGCGGTTACGCCACCGAGGCCGCCGCCGCGGTCCTCGAAGCCGCCGCGGCGACCGGCCGGAAACGGCTCTGGTCGACCGTCGGCACCTGGAACGCGCCCTCGCTGCGCGTCCTGGAGAAGCTCGGCTTCGAACGGGACCGCCTGTCCACGGAGGAGAACGGCGAGGTGGCCTGGCTCACCCGCGCGCTGCCGTGACGCGCGCGCTCACCGCTCACCGCTTGCCCCGCTTGCGCGGCCGGTCCCATCTGCCCTGCGGCCGGTCCCCGCGCCCGGTCGGGATCGCCGCCTCGAACCGGGCCTTGCTGATCACCTCCCGTGCTTCCGGGATGAACAGCGCCTCGGTCGATCGCCACGGGACAGCCGAGGACCATCCGACGAGGGGCATGGTCCGGTCGTAGAGCGGCGCGAACCGCGCGGCGAGGACGGCGGGCATCCGGTAGTCCAGGCGCCGGACGCGCCGGAGGAACTCCTCGGGCAGCGAGACGTGGTGCGTCTCCAGGTAGTGGGGGAAGTCCTGGCGCCACAGCCAGGCGCCGTCGGTCATCAGGGAGGAGCACCCCACCGAGTGCCGGTGGCCCATGCCGGTGAGGACGTCACCCTGGGTCTCCAGGACGTCCATCAGCTCGTGCCCGGCGTCCAGATAGGCCACCAGATCCGCCTCGTCGGGCTCCCCCACGGGCCGGACGGCGTCGTGTATCGATCCGTTCGGCTGCTCCGAGCCGTAGTCCAACTCGTCGTAGAAACCGAGCAGTCCCAGCACGGCGCCCCCTCCTCGTCCCCGGCAGGGCCACAGCGTAGACGCCTCGGGAACGGCATCCGAGGGCCTCGGACGACGCACACGGCCGCATCACGACTGACGCGTGTGCCCCTGCCGGCTGAGGCGGCCGCCCCTGCGGTGCGCCTCAACCGGTCCTGACTGCGCGCTGCGGCAGCCCCCTGACCTGCGGAAAGTAACGGTTCATGATCCCCGTGCCAATTGATGGGTGACAGACTGCAGAGCCCACTGGAGGTCCCGCGTGCAGATACCCACGCACGAGCCCGGACGGAGTCGCACCCCGTTCAGCGAGCTGTACGAAGCTCACTTCGATGCCGTCCTCGGCTTCGTCACCCGTAGAACCACCGACCGGCACTTGGCCGCCGACCTGACCGCCGACGTCTTCGTGGCCGCGCTGGAGTCCTTCGAGGGGTACGACTTCAGGCGCGGTACGCATCGGGTGTGGCTCTACGGGATCGCCCGCAACACGCTGGCCTCGTACGTCCGCCATGCGGCCCGTGAGCGGGAGGCGGTGGCCACGTTGAGCGGCCGTCGGCTGCTGGACGACCAGGACGTACAGCGCTTCGAGGAGCGCATCGACGCCGAGCGGGAGGCCAGGGGCCTCCTCGCCCGGCACGCGGTGCTGTCCGAGCCGCTGCGCGCGGTGATCGACCTCGTCGCCGTCGACGGACTGACCACGAAGGAGGCCGCGAAGGTGCTCCGGATCTCCCAGGCGACCGCCCGTGTCCGTCTGCACCGTGCCCGAGTCGCGTTGCGCGCCGAACGCGCCACCCCGTCGGGCACTTTCAACACCCCACTCACGGAGGCTGCCCGATGAACACCCCGAACGGATTCAAACAGCGACTCGGTGCGGAACTGGCCCTCCTGGAAAGGGCCCGAGCCGAGGGTGTCGCCGAGGAGACGGCCGGACACGGCATGCGGGTGGCTGCTCGCCGAGTCTTCGCACGGCCCGCCGTACGACGGACCGCGTTCGTGGGCCTGGCCGCGGGCACCGTCGCCGCCGTCGTCATCACCGCCTGGGGCGGACCGGGAACGCAGACCCGCCCGGTGCGCGCCATGACGGTTGCCCAGGTTCTGGACGCCGCTGCGGTCAATGCCTCGAAGGGCTCGGACGAGGAGCCCGGTCCCCACCAATGGGTGTACACCGGGGCCGTGGTCTGCGACAGCTTCGAGTGCGGACGCAGGTCTTCCTGGGCACGCTACGACGGGGTCAAGGTCGCGAATCTCGAAAAAAGCCCCGCGACAGGCGGCCGCACGGTCGTCTCCGTGGGGGATACCTTCTCGCTGCCGGAGATGGTCGGGGGTCGCCTCCAGCCGCCGAAGGTCGGGGACCGGCCACAGGAGACCCGGGAGGTCTTGTCCGGGCTGCCCACAGACCCACGCGAGCTGCTGGAACGGGTGAGTACCGACCCCTTCTTCGCCAGAGGACACGATCCGAGCGCGATCGACCCCCCCGTCGAGGGCCAGGATTCACAACACAATTTCTGGAAAATAATTCCCCCGGCCGTCACCCCCGGGGCCCAGTTCGCCAGGATCGTGTACATCCTGCGGTCCGTACCGAACATCCCCCCCCAGGTCAACGCCGCGCTCTACCGCGCGCTGGCGCTGATCCCCGGAGTCGATCTGGCCAGTGCACCCATGCGAGACGCGGCCGGCAGGTCCGGGATCACCATCGCGTTTGAATTCCAGGACAGGCACCGAACGCGCGCGTATCTCTTCTTGGACGCGGATACGTACGCCTATCACGGCTCCCGCCGGGACTGGCCCGGGGAGAACCCCATGTCCGAGTCCTACGCCCGTGTGGCGACGGACATCGTCGATCACCCCGGCCAGATGCCCGGCGGCCCCGCCCCGGCCCCCTCGGACGTCGTGGAGCGGCCCCCGATCATCATGACCACCTTGAAGCCGCGCTGAAGAACGGCCCGATGGCCCGAGCCACCCGCGCCATGCCGTGACGTGCGCGGCCCTTCACCACGGCGGGCAGGTGGACATGGGTGTGCGGCGCGGAGAAGACCGAGGGATCCGGGTCGGCACGCCCACCGGTCAGCGACGGCCCTGCGGGGGCGGGGGCCTGTGCCTTCGCCCCTCATGCCGACTCGATCTCGGACATCAGCATCCTCAGCGTGAGCGAGTGTTTCTCGGACGGCAGGGCTCCCAGCGCCGAGCGGGCGTGCTCGGCTCCTCCCGCCCTGTCTCCGGACCGGGCAAGCATCAGCCCATGGTGCATGTCGAGGTGCGTAGCGAACCGGGGTGCTGTCCTGGGGAGTTCACGGCGAGCCTCGTCCTGCGCTTCGACGGCCGTCGTCTCATCTCCGAGACGAGCGGCGAGCAAGGACACGAACACGTTCATTCGCCACCACGGCACCGCGTAATCGGAGATCTGCGCATACGGCCGGACCGCGTCGAACACGCGTCGCCCCTGCTGCAGCAGCTCTCGGGCGGTCCGGTGATCCCCACGGACGGCTGCGGCATGCGCTTTCCCCATGATCGCGTTCAGGAGTCCGAGCGAAGGCTTGTCACTGATCGCCATCGCCTGGTCCGCCAGAAGATCGGCGACCCCGAGCGCCGCACCCTCGTACCCAAGGGCGATGGCCGCACGCCCCCTCACCCATACGCGCGTCCGATCGTCGCCGGAACGGTCGGCCGCTTCGGCCGCCAACCGGTACCAGTTGACCGCGCGTTCGCCGTCGGCCCCGGGGAAGGTCTTCGCGTAGAGAGTCATGAGGCGGGCGCTCACGGACCAGAGCCGCGGCTCTTCGGGCTGCTGCTGAATCACCACCAGTTCACCCGCGATGCGGCGCTGGATGTCCGCCGCACCGAGACTCATGTACTCCGTGCCGTAGACCTCCAGCTTGCCTTCCCAGTCTCCGGCCGTGGGACCGCCACGAAGCCGCGCGCCGAAGCCTGCGGCCAGGAGATCCGATGCCACGACCGGGGCTATAGCGGTCGCGGCGACGTCAGACAGGAACGTACGACGTTTCATTTCGCTCTCAAGGACAGCTGAGGGGACGTCCAGGACGGCGGACAGACAGCGAAGGTAGAACCTGCCCGGCTCCACCTTGGAACGCTCCCACCGACTGATGTACTCCCGATCGATGTTCGTTCGGAACGTCTCGTTGATCTCCCCCGCGAGACGCCCTTGTGACCATCCTCGGGCCTTACGCAAGTCTGCGATCAAGGCCCCGACACTCATTCCTTCGCCTTGCCCCTGCCCCTGCCCCTGCCCTGTGAACAAGCCGTCTCCCAACGGGAAGTGCCTGAAGACCCTGGGCCCGGCAGGCGAACCCATCGGGACAACGACATGGAATGGCCCCGCCCTCCCCCCGACTCGGGTACAGGACGGGGCCCTTCGGCGTCCGGCTAGGCGGCTTTCAGTGCCGCGACCGTGCGGACTCGTTCTCTCAGGTCTCGTACGACCGGAGACGACCGGGGCATGCGAAGTACCCGCAGCTTGTCGAAGTGCTCGTCGCCCCTGGCGGTCGAGAGGACTTCGTAGTCGTCCAGGAAGCGGCCCCAGGTCGAGCACGACTCTTCCAGGTGCCCGTACTCGTGCTGACGCTGGGCGAGCACCGCGAGTGCGTGCAGGCGGCCTTGCCGCTCTGCGGGCGACAGGACACGGATGGATGCCCGAAGGGCCTTGATCGACCCCGCCAGGTCGCGCGACTCGTAGCGCACGTGCGCCACATGGAACAGGAAGGCGGCTTGGTCGTAGCCTCCCACGGCATCGCGCCCCGAGTCCGCACGGGAGAGAGCGGATTCCGCCTCGTTGAGCCTCGCCAGAGCGCCCCGGTGGTCTCCCACCATGGCCGACGCGTGCGCCTGCTGTCCTCGTAGGAACGCGACCAGACGAGGACCGGCCTGCGGCGCCGCCTCCGCCGCCGAGTCCGCGTACTCCAGAGCCTTCGGGCCGAAGCGGAGATGAGAGGCCTGCAGGCTCATCCCCCGCAGCGTGCGGCAGTAGGTCAGCTGATCACCCGACTCACGGGCCAGGTCCAGCGCGCGGGTGTAGTAGCGCTGCCCCAGACCGTGGGCCCGCTCGTACATGGCCATCCACCCGGTCAGGTAGGTGAGGTCGGACGCGGCGGACAGCATGTCGAGATGAACACGGTCCGTGGCATCGGCGCGAAGATATCCGGCCACCGTGTTGACCAGAAATGCAGCGGCCATAGGCCGGGCGTGCCCTCCCCCGAGTTCGTCCAAGATGTCCGCGATCTTGTCTGTCATCCGGCGGACGGTCTGAACCTCACCAGCCCCAATTCGGCCGGTGGGCCGCGTAAGACGTTCTCGGTCCTCGGCCTGCGCTTCCGACACGAGCATGGAAAAGGCCGGGACCGTAAGGGCAGCGGAGTAAAGACCCGCAGCCAGTAGCTTGCGGCGGGATGGGTCCATGTCTTCCTTCCCGAGATCGATCAGAGATTCGACAGTGTCTCTGCGAGAGGCGCTCGGGCGACTTGCGTCTCTCTGCAACCCCGCCTCGGCGTACGTCACCGGTCGCCCCAACTTCCTTTCCAGCACGGAGAGGATGACGGGCCTGACCTGCGATTTCGGCTGCACCCCTGCCTTCCACTGCGATACCGACGGCTGGCGGTACCGGAGCGTCATCCCCGCTTCCTCGCCCAGCCGATTCACAGCATGCGCAAACTTGGTCTCCGAGTATCCGGCCTGTTCAAGCAGGTTGGACAGGCCGCGATTGCGTTGATCATCGGAACCAGGAGCCACGCCAACCCCCCACGCTTATGCGGCTTATGATTCGACTTCCCCTCAACGGTACCTCTCTACGCCTCTCCCACGGTTAGCTCAGCAGGCAAACACGATCTATGAGCTAACGGCAACAAGCCTTGGCTGCTGGCGAGGTGAGACATACTGCGCCCGCCCGGCGGGGGTGCCGAGTGGCCCGCGTCCAGTCGCTCTCTCCGGGAGCCGAGCAGCGCCGAGTGGGCGGACATCCGCACGCTCATCACGCCCGTCCCGATGGCGCGCCCGTGACGGAGCCGACGGCGGTGCCACTGCCCGCCTACGTCGCCGAGGTGTACGCGGAGTGGCCCGTCGAGGGGACCTACGCCACCGCCGCGACCCGTCTGGCGGCCTTCGAGTGCATCTCCGCGAAATTCGCGCTCCGGTGGCTCCGGGGTGAAGCGCGCCGACTCGCGGAGAGGGCGTCGGCAGCAACGTGCAGGTGTGCGCCACGGGTGTCACGCGTTGAAGAGGCGCACGGAGTGCGGCGGGGCTGAGGGCGGGCGGAGCCGTCAGGACGGCCAGCTGAGCCGGCCGTACATGACGGTCGGGAGAGACGTGGGCATCTCGTCGGTCACCCAGGCGAACTCCAGGGCCGCGAGCGTGGCTCCCCGGTCCGTCCATACGAGGATCTCGCCGACGTAGGCGCCGGACGGGTCATGGATGTGCGCGTCCACGGGAACGAGCTCGGTCGGCAGTGCTGCATGCTCGCACGGTTCCCGGACCCGTAGATCGACGCTCACGGAGTCGGGCCCCCAGACAGCGGTCACCTCGGTGCGGTCCAGCTGACTCCGCAGTTGCGACGCGCCATCGAACTCCGCCAACAGGATGTGTTCAAGCACATTGCGCTCGGCGGCGTTCAACGAGCGCGGGTCGATGGGGAGAGGAGCCATGCGCCCATTCTGAGGTGGCGAGGGCAACCAGCCCAACAACTCCACCAGCCGTCGCCGGGTGACCTGCGGCGACATCATGATCGTTCATGGGTGGGGATCTGTCGCAGCGGCTCGTGCCGGATGGCCTATGGGCATTGGTCGAGCCGGTGCTGCCGTCCTTCCGCTCGCGCCCGCAGGGTGGTGGCACCGCGCCGATCGACCAACGTGCCGTGTTCACGGCCGTCGTGTGCGTGCTGACCAGCGGGTGCGCATGGCGGTATCTGCCACCGACATTCGGAGTGCCGCCAGCGACGGCTCACCGAAGGTTCTCCGTCTGGACCGCATCCGGAGTATGGCGTCGCCTGCACCACGTGATTCTGGACGAGATCGGAGCCCGAACGCCTCAGAAGGCACCGATGGAAGATCGAGAGAGCGATCTCCTGGCTCTTCGGGTACCGCCGCCTGACCATCCACTACGAACGAAAGGGCAGCCACTTCCTCGGGCTCGCCACAGTCATGACCTGCTACAAGAAGCTCACCAAGATCACCACGTGAGACACCGTCTTAGGTGTCGTCCTCGCCGCTCGCGCACTCCTGCCGGGAGGGCAAGATCAGGCGCAGTGCGTAGACACCAACCACACCGATGCCGATAGCAGTCAGCCCGTGGACAAGAGCTAGTTGGACACGCTCGGACGCAGGAATCATCCGTAAGCGGGCGTTACCCCATGAGAGTTCGAACGTGTGGCTGGACGTGCCCTCTGGAGTGTCGGGGTTGCTGTGTTCAGACATAGGGGCAGAACACAGCATCCTTTCGAGCGCGTCAACTTCGCATTTCCGGATGGCTCCGCCAATACTCCGGGGCACGATGCCAATCGTCGGAGCGAACGGGGGCCTAGCGCTGAGTCCACCACGTGGCCCCGACACCGCCGACTGTGGCAGCGAGGGCGACGAGCCATCCGGGAACACGCTGAACAGTCACGTGGAGCCCGCCTAAACGGAGTTCGAGCGCGGGGCGATCGGTGCGGTCGGTGCTGGTCCTGCTCTCGTTGGGCATGGCGCCTCTCGTGTCTTGGTGGCCTGGTGGCCTGGTGGCCGTGCTCTTCGATGTGACCACCGCACGGTGTACGAGCGCTACAGCCCCGTTGTTACCAAAGTGCATCAGGGAACAACGGCTCTACGGGAAACGGGTTTCCAACTGCGCTGGAAAGTCTCGCGGTCGGACGAAAGCACGGGAAGCTCTTCCGGGCGCCGGAAAGTCCCGTATGAAACGGCCCCGCCTTGTACCCAGCTCGGGTGCGAGGGCGGGGCTTCCTGCGTCTCAGTGAGAACGTCGGCGGGGCGTCACAGTTCGTACGTGTAGCCGATGACGTGGCGGTACGGGAGGCACCATTCCGCGTACTCGATTACACCCGCTTCGTCCCAGAGACGACTGGCACCCGCCAGAATGGGGGACCCGACGCGCAGACCCAGGTAGTTCGCCTCACGCGCATCCGCGTCCCGGCCGTGCATGTCGTCGCGCCCGTGGGTAGGGCGACGTCCCGTCGCGGCAATCACCTCACTCAACAGCGAGCGCACCTTGCTGCGGTTGAACGACAGCAGATCGGGCACAAGCGCGGCGAACTGTGCCGGGTACCACGCCACGTGAAGCCCTCGGCGTTGCGCGCCTTGCCCTACGTGCCACTCCCGCATGACGACCTGGTCGCCCTCTTCGATCCCGAAGATCTCTTGCACATACAGCGGCGGCACCTTGAGTTCTGCCTTGGTCACAAGACAGTGCTCGCCTGCGGTGAAGGGGGAACCAGTCGTCAGCACACGGGCCACGCGGTCCCTGCCCGAGCTGCTCACGGAGGGAGTGTTCGCCACGAAGGTTCCACGCTGGCTCGTCCTGATGACTCCCTCAACCGACAGTTGTTCGAGCGCGCGTTGCACAGTCGCAAGGGCGACACCGTAGGTCGATGCAAGTTCCCTGTTACTGGGAAGTTTGCTTCCCTCGGCTCGAACCCCGTCGAGCACGGATTGCCGTAGTTCGTCAGCGATTCGCATGTACTTCGGCGGGGTGGGCTCGTCGTTGTCCACTGGGTTTCGCCTCTCAGTCCGGTGACCTAGGCCAGCACGGGTGCACTAGGTCACTCCCTTGATTCGTCACTGCGGCCTAGGTCAGAGGGTGCCATGTACTAGGCCACGCGCACTAGCGTGGTGCTCCCAAGTCGGAATCGACGGACGGAGTTTGTTCAGTGTGTCCCACGAGAACGCGCCGCTCCCGAGTGCCAGAACCTCCTGCGGGCGCAGCCTGGTCCCTCGCCCTGAACGGGTATGCAGTGGACACGGTCAACGGAGTTCCCCGGTACGGCAAGATCGTTCGGACGGACCACGGACTGTTCATACTGCGTCCGCCCGGTGGTGGTACCGAGTGGCCCGCGTCCGCTGCGTCCCTCAGGGAGCCGAACGCCGACGAGTGGGCGGACATCCGCACACTCATCACACCCGTTCCGATCGAGCGCCCACGGTGACGCCCACCCTCGGCCCCGCCCGCCGAAGTTCCGCGCACCGCATCCGCCCCGGTGACCGTGTGCGTACCGGTGCCGCTTCCCGGTGGCGCACCGCGCAGTCCGTGACGCTGGTACACGGTCGCCGCCGCGGACTCGTCCACGTGCGGTGGTCGGGTTCCGTGTCCGTACGGAGCGTCCTCGCCGACGACACGGCCGTGTACGTACGCCGGCCGGCGGGCACGCCGTGACCGGGCCGGCGACGGGGCCGCTTCCCGCCTACGTCGCCGAGGTGTACGCGGAGTGGCCCATCGAGGGAACGCACGCGATCGCTGCGACCCGCCTTGCGCATGACGAATGCATCTCCGCGAAATTCGCCCTCCGGTGGCTCCGGGGTGAAGCACGCCGACTCGCGGACCGCATCGACCCCGCCCCCAAGCAGGTGAGCTGGGGGCCGCCGCAAGCGTTCCAGGAAGTCATCCCATCCGGCCCCACCGCTGCTCCGATACTGCGGAGTTGGGCAGATTCCGAGCGCGCCGCGGCGGACGTCCTTGAAGTGCTGGGGACACGGCATCCCTTCCGTGCCGCATTCCCTGATGCGGGCGTTGCCTACGTCCTGAGCATCTGGCTCAGCACCGCCCGCACCGGGGACGTACGGGGCCCTCTGGTGGCCCCGGCGGCGCAACGCGTCGGCACCCTCACGGCCCCGCCGTACGCGGACACTCCCTGATCTCCCGCCCCCGCCGCACAGGCCCCGTCCTCCAGGACAGCACGGGGCCGTGACTCGCTCTGCGGCGGGGGCGGGCACCGACTTCCCGCGCCCGACCGGGCCGGGGCCACTGAGCGAACGGAGAGACCATGCCCGTCACGACCGAACCCGTCGTCGAGGACCCGGCGACCGACACCGGGCCGACGACCGGGCCGAGCGACGTCGAGCGCCAGGACGACGACCGGACCGGGAACGCCCGCGAGCGGTACGAGGACCTTTTCGCGCGGGCGCTGCTCGTCGCGTAGCGCGTCCGCGCAGTCTTCCGGGACCGGCAAACCCCGCCGGGTTCCCGGAGCAGTACGCCCGCCCGGTGGTCCCCACGTGGGGACGTGAGACCGCCGGGCGGGTTCCCGGATGATCCGAACTGACGAAGGGACACACCATGGGTTGGGGAACGGGTAAGGGCAGCAGCGGCGGGGACGGGAAGCACTCCGGGGACAGGGACCCGGGCACAGCCGCGCCGAGCCCCGACACGGCGAAGCCGAAGGACCCGCCGAAGCACAAGAAGGAAGAGAAGTAGGCGCCCCATGGCCGACAGTTCGAGCGACACCCCACTCCGCGCGATGCTCGATGAAGTGAGCGTGGAATTAGGCGCATTGGAAACCCAGTTCGTTCAAGCCGCGCGGATGGCCCAACGCCACCGGTTCCTGCCCGATCGGCTGTGGGTCGGAGACGGATACGAGCCGTGCGACCGGGCGAGTTCGCCGGAAGCCTGGTTGCGGGCCGCGTACGCCGACGCCCCCGCCGTGACACAGGTCAACGACGGCGAGGACCCCGGAGACGGGGACCGGTGGCCGTCGTCCTCCGCAAGCGCCCCGGAGATCGTGTTCCGGATGCTCCGCATGCTCGACGTGAGCCCCGGACACAAGGTCCTGGAGATCGGCACGGGGACCGGGTGGAACGCGGGGCTGCTGTCCTGTCTCGCCGGTGCGGGGAACGTGACGAGCGTGGAAGTCGACGCCACGCTCGCGGCGGACGCCCGTGAGCGGCTGCACGTGGAAGGACTCGGCGTCGACGTCGTCACCGGGGACGGGGCCGAGGGACACGCGGGCGGCGCCCCGTACGACCGTCTCGTCTCCACCTGCGCCGTGCGGACGGTCCCCCGCCCGTGGCTCACCCAGATGAGACCCGGGGGTGTGATCCTCACCCCGTGGGATGCGCCGTGGACCTGTTACGGGCTGCTGCGGCTGACCGTGGACAACAACGGCAGCGCGTCGGGGCCGTTCTCCCCCTACTCGGCGTTCATGCTCATGCGGAGCCAGCGGCACGACGTCAGACTGTTCCGGGACGTCGTGCGCGACGACCACCGGCCCGACGAATCGACCAGCGCGCTCTCACCGTGGGCGGTCGCCCGTGACGACTACGACGCGGAGTTCGCCATCGGCCTGCTCCTCAGGGACGTGTGGCGGGCCTGGCACGAGGACCCCGGCGTGGATGGCGTGGAGACCCGCCTGTGGGTCGCCACCACCGACGCCACGTCGTGGGCCGCCGTGGACTTCGACGGGAAGTCCGAGGACCGGTTCACTGTCTGGCAGCACGGGCCCCGCCGGCTCTGGGACGAGGTGGAGGCGGCGCACGCCTGGTGGCTGCTGCACGACCGCCCCGGTCCCGGACGGTTCGGTCTCACCGTGACCGCCACGGGAGAGACACCGTGGCTGGACGATCCGGGACGGCCGGTCCCCGCAGGCGGCTGATCGGCGGAATCCGCCCCGCCCGCGCGCCACGTCCAGGGCGCGCGGACGGGGCCACCTTCTTAACCGTCGCTTTCGGCGTCCGGGTCCACCACGAACGAGCCCATGCCCGGCACTGTGGTGATCAGCCCCTCTTCCCTCAGCGCCGCCGTCGCCTTGCGCATCGTCACCCTCGCCACTCCGAACTCGGCCTCCATCCGCACCTCGGAGAGGCGATGCCGGGGCGGGTACTCACCGCTCATGATCCGTCGCCGCAGCACTTCGGCGATCTGCTGCCACTTCGGGCGGGTCGGGTCGAACTCCATCACACGGCGGACCGTACCCATACGCACCCATCATCACATAGATAGCCACGACTACAGATAGCTATAGACAGGTACCTACAGGAGGTTCTACCGTCGGACATGAAACGCCCCGAAGAACCGATTAGGGCCGGTGCTCCGGGGCTCCGCCGATCAGCTTTAGGGAGCTGAGACGACATGCGCGATCTTATCGCCCGCACACTCGTCCGGATGCTTTGCGTGTTCGCACCCCGCCGCCCCGGACGGCACTCCGCCACGTTCCTCGCCCACAGGCCCGGACCCGAGCCCGTTCCCGTGTCGCCCTGGTCCCGCCCGTGGAGCAGCCCCAGCAGGGAGGAAGTCGCCGAACGGTTCCGGTGGGAGGCGGAGAACACTCCCGGCCTCCTGATCATCCGCGAACGACGGCGAGCACTGGACGCGGCCTCACGAGGGCTCGACTATCCGTACACCTACCCCGGCGCCCCCTTCCGCGCCGAACACTTCGCCGCAGCAGGGGTGACCGCATGATCCGGGACGCCCTCATCTCCGACACCGCTCCCACCTCCACCGGAGCCGTGTGTGTCGTCTGCGGGCGATGGACGGGGGTGCCCGTGGAGGTCGGGTACGTCGAGCAGCCCGGCGGTCCGGGGGTGGTCCTCTGGGGGTGCCCGGACGAGATCACGACCGTCGCCCCCGGGCCCATGCCCGGGGAGGGGTGGCGGGCGGCGCGGGTCACGGACGTCCTGGGCGTTCCTCAGGGCAGCACCCTCATCAGGGCTTCCAGGGCACCCTGCCACGCGCTGTCCGGTGGGGTCGCGTAGCCGACGACCAGACCGTCCAGGGTCGGCGGGACCGTGGGGCGGCGGAACTGGTCCACGCCCTGGACCGCCAGGCCGTGCCAGGCGGCGGCCCGCAGCGTCGCCTGCTCCGTGCCCGGCGGCAGGGCGAGGACCGCGTGCAGTCCGGCCGCGATCCCGCTGACCCGGGTCTCCGGCGAGTGCGCGGCCACCGCCGCCACCAACTGGTCGCGCCGCCGCCGGTAGTTCAGCCTGACCCTGCGGACGTGCCGGTCGTACGCCCCCGAGCGGATGAACTCCGCCAGCGCCAGCTGCTCCAGGGCGTTGCCGCCGTCCGTGCCCTTCGCCGCCACCACCTCACCCACCAGTTCCTCCGGCAGCACCATCCACGCCAGCCGCAGTCCCGGCGCCAGCGACTTGCTCGCGGTGCCCAGATAGACGACCCGCTCGGGGTCCAGCCCTTGCAGTGCCCCCACCGGCTGCCGGTCGAACCGGAACTCCCCGTCGTAGTCGTCCTCCAGGACGAAGGCTCCCGAGGAGCGCGCCCAGCCGACCAGTGCCGTGCGCCGGTCCGGCGGCAGCGCGCCGCCCAGCGGGAACTGGTGGGCCGCCGTCATGAGCACCGCCCCGACCGCCCCCGGCTCCCCGCCCGCCAGCTCCTCGACCCGGGTGCCGCGCTCGTCGAACGGCAGGACCGGCGTCCCCAGGCCCGCGCCGGTGAGCAGTCCGGTGTGGAGCCCGAGGCCGTACGACTCGACCGCCACGTCCCGTACGCCCCGGCTCCGCAGCACCTGCCCCAGCAGTGCCAGCCCCTGTACGAACCCCGCGCAGACCACGATCCGTCCGGGCCTGGCGTGCACGCCCCGGGCGCGCGCCAGGTACTCGGCGAGGACCGTGCGGAGTTCGGCCCGGCCGCGCGTGTCGCCGTACCCGAGGGCCTCGTTCGGGGCGTCCGCGAGGGCCCGCCGGTACGCCTTCAGCCACTCGGCGCGCGGGAAGGACGCGAGGTCGGGCGTGCCCGCCTTGAGGTCGTACGAGGGCGTTGGCGTCCGGGGAAGGACGGGCAGGGCGGGAGGGGCCGACCCCGGGACCCCGGCCGCTCCGCCCCCGCCGACCCTGCCCCCGGCCGCTCCGCCTCCCCCGAACCGGCTTCCGGCCACCCGTCCTCCGCCCGCCGTACGCGCGGAGGCCGCCTGCCCGGAAGCCGTACGTCCGGCCCGCGTACGTCCGGTCTCCGTACGGTGAGGGTCCGTGCGGCGGGCCACCCTGGTCCCCGAGCCCTGGCGGGCCGTCAGCCAGCCCTCGGCGACGAGTTCCGCGTACGCGTCGGCCACCGTGTTGCGGGCGATCCCCAGATCGGCGGCGAGCGACCGGGACGACGGCAGCCGCGTCCCCGCCGTCAGCCGCCCGCTCCGGACCGCCTCCCGCAGGGCGTCCATGAGACCGGCGCGCAGCCGTGGGCCGCGCAGTTCCAGATGGAGGTCGGCCCCGAAAGTGGCCCACTCGTTCGCCATGGAAATGGACCATACCCCTGAGCCACCCGGCCCGTACGGTGAAGGTATGACCTCGCACACGGACACCACCGAGACCGCCGGTACCCCCACGCCCGGGAAGGCCGAGTACGCCCACGAGCACGCTCCCCGGCTGCCCTTCGCCGAGCGCGTCCCCGAGTTCTACCGGGCCATGCTCCGCCTGGAGGGGGCCGCGTCGAAGGACATCGACCCGACGCTGTACCACCTGATCAAGATCCGCGCCTCGCAGATCAACCACTGCGCCTTCTGCATCGACATGCACACCAAGGACGCCCTCGCCGACGGGGAGACCGTCCAGCGGATCGTGCAGCTCTCCGCCCTGGAGGAGTCCCGGCACTTCTACACCGAGCGGGAGCTGGCCGCCCTCGAACTCACCGAGGCCGTCACCACGCTCCCCGACGGGCCCGTCCCCGACGACGTCTACGCCCGCGCCGCCGCCCACTTCGACGAGACGGAACTCGCCCGTGTCATCGGTGCGATCGTCGTCATCAACGCCTGGAACCGGATCGCCGTCACCACCCGGCTGGTGCCCGGCCACTACGTGCCGCGCTCGGCGTGACCGGGACCCCGGACGCCGGGCACCTGCGGGCCCTCCACGGGGACCGGGCCGCCACCGGTCCGCTGGTGGTGCCGGGCCCGTGGGACGCGGTCAGCGCCCGCGTCTTCGAGGCGGCCGGGTTCCCGGCGCTCGCCACGCCCAGCGCGGGGATCGCCTCGGCCCTGGGGTACGAGGACGGGCGGACCCCGGCGGCGGAGATGTTCGCGGCCGTGGCCCGGATCGTCCGCGCGGTCTCCGTGCCCGTCACCGCCGACCTGGAAGGCGGTTACGGGCTCTCCCCCACCGAACTCGTCGAGCAGGTACGGGAGTCGGGCGCCGTCGGGATGAACCTGGAGGACACCGGGCCGGACGGCTCCCTCCGGGACCCCGGGGCGCACGCCGACTGGCTCGCGGCGGTACGGGCGGCGGATCCCGGCCTCTTCCTCAACGCCCGCGTCGACACCTACGTCCGCCGGGCGCCCGAGCCGCTGGAGGGGGCGATCGGCCGGGCCCTGCGCTACGCGGCGGCGGGCGCGGACTGCGTCTATCCGATCCTGGCCCCGCCGTCCGACCTCCCGGCGCTCCGCGCCGCCCTCGGCGACCTGCCGCTCAACGCCCTGGCCCGCCCCGGCGGCCCGTCCTTCGCGGAACTCGGCCGCCTGGGCGCGACCCGGATCACCTTCGGTGACGGTCTGCTCCGGCGCGCGGAGCAGGACCTGTCGGCACTGGCGGCGCGGGTACGGGTCGGCTCGGAGGTCTGATCCCCGGGGCCCCCGCACGGAACCGAGGAACCGGTGGCCCCCGGCCCGCCGGTCCGCGCGACCGGAGCCACCGGACCACCGGGCCACCGGGCCGCAGAAGCACCCGACCCGACCACCGGCCCTGAGCGTCCGGTCCGCCCCGCGCGTCCGGCGGGGCGGACCGGACGCTCAGAACGTGCCCGGCGGGGCGGACCGGGCGGTCAGGACGTGCCCGGTGCGAAGAACTCCAGGGCCACCCGCAGGACTTCGCGCTGGTTCGGCCACTCGTCCTCCGGGCCCGCCGCCAGGACCGCGTACTGGGTGCCGTCCCCGGCCGTGAAGGCCCGGTCGACCACCTTGCGGCGGCTGCCGTCGTCCCGGGTGTACACGTACACCAGCTCGGCCGCGTCCGCCGGGGCGTCCGGCTCGCCGGAGATCCGCTCCAGCTGGATCTCCCGGTAGCCGGGCTTGCTGGTGCGGCTGTCCTCGGAGGTCGCGCGCAGGGCCTCGTACGGGGTCTGCCCGCCGCCGGTGACCGCGTAGACCTGGATCAGGCGGGTGCCGTCCGGCGCGGTGTAGAAGACGCTCTGGCCGGACTCGGTGCGGTCCCAGCCCTCGGGGACGGCGAGCGTGAAGCCCTTCGGGTCCTCGACGGCCCCGTAGCCCGGCGGTGGCGTGGCCGCCCCCGAGGCGCCGGGGGTCGCCGTCCCGTCCGTGCCCTCCGGTGTGCCCGTCGTCCCCGTCGTCTCCGTCGGGAAGGGGTCCGTCGACGGTGACGCCGGTTCCGACGAGGGATCCGGCACCGTGGCGGTGCCGGTGACCTGGGGGCCGTCCGCCACCGGGTCCCCCGCGTCGCCGCCCCAGATCAGCCGCCCGCCGACGGAGCCCACGACCAGGACGGCCACGACCGCTCCCGCCACGAGACCCGTCCGCACGGACGGGCGCCCCGCCGGGCCCGCCGGGGCGTCGGCGGGCCCGGCGGACCGCCACCCGCCCTCCTCCGGTACGTACGCGGGGACGCCACCGGGCCCGTACTCCGGGGCGTACGGGGGGACGGGCGGGGTGACGGCGTACTCCGGCGCCCGCACCACGAGCGCCTCCGCGCCCCCGACAGCGGGCCCCGCGTCCCCTACGGGACCCGGCGGGCCCCCGTACCGCTCCCAGGACTGGGTCCCGGCGTTCCAGCGGGCGCCCCCGCCGTCCCGGCCGCCTCCCCCGCCTCCCCCGCCTCCCCCGTATCCGCTCATCTCAGCCACCGAGCAGCGCGCCGACCGCCTGGCCGACGGCCACCCCCGAGGCGAGGATGCCGGTCACCGCGCCCGCGTCCGTGAGGGCGCGGCGCAGCCCGGTCAGCCGTCCGGTGTCCGCGCGGCCGGTGCCCTCGATCTCGTCCTCGGTGTCGGCGAGTTCGGCGCCGAGGGCGGCCGTCGCCTCGGTGGGCACGACGCCTTCGAGGTCGGCGCGGAGCCTGCGGACGGCCCGGAGGAGTTCCTCCTGCGCCGGATCGCGGTGGGGCGCGGCGCCCTGGACGGTGCTGGTGACGGTGTTGTGGTCGCCGATGGTGACGTTGCCGCCGGTGTTGGTGACGTGGACGCCGCCGTGGGCGCGTCCGGCGCCGGTTCCGGTCTCCTGCTCAGCCACGGTTTCCTCCGGTGGTCGTGGTGGTGGTGAAGGTCTTGTTGGTGACGGTGTTGTGGTCGCCGACGGTGACGTTGCCCCGGGTGTTCTCGATGAACGTGGCGCCCTCGGCGACGTGCACGATCCGCTGCTCGAACTCGCCGGTCTCGTAACCCGCTTCGCGCAGCGCGCGCAGGACACCGTTCGCGACCCGGTCCTGCACGCTCTTCAGATAGCGGCTGTGGTCCATCTCCTGGAAGAGCGAGGCCCGGTCGTCGGAGCCCAGCTCGCGGACCGAGACCCGGGGCCCCTCGGGCAGCGCGCGGGCGTGGCCGCCGGTGAGCAGCCGCCAGAGGTGCCCGAGCGAACGGACGACGGTGACGAACGCCTGCACGCCGGAGCGGGGGGTGCGGCCCAGCGCCCACACCGCCCGGCCGAAGCGGTGGTTGTGGCGGTAGCGGTGGGCGATCCGGTCGGCGTACCGGTAGAGCGGCTTCACCGGACGCAGCACGTGCGGCGCGACCTCCAGCATCAGCATCCCGCCCTGGGTGTGGACGCGGACGAAGACGGTGGTGACGACCTCCTCGCCCCAGCCGCCGATCCGGACCCGCAGGAAGTGGCGGCGGACCTCGCCGCCCTCCTCGACGGAGCCCGAGCGGTGCAGCTCGAAGCCCTCGGGGCCGTACGGGGCGGCCGTGCGGGCCGGGAGTCCGTCGACCGGAAGGAAGACGACCTCGTCGATCTCCAGCTCGCGCAGCCGGTCCCGGACGGCCGCCCTGAGGTGCGGCGCGCCGTGCGGCGAGGGCTCGCGCAGGGCCTCCACCAGCGGGACGACGTGCCGCATGACGGCGCTGTTGTCGAGCGGGTCGGCCGGGCCCCCGAGGTCCGCGCGGGGCCGGAGTTCGACGGAGAGCGACCACGGTTCGTACGGTTCGCCCGCGCCGCAGAACGGGTCCTCGGCGCCGTACATGACGAGTCGTTCGCGCTGCTCCGTCCGGACGCGGTCGCGCAGCCGCCGGAACCGGACACCCTCGGCCCGCTCGGCGGGGTCGGACGCCAGGTCGGGGAAGCGGTCGCGGGACAGCTCCTCGGTGAGCGCGCGGGCGAACTGGCCCTGCTGGGTGGCCACCGCCCAGGCGACGAGGCACGGCACGGCCAGGGTGATCCACGCCTCCACCGGTCCGATGCCCCCGATCTCGGCGAGGGCACCGGCCCCGAAGCCGAGGACCGCGAACGCGTCGGTGACGCCGTCGAGCCCCTCCCAGACGTCCTCCTGGTCGCCGAGCGCGAGGAAGAGGAGCAGCAGCGCGGACTGGAGCAGCATCAGCCGCCCGTACCAGCGGAGCAGGAAGGCGGGGACCACCCGGAAGAGGGGCGCGGCGGCGGACCGGCCCCGGATCCAGCGGGCCAGACCGGCCACCAGGAACGGCACGATCAGAAGCATGATCAGGCCCTTGGTGAGCGGCAGCGCGATGATCCAGAGGGCCATGATGCCGAGGGACCAGCCGAGTTCGACGCGGCGGGCGCGCAGCGCGTGGGCGAGGACGCGGGCGGCGTCGAAGCCGAGGGAGGGGGCGGCGAAGCGCTCCTCGTGGACGTACAGCTCGTCGATGACCGCGTCCCGGTACGCGTCGTCGAGGTAGGCGCCCGCGCAGAGCAGCCGGGTGGCCTCGCTGGTGGACGGGTGGCGGCGCGGGTCGACGGGCGACGGGCCACCGCCGGGCGGGATGCCGCCGGACGGAATACCGAACGGGGTGCCGGGCGAGGTGCCGGGCGGTGGGGACTGTGGTGGGACGCCTGGTGGCGCGTTGGGTGGTTCGTCGGGCTGCCTGGGCGGGAAGGACTGCGGCAAAACTCCCCCGATGGTGTGCAACTGCCGTGATGTACGGCCGCCTTGACGGCGGACCGGGGCGTCAGCATAGGGGAGGAGGCGGAGCGGTGTCGGCGGGAATTCGATAGCCGGGCGGGGCGGTGCCGACGGGTGGGCGGAAGCGCGGTCGGCGGGTGCGGTGGCCGGGAGCGCGGGCCGACAGGTGCGCCGGCCGGGAGCGCGGTCGGCGGTGCCGGGGGGGAAGAGCGGGGGCCGGACGGGCGGGGCCACGGAGGCCCGGGAGCCCGGGAGCCCGGAAGCCATGGAGGCCGGGGGCCCGGGAGCCCGGCGGGCATGAGAACGGCGCCCCCGGGCCGTACGGTCGGTCGTACGGTCCGGGGGCGCCGGGCAGGTGGGTCCGGGTGGGACCGGCCTGGGCTCAGGCCGGTCGGTGCCGGACTCGGATCGGGCCGATCGGACCGGCCTCGGATCGGGCCGGTCGAACCGGGCTCAGATCAGGCCGGTCGGACCGGGCTCAGATCAGGCCGAGCTCGCGGACCGTGTCGCGCTCCTCGGAGAGCTCCTTGACGGAGGCGTCGATGCGGGCGCGGGAGAAGTCGTTGATCTCCAGGCCCTGGACGATCTCGTACGCACCGTCCTTGCAGGTGACGGGGAAGGAGGAGATCAGACCCTCCGGGACGCCGTACGAGCCGTCCGACGGGATGCCCATGGAGGTCCAGTCGCCCTCGGCCGTGCCGTTGACCCAGGTGTGGACGTGGTCGATGGCGGCGTTGGCGGCGGAGGCCGCCGAGGACGCGCCACGGGCGTCGATGATCGCGGCGCCGCGCTTGGCGACGGTCGGGATGAAGGTGTCGGCCAGCCACGCCTCGTCGTTCACGGCCTCGGCGGCGTTCTTGCCCGCGATCTCCGCGTGGAAGATGTCCGGGTACTGGGTCGCCGAGTGGTTGCCCCAGATGGTGAGGCGCTTGATGTCCTCGACGGACGAGCCGGTCTTCTGGGCCAGCTGCGTCAGCGCGCGGTTGTGGTCCAGGCGGGTCATCGCGGTGAAGCGCTCGGCCGGGACTCCCTTGGCGGCGGACTGGGCGATCAGGGCGTTGGTGTTGGCCGGGTTGCCGACGACCAGGATCTTGACGTCGTCGGCGGCGTGCGCGGCGATGGCCTCGCCCTGCGGCTTGAAGATGCCGCCGTTGGCGGCGAGCAGGTCGCCGCGCTCCATGCCCGGACCGCGCGGACGGGCGCCGACGAGGAGGCCGATGTTGGCACCCTCGAAGCCCTGGTTCGGGTCGTCGAAGATGTCGATGCCCTTGAGCAGCGGGAACGCGCAGTCGTCGAGCTCCATGGCGGTGCCCTCGGCGGCCTTCACGCCCTGCGGGATCTCGAGGAGGCGCAGCTTGACCGGCACGTCCGCGCCGAGCAGGTGGCCGGAGGCGATGCGGAAGAGCAGCGCGTAGCCGATCTGGCCGGCCGCGCCGGTCACGGTGACATTCACGGGAGTGCGGGTCATGGCGATCTCCGTAAGACAGCTGGCGGTGGGGGTCCCTGCCCCTGGTGCGGGATAGCTCTCTTGATCGATCGGTGTCTCGACATGAAGAGATATCCAGCGGTCAGGCTATCCGACCCGGGCACCACTGAACCCCCACCCCCTTGTGGTCCGCCTCACTGCCACCGGCGCGCCCCGGGCCCGGGGTCACGGGTCCGGTGTCGTGGTGCAGCCCTTGCCGCCGGCCGCGAGGGTGCCGCAGGCGCGCGCGGCCGTGCCGGAGTCCACGGCGACCATCGGGGTGTACGCGCCGGTCGCCGCCGGGCCGGTGCCGCTCACGACGGTGGCGCTCCGCTCGGCGCCGGAGGCCGCGACGGTCACCGTGTCGCCGGGGGCGGCCCCGGCGATCCGCGCCCACGCGGCCCCGCAGGCGCGGCTGTAGCGGACCTCGACCCGGGCGCCGCCGACCTGGGCACCCGCGACGGTGACGGCGAGGTCGCCGCCGCACCCCATGTCCTCCGGGTCCCGGCCCGCGCAGTCGGCGCCCGCGCACTTCACGCCGGGCGGGAGGCTCGGGGGCCGGGTCGTGGGCGGCGCCGTGGCCGGGGGCGGGGCGGTCGCCCGGTCGTCCGTACCGCCGGAGCCGCCGAGGTCGACGAGGAGCAGCGCGGCGGTGACGACGAGCGCCGAGCCGGTGATCCCGGCGGCGTAGAGCAGCGCGGTACGGCGCCGGGAAGCGGGCGCGGAAGGTCCTGACGCGGGAACGGAGCCGGGGACGGGAGTACGAGGTCCGGGCACGGGAGTACGGGGTCCGGGCACGGGACCTCCGGGAGCCGGGCCGGAGGCATGAGGGCCGGAGCCGGGGGCGGAGGCAGGAGTACGAGGGCCGGGCTCGGGCGCGGGACCGGCCGGGGTCCGGAGCGGGCCGCCCCGCCCTGCGCCCGGCGCCGTACCGGGCCGCTCCACCCGCCGGAGGCTCAGGGTGCGGTCGCCGTCGTCACGGCGGGCCCTCCCCTCGCCTCCCCCGGAACGGGCCGCGCCGCCGAAGCCGTACCGCTCGACGTCATCGGCGGACGCCATGACATCTGCACGGTCGGCAGGGTCGGGGTCGTCTCCAGGACCAGGACCGGAACCAGGACCGGGACCGGGACCGGACCCAGGGCCAGGACCAGGACCGGCTTCGTCCCGTCCCGCGCGCTCCGCCTCCGCCCCGAGGGCGGCCCAGGCACGGTCCGCGTGCCGCCACTGGGCCGTCAAGGCCGCCGGGTCACCGCCCGTCGCCTCGGCGAGGGCCATGACGGCGCTGCGGGGTACGGGGAGGAGCGCGTTCAAGTACGCGTCCCACGCGGACCGTTCGTGGCCCGTACGGTCCGCGAGGGCGGTGACCGCGAGGCCGCTGCGGTCCACGAGCCTGCGGATGCGTTCCGTGAACGCGCGGATGTCCGGGTCGAGTTCGCCCGGCAGCGCCTTCCAGCCCGACATACGCGGTCCCCCTTGTCCCGTACCCCTGGTGCCTGCCGTCGCCCGAAGGATGGCAGGTCCACGGCCGGGCCCGCCGCCGGTTCGGCCCCGAGGTGGCGGAATGGTCACTTCCGTGCCACAGCGCGCCGACGGAGCTTGAACACCCGTTGGCACGTACATGACCCTTGATCACAGCGGCGCCCGCCCTCCCACGGGGGAGAGGGCGGGCGTCGTCCTCACACGCTCCGGACTACGTGACCGTGAGGTGGAGGACCTCCTCCAGGAAGGGGATCCGCAGCCAGGGCTCCGGCTGGACCATGAGCGCCAGCATCACGATCAGACCGCCCATCACCCCGTACGTGATCAGGTCCGTGAAGCGGGACCGGACGGCCAGCATGCCGACGGACGGCAGTGCCCAGCGCATCGCCGCACCCACCAGGAGCGCGACCCCGATCAGGATCGTGCCGACCCGGAAGGCCTGCGGGAACAGGTCCGTGCCCACCACCAGGAGCCCGAGCCCGGCGAGCGTGAGCACGGTGAGCAGCGGCCACTGGCGGGCGGGCGCCGGGGCGTCGCCGGGGGCGGCCCGGCCGCCGCCCTCGGGCCGCGCGGTGCTGGTGGTGAAGAGGGAGCGGCGTCTCTTCGGGGAGACCGGCCCCCCGTGGGAGACCGGACCCCCGAGGTAGGGCGCGGCAGGCGCGCCGGAGGCCACGGGCACGCCGGAGCCCGTACCCGTACCCCCGTCGGGGTCCGATGTGCCCGGCGTCCCGGTCGGGTCCGCCGCGCCGGAGCTCCCGTCGGGGGTTTCCGGCGTCTCCGGCGTCTCCGGGGTCCCGGAGGTCACGTCAGAGCGCCGCGGCCGCGCGCTCGGCGGCCTCGACGACGTTGACGAGGAGCTGGGCGCGGGTCATCGGGCCGACACCGCCCGGGTTCGGGGAGATCCAGGCGGCCACCTCGGCGACGCCCGGGTGCACATCGCCGAGGATCTTGCCCTCGGCGTTGCGCGAGACGCCCACGTCGAGGACGGCGGCGCCCGGCTTCACGTCCTCCGGCTTGATCAGGTGCGGCACACCGGCGGCGGCGACGATGATGTCGGCGTTGCGCAGATGGGCGGAGAGGTCACGGGTGCCGGTGTGGCACTGGGTGACGGTGGCGTTCTCGGAGCGGCGGGTGAGCAGCAGTGGCATCGGGCGGCCGATGGTGATGCCGCGGCCGACGACCACGACCTCGGCGCCGTTGATCTCGACGCCGTGGCGGCGGAGCAGCGTGATGACGCCGTTGGGCGTGCAGGGCAGCGGGGCGGGCTCGTTGAGCACCAGGCGGCCGAGGTTGGTGGGGTGCAGGCCGTCCGCGTCCTTGGCCGGGTCCATCAGTTCCAGGATGCGGTTCTCGTCGATGCCCTTGGGCAGCGGGAGCTGGACGATGTAGCCGGTGCAGGCGGGGTCCTCGTTGAGCTCCCGGACGACCGCCTCGATCTCCTCCTGGGTGGCGTCGGCGGGCAGGGTGCGCTGGATGGAGGAGAGGCCGACCTCGGCGCAGTCCCGGTGCTTCCCGGCCACGTACTTCTGGCTGGCGGCGTCGTCACCGACGAGGACGGTGCCGAGTCCGGGCGTGATGCCCCGTTCCTTGAGGGCCGCCACACGGACGGTCAGATCGGACTTGATCGCGGCTGCGGTGGCCTTGCCATCGAGAATCTGGGCGCTCATGGAGACATCCTCCCGGATGACCCCCGCCTTGTTCCAATTCGCTCGTGGGGGACGGCCGCTCGAACGGAACGGAAGGTTGCACTCGCACAACTCCGTCGCCTATCGACTGGACAAAAAGTCGACGCAGACATGACGATGATCGACGAAGTACCGCGGAAAGTGCCGGGGGGAATCCACTGATATGCCGTGAAAGTCCTCCGCGCGGGCCGCGTCGTCCCCGCACAGAGAAATTCACGGAGGAAACCGCGATGAGCTTCGGTGACCCGAACAATCCTTACGGCCAGCCGCAGGACCAGGGCCAGGGCCAGCAGCCCGGTTACGGCTACCCGCAGCAGGCTCCGCAGGGCGTGCCGCCGCAGCAGGGCTACGGCTACCCGGCCGCCCCGCCGCTCTCGCCGTACGGCAACGGCGGTCTCCCGGGCGTGGCCATGGAGATGCCGGGCGGGGTGAAGGCCGCGCGCGTGATGCTGTGGATCATGGGTGGGCTGAACGTGATCGGCGCGCTCGTGCTGGTCGTCATGGGCTTCGCCCTCAGCAGCGAGCTGGAGAAGTCGGCCGGTTCCTCCGCCGACGCCGAGGCGTTCGCCAGCCTGGGTCAGGGCATTCTGATCGCCGGGGGCGTCTTCTCGCTGATCGTCGGCGTGGTCGGCATCCTGCTGGCCCTGAAGTTCAAGTCCGGCGGCAACGGCGTCCGCATCGGTGCCATCGTCTACGGCTCGGTCGGCGCGCTGTTCAGCCTCTTCTCGCTGCCGCTCGGCATCGTGACCCTGGCGCTCGCGGTCCTGGTCATCGTCTTCGTGGCGAAGGCCGACGGCTCGGCCTGGTTCAACCGCAACAAGCAGCAGTACTGACCGGCCCGGTCCGTCTCCGCACGGACCGGTACGGAAAGGCCAGGGGCCCGGTTCCACGTGGAACCGGGCCCCTGGCCTTTCCGTGTGCCGCACACCTTCTTGCCGTCACACCTTCTTGCTGTCACACCTTCTTGAGGACCGCGAAGCCCTCCGAGCGGTGCACGATCTCGTAGCGGGCGCCCGGATGCAGTTGCGAAGCCAGTTGTGCCGGGTCGGATATCTGCTGGGACCAGCCGCGCAGGTCGTAGGCGAGGTAGTCGGGATCGGCGTCCCCCGAGGAGCCCGCCCAGTAGACGCGGTGGTCCGCCGTCAGATGGGCGAGGAGCGACACGTCGGCCTCCACGCTCGCCCCGTCCGGCACCGCGCCGACCGCCGCCCGCGCCTGCTCGGCACGGGCGTCCGTCCGGTACGTCTCCGGCTTGGTCAGCTCCCGCAGCGGCAGGTTCGCGGCGAGGACGAGCGCGACCGCCGTGGCGACCGGGACGGCCACCTTCCCGTACGAGGCGAGCCAGGCGAACCGCGAGGTGCGCACCGAGCGGACGCCGTCCACCAGGGCCAGGAAGACGACCGGCATCAGGATCGCGCTGTAGTGCCAGTGCATCCCCCAGTGGTTGGAGTCCTGGGAGAGGAAGCGCCAGCCGAGCGTGGGCAGGACGAGCAGGACCAGCGGGGAGCGCAGGGCGAGGAAGCCGGTGACGGCCAGCAGGTAGAAGAGCATCTCCCAGCGCTCGCCCGAGGCCAGGGCGTCCCCGACGACCTGCCCGAAGGAGGTGTCGGCGCCCTGTCCGGTCTTCTCTATCTTGGCCCAGTAGTCGTACTGGCCGGCCCGGCTCGCCGCCGGGATCAGGACGAGGACCGTCAGGGCGAAGGCCGCGGTGCCGAACCCGGCGAGGGCGGCACCGAGTCCCTTCTGCCCCTTCAGGAAGAGGACCGCGCCGACCATGGCGACGGTCAGGCCCATGTCCTCCTTGACCAGGACGAGCGGGACGGACCAGGCCACGGCGGCGGTCCAGCGCCCGAGGAGCAGGGCCCGGCAGGTCAGGGCGAGCAGCGGGACGGCGAAGGCGATCTCGTGGAAGTCGGACTTGACCGCCTCCTGGAGCCCCCAGGACAGCCCGTACGCGACGGTGATCCCGATGCCCGTGGCCCGGCTGCCCAGGATCTGCTGGGTGGTCCGGCCGACGACGACGGCCGAGGCGGCGAACAGGGCGGCCTGCGCGAAGAGCAGGGCGACCGGCGAGGGCCAGATCCAGTACAGCGGGGCGAGGAGCGCGGTGACCGGGCTGAAGTGGTCGCCCAGTATCTGGAAGCCGGGCCCCTTGATGTCCACGACGGGCGACCGGAACTCGGCGTACGCCCTGACCGACTGCCCGAAGATCCCGAGGTCCCAGGAGGGGGTGCGGAAGTGCGCGTACTGGACCCACGAGTAGAGGAAGTACAGGGCGCACAGGACGCCCGCGAGGATCAGGTACGGGCGGAGCGGGGCGGGTGCGAGGCCGTCCGGCGGCTCGGTGGCGGCGGCCGGGCCGGGAGAACCGGTGACGGTCTCCTCGGCGGACCTGTTCCGTACGTCCAACACCACGCCCCCACTACCAGTGGCCGACAAAAGAGCAACCCATTAGACCAGAGTCCACCCGATCGGCGGACCCGGTGCGGGGAGGTGAGGGGAGTTGAAGGCGTGAGGGAGCCGGTCCCTCCGGTGCGGGCGCTGAGCCCGCACCGGAGGGACCGGTGAAACCAGCGGAAACCAGAGGGAAGCGGTGGAATCCGGTGGAAAGTAGAGAGGCGTACCGGTCAGTGGAAGAAGTGGCGCGTGCCCGTGAAGTACATCGTCACGCCCGCCTTCCGCGCCGCCTCGACGACCTGCTCGTCACGGACCGAGCCGCCGGGCTGCACGACCGCCTTCACACCCGCCCCGGTGAGGATCTCCAGGCCGTCCGGGAAGGGGAAGAAGGCGTCGGAGGCGGCGTAGGAGCCGCGCGCCCGCTCCTCGCCCGCCCGCTCGACCGCGAGCTTCGCGGAGTCGACCCGGTTGACCTGGCCCATGCCGACGCCGACCGAGGCGCCGTCCTTGGCGAGCAGGATCGCGTTGGACTTGACCGCGCGGCACGCCTTCCACGCGAAGTCCAGTTCGGCCAGCTCGGCGGCGGACAGGGCCTCGCCCGTGGCGAGCGTCCAGTGGGCCGGGTCGTCGCCCTCGGCCTGGAACACGTCGGTGTGCTGCACCACCGCGCCGCCCGACAGGAACTTGACGTCGCCCGGCTGCGCCGGGGTGCCCTCGACCCGAAGGACGCGGATGTTCTTCTTCCGCGCGAGGACCTCCACGGCGCCGTCCTCGTATCCCGGGGCCGCGATGACCTCGGTGAAGATCTCGGCGACCTGCTCGGCCATCGCCACCGACACCTCGCGGTTGACGGCGATCACCCCGCCGAACGCGGACAGCGGGTCGCAGGCGTGGGCCTTGCGGTGCGCCTCGGCGACGTCCGCGCCGACCGCGATGCCGCACGGGTTGGCGTGCTTGATGATCGCCACGCACGGCTCGTCGTGGTCGAAGGCGGCGCGGCGCGCGGCCTCGGTGTCCACGTAGTTGTTGAAGGACATCTCCTTGCCGTGCAGCTGCTCGGCGTTGGCGAGCCCGCCCGGCTGCCCGTCCACGTACAGCGCGGCGGCCTGGTGCGGGTTCTCGCCGTAGCGCAGCGTGGACTTGCGCTCCAGGGTCTCGCCGATGAACTCGGGGAGCCCGTTCGCGTCGGCCTCGGGGGCGTAGACGTCGGTGAACCAGGAGGCGACGGCCGTGTCGTACGCGGCGGTGTGCTGGAACGCCTCGGCGGCCAGGCGCTTGCGGGCCACCAGGTCGAAGCCGCCCGCGCCGACGGCCGCGAGCACGTCCGCGTACCGCTCCGGGCTGGTGACGATCGCCACGGACGGGTGGTTCTTCGCGGCGGCGCGGACCATGGACGGACCGCCGATGTCGATCTGCTCGACGCACTCGTCCTCGGTGGCGCCCGACCGGACGGTCTCGCGGAACGGGTACAGGTTCACGACGACCAGGTCGAAGGGCTCCACGCCCAGCTCGGCGAGCTGCGCGCGGTGCGACTCCAGACGCAGGTCGGCGAGGATGCCCGCGTGCACCCTCGGGTGGAGGGTCTTGACCCGGCCGTCCAGGCACTCGGGGAAGCCGGTCAGCTCCTCGACCTTGGTGACCGGCACCCCGGCGGCGGCGATCCTCCCGGCCGTGGAGCCGGTGGAGACGAGCTCGACACCGGCCTCGTGCAGGCCGCGGGCCAGCTCTTCGAGCCCCGTCTTGTCGTAGACGCTGACCAGCGCGCGGCGGATGGGCTTAACGGTGTCCGTGTTCACCGACATGAACCTTTCGTCCCTCAATGCGGTAGCCGTGCCGGGCGAGACGCCCCACGACGTCGACGAGCAGCGAGCGCTCGACTTCCTTGATGCGCTCGTGCAGAGCGGCTTCATCGTCCGTCTCCCGCACCTCGACCACGCCCTGGGCGATGATCGGGCCGGTGTCGACGCCGTCGTCGACGAAGTGGACGGTGCACCCGGTGACCTTCGCGCCGTACGCGAGGGCGTCACGCACCCCGTGGGCACCGGGAAAACTGGGCAGCAGGGCCGGGTGGGTGTTGACGACCCGGCCGCCGAAACGGGCGAGGAACTCCTTGCCCACGATCTTCATGAAGCCGGCCGAGACCACGAGGTCCGGCTCGTGCGCGGCGGTCGCCTCGGCCAGCGCCCGGTCCCATTCCTCGCGGCTCGCGTGGTCCTTGACCCGGCAGACGAAGGTCGGCAGCCCGGCCCGCTCGGCGCGCTCCAGACCGGCGATGCCATCGCGGTCGGCGCCGACCGCGACGATCTCCGCGCCGTACCCCTCGGGGTCGGCGGCGATGCCGTCGAGGAGGGCCTGCAGGTTGGTACCGGAACCGGAGACCAGGACGACGAGGCGGGCGGCAGCCACTGGGTCACTCTTTCCGTGGTGTTTGTGCGGTCGTACGAACGAATCGTGTCGCTCGATACGGGGAACCCTACGAATGGCTCGACCGACCGCAACGATACCGGCACACCGGACGGCCCCCGCGGGACGGGGGCGGGGCAGGGCGGTAGCGTCAGGGCCGACGCCCCCACGCGCGGCAGACAGCAGCAGACGAGACAGCAGCGGAGACCACGGTGCGGACGTGGTCGAGACGACAGAGGGAAGACGTTCAGCACATGCCGGAACGCCAGTCCACGGACGACAACAACCCGTTCGCGCCGCCGCCCGAGGGCAGGCCGGACCAGCCGTGGCAGCCACGGCGACCGGAGGACTCGGACGACGGGTCCGGTTCCCAGGGCTCGCCCGACGGCCGCTGGAGCCCCCGCCAGCCCGGCCCCTCGGACGACGGCTTCGGCCGGGGGCCCGAGCGCCAGGACGGCGGCCAGGGCGGACCGGGGCAGGGAGGTCCCGGACAGGGCGGCGGCGGCCAGGGCGGCGGCGGACGCCAGGGAATGCGCTGGGACCCCACGGACCCGGCGCAGCGGCGGGCCCGTTACGCGATCCTCTCGGGCATGTGGGCCTTCTTCTTCGCGATCTTCGAGATCCCGGAGCTGGCCCTGCTCCTCGGCGCGCTCGGCCTGTACTGGGCGATCAGCGCGCTGCGCGCGGGGCCGAAGGCCACCGCCCCCGAACCGTCCGCGGAGCCCGCCCCCTCGGCCCCGGGGCAGGGTGCGGGACAGCCGCAGACGCCCTCCCGGGCGACCCAGCTCCGGTCGATGCGGACCGCCGCGATCAGCGGTCTGGTGGCGGCGAGCGTGGCCCTGATGATCGTCGCGGTGGGCTTCACCATGAAGCTCGTCTACCGCGACTTCTACGAGTGCCGTGACGACGCCCTGACCCACGCAGGCCAGCTGGCCTGCAACGACCTGCTGCCGAAGCCGCTGCGCGCGGGCTTCGGCGTCAGGGAGTAGCCGGAGGACGAACGTCTTCGACGGGGCCGGGTCTCTCCCGGATGTCGGCGGGGCCGGGTCTCTCCCGGATGTCAGTCCGTGGAACCACCGGTCCCCCCGGCCGGGGCGTCGGGGTCCGCCGGGACCGTGGGGGGCGGCGCGGCCGGGACCGCCGGAAGCGGTGCGGCCGGGTCCGCTGAAGGCGGTGCGGCCGGTGCGGCCGGTTCCCAGGCGGCGGGCAGATAGTCGTACGGCTCGAAGCCGGAGTCGCCGTACGGGTCGTACGGGGCCCCGCCGGGACCGCCACCCTCCTCCGCCGCACCGTGCCCGGTCGCGGGCCGCGCGGAAGCCGACGGGAGCGGGGCGCCGGGCACGGGCTCGGGCACGGGACCGTGGGCCGTCCCGGACCCGGATACGGGCGCGAGCGCGGCCGTCGTCCCCTGCGCCGTCCCCGGTCCGGCCGCCGTCCCGGATCCCGGGGCCGCCGTCCCGGACCCCACGAGCAGCCCGGACAGGGCGCCGAGGCCGAACGTCCACTTCCACCGGGCCCGGAGCCCCGGGCCGGTCGCCGGGGCCGTACCGGAACCGGACGCGGCACCCGCACCGGCGCCCGGCCCCGCCCCGGAAGCCGGTGCACCCGACCCGGACGCCGGTACCGCACCCGACCCGGACGCCGGTACCGCACCCGGGTCCACGACGGCCCCCGGAGCCGACCCGGACACCGTCCCGGCGCTCGGGGCCGGAACCGCGCCGGACATCGTGACCCAGCTCGACGCCGGGGCCGTAGCGGCCGTCCCCCCGGAGCCGGGGGCCGCCGTCCCGGCCCGGCCGGGCTTCGGGGGGCGTTCCGCGCGGGGGACGCGACGGCCCCAGGCCCGTACGCCCAGCGCCGTCGGGACGCCCGCGCAGGCACCCCACAGGACCGCCGCCGCCCCCGTCTGCCACCACACCGGTCCGAACGCCGAGAGCCTGCCGCTCCCCAGCGGGCCGCCGGCCGCGCAGGCCAGGACCGCCACGGCCGCCCCGCAGCCCCAGGCCGCGCCCAGCGCGGTGAGGGCCGTGTCCCGGGCCTCCCAGGTCCGCGCCGCCCGCCCCACCCGGCGCCCCTGGAGCACCGCCGCGACCAGCGGCACCGCCACGGCCGCCCAGTGCGGCCAGGAACCGCGCGCCTCGGTGGGCAGCGCCGCGAGCAGCGGGAAGGGCGGCAGCGCCGGGTCCCCGGCGAGGCCCAGCGGGGTGGCGAGCGCGCCCGTACCGAGGGCGAACCCGGGGCCGAGCCCGTACGCGGCCCCCCAGACGGCCATGTTCGGGAGCAGCGCCAGGACGAGCAGCAGCACCGCCACGCGCCCCGACCACTCCCCCGTGAGCCCGGCGAACGCCGTCTGCGCCCGGCCCGCGTGCCAGGCCAGTGAGACCGCGGCGGTGACCGCGCCGCCGCCCAGCAGGGTCACGAGACCCAGCCCTCCGGCCCGCAGGGCGACCGCCGCCTGCCGCCGTCCGGGCAGCGGACGGCCGAGCGCGGTCCACACCCCGGCGCCCGCCGCCGCCGTCACCACGGCGGGCAGCCAGAACCCGGCGGTGAGCAGGTCGGCGGGCAGCCGCCCGCCTTCGGCGTAGACCACGACCACGGCCGCGACCAGCAGATATCCCCCGGTGACGGCGGCCACCGCGCCACCGGCGGTGAGCCGGGGACCGGTGCCCTCGGCACCCCGGTCGAGGGTGTCGCGGGCCGCCCGGTGGACGAGCCAGACGGGCAGCGCGGACAGCAGCAGCGGGACGACGCCGAGGGGGGCGGGCAGCCCGCTCAGGGTGTCCGTGCGGACGAGGTCGACGCCGTGGGCGAGGAGCCAGAGCCCGGCGGCCAGGCGCAGGGCCCCGTCGGCGCCGCCGTCCGGGTACGGGGAGCTGATCCAGGCCGCGACCACCAGGACCGCGAGGGCGCCGAGACCGAGTCCCGCGGCGACCCCGCCCCGGACGCAGGCGGTGGCGAGCACGGTGGAACGACCGCCCTGGACCAGGGGGTGTTCGGTCACATGGGTCACGGGGTCATGCTGCCAACGACACGCGCTTTTGCCGCGTAACAGGCAAACCTCGGCTGTGTCGCCCAATATACGTTTATGTACTTTTCCGCCCCCAGCAGCTCTGCGGGAGGTCGACACCGATGAGCCGGAGCCCCTCGGATTCCGCATCCGCCGTCACCCTGCCGACCCCGAAGGAGCGGCGCAGGTTGCGTGAGGCCCTCGCGCTGAGCGAGGAACAGGTCGCCGAGGCCGTGGGCGTCACGAAGGCCACGGTCAGGTCGTGGGAGACGGGACGCTCGTCCCCCCGGGGCCGCAAGCGCGAGACGTACGCGAGACTGCTCGGCGCACCGGGCGCCGGGCCCCGGGCCGACCGCCCGTCCTCGATGGACGGACGGCCGTCGGGCCCCGAGCGTCCGGAGGCGTCCGCGCCGCCGCCACGACCGGACGGGCCGGAGCGGTCCGAACGGTCCGGGGCCGGGGAGCCGGACGGGGATCAGGCCGTGGCCGGAGCCGGGCCGGTACCCGGGTCCGGGGCCGTGTCCGGGGCCGTGTCCGGGGCTCAGGGCTCGAACGGAGCCTCGCCCGGGGCCCCGGACGAGGCGGGGGCCGCGAACCGGTCCCTCCTGAAGCGGCACCCGCAGCCACAGGCCACCTCACCCGTACGGACGCAGGCCGCCGATTCCGCCGGGGTACGGCCGAGGGCCGCCGCCAAGCGGACCTCCCGGCCGCCGAAGGCCCCCGCGCCCACACCGGCCATCGCCTCGGGCCCCGCCCGCAAGGGCGCCCCCCAGCCGAAGGAGCGCCTGAAACAGACGGCCCCCGGGGAGACCCGGGAGGAGCAGACACCGGAACCCGCCGCGCCGGGCCCCACGCCCGAGGAGGCCTTCGACGCGCTCTACGCGCACGCCGCCCCCGGGCTCGTCCACCAGACGTACCTGCTGACCGGGCGCCGCGGCCTCTCCCGCGAGGCCGTCGAGTACGCCTTCCACCACGCCTGGCAGCACTGGCCCGAGGTCGCCGTCGACCCGGACCCGGTGGGCTGGGTGCGGGCGACGGCGTACGAGTACGGCCTCTCCCCCTGGCACCGGATGCGCCGCGCCCACAAGCACCCCGACGCCCCGCCCACGGAGGCGAACCGGCGGGCCCTGCTCGGCGCGCTCCTCGAACTGCCGCCGCCGTACCGCCGCACCGTGCTGCTGTACGACGGGCTCGGCCTCGACCTGCCGGAGACCGCCGCCGAGACCGAGGCCAGCACCCCGGCCGCCGCCAACCGGCTGCTGCACGCCAGGACCGTCCTCGGGCGGCGGGTGCCGGAGCTCGCCGAGCCCGGGGCGCTGCACCAGCGGCTGGGCGCACTGGTCGCCGAGGCGCCGACCGCGACCCTCCCGGCCGCCCGTACGGTCCGCACCGGCAGCGACCGCAGGACCCGCGCCTGGACCAGGGCGGTCCTCGGGGTGACGGCGGTCCTCATCGGCGTCACGGGTTTCGCCGCGGCGACCGCCCCGACCCACTACCTCCCGGTCAACGTCCCCGGCGAGACCGTCAACGGCGTCCCCGTGCGCGGCGGCCCCGAGAAGCTCCGCCCGGAGGACGTGGAACTGCGCGACAGCCTGCGTTCCCAACCGAACCCCGGCCCGGAACGCCTGATCCCGACCGCCGAGTAGCCCCGGACGGTCCGACACCGGACAGGCCCTGACGGGCCGGGGGACGCGAGAGGGCCCCGCCCTCGCCCGGGTGACCGGGCAGGGGCGGGGCCCTCTCGTACGGCTGTCGGCCGCTGTCAGCGGCCTGGGGCGCTGGTTCAGCCCGCGAGGATCGCGCGCGCCAGCTTGGCCGTCTCGGTCGGCGTCTTGCCGACCTGGACGCCCGCGGCCTCCAGGGCCTCCTTCTTCGCCTGGGCCGTGCCGGAGGAGCCGGAGACGATGGCGCCGGCGTGGCCCATGGTCTTGCCCTCGGGCGCGGTGAAGCCCGCGACGTAGCCGACGACCGGCTTGGTGACGTTGGCCTTGATGAAGTCGGCCGCACGCTCCTCGGCGTCGCCGCCGATCTCACCGATCATGACGATCAGGTCGGTCTCCGGGTCGGCCTCGAAGGCCGCCAGGGCGTCGATGTGCGTGGTGCCGATGACCGGGTCGCCACCGATGCCGACGGCGGACGAGAAGCCGATGTCACGGAGCTCGTACATCATCTGGTACGTCAGCGTGCCGGACTTCGAGACCAGGCCGATGCGGCCCGGCTTCGTGATGTCGCCCGGGATGATGCCGGCGTTGGACTGGCCCGGGGTGATGAGACCGGGGCAGTTCGGGCCGATGAGGCGGGTCTTGCCGCCCTTCTCGACGGCGTACGCGTAGAACGCGGCCGAGTCGTGGACGGCGATGCCCTCGGTGATGACCACGGCGAGGGGGATCTCGGCGTCGATCGCCTCGACGACGGCGGCCTTCGCGAAGGCCGGCGGCACGAAGAGGACCGAGACGTCGGCGCCGGTCTCCTTCATGGCCTCGGCGACCGTGCCGAAGACCGGGATCTCGGTGCCGTCGAAGTCGACGGACGTGCCGGCCTTGCGCGGGTTCACGCCACCGACGATGTTGGTGCCGTCACCCAGCATGAGCTTGGTGTGCTTCATGCCCGTGGCACCGGTCATGCCCTGGACGATGACCTTGCTGTCCTTGTTGAGGAAGATAGCCATGGCTCTGGTTCCCTCGTCCCTTACTTCGCAGCCGCGAGCTCGGCGGCCTTGTCGGCCGCTCCGTCCATGGTGTCCACGCGCTGCACCAGCGGGTGGTTGGCGTCCGACAGGATCTTGCGACCCAGTTCCGCGTTGTTGCCGTCGAGGCGCACGACCAGCGGCTTGGAGACCTCTTCGCCCTTGGAGGCGAGCAGCTCCAGGGCCTGGACGATGCCGTTGGCGACCTCGTCACAGGCGGTGATGCCACCGAAGACGTTGACGAACACGGACTTGACGTCCGAGTCGCCCAGGATGATCTCCAGGCCGTTCGCCATGACCTCGGCGGAGGCGCCGCCGCCGATGTCGAGGAAGTTGGCCGGCTTCACGCCGCCGTGGTTCTCACCGGCGTACGCGACGACGTCCAGGGTCGACATGACCAGGCCGGCGCCGTTGCCGATGATGCCGACCTCGCCGTCGAGCTTGACGTAGTTGAGGCCCTTGGCCTTGGCTGCGGCCTCCAGCGGGTTGGCCGCGGCCTTGTCCTCGAGGGCCTCGTGCTCCGGCTGGCGGAAGTCGGCGTTCTCGTCGAGGGACACCTTTCCGTCCAGGGCCAGGACGCGCCCGTCCTTGGTCTTCACCAGCGGGTTGACCTCGACGAGGAGGGCGTCCTCGGCGACGAAGGTGTCCCACAGGGTCACCATGACCTCGGCGACCTTCTCGGCCACCTCGGCCGGGAACTGCGCCAGGGCCACGATCTCGCGCGCCTTGACGATGTCGACGCCCTTGTTGGAGTCGACGGGCACCTTCGCGAGCTTCTCGGGGGTCGTCGCGGCGACCTCCTCGATGTCCATGCCACCGGCGACGGACGCCATGGCGAGGAAGGTGCGGTTGGTGCGGTCCAGGAGGTACGAGACGTAGTACTCCGCCTCGATCTCCGGGGACAGCTCGGCGATCATCACCTTGTGGACCGTGTGGCCCTTGATGTCCATCCCGAGGATGTCCGTCGCGCGGGCGACGGCCTCGTCCGGGCTGGCGGCCAGCTTGACGCCACCGGCCTTGCCCCGGCCGCCGACCTTCACCTGCGCCTTGACGACCGACTTGCCGCCAAGACGCTCGGTGGCCTCGCGCGCCGCCTCAGGCGTGTCGATGACTTCACCGGCCAGCACCGGTACACCGTGCTTGGCGAAGAGGTCCCTCGCCTGATACTCGAACAGGTCCACGCGCGTCCGTCCCTTTTCTGATGATCGCGGTTCGTTGTCTGCGTGGGCGTGCCGCGAAGGGCAACGTGACTGCGCTGTCACAAGGAAGGCGTGCACGGTGTCCGTGAACGCGGCATGTCCGTCTCGCAGGTTATCGCCGTGGGACGTAGGTCCCTAAATCGCAGATCACAACCGAGCGGTGATACGGGTCACAGATCGTAGGGGCCGGAGGGCCCTCCGTAGGGTCCGGCGGACCGGACCGGACACCCCGCACGGCAGGTGGCGCACGGCCTCCCGCTCCCGCGCGACACGCCGAAGCCCCTGGTGGGACGCCCCTGACGGGGGATGTGACATGGGACTCAGTCCTCCCGGGGACACCCGTGCGAGTGGCCCGGGCACAACGGATTCCGCACCGGCGGACGGGACCCGGACGGCTGTCAGTCGACGGGGACCGGCAGCGGGCGGTTCTCCAGGGCGGCGGCCATCACCTCCGGGAACAGCTCGGGAGTGCACGCGAAGGCCGGGACGCCGAGCGCGGCCAGCGCCGCCGCGTGCTCACGGTCGTACGCCGGAGTGCCCTCGTCGGAGAGGGCGAGCAGCGCGACGAACCGCACCCCCGAGGCCTTCATCGCCGCGACCCGCTTCAGCATCTCGTCGCGGATGCCTCCCTCGTACAGGTCGCTGATGAGGACGACGACCGTGTCGGCGGGGCGGGTGATCCTCGACTGGCAGTGGGCGAGCGCGCGGTTGATGTCGGTGCCGCCGCCGAGCCGGGTGCCGAACAGGACGTCCACCGGGTCGTCGATCAGATCGGTCAGCTCGACGACGGAGGTGTCGAAGACCACCAGCCGGGTGTCCAGGGACCGCATCGACGCCAGCACCGCGCCGAAGACGGAGGCGTACACGACGGAGGCGGCCATCGAGCCCGACTGGTCGACGCAGAGGACGACCTCCTTCCTGACCGCCCGGGAGGCGCGTCCGTGGCCGACGAGCCGCTCCGGGACGACCGTGCGGTGCTCGGGCAGGTAGTTCTTGAGGTTGGCGCGGATCGTGCGGTCCCAGTCGATGTCCCGGTGACGGGGACGGCTGATCCGGGCGGAACGGTCGAGGGCCCCGGTGAGGGTCGCGCGGGTGCGGGCGGCGAGGCGCTTCTCCAGGTCGCCGACGACCCGGCGCACGACCGTGCGCGCGGTCTCCCGGGTGGTCTCCGGCATCGCCTTGTGGAGGGCGAGCAGGGTGCCGACGAGGTGCACGTCCGGCTCGACGGCCGCCAGCGTCTCCGGCTCCAGGAGGAGGGTGGCGAGGCCGAGCCGGTCAATGGCGTCGCGCTGCATGACCTGGACGACGGAGCCGGGGAAGTACGTACGGATGTCGCCGAGCCAGCGGGCCACGGAGGGCGCGGAGGCTCCGAGCCCCGCCGAACGCTCCCGCCCGGCGCGCTCGGCGCCGGGGGTCCCGTGTCCGTAGAGCGCGGCGAGCGCCCCGTCCACTGCGGCGTCGGTCCCGGTGAGCCCCCGCCCGGTCCCTTCGGCCTCCCCGCCCCCGAGCACGAGCCGCCACCGCCGCAGCCGCTCGTCGTCCCCGCGGCCGGGCGGCCGGGCGCCGGTCCGGTCGGTCGGCCGGTCGGCCGTACCGATGCCGGGGCCGGGGCCAGTGCCGGGACCGGGGCTGGTGCCGGAGGCGGGGCCGGGGCTGGTGCCGATGCCGGGGCTGGTGCCGGGGCCGGTGCCGGAGGGGATCGTGGCGACGGTGGGGGCGGTGCGGGCCGGGTCCGTGGGCGTGGTCATGGTGTGGTCTCCCGGCCGAGGACGAGGTGGAGGAGGGGCAGGACGGCGTCGGCCCGTTCCCGGTCGGGCGCCGGGGCGAACCCGGGGGTGCCCGGCTCGGGGCCCCGGGCGGCGCCCGGCCCGCGCGCGGCCAGTTCGCCGAGGGTGCGGCGGACCCCGGGCTCGTACTCCGAGAACGTCCGGCGGAGCAGCGGCAGGACGCCGGTGAACGCCTCGGCGGACACTCCGGTGAGCCAGTCGTCGACCAGCCGGAGGAGCCGCTCGTCGTGGACGAGGAGCAGTCCCCCGCCGGACACCCCGCCGACGAAGCCGTCGATCCAGGCGGCGGCGTCGGCGGGCGGCGTGCCGGGCGAGAGGGCCCTGCTCATGAGCGGGGCCGTCTCGTCGTCGCCGATCCGGCCCTCGTCGAGGAGGAGCCGGGCGGCCCGGCCCCGGAGGACGCCCGGTACGCGGTCGCGGTCCGCGAGGCGGCGCAGGACGCCCGCCCAGCGGTCGGCCGTCGCCCCGGCGTCGGGCAGCAGCCCGAGGGCCAGGTGGACCCCGTCGATCCGCGCGCGCATGGCGGTGGCCGCGTCCGCGTCGAGTCCGGCGCAGGCGGGCGGCAGACCCACGCAGATCCGCTCCACCAGCCCGGTGGCGACCTCCGCGAGGGCTGCCGTGTCGGTGCCGCGCACGTCCCCGTAGCGCAGGGCGCGGGCGAGGGCCGGGAAGGCCTGGGCGAGACGGGCGACGTCGGTGTCGAGCGCGGCCCGGTCGGCGAGCGCCCGCATGACGGCGGGCAGCGCGTCGGCGAGCCCGGCGAGCAGGCACTGCTCGGCGAGGGCGGTGATGTCGGCGAGCCCGGCCGCCGTCCGCGCCAGGGAGCGGGCACGGGCGGTGGCGGCGCCCTCGACGGTGGTGCCCCAGACTCCCGCCTCGGCGACCCGGACGTGCAGTTCCGGTTCCCAGCGCAGCCGCCAGGCCTCCCGGAAGGTGCCGGTTCCGGCGCGCCCGGCGGCCGGGGTGCCCCAGGTGACGCCGAGCAGCCGCAGCCGGTGCAGGAGCCGGCTGCGCTCGCCGTCGGTGTCCTTGCGGAGGTCGAGGTCGAGGTCCCGCTCGTCGGCCTCGGGCCGCAGGCGCAGGGTGCGCTGGCGGCGGGTCAGGTCGCGCTGGAGGGGGACGGCGGGGGCGCCGTCGGGGACCCGGCCGAGCACGTCCCCGACGACGAGCCGGTCCCGTACGAGGGCGAGGGGTACGTCGGAGCCCTCGCAGAGGACGGAGCGGACGGCGTCGGTGGTCTCGTCGAGGCCGGGGCGGGGTCGTCCGCGCAGGGCGGCGAGGGCCTCGGCGAGCCGGACGGCTTCGATGACGTGGGCGGAGGAGACGGGGTGGTCCTCGGCCCTGAGGAGCCGGGCGGCCTCGGTCATCCATCGTTCGACGGGCCGGTCGGGCGCGCCGAAGAGGTGGGCGTACCAGCCGGGAGCGTCGACGCCCGCGCCGTATCCCGAGCGGCGGGCGAGCCTGCGGTGGGTCCAGGGGACCCAGGTCAGCTCGGTCCGCACCTTGGGCAGGCCCTTGAGCAGGGCCCGGTCGGCGGCGACGGTCGTCCGCAGGGTGAGGGCGGGGACGTGCCAGGCGCCGCAGACGACGGCGACGGCGTCGCCGAACTCCTTGCGGGCGGCCCGGAGGCGGAGCCGCATGTACGCCTCGCGGACGAGGTCGCGGGGGTGGCCGCCGTGCCCGTACGTCTCGCGGAGCGCGCCCATGGCCTCGGCGAGCGCCTCGAAGGGGGCGGTGGGATCGCCGTCGCCGCGCAGTTCGACGACGTCCTCCCACCAGCGCTCGGGGTCCTCGTACCCGGCGGTCGCGGCGAGTTCGGCGATCGGGTCGATGCGCGGGCCGTCGTCGGCCGCCCCGGCCGCGTGGTCGTCCCGGGTGGGGTCGGTGGTGGCGAGGGTGTGGGTGGCGGGCAGGTCGATGAAGCGGACGGCGGCGCCCCGGTCGAGGGCCCAGCGGATGGCGACCCACTCGGGGGAGAAGGCGGCCAGGGGCCAGAACGCGGCCCGTCCGGGGTCGTCCACGGCGTGGGCGAGGAGGGCGACCGGGGGGCGCATGGCGGGGTCCGCCGCGAGGGCCACGAGGGCGTCGGCCTCGGCGGGCCCTTCGACGAGGACGGCGGCCGGATTCCCCGCGTCCAGGGCGGCGCGCACCCCGCGCGCCGATCCGGGGCCGTGGTGCCGCACGCCGAGCAGGAGCGGTCCGGCGGCCGGGGCGGCCGGGCGCGGGCTCCGGCCGGGGGCGCGGGCGGCGGGCGCCGGGGCCGGGGGGGTCATGTGCTCACCTCGCGGCAGGCGCGGTAGAAGTCCTTCCAGTCGGCCCGCTCCCTGACGACCGTCTCCAGGTACTCCTGCCAGACGACCCGGTCGGCCGCCGGGTCGCGGACGACCGCGCCCAGGATGCCCGCGGCGACGTCGGCGGGGCGCAGGACCCCGTCGCCGAAGTGGGCGGCGAGGGCGAGCCCGCCCGTGACGACGGAGATGGCCTCGGCGGTGGAGAGCGTGCCCGAGGGGGACTTGAGCCTGGTGCGGCCGTCGGTGGTGACCCCGTCCCGCAGCTCGCGGAAGACGGTGACGACCCGTCGGATCTCGTCGGCCCCGGCCGGGACGGCGGGCAGGGCGAGGGCGCGTCCGAGCTGTTCGACACGGCGGGCGACGATCTCGACCTCGGCCTCGGAGGTCGCGGGCAGCGGCAGGACGACGGTGTTGAAGCGGCGGCGGAGCGCGCTGGAGAGCTCGTTGACGCCCCGGTCGCGGTCGTTGGCGGTGGCGATCAGGTTGAAGCCGGGGACGGCCTGGACCTCCTGGCCCAGTTCGGGCACGGGCAGGGTCTTCTCGGACAGGACGGTGATGAGGGTGTCCTGCACGTCGGCGGGCATACGGGTGAGTTCTTCGACGCGGGCGGTCATGCCGAGGGACATCGCGCGCATGACGGGGCTGGGCACGAGGGCTTCCCGGTCGGGGCCGTGGGCGAGGAGCCGGGCGTAGTTCCAGCCGTACCGGACGGCTTCCTCCGGGGTGCCCGCGGTGCCTTGCACGAGGAGGGTGGAGTCGCCGCTGACGGCGGCGGCGAGGTGCTCGGAGACCCAGGTCTTGGCGGTGCCGGGCACCCCGAGCAGCAGCAGGGCCCGGTCGGTGGCGAGGGTACTGACGGCGACCTCGACGATGCGGCGGGGTCCCACGTACTTGGGTGTGATCACCGTCCCGTCGGGGAGGGTGCCGCCCAGGAGGTAGGTGGCGACGGCCCACGGCGAGAGGCGCCAGCGGGCGGGTCGGGGCCGGTCGTCGGCGCAGGCGAGCGCGGCGAGTTCACCGGCGAAGGCGTGCTCGGCGTGCGGCCTGAGGACCTCGGCGGCGGCCTGCGGCCGCGCCGGTCCGGCGTCCGTCTCGACGCCGGAACCGGGCTGCGCGACGGTTTCGGGCACGGTCATGGATCCCCCTCCAGATCGTTCGACCTGCTGTGCGATCCACCGTGCACCATGCCACTGACAATCGGATGTCTCCGCTGTTCAGGGGCGCTTGGAGGGGTTCAGGGGTGCGGGAGGACCGGCAGGTGCGGGAGGGTCAGCCCACGAGGGGCGAGACGGCGACGCAGCCGCCCGCCATGGCCTGCTCGGCCTTGGCCTCCTTGAGGACCTTGCCCTGGTAGATGACCTTGCAGGTGAGGTCGGCGGGGCTCAGCGAGACCGGCATGACGGCGGGCGGCATGATGCCCGTCAGCTTCACGGTCTTCTTCCACGGCGTCGTGGGGTTCTTCTCGGACTCGATCTTCGGCTCCATCGCACTGCCGTCACCGGCGTGGTACTCGATGGTCTCGATGCCCTTGCCGGTGACCTCGTACGTGACTTCGTAGGTCTGCTTCACGGACTTGTCGACCTGCTCGACGGCCTTGTCCGTGACCGTGGAACAGGCGCCGAGGCCGAGGGCGAGACCGGTGACGGCGAAGGCCGTCGCGGCGGTGCGGGCGGTGCGCTTCATGGGGGTCCCCCTGGACGCGAGAGGTGGATCGGCTGGTCCGCGCAGGCAACCTTAAAGGAAGGGTAAAGTCAAATCGCCCCGAGCCCTTTTCCCGCCCCAACTCGCAGGCCAGAGCCGTTGTCAGTGGCGACCTCTACCGTCGGTGACATGAATGCCATGGGGGTGCGCCGGACAGCGGAGCAGGTGCTGGCACTGGCTCCTGACGACGCGTCGCGCGGGGCGGGAAGCAAGCTGGGCACGTCCGGATCATGGCCGGAATCGGGCCATGGCGGGGGCCTCGTCTGGGGCCTGTGCCGGGACGGCGGCGGCACGACCCACCGGACGGCCGTCGACACCACGGGACCCGCCTTCCACTGCGGGTGCCCGAGCCGGAGGTCCCCCTGCGAGCACGCGCTCGGGCTGCTGCTGCTCCATGCCTCGGACGGTACGGCGCCCGGGGAGTCCCCCGTCCCGGACTGGGCCGCGCGATGGCTCGAAACCCGTCGTGGGCGGGCGGCGGCCTCGGCCTCGGCCCGCCCGGCGGAGGACACGGCCGTCCGGCGCCCGGCGGACCCGGAGGCGGCGCGGCGCAGGGCCGCGCGCCGGGCGGCCCGGATCACCTCGGGCACCCGTGAACTGGAGCAGCGGCTCGCCGATCTGCTGCGCGGCGGCCTCGCCGCGGCCGGGCAGCCGGGGGGCGGGCAGTGGGAGGAGACGGCCGCCCGCATGGTCGACGCGCAGGCACCGGGCCTCGCGGGCCGGGTCCGGGAGCTGGGCGCGATACCGGGCTCGGGCCCCGGCTGGCCGGTGCGGCTCCTGGAGGAGTGCGCGCTGACCCATCTCCTGGACCGTGCCTGGCTCGGCGTCGACCGGCTGCCCGCGCCGTTCGCCACGACGGTACGGACCCGGGTGGGCCTCCCCTCCCCGGTCGAAGGGGCCCCGGTGCGCGACCATTGGCTGGTTCTCGCCCAGTACGACGCGGGGGACGCACGGCTGACCACCCGTCGCGTCTGGCTGTACGGCACGACCAGCGGGCGCACCGCGTTCCTCCTCTCCTACGGGGCGGCGGGCCGGGCCCCCGCGCTGGCCCTCCCGGTGGGCGCGGTGCTCGACGGCGAACTGACCCCGCACACGGGCTCCGGGCAGCTGAGGGCCGAGCCGGGCGAGCACTTCGTCCCCGTCACCGCCCCCGTGGGCCCGCCACCGGGCGGCCCGGTCGGGGCGGCGCTCGACGCGTACGGCGGGGCGCTGCGGGACGACCCGTGGCTGGACTCCTGGCCGGTGACCCTGAGCGGAGTCGTACCGACGCGCGCGGAGTACGGCTGGCAGCTCGCCGACGCGGACGGCCGCGAGGCGCTGCCCCTGACGTCCGCCGCCCAGTCCCGGCCCGGACTCTGGCGGCTGGTCGCCCTGTCGGGCGGCACACCGCTGACCGTCTTCGGGGAGTGCGGGCACCGGGGCTTCACCCCGCTCACCGCCTGGTCCCCGGAGGCCCCGGACGAGACGGTCCCCCTCGTATGACCCCCGCCGACCGGGCACCCCGCACGGGCCGCACCGCCCTCACCGACCGGAGGCACCGATGAAGACGGACACGACACCCCCGGCCACCGCCCGCGCGGCGCGCACGACGGCACCCGAGCAGCCGACGCCCGGCACGGCGAACGCGCCGACGCCCGGGGCCCGGCGGAGACCACCCCACGCACGGAACACCACGGACACCGGGACGACCCCACCCGCCGAAGAGGGGAGCGGACCGGGCGCGGAGGAAAGGGCTGCCGCACCCGGTGACGGGGTGGGCCGCACGGACACGGGTGAACGGACCGGCCGCGGGGACGCCGACGGGCCGGGCGGCACGGGCATCACGGCCCCGGGCGACGCGGCCCCGGACACCACGGGCCCGGGCATCACGCTTCCGGACACCACGGGCCCGGACACCGCGGTCCTCGGGGCCGGGAGTGCTTCGAGCGGCGAGGGGGCGGGGGGCGCGGACGCCGGGGGCCGGGCCTGGGAGGAGTTGGTGACCGCCGCGATGCTCGGCACGGACCGGCGCGCCCCCGGTGGGTTCGCCAGGGGCGACGGCGGGGATCTGCCGGGCGCGCTCCTCGACGCCGCCGCGGTGCACACCGTACGGCGCAGGGCGGGGCTGCGGCCCGGTCCCGCCGCGCCGCTGCCGGAGCCCGCGCCCGCCGACCCGCGCGGCCGACTGCCCGAGGCGGCCCGGCGGCGGCTGGACCAGCTGCTCGCGGGCCGGGCCGCGCCCTCGCCCGCCGGGCGGCGCGGGGCCGCTCCCGACCTCACCGAGCTGCTCCCCCAGTGGCTGACACTCGCCAACCGGCATGGTTTCAAGGCGCCTTCCGCCGCCCTGCCCGCCCTGCTCGACGCGGCACGTGCCCGCACGGACCTGAGGCCGCAGGCGCTCCGGCTGGCCGGGGCGCGCGGTCTGTGGCTGGCCCGCCAGAACCCCGAGTGGCGGTTCGCGCTGCGGGGTTCGGGCGCGGGCGGCTCCCTTCCGGACTCCGGGGACGAGAAAGGCGTACGGGCCCTGTGGGAGGAGGGCCTGTTCGCGGAGCGGGTCGCCCTGCTGGCCGCCGTACGCGCCGAGGACCCGGCGGCCGGGCTCGCCCTGCTCGCGGGCACCTGGTCCGTCGAGCGGGCGGAGGACCGGCTGATGTTCCTGGACTCGCTGCGGAGCGGACTCTCCGACGCGGACGAGGAGTTCCTGGAGGCGGCCCTCGGCGACCGCAGCCGCAACGTCCGCGCCACCGCCGCCGAACTGCTGTCCGCGCTTCCGCGCTCGGCGCTGGCCGGCCGGATGGCGGGCCGGGCCGTCTCGTGCGTGGGGCTCGACCGGACGGCGCGGACGCCCTCGGTCGTCGTCGAGGCCCCGCACGAGTGCGACGCGGCGATGCGGCGGGACGGTGTGGTGGCGACGCCCCCGGCGGGTCGGGGCGAGCGGTCCTGGTGGCTGGGCCAGTTGGTGGAGGCGGCCCCGCTGTCCTGCTGGCCGCCCCGGTTCGGCGGGCGCGGCCCGGAGGCGATCGTGGCGCTGCCGGTCGGCGACGACTGGCAGGCGGAGCTGCACGCGGGCTGGTGCAGGGCCGCCGTGCGGCAGCGGGACGCGGCCTGGTCGCGGGCGCTGCTCGGCGCGCCGTCGGCGCCTCCCGCGACGGGACCGGGCACGTCGTCGCTCGCGGAGCGGGCGCAGTTGCTGTCGACGCTGCCCCCGGCGGAGCGGGCGGACTGGGTGGCGTCGTTCATCGCCGCCCACGGGCTGTCGGAGGCGTTCCAACTGCTCGGCGTGTGCGAGGTGCCGTGGGCGGCACCGCTGGGCGGGGCGGTGGTCGACGCCCTCGACATCGCGCGGGAGGCGGGCAGCTACCCGTGGAGCTTCAGTGGGGTGATGGGGCTGGCGGAGCGTTGTCTCGCCCCGGAGTCGGCCCGGCACCTGGATTCCCTGACCGCCCGGCCGGACGAGACGGACGAGGTCTCCCCCGGCGCGGGCGGCTACTGGTCCGAGGCGTTCCAGCGCCTGGTCTCCACCCTCCGGCTGCGCGCGGCGATGCACGCCGAACTCGCGGAGCCACCGCCCGCGCCCGACCTTCCACCGGCACGGGACGCGGGGCCGGGGTACCGGCCGGTGCAGGGGTAGGGGCCGGTACCGGTGCCGAAGGGGCCGGGCCCGGGCCCCGCGCCCCGGCCCGCCGGAACTCCGGACGCGCCGAAGGGCCCTCCCCCTGGAATTCGCCCTGAGGGAAGGGCCCTTCGGAAGGGAGTGAGGAGCGAGTCACCCGGTACGGAAGGGACTCACGCGGCCACGCGGACGTTCGCGTTGACCCAGTCGACGATGGAGGCGGTCGTGGCGCCCGGCGTGAAGATCTCCGCCACGCCCTTCTCCTTCAGCGGCGGGATGTCCGCCTCCGGGATGATGCCGCCGCCGAAGACCTTGATGTCCTCCGCGTCACGGTCCTTGAGCAGCTCCAGGACCTTCGCGAAGAGGGTGTTGTGCGCGCCCGAGAGGATCGAGAGGCCGATCGCGTCGGCGTCCTCCTGGATCGCGGTGTCGACGATCTGTTCCGGCGTCTGGTGGAGCCCGGTGTAGATGACCTCCATACCGGCGTCGCGGAGTGCCCGCGCGATCACCTTGGCCCCGCGATCGTGGCCGTCGAGACCCGGCTTGGCCACCACCACGCGGATCGGACCGGTCACACCCATCACTGCCTCCACATGCGACCCCCGCGCCTGTTAGCCGGGGAGGTGAACGAACGTTATCCCCAGCATCCCGCACGCGGCAGTTTCGCGGCGGCGAGCGAGGGGGAAATCACACGTGGGACATGTTCGCTCCGCGTCGCACCCCGCTTTCGGGCCCTCCTCCTGGGCCCACCAGCCGCAAGCGGGGCGGGGCGCGAAGGGAGCCGCGACGAGGTCGCCGCGTCTCCGTGCCGTCGTCCGTGCGGCGCGGAGACGCGGCGCGCCGACGTGCCGTCCGGCCCCCACGCCGTTCGGGAGGCCGGCCATGGAGTTCGCCGAGGTCACCACCCTGATGAAGGCCACCGCCCTCGAACTCGCGATCCTCACCGGCCGTCTGGTCCTCTACCCCACGGGGATCGCGGCCGAGCGCCGCTCGTCCCCGGAGCCTCCGGCCCCACTCTCGCCCGCCCGGCGCCCGGTGGTGCTGCTGCACGGTTTCGTGGACAACCGCTCGGTGTTCCTCCTGCTGCGCCGCTCGTTGACGCGGCACGGCCGTGACCGCGTAGAGTCGCTCAACCACTCGCCGCTGACCTGTGACCTACGGGCCGCCGCCGTGCTGCTCGGCCGCCGGGTGGAGGAGATCGCCACCCGTACGGGAGCCGCCGAGGTCGACATCGTCGGACACAGCCTGGGCGGTCTGATCGCCCGGTACTACGTGCAGTGCCTCGGTGGTGACACCCGGGTGCGGACCCTGGTCACCCTGGGCACCCCGCACTCCGGCACCACCGTGGCCCCGCTGGCCGACGCGCATCCACTGGTCCGGCAGATGCGGCCGGGTTCCGGGGTGCTCCGGGAACTGGCGGGTCCGGCGCCGGACTGCCGGACCCGGTTCGTGAGCTTCTGGAGCGATCTGGACCAGATGATGTCACCGGTGGAGACGGCCCGCCTCGACCACCCCGACCTGCTCGCGCACAACGTACGGGTCAGCGGGATCGGGCACCTGGCACTGACCGTGCATCCGACGGTCGTCGCCGGGATCCTGGACGCCCTCGACGCGGACGCCCCTGGGACACCGGACGCCCGGACGGACGGGCCGGAGGGGCGGAGGGACAGATCGGAGGGGCGGAGGGACGGACCCGAAACGCGGAGGGACACGCCGGAGGCGCGGAAGGAAGGGCCGGGCGCCGCGTCCGTCGCCTGACGTGCGGGGACGACCGTCCGGATGCCCGTCGGCGTACGCGGAGATCACGGACACGCGGGACCCGTTCATCGAACGCTTCTCGAACACAAGGCCAAAGCTCGCCCCGTGAGCTGGCGAAACACAGCCGATTGCCCGTTTCCTAACGCAGCGGACCCATCTGAAGATTGTCGGTTGCACAGGCCGCCGGGTACAGTCGCGCCACTGCTTACCCCCGGGACACCCCTCGTCGGGCCCGCCCCGGACCGGTCCTGTTGCCGAGGCGAGAGAGACGTTGGTGAACGACCAGCACCCCCACGCCGGGTACGTCGGAGACGACGCCCACACCACCAACGGCTTCGGCGTCGATCCGCTCTTCGGCTCGTACGCCACGGGCCAGGCCGACCACAGCGGACAGTGGGACCTCGGCGCGTACGACACCACCGGGACGTACCCGACGACGGGTCAGTACGACACCGGCCAGCAGCAGACCACCGGCACGTACGACACCACCGGGCAGTGGGACACCACGGGCCAGTGGGACACCACCGGCACGTACGCGACGACGGGTCAGTACGGCACCGCCCAGCAGCAGACCACCGGCACGTACGACACCGCCTCGTACGACACCACCGGTCCGTGGGACGCCTCCGCCTGGACCGAGGCCCAGCACACCGGCCAGTACGAGAACGTCCACTCCGGCTCCTACGCCGCCCAGGGCACGTACGGCCACGAGGCCTACGACACCACCGGTCAGTGGGCCGCCCCCGCCTTCACGACCGACACCGGCGCCTACGACGCGACCGCGTGGAACACGGCCCCCGAGGCCGAACCGGTCGTCCCGCAGCAGTACACGCCGGGGCCCGAGCACACCGCCGAGTTCGCGTTCGACTACGCCGCCGAGGCGGCGGAGCGCACCGAGGCCCTCGCCCCCGCCGAAGACACCGGCTTCGAGGGCGGGAGCCGCGACGCCGAATACACCGAGTACACGGAGCACCCGGACGACCATGGGTTCGCCGAGGACACCGCCGCCCACCAGGCCGGTTCCGACGACGACGCCGACCACGAGCCGGACACCGGGGCCGACGCCGACCCCAACGGCACGCACGACGCCATGCCCGCCGCCGAGCTCCGCACCGGTTCCTCCGTCGCGGGCCGCCCCGCGCGCCGCCCCTCCGGAGGCAGCCGGGGCCGTCGCCGTACCCCCGCCAAGCGTTCCGCGCTCCTCACCGTCGCCGTCCCCTCCGCCTGTGTCATGGGCGTCGCGGGCATCGCCGCCGCCTCCGTCGGCAGTCTCACCGGGTCCGGCGCCGACGGCGGCAAGACGGAGAACACCACCGCGCTCGCCGCCTCCGACCCCGCCTCCGTCAAGCAGGTCGCCGCCAACAACGCGCTCGACACCCAGCTCGCCGCGCTCAGCGCCGACGCCCGCGACTTCGGCGACCGCGCCAGCCGCACCCAGGAGCGCATCGACCTCCGTCAGCGCCAGGAGGCCGACCGGAAGAAGCGCGAGGCCGAGGCCGCCCGCAAGGAGGCACTGCGCCCCAAGTTCGCGCTGCCGGTGAAGCTCCACCAGCTCAGCGCCCGCTTCGGGCAGTCGGGCGTCAACTGGATGTCCGTGCACACCGGCATCGACTTCCCCGTCCGCGAGGGCACGCCCGTGATGGCCGCGACCGACGGCACCGTCCGCACCCAGCTGAACAGCGCCTACGGCAACGTCGTCATCGTCACCGCCCCCGACGGCACCGAGACCTGGTACTGCCACCTCAGCAGCCCCAAGTTCCGCTCCGGTCAGGTCAAGGCCGGTGACGTCATCGCGTACTCCGGTGACACCGGCAACTCCACCGGCCCGCACCTCCACTTCGAGGTCCGGCCCGGCGGCGGCTACGCGGTCGACCCGCTGGCCTGGCTGCGCAGCCACGGCCTCGACCCGACCCGCTGACCACACCCCCTCCGTACCTCACCTGAGCGGGCCCCGCCTTCCGGCCGGAAGGCGGGGCCCGCTCAGGTGTCGTCGTCCGTCGTCAGTCGTCAGTCGTCAGAAGATCCGCTACAGCTTCTCGACCGGCGCGTACCTCAGCAGCAGCCGCTTCGGCTTCTCGTCGCCGAAGTCGATCGTCGCCTGGGCGTCCGCGCCCACACCGGTCACCGCCACCACCGTGCCCAGGCCGAACTGGTCGTGCGTGACCCGGTCACCGGTCTGGAGCGAGATCACCGGCTTCTCCCCGGCCCGCCGGGTGGCGAACCCCGAAGGACCGGAGCGCGTGCGCGAGGAGGACAGCGACGAGGTGATCCCCGAGGTCGGCCCGGCGGGCTTCACCATCGGCCCCGTCCGCTTCCACTCCAGATACGTCGCCGGGATCTCCTCAAGGAAACGCGAGGCCGGGTTGTACGAGGGCTGTCCCCAGGCGCTGCGCATCGACGAGCGGGTCAGGTAGAGCCGCTCACGGGCGCGCGTGATGCCCACGTACGCCAGTCGCCGCTCCTCCTCCAGCTCCTTCGCCTGACCGAGGGCGCGCATGTGCGGGAACACCCCGTCCTCCATGCCCGTCAGGAACACCACCGGGAATTCCAGGCCCTTGGCGGTGTGCAGCGTCATCAGCGTGATGACACCCCGGCCCTCCTCGTCCTCGTCCGGGATCTGGTCGGAGTCGGCGACGAGCGCGACCTTCTCCAGGAATTCGGCGAGCGTCGCGGGCTCTTCGCCGCGCTCCTGCTCGAACTCCAGCGCCACGGCGGCCAGTTCCTGGAGGTTCTCGATACGGGTCTCGTCCTGCGGGTCCGTCGACGCCTGGAGCTCGGCCAGATAGCCGGTGCGCTCCAGGACCGCCTCCAGGACGACCGCCGGGCCCGCACCGGACTCGACGACGGTACGCAGTTCGTCCATGAGCGCGTTGAACCGCTTCACCGCGTTCGCCGAGCGCGCGGCCATGCCGTAGGCCTCGTCGACCCGCTTGAGCGCCTGCGGGAACGTGATCTTCTCGCGCAGGGAGAGCGCGTCGACCATCGCCTCGGCGCGCTCGCCGATGCCCCGCTTGGGGACGTTGAGGATGCGGCGCAGCGGCACGTTGTCCTCGGGATTGGCGAGGACGCGCAGGTACGCGAGGACGTCCCGGACCTCCTTGCGCTCGTAGAAGCGCACACCGCCGACGACCTTGTAGGGCAGTCCGACCCGGATGAAGATCTCTTCGAAGACGCGGGACTGGGCGTTGGTCCGGTAGAAGACGGCGACGTCTCCCGCCTTGGCCTCGCCCGCGTCCGTGAGCCGGTCGATCTCGTCGGCGACGAACTGGGCCTCGTCGTGCTCGGTGTCGGCGACGTAGCCGGTGATCTGCGCTCCCGCGCCCGCGTTCGTCCACAGGTTCTTGGGACGGCGGGACTCGTTGCGCTCGATGACGGCGTTGGCCGCCGAGAGGATCGTCTGGGTGGAGCGGTAGTTCTGCTCCAGGAGGATCGTCGTCGCGTCCGGGTAGTCCTCCTCGAACTGGAGGATGTTGCGGATGGTGGCGCCGCGGAAGGCGTAGATGGACTGGTCGGCGTCGCCGACGACACACAGCTCGGCCGGGCCGAGGTCCTCGTCACCGGTGCCGACGAGCTCCCGCACCAGGGTGTACTGGGCGTGGTTGGTGTCCTGGTACTCGTCGACGAGTACGTGGCGGAAGCGGCGGCGGTAGTGCTCGGCCACGTCCGGGAACGCCTGGAGCAGATGGACCGTCGTCATGATGATGTCGTCGAAGTCCAGGGCGTTGGCCTCGCGCAGCCGCGCCTGGTACATCCGGTACGCCTCGGCGAGCGTCTTCTCGAAGCCGTCGACGGCCTGGTCGGCGAAGCTCTCCTCGTCGATCAGCTCGTTCTTGAGGTTCGAGATCTTGGCGCTGAACGACTTCGGCGGGAACTTCTTCGGGTCGAGGTCCAGGTCACGGCAGACCAGGGCCATCAGGCGCTTGGAGTCGGCGGCGTCGTAGATCGAGAAAGAGGAGGTGAAGCCGAGCCTCTTCGACTCGCGGCGCAGGATGCGGACGCAGGCGCTGTGGAAGGTCATCACCCACATCGCGTTCGCCCGTGGCCCGACGAGCTGCTCGACGCGCTCCTTCATCTCGCCCGCGGCCTTGTTGGTGAAGGTGATCGCCAGTATCTGGCCGGGGTGGACGTGCCGGCTGCCCAGGAGGTGGGCGATGCGGTGGGTGAGGACCCTGGTCTTGCCGGAGCCCGCGCCCGCCACGATGAGCAGCGGGGTGTCGGTGTGGACGACGGCGGCGCGCTGCTGCTCGTTCAGCCCGTCCAGGAGGGCAGCGGGGTCCACGACGGGCCGGGGATGCCCGTCCCGGTAGTACGCGTCCCGGGGCGGGGGCGCGTCGAAGTGCCCCCCGAAGAGGTCGTGCGGGACCTCCTCCGTGGCCGGAGCGCGGTGCTCGTCGTCCTCGGGGTGGGGCGGCGGCTCCTCCGAGGAGTGGTTCTGGAGGCCGGCCAGGAAGCTGTCGTCAAAGAGGCTGCTCATCGCCTCACGAGTCTAGGACGCCGCACTGACATCCGGGGCCCGCCCGCGGAACCAGGCCCCGGACCACTCGCGCGCGGGGCCCCGGACCCGGGCCCCGGAGGGAGACCGGGGTCAGACCCAGAGGGTCGCGATGAAGATGTTCGCCATGGTCAGCCCGCCGACGGCGGCGAAGAGGCCCTTGTCGACCTTCTCCTCGTCCCGCTTGACGTAGACCAGGCCGAGGATGACGACGAGGACCGCGAGCTTGATGCCGACCTTGAGGTTGTTCACGGTGTGGTCGTCCGCCTGGTTCAGGCCGACGAGGGCGATGCCCGTGATCAGCATGGTCAGCGCGCCGTGCAGCATCGCGGGGCTGAAGCGGGCCGTACCGGCCCCCATCGCCTTCATCTGGGTGAGGAAACCGCCCAGCAGAGAGGCGATACCGATGATGTGCAGGGCGACGAAGACATTGATGAGTACGTCCATGGGCGGAGCCTAACCGGGGCCTTAGCACCGTCCTCCGGCCGGGTCCACCCACTCCGGCGCTTCGGTCGGGCAGCCACCGGAATGTTCCCGGCCCGCCCTCGCGGGCGAAAGCGTTCAGCCCCCGATCCGACAACCGACGCCAATAGCGATCAATCCTCCGCGTCGGCACGGCCCCCGGATTAGCGTCCTCCAGCAGGTGGCCGGCTCCCCACCGCCGCCGGTCACCCGGCGGTTGTCGGCCGCCCCGCCGAGAAATCCGGCGGCGGACCGTCTCCCCTGTGGCGGCCCGCCGTCGGCCCGGTGGCCCCGTACCCGCAGACAGAGGATGTGACCGCCCTCGTGGCAGCGCACCGAAAGCCCCGGCGTTCCCTCCTCGGCGGCCACGCGGCCCGCACCGCCGTCACCCTCGCCCTGGCCTCCGCCGCGACCACCACCCTCTTCGAGGGCTCCGGGCACGCGGAGCCCCGGCCCACCACCGCCCAGGTCAAGGCGAAGGTCGACCGGCTCTACGAGGACGCCGGGGCCGCGACCGAGCGGTACAACGGCGCGAAGGAACGGGCCGACGCCGCCCGCGCCGCCTTCGACCGGCTGCGCGACGAGGCCGCCCGCAGGACCCAGCGCCTCAACGACGCACGCGACAGCCTCGGCGCCATGGCCGCCGCCCAGTACCGCACCGGCGGCCTCGACCCCGCCGTCCGGCTGGCCCTCACCTCCGACCCCGACCAGTACCTGGAGCGGGCCGCCCTCGCCGAGAAGGCGGGCGACCGGCAGACCGCCGCCGTCAGCGCCGTGCGCCGCGAACTGGACGCGATCCGGCAGCTCCGCGGCGAGTCCGCCCAGCACCTCACCGAGCTGCGCCGGAACGAGACGGAGCTCAGGCGCCAGAAGGCCGCCGTCCTCGGCAGACTGGCCGAGGCCCGTACCCTCCTCGACCGTCTGACCGCCGAGGAACGCGCCCGTTACGAAGCCGCCGAGGCCGGCTCCGGCACCACCACGGCCGTCGCCCACACCGGAACCGCCCGCGCCGACCGCTCCTCGACCGGCGACCGCGACCCGGTCGCAGCCCCCGACGGACGGACCGCCCAGGCCGTCTCCTTCGCCCGCGCCCAGCTCGGCAAACCGTACGTCTGGGGCGCTACGGGCCCCTCGGTCTTCGACTGCTCCGGCCTCACCCAGGCCGCCTGGCGCGCCGCCGGCGTCTCCCTGCCCCGCACCACGTACACCCAGATCAACGCCGGTCGCCGCGTCTCCCGCTCCGAACTCGCCCCCGGCGATCTGATCTTCTTCTACTCCGGCATCAGCCACGTCGGCCTCTACATCGGCGGCGGCCAGATGATCCACGCCCCCCGCCCCGGCGCCCCGGTCCGCGTCGCCCCCATCGACGAAATGCCCTTCGCCGGAGCGACCCGCGTGTCCTGACGACACCAACCCCGTCCGGCCCCGGCCCCCCCGGCCCCCGTCCCGACCGGAAGTCCCTTTGTCTCCCGGCGGGCACCGACGCGGACCGTCCGTCACCTGGGTCGCTACAACACAGCCCCTGGACCCCCGGGGGGCCTGTACCACGCCCCGGACAGGCCCGGGCGTGGGCGAGTGCGACCCCGTACTACCGAGGGGCTCGTACCAGGGCGAGTCGGGTCCGGCACATCCCGGGTCCGACTCGGCCCGGGTCCGACTCGGCTCAGGTCGGGTTCGGGTCCAGGTCGGGGCCGGGTCCGGCTCGGGTCACGTCCGGCGCACCCCGGGTCCGGCTCAGGTCGGGTCCGGGTTCGGCTCGGCCCGGGTCCGGCACAGGTCGGATCCGGCACAGGTCGGGTCTGCCCTGCCCTCGGGCCTGGCTCGGCCCAGGTCGGGTCCGGCCGGTCCCGGCCCACTTGGGCGGGCCCAGGGGCCCAGGGCCGCTCTCCGGCGCGTCAGACCAGGCGGCGGGCGGTCGCCCAGCGGGTCAGCTCGTGCCGGTTGGAGAGCTGGAGCTTGCGCAGTACCGCCGAGACATGCGACTCGACCGTCTTCACCGAGATGAAGAGCTGCTTGCCGATCTCCTTGTACGCGTACCCCCGGGCGATCAGTCGCAGCACCTCCCGCTCACGCTGGGTGAGCCGGTCGAGGTCCTCGTCCACCGGCGGCGCGTCCGTCGACGCGAAGGCGTCCAGGACGAAGCCCGCGAGCCGGGGCGAGAACACGGCGTCTCCCTCCTGCACCCGGAAGATCGAGTCGACCAGGTCCTTGCCGGTGATCGTCTTCGTGACATAGCCACGGGCACCGCCCCGGATCACCCCGATCACATCCTCCGCGGCGTCCGACACCGAAAGGGCCAGGAAACGCACCGGGTCCTCGGCCACCCCCATCAGGCTCGCGCAGCGCCGGAGCACCTCCACCCCGCCACCACCGGGCAGGTGCACATCGAGCAGCACGACCTCGGGACGGGTCGCCGTGATCACGGTGACCGCCTGGTCGACGTCAGCGGCCTCGCCCACCACCTCGACACCCGTGATGTCGGTGCGGCCGATCTCCGCCTGCACTCCGGTACGGAACATGCGGTGGTCGTCGACGAGCACCACCCGCACCCGGCGGTCCATGCCCTTCGCCCCCGCGTCGGCCCCGGCCTCTGGCCCGGTCTCTGGCCCGGTCTCGTCGCTCATCCGTCCGCCCTCTCCATCTCAAGCTCCACTTCGGTGCCCCCACCCGGCACCGATCTCAACCGTGCCGAGCCGCCGTTGCGCTGCATCCGGCCGATGATCGATTCTCGTACGCCCATCCTGTCCTCGGGGACCGCGTCCAGATCGAACCCGGGCCCCCGGTCCCGTACCGAGACGAAGACCGTGCGGCCCTCCACCTCGGCGTACACCTGGACGGCCCCACCCTCGCCACCGTACTTGGCGGCGTTCACCATCGCCTCGCGCGCGGCCTGTACCTGTGCCACCAGTCCGTCGTCGAGCGGGCAGTCACCCACGACGACGACCTCCAGCGGCACCCCGTGCTTGTCCTCGACCTCGGCCGCGGCTCTCTTCACCGCCTCGGCGAGGGTCTCGGGCTCCTCCTCCTTGCCGGTGCCCTCCGGCTTGTAGAGCCAGTTCCGCAGCTCCCGCTCCTGGGCGCGGGCCAGACGCCGCACCTCGCCCGCGTCCTCCGCGTTCCGCTGGATCAGAGTCAGGGTGTGCAGCACCGAGTCGTGGACGTGCGCCGCGACCTCGGCGCGCTCCTGGGCCCGAATGCGCATGGTCCGCTCCTCCGACAGGTCCTGGGACATCCGGACCAGCCAGGGCCCGGCAAGCAGGGCTATGCCGGTGAGGACCGCGACGGCGGCGGTGAGCGCCGTCCCGAGCTGGGCGACCGAGCCCCGCACCACCACGAAGACCGCGAGACCGGTGCCGACCAGGCCGACGCCGACGAGCCCCCGGGCGAGCTGGAAGGCACGGCTGCTGCGCCCGCCCTCCGTCCAGCTGGCCCGGCGCGCGTTGTCCGCCTGGCGCCAGACCACGGCGAGACCGACACCGACGAGGATCACCGGCCAGACGTACCGCCCGGACTCGCTGTCGACCTTGATGTTCCCGATGAGGGCCGCGCCGCCTATCGCGAGCGCTATCAGGGCGAAGATCTGCCCCCGCTCGGGCTTGCGGAGTCTGCGGCGCCCGTCCGGGGTGGTCTCGAAGACGGGGCGGGGAGCGGCCCGGCCACCCACGCCCAGCGGGACCACGATCCAGAAGGCCGCGTAGACCAGGAAGCCGAGGCCGTCCATGAAGGAGAGGAGCAGAAAGGCGATCCGCACCCAGACGACCGGAAGACCGAGGTGACCGGCGAGACCGCGCGCCACACCGCCGAGCCACCGCCCGTCGGCGCTGCGGTACAGCTTGCGCACGGGAGGTTCGTCGGTGTCGGTGACACGAGCGGTTGCGGACATGCACCGATCGTCACACGTTCGGCGTGCTCCGGACATCAGGGTCGGCCCTGAGATCGTCCCTGGTAAGACCTCAGGGACAACGCCCCTCCGAATATCAGGGTCGGGCCAGGGTCGTCCCCGGTGCCGCTGGACGTCACGGCCGTTCACCATGGAGTCATGACGAGTTCGATGCCTTCGCAGCACGAGGCCCCGCCACCGGCGGAGGCCGATTCCGCCCGCCCACTGCGGCGCTCGCGCGGCGGCAAGGTCGTGGGCGGTGTCTGTGGCGGTCTCGGCCGGTACTTCGACCTCGACCCGGTGGTCTTCCGCGTCGTGCTCGGAGTACTGGCCGTGCCCGGGGGCATCGGCCTGATCTTCTACGGCTTCGCCTGGCTGCTGATACCGCTCACGGGCGAGGAGGAGAACGAGGGCCGCAGGCTGCTGACGGGCCGGGTCTCCGGGACTTCGCTGACCGCCGTGCTGATGGCGCTGGTGGGCTGCGGGATCTTCCTGTCGATGCTGCACAGCGGCTCGATGCTGGGTTCCGCGCTTCTGCTGGCGTTCGTGGTGTGCGCGGCGGCGGTGTGGTCCCGGCACCGGCAGAGCGGAGTGATCGAGCCCGAGGGCCGGGTGGAGTCGGCCGCGGCCGCCCTCGCGGTCTCGGAGGCTCCCCCCGAGACCAAGGCGCCGCCGCTGACCGATTTCCCGTCCTGGTGGAAGGAGCCCGTCGTCAAGGACGGCTCGACGGGCAAGCTGGCCATCGGCTATCTGTGGGGCCCGCACGGCGTCCTGGACGACGAGGGCCGGGTGGACGGCAAGGTGCCGAAGCCCGGTGGTCAGTGGGGTTCCGACCGGTCGGGTCCCCAGCGTCCGCAGCCCTCGGTGCGCAGAAGCCCGCGGTCCATCGGCGGGATCGTGTATCTGCTGGCCTTGATCGCCGCGGTCGTCGGCACGGCGGCCACCTGGGAGACCGAGCCGCTCCGCACCAGTCTGCAGACCGGTCTGATCGCCGCCCTCACCGTGTTCGGCGTCGGCCTGGTCGTCAGCGGCTTCCTGGGCCGGACCGGGTTCGGCACGGTCTTCCACACCGTGGTCACGGCGTCCCTGCTGGCCCTGGCCACGGCGCTGCCCTCGGACATCAGCACCGAGTGGGTCCGCGACACCTGGAAGCCGACATCGGTGACGGCCGTGCAGCCGCACTATGAGGTCGGGACCGGGGTGGGCACACTGGATCTTTCGGGGCTCCCCGTCCCCTCGGGCACGACCGTCTCGACCTCGGTCGGTGTGGGCGCGGGGCAGGTCAAGGTGATCGTGCCGAAGGACACGGTGGTGAGGCTGCACGCGGAAGTGGCGCTCGGGGACCTGCGGCTGCCCGGCGAGCCCGCCGACGACATCGACATCGCGCCGGACCGCGATGTGACCCGCACACTCGAACCGCCTGCCGGGACGACTCCGGCGGGCACCCTGGACCTCTCTCTGGAGGTCGGCATCGGACAGGTGGAGGTGACCCGTGCTGCTTCATGAGTTCCGCCCCGGGCGGCTGCTGGCGGGCCTGAGCGCCCTGGCCCTGGCCGCCGTGTACGCGGGGGACGCGACGGGGTCCTGGAAGGTCCCCTGGTACGTGGCGTTCCCGGTGCTCGGGCTCGGCCTCGGAGCCGCCGGCCTCGTGACCTGGGTGGCCTATCGAATACGGCGGCGCACGGCGAGGAGCCGGTCCAGCGACAGCACGGACGCCCCGGCGAGCAGCAGCGGCAGCCAGGCCATCAAATAGGCGAGGTCGTTGCCGAGGTAGTAGGGCTGCACCTGCCAGCTCACGGTCAGCCAGAGGCTCAGCGAGATCAGCGCGCCCCCGAGGGCCGCCACTCGGGCGAAGAGGCCCACCAGGGTCCCGATCCCGACGGCGAGCTCTCCGAAGGCGATGGCGTAGCCGAATCCGGTGGGGTTCTTGAGGGCGAGGTCGACGAGGGCGGGAAGGGCCGAGGAGTCCCGGACACCTCGCATCATCTCGCCGATGGAACCGGTACCGGAGTCGCCGAAGAACGTGGGATCGGTGAGCTTGTCGAATCCGGCGTAGAGGAAGGTGATCCCGAGGAAGAGCCGCAGCGGAAGGAGCGCGTAGCGGGAGGCGAGCGCCTTCCACCCGTCGAGCCCACCGGACCCGCCAGGCCCACCAGACCCACCAGGCCCACCGAACGCCCCCGGTTCGCCGGGCCCTCCTGACGAACCCGGGCCACCGGCCCCTCGGGGCAGGTCTCGACGGCCGGACCTCCCGGGCGTTCCCGAATCACCGTACTCATCGAACGCCCTCAGGCCGTCGGACCCTTCCGATGAGCCCGGCCCACCGGCCTCTCGGGGCAGACCTCGCCCGCCGGACCCGTCGGCCAGACCGTCGTCACCGAGACGCCCGTTAGCCGGACCGCCGTCACCGAGACGCCCATCGTCCCGACCGCTGTCACCGAGACGCGCGTCAGCCGGACCGCCGTCACTGGGTCGTCCGCCATCCAGGCCACCGTCACCGTCCCGACCGTCGTCATCGGGTCGCCCGTCAGCCGGGCCGCCATCACCAGGTCGTCCGTGGCCCGGCGCGCTCGGGACGTCGTCGAGTCGTCGGTCGCCCGGATCGTCGTCATCGAGCTCCTGGGCACCCCGACCGGTGTCATCGGGCCCGGCGACGGCACCGGCCGCTCGTCCCGGGGGGCCGTCGAGGCCCGGGGGGTTCGGGCGGCCGGCCGGGCTCTCATCGGACCGCCGGTCCGGCGGCGCCGCGTGGTCGCCCCGGTCCGCCGGGTCCGCCGGGTCCTCGGGGTTCATCTGTCCCGTCATCGTCGGTCACCTCTCCACGCCCCGTACGACTGTTCGCGGATCGATTCTCCTCGCACGGGCGGGGTGGGGGCGCGGGGACGGGCCGGAGGGGCCAGACCCCCGAGCGGCGCCATGGCTCATCCTCACTGTCAGTCGACGACGTCGATCACGACCCGGTTCGTCTCGACGCCCGCCGCGGTGACGACCGAGACCTCCACTCGGCCCGGTTCCACGTCGGCGGGGAGGGGGACGGTGAGGGAGGCGTCGGTGGGATTGGCGAAACCGCCGGGTACCGGGACGAGGGGCACATGGGTGTGGACCGGGCCGATGCGGACCACCAGGCGGGTCAGCGGGTCGGGGGCTCCCGCGCCCGGCGGGACGAAGCCGCAGCCACGGATCTCGATGTCGTCTCCCGTACGGATCGGGGCGTCGAGGTCACCGGCCTCCCGGGACCGGACCACCGAGTGGATCGTGGGGCGGACGCCCTCGGTGCACTTGGCGGCGAGGTGCCAGGCGGCCGAGACGCCGAGGAGCACGACGAGGGACCAGGGCACCTCGGGGAGCCGGGACGGGTCACGGGCCAGGCCGACGGCGGTGAGGGTGAGGACGGAGACGGAGACGAGGAGGTACTGGACATCGGCGAGAGCGGCCCGGCCGCCGTCGTCACAGAGCAGGTCGGCGGCGCGGGGACGGTCGGCGCGGACCTTCTGGAGGCGGCCGGAGGCGGTCCCGGCCGAGACGACGAGACGGGCGGTCACGGTGACGGCCGCCACCAGGGCGAGGACGGACAGGAGGCCCGCGCCACGGGCCAGGGCGAAGGGGGTCTCGCCGGGTGACAGGAAGGTGAGGAAGACGAGGGTGTAGCCGAGGAGGAGGAGCCAGACGGCGGCGACGGCCTGGGGGGTGGAGAGGCGGTTGTCCTCACCGAGCAGGGGGGCGAGCAGACCTCCGCGGGAGCGGTGGGCGTGGGCGGCGGCGCTGAGGAGGAGGGCGAGGACCAGGGCCGTGCAGAGACCGGCCGTGCGGGCCCCGGTCCATCCCGTCCGGATCGCGGTGAGGGCCTGGCCGAGGAGAAGGGCGAGGACGGCTCCCCAGACGACGCCGAGGCCGCCGCGGTGCACCCGGTCGAGCCAGGCGAGTCCGGCCTCGCGGCCGTGGGCGCCGACCTCGCGGGCGGACTGGGCCAGTTCGTCGGAGACCCATTGGCGGGCGGCGACCGGGGAGTGGGCGACCGCGGCGGGGACGCCGTGGCCGGTGGCGAGTTCGTCGCGGCGGGCGAGGAAGGCCGCGACGGCGCGCCGGTGTCCGGCTTGCCCGCAGTGGGCGCAGCCCGTGCAGGCCGTCGCGTGTCCGCCGTACTGTCTCGCCTCTTGAACCGTCACGGTGCTCACTCCCGAGCTCACTTCACGACACGTGCCGGTGCGCCCCGAGCGGTCAACCAGCTTTTGATTTCACGGAATTGTGTCGTACCGGCGGCTCCCGCGGATGCTTCTTCGCGTCCGGCCGGAGAGTGATTGCCGCGACATCTCATTGACGTACAGAAAGGTGAAGCGATCGTGTCACGAGAGGAGTTCGGGCTCCGTCCGGCTGATCTTGCGCCAGAGCGGCTGGTAGTTGATCCAGGCGACGAGGTCGTTGCCGAGCTGTTCGCGGGTGGCGACGGCCTGGTGGTGGGCGATGAGGACCGGTTTGCCGGCCGCGCGGGCGGTCAGCTGGATCTGGGCGGCGCGTTCGAGGGAGAGGAACCACCAGGCGGCGGCGTCGACGGAGGTCCCGACGGTGAGGAGGCCGTGGTTGCGCAGGACGATCGCCTTGAAGGTGCCGAGGGCGACGGCGACGCGGCGGCTCTCTTCCGGGTCCACGGTGACTCCGGTGTAGGCGTCGTAGAGGGCGTGGTCCTGGTAGAAGGCGCAGGCCTCCTGGGTGATCGGGTCGAGGAGTTCGCCGAGCGCGGCCAGGGCCCGTCCGTGGAGGGAGTGGGTGTGGGCGACGGCGACGACGTCGGGCCGGGCCCGGTGGACCTGGGCGTGGACGGTGAACGCGGCCTGGTTCACGTGCCGCCCGCCCCGGAGGACCTGCCCGTCGCCGTTGACGAGGACGAGGTCGCTCGCGGTCACCTCGTCGAAGGGCGCGCCGAAGGGGTTCACCCAGTAGCAGTCGGGGTGCTCGGGGTCGCGGGCGCTGATGTGGCCGGAGACGCCCTCCTCGTACCCGAGGCGGGCGAAGAGCCGCAGCGCGCCCGCGATCCGCTGTCTGCGGTGGGTGCGTTCCTCCTCGGCCGTCGCGTGGACGGGCGGCATGGCGAAGTGGAGCCGTTCGAGGGGTACGGGGTCGGGTATCGCGCTCATGCGCGGGAAGGTAACGCCCGGCCCGCCAAGTCACCAGAGCCCGGACACGACGAAGCCGCCGGCTCGCGCGGCGGGCACGGGACGGCGGCTTCGTCGGCCTCAGGGAGCGGGGACGACTACTCCCACTCGATGGTGCCCGGCGGCTTGCTGGTGATGTCGAGGACGACGCGGTTGACGTCGGCGACCTCGTTGGTGATGCGGGTGGAGATCTTGGCCAGCACGTCGTACGGCAGGCGCGACCAGTCGGCCGTCATGGCGTCCTCGGAGGAGACCGGACGGAGCACGATGGGGTGGCCGTAGGTGCGTCCGTCGCCCTGGACGCCCACGGAGCGGACGTCGGCGAGCAGGACGACCGGGCACTGCCAGATCTCGCGGTCGAGACCGGCCGCGGTGAGCTCCTCGCGGGCGATGGCGTCGGCCTCGCGCAGCAGGTCCAAGCGCTCCTTGGTGACCTCGCCGACGATGCGGATGCCGAGGCCGGGGCCGGGGAAGGGCTGGCGCTGGACGATCTCCTCGGGCAGGCCGAGGTCCTGGCCGACCATGCGGACCTCGTCCTTGAAGAGCTGGCGCAGCGGCTCGACGAGCTCGAACTCCAGGTCCTCGGGGAGGCCGCCCACGTTGTGGTGGGACTTGATGTTGGCGGTGCCGGTGCCGCCGCCGGACTCGACGATGTCCGGGTAGAGGGTGCCCTGGACCAGGAAGGCGACCTCGGGGCCCTCCTCCTGGAGGATCTCCAGCTGCGCCTGCTCGAAGACGCGGATGAACTCGCGGCCGATGATCTTCCGCTTGGTCTCGGGGTCGGAGACGCCGGCGAGGGCGGTGAGGAAGCGCTCCTGCGCGTCGACGACGACCAGCTTGGCGCCGGTGGCGGCGACGAAGTCCTTCTCGACCTGCTCGGTCTCGTTCTTCCGCATCAGGCCGTGGTCGACGTAGACGCAGGTGAGCTGGGAGCCGATGGCCTTCTGGACGAGCGCGGCGGCCACCGCGGAGTCGACGCCGCCGGAGAGACCGCAGATGGCGCGCTTGTCGCCGACCTGGGCGCGGATGGCCGCGACCTGCTCCTCGATCACGTTGCCCGTGGTCCAGCTGGGCGCGATGCCCGCGCCGCGGTACAGGAAGTGCTCCAGGATCTGCTGGCCGTGCGTGGAGTGCAGCACCTCGGGGTGGTACTGGACGCCGTAGAGCTTCTTCTCATCGTTCTCGAAGGCGGCGACGGGCACGACGTCGGTGGACGCGGTGACGGTGAAGCCCTCGGGAGCGGCGGAGCAGGCGTCGCCGTGCGACATCCACACCGGCTGCTCGGCCGGGGTGCCCTCGAAGAGGGTGGAACCGGTCTTGGAGACGTGCAGCGGGGTGCGGCCGTACTCGCGGGCGCCGGTGTTGTCGACGGTGCCACCGAGGGTGGTGGCCATCAGCTGGAAGCCGTAGCACATGCCGAAGACGGGGACACCCGCCTCGAAGAGGGCGCGGTCGAGGCGGGGGGCGTTCTCCGCGTACACGGAGGACGGGCCGCCGGAGAGGATGATCGCCTTCGGGTTCTTGGCCAGCATCTCGGCCACCGGCATGGTGGACGGGACGATCTCACTGTAGACCCGGGCCTCACGGACGCGGCGGGCGATGAGCTGGGCGTACTGGGCGCCGAAGTCGACAACGAGGACTACGTCCGGGTTGGTGACGTCGGGCGCGGCAGCGGGGGTCGCTGATGACACTACGGCGGCCTTCCGGCGGTAGGAGGGGGTCCCCCGAAGGGGGGTGCTATCTGTCGATTCTACCGGCGCGCCGGTGACGCTTTTCGTCTCACCATCCGAACCCGGTGGGCTCCGGGGGCGCGGCAGGGGCCATACTGTCGGCATGCGCGAGCTCACGACCTTCGTCTTTACCTATGGCATCCGGCCCACCGGCTGCCATGGTCGTGCTGCTTGAGCAACTGACAAGCGACTTCCCAGGCGCCCCGGGCCGACAAGGCCCGGGGCGCTCTGTCGTTTCCGGGCCTGGTCGCTCCGGGGCGGCCCGGGTCCGGCACCGCCGGGCCCGCCCGACACCCCAGGAGCCCCACCATGACGCAGACCACCACGTCCGAGAAGACCGGCGCCCGTACGGACGAGGCGGCGGCGCTGATCGGCGACGCGCGCGAGCGGATCGACGCGCTCGACGACCGGATCATCGGCCTGATCCAGGAACGGGCGGCGGTCTCGGCCGTCATCCAGGAGGCCCGGATCTCCTCGGGCGGCCGTCGGGTGAACCTGGCGCGCGAGATGGAGGTCCTCGGTCACTACCGGGACGCGCTGGGCAAGCCGGGCACGGCGCTGGCGATGACGATGCTGGAGCTGTGCCGGGGCCGCATCTGAGGCGGCGACGGCGCCCCGCACCCGGGCCCGGTGCGCGCCGGGGCCTCCGGCGCGCACCGGGCGCACCGGAGGGCTCGGTCCGCGTGTGAGCGAGGGCCCGCATCTGAGTTCGGGCCCTCTCTCACCCGTACGGCGCGTGACCGGCCCGGAGCCGACTTCGTTGGTCCGGGTGTCCGTGCCAGCCAGGGGCGGGCCCGCAGGAAACCACGCGTGGCTTCGCTGGGGCGTGTGGCGTACCTCTGGTACGCCGTGGGACCTCGCACCAGCGCTCGTGACCGGGCAGCAGGGGACAGCGGCCCGGTCGCCCAAAAGGGCGGTCGGCCCCGAGGACGCTCGGGGCCGGCCGCAACCGGCTCGTCCGGCGACGGCCCCCACGACCGCCGGCACCGCACCGCACCACCGCACTGTACGAATCTCCGGCCCCGGGACACCCGGCCCCCCGGATCCGTCCCGTCCCCGTCTCCCCCCCTTCCGCCCCCCTTTCCCCTCACTCCTCCTCCCCTCCCGCACGGCGCACCCCCCGGCGCCGTGCCCGCTCGGCACCGCCGCCCCCCTGACGCCGGTACCGACGCCAAGGGCCCCGTGCCGCGACCGGAATCGCGGCACGGGGCCCTTGCTCGTACCCTCACACCCCCTGCCCCACGGGACGTGACGCGCGTCACATGGAGATTGTGGGCAACCGCTACAACCAATCCCGGCGGTCACGGGTCATCTATGCGGCACCACCAAGAACTGGAAGGGCGCTGCACTCGGAGGGGGGTGCAGCGCCCTTTCTGCCTTCCCGGGCGTCCCGGCCTCGCCCCGGCTTCCCCGGGCCTTCGACAAGACTCTCCTGGCTCTCTTGGCCCTCTCAGATCCACTCGGTCCACTCGGTCCACTCGGTCCACTCGGTCCACTCGGTCCACTCGGTCCACTCGGTCCACTCGGTCCACTCAGGACCTTTCCGGGCCCAGGGGCATCACGCCTTCTTCTTCGTCCTCGCGCTCTTCTTCGGCGGTACGGCCGGGATGCCGAGGAACGGCAGGCGCAGGGCGCCGAAGGCCTCGGCCGGGACCGCGGGAGACCGGGGTTCGACCGCCGTGAGCCGGACGTACGCCTCGCCCTGGCGCGGGCGGACGTCAGCCTCCCCCTTGTTCGGCCAGAAGGACATCGCGCGTTCGGCCTGCGCGGTGATGGTCAGGGACGGGTTGACGCCGAGGTTGGCGGAGACAGCGGCCCCGTCGACGACGGAGATCCCGGGATGGCCGTAGAGCCGGTGGTACGGGTCGATGACCCCGGAGTCGGTGTCGGCGCCGATCGGGCAGCCGCCGAGGAAGTGGGCGGTGAGCGGGGTCCCCATCAGCTCGCCGATGTTGGAGCCCGCGAAGCCGTTGATCTCCTCGGCGAGCAGGGTGGCGGCCCGGGTGGCCTCCGGTATCTGCACCGGGTTCGGCGCGCCGTGCCCCTGGCGGGCCGTGAGCAGGCCCTTTCCGAGCCCGCCGGGCTTGCGGTAGGTCGTCAGGGAGTTGTCGAGGGACTGCATGACCAGGCCGATGATGGTCCGCTCGGACCAGCGCCGGTTGGAGAGCGAGCGGGCGGCGAGGGTGGGGTGCCTGAGCATGTTGAGGAACCAGGCGCGGACCCGGTGGGCCCCGTAGGGGACCTGGAGGACGGTCAGGCCGCCCATCGAGTTGGAGCCCCGGCCGTACCGCACCGGCTCGATGTGGGTGTGGGCGTCGGGATGCACCGAGGAGGTGATGGCGACTCCCCGGGTGAAGTCGGCCTTCCTTCCGCCGTGCCGCTCGCGGTAGCGGCGCTCGGTGGTCTGGGCGCCGACCAGGCCCTCGGAGTTGGTGCGGGTCAGCTCGCCGAGCCGCCGGGAGATCCGGGGCAGCAGTCCGGTGTCCTTCATCCGGTGCAGCAGGGTCTGGGTGCCGTACGTGCCCGCCGCGATCACCACCCGGCGGGCGGTGAAGGTCCGGCCCCTGCCCTTGCGCCGCCGGTCGGTGGGGAGGGTCCGCACGGCGAAGCCGCCCCGGGAGTCCTCGGTGACGGTGACGACCGTGGTCATGGGGTGGACGGTCGCGCCCGCCTTCTCGGCGAGGTGGAGGTAGTTCTCGTTGAGGGTGTTCTTGGCGCCGTGGCGGCAGCCGGTCATGCATTCGCCGCACTCGGTGCAGGCGCGCCGGGTGGGGCCCGCGCCGCCGAAGTACGGGTCGGGGACCTCGTCGCCGGGCCTCGCCCTCGCCGTGCCGTCGGCGTCGGAGCCGTCGCCGAAGAAGACGCCGACCGGGGCCATGTGGAAGGTGTCGCCGATGCCCATGGCCTGGGCGGCGGCCTTCAGGTGCACGTCGGAGGGGGTCGTCGTCGGGTTGAGCCGGACGCCGAGCATCCGCTGTGCCTGGTCGTAGTAGGGCCGCAGCTCGTCCTGCCAGTCCGTGATGTCCCGCCACTGCGGGTCGTCGAAGAACGGCTTCGGCGGTACGTAGAGCGTGTTGGCGTAGTTGAGGGAGCCGCCGCCGACGCCCGCGCCCGCGAGGACCATGACGTTGCCGAGCAGATGGATGCGCTGGATGCCGTAGAGACCGAGGGCGGGGGCCCACAGGAAGTTCTTCACGTCCCAGGAGTTCTTCGGCAGGGTCGCGCGGGTGAAGCGGCGGCCCGCCTCCAGGACGCCGACCCGGTAGCCCTTCTCGGTGAGCCGCAGGGCGGTGACCGAACCGCCGAAGCCGGAGCCGACGACGAGGACGTCGTAGTCGTACCCGTCGTCCGGGCGGCTCGCTTCCTGATTCCGGGCAGGGGGTACCGCGGTCATGGCTCTCCTCGGACGAAAAAGGGCGGAACTCGTACGGAAGGAAACGGAAGGAAAAGGGCGTAACGCGTAGGGAAGGAGACGGGGCTCGTACGGAGAAGGGCGGACCCGTGAGGGACCGGGCCGGGTTCGTACGGGCGGGAGCGGAGTCCGTACGTCGGCGGGGGCGGCGGTCAGCGCAGGCGCAGGGCCTTCATCACCTTCAGGGACGTGGTCATGAACGCGGCGTACTTCTCGTCGTCCATGCCGAAGGAGGGCGCGAGCGGCAGCAGCCGCTGCTGGGCGACGGTCTGGGCCTCGGTGTACTTGAGGATGCCCTCGGAACCGTGGCGGCGGCCGAGCCCGGAGTCCTTCATGCCGCCCATCGGGGACTGCACGCTGCCGTAGGCGGGGGCGTACCCCTCGTTGATGTTGACGGTGCCGGTGCGCAGCCGGGCCGCGACGGCGTGACCCCGGCGGGAGTCCTTCGTCCAGACCGAGGAGTTCAGGCCGTACGGGGTGGCGTTGGCGAGGCGGACGGCCTCGTCCTCGTCGGTGAAGCGGTAGACCGAGACGACGGGGCCGAAGGTCTCCTCGGAGCAGACCGTCATCGGGGCTTCGACGCCGTCGAGGATGGTCGGCTCGTAGAAGAGGGGGCCGATGTCGGGGCGCGCGACGCCGCCCGCGACGAGCCGGGCGCCCTTGGCGACGGCCTCCTCGACGTGCTGGGTGACGGTCTCCAGCTGCCGGGTGCCGACGAGGGAGCCCATGTCGGCCCCGTACGCGAGGGAGTTGCCGAGCCGCATGGCCTTGGTGCGGGTGGCGAAGCGGTCGAGGAAGGCGTCCGCGACGGACTCGTGGACGTACAGGCGCTCGATGGAGATGCAGAGCTGGCCCGCGGAGGAGAAGCAGGCGCGGACGGCGCCGGCTGCGGCCTTCTCGATGTCGGCGTCCTCCAGGACGAGCATCGCGTTCTTGCCGCCGAGCTCCAGGGTGACGCCGACGAGGCGGGCGGCGGCGCCCTGGGCGACCTCGCGGCCGGTGCGGGTCGAGCCGGTGAAGGACACGTAGTCGGCGTGCTTGACGACCTCGGGGCCGACGACCGGGCCCTCGCCGAGGACGACCTGGAAGACCCCGGCGGGCAGCCCGGCCTCGATGAGCAGGTCACGGGCCCACAGCGCGGTGAGCGCGGTCTCCGTGTCGGGCTTCATGACGACGGCGTTGCCCGCGACGAAGGCGGGGAGCGCGTCGCCGACGGACAGCTCCAGGGGGTAGTTCCAGGGCGCGATCTGGCCGACGACACCGCGCGGCTGGCGCAGCTCGGTGACCTTGGTCAGGGTCGGGACGACGCCGGTGTGACGCTTGGGGCCGAGGTACCCGGGGGCCTTGCGGCCGTAGTGACGGGCGGCGACGGCCACCGCCTGCACCTCCTCGTGGGCGTGCAGGCGGGCCTTGCCCGTCTCCAGCTGGATGAGGTCGAGGACCTCGGACTGGCGCTGCAGGACGAGGTCGTGGAAGCGCAGGAGGACGGCGGCGCGGGCCCTGACCGGGACGGCGGCCCACACGGGCTGGGCCGCACGCGCGCGCGTGAAGGCCTCGGCGACGTCCTCGGGGGTGGACTCGGGCAGCTCCGCGAGCCGGTCCCCGGTGAAGGGGCTGTGGTTGGCGGTCCGTCCGGAGCCGACGACGCCACGGGTGAGCCGGGCGACCACCTCGGGCGTCACGACGTCGGCGGCGGTCCGCGCGCCTGCGGGCGCGGGCGCGACCGGGTTGGTCGCCCCGGCGGGCGCGGCGGCTCCGGTCCGCTGGGCGGAGGCGTCGGGAACCGAGGGGGCGGAGGGGGCCTGCGAGTCCGTCATGAGGGCGAGCGTAGGCCGCGTTCCGCTCTTTGGGTACCCGTCGGTAACGCGTTTTCGCCGGGCGCGCACATCACGCCAGCGATCACTGGCACATAAGCCCTGATCAGGGGGTTGTGGCCGGCGGAGGGGCGCGCCGGAGATTCTTCACCCGTTGGCGGGTACGCGTCGGGCGGGCCCGTTGGCGGGTACGCGTCGGGTGCACCCCGGCGCGTACCCGCGCGGCCGTTCAGTCGCCCGGGGCCCGCCAGTGCCGGAGGACCACGTCGAACTGCTCCCGGGTGGTCTCCCAGCTGGACTCGGGCGAGGACATGTAGATCGCGTACTCGGTGCCGTCGTCCGCGTAGTAGATCTGGTCGATGGCGTGCCGGGGCCCGGGGAAGTTCTTCTTCTCCGTCCAGGTGAACTCCCACAGGCAGGAACGCACCTGGTCGCGGTAGGCCGTCTGGACGAGCTTGACCCGGGTGTAGTCCATCCGCTGCTGCAGGGCGCGCTCCAGGTCGAGCGCGTGCATGTAGGGGTTCTCGTAGTCGGGGTTGGGGTCGATGCTGATCCGGATGCGGTGCCGCCCGTTGTCCGGGGTGTAGTCGATCTGGTCGCCCTCCATCTGCCGCTTCCAGCCGTCCGGGACGACGAGGCTGAAGCCCGCCGGGTCCTCGACGCGGTGCCAGCCGTCCGGCACCGCGTTCGCCTTCTCGCGGACGGCGGGGGCGCTGGACGGCGGAGGGGTCGTGGGGGCGGGCGCGCTGGTCGAGGTCCGGCCGCCCGCGCCGCCCCGGTCACCGCCCAGGTGGTTCATCGTGGCGAAGACTGCTCCGCCCGCGACGAGTCCGGCGACCACGGCGGCCAGGGCGACGGTCCGCCAGCGGCCCCGGCCGCCCCCGGCCTGGGGCGGCGGTGCGGCAGTGGGGTGCGAGGGGGGCCAGGAGCCCGCGCCGGAAGGAGAGGGCGAGAGGGGCTGCGGCGGCTGCGGCCACTGGCTCGTGGGGGCCGGGACGGTCGCGCCAGGGGCGTCCTTCGCACCGGAGGCCCCGGTCGTACCACTGGACCCGCTGGTCGCTTGGGTCCCGCTGGACCTGGTCGCCGCACGAGCCCCACCAGCCCCACCGGCCCTGCTGGTCTCGCGGAGCCCACCAGCCCCATCAGCCCCATCAGTCCCACCTGCCCTGTGAGTCCCACCAGCCCTGTGATTCCCGCCGTCCCTGCCGTCCCCGGCGTCCTCACCCAGTTCCACCAGGTCGGACGGGTCCAGCGAGCCCGCCGGGCCGTCGCCCCGGCCCCCGTCCCCGCCCCGGCCGTCGCCGGTCGGCTCCAGTTCCTCCCGGTTCACCCGCTGCGTCGGGACGAAGGCCTGTGCCGCCTCCGGCGTCCGGCCCTCCATCGCTTCGAGGAGCATCCGCTCGGCCTCGTCCGCGCGCGGACGCTGGTCGGGGTCCTTGCGCAGCAGGGCCACGATGACGGGGGCCAGCGGGCCCGCCTTCACCGGGCGCGACGGCTCCTCGCTGACCACCGCCTGCATGGTGCTGATCGGAGACGTACGACGGAACGGGGAGGTGCCCTCCACGGCCGCGTACAGGGTGGCGCCGAGGGACCACAGGTCCGAGGCGGGCCCCGGATCGCCGCCGCGTACCCGCTCGGGCGCCAGATAGTCGATCGAGCCGACGAGTTCACCCGTGCGGGTGATCGTCGAATCGCCCTCGATGGCCGCGATCCCGAAGTCGGTGATCAGGACGCGTCCGTCGCGGGCGAGGAGGACGTTGCCCGGCTTGACGTCCCGGTGCAGCACCCCCGCCTCGTGCGCGGCGCGCAGCGCGCCGACGACGTGCAGCCCGATCCTGGCCGCCTCGCGCGGCTCGATCGTGCCCGCCTCCTTGGCGGCGTCGGCGAGCGACGGCCCGTCGACGTACTGCATCACGATCCACGGCCGGTCGTCGTGTTCCAGCACGTCATGGACCGTGACGACGCCCGGGTGCGTGATCCGCGCGGCGGCTCTCGCCTCCTTCTGCGTCCGGGCGTGCAGCACCAGCCGGTCGGCCTCCGCCACGAACCGACCCGCCGTCAGTTCCTTCACGGCCACCACGCGGTGCAGCACCTCGTCGTGCGCGCGCCAGACCTTGCCCATGCCGCCGCGCCCGATGGCCTCGCCCAGTCGGTAGCGCCCGGCGAGCAGCAGTCCCTCGCCTGTGCTCTGAGAATGTTCCACTTGCCCCCGCCCGTTCCTTCGGATGCCAGGTTACGGAGGGGGGTACGGACGACGGAACCTCGGGGCGGTCATAGGAACAGCACTGTGACCGGGGGCCGATGGGAGTTCCGGGGCCCCCACGGAATCCGCGGCCGTCCCGGTGCTGCTCAGCGCCCCGGACGGAACGCCTTCGTGGCCTCGTCGAAGATCTCGGACACCTTGTCACTGTCGGCGTAGGGGCCGATGACCTGCACGACGTGGTACCGCCCGCCGTCGACCAGGGCCAGGTTGCGGACGAAGACCTGACGGCCCGTGCTGTCCAGCCACCAGTAACTTCCGGTGGCCGTCGCCGTCCTGCCGATGTCGACCCGGCGGGTCCTCTCCGCGCCCGACCAGCTCGACGCCCGCCACGGATCCAGCTCCCGCTCCCTGGTGTTCTGGTACTCCAGGGGGTCGGAGCCGTTCTCACTCACACTGTCCCGGCCAGGCACCACGATCATGGTGAAGTCCCGTCCGGTGTAGCGGACTTGCCCGGCGTCGTTGATCGGGCTGCGCCGCCAGCCGTTCGGCACCCCGATCCGGAAGCCCTCCGGATCCTTCCGCAGGGTGTATCCGGCGGCAAGCGCGGGCGCCGAGGGGTCCGCCGGGGGCGGGGTGGTGCGCGGGGCGGTCGGCCGGGCTGTCGTCGCCGAAGGGCCGCCGGTGGGCGGGGTGGTGCCGGGCTTCTGGGCCGTGCCGGACGGGGCGGGACCGGTGGCGGTGGGGTCGTTCGGCGTCTCCCCGTCACCGGGCATGACCAGGACGGCGTACGCGACCGCCCCGCCCAGCAGGAGGAAGACGAGGACCACGAGGGTCCGGCCGAGTGACTTCGGCGTGCCGGAGCCGGGGCGCCGGGCGCCCGAGGTCCGTGCGGTACGGGGCGCCCGGGGCGCGCGCTGCGGGATCTCCTCGTGGAAGTCCTGGGGGTGCCGGTCCCCGCCGAAGCCACCGAAGCCGCCGAACCGCCCGCGCCCGCCCTGACGCGGCTCCTCGTCGTAGTCGTCGTGGAACTCCTGCCGGGCCGGGGCGTGGCGGGGGCCGTCGTCGAACCCGTCGTGCGGGTCCTGGCGGGGAACCTCGTGGAAGTCCTGGCGCGTGTCCCCGGCACCGGCACCTAGACCGGACTCTTCACGGCCACCGCCCGGCCCGCGCCCGGCGTACCCGGATTCCCGCTGCTCGTAGCCGGATTCCGGCTGCTCGTACCCGGGGCCCGACTGCTCGTACCCGGTCGGTACGCGGTCGGTCCCGTACTCGGGCGGCTGTCCGGAGCCGTGCGGGGCGGGCGGGCGCGGCTCCTTGCCCCGCTTGTGGCGGTGGCGGCCCGCGCCCGCCGATCCGCGCCGACGGCGCACCAGCTCACCGCGTCTGCGCACGATCGGCAGCCGCGCCTCGTCGAAGGGCGGCGGCGGTACGGTTCCGGCGCCCGCCTCCGGTTCCGGGGCGGAGCGCACCAGGGACCGCAGCCAGCCCCGCAGCTCCTCGAAGTCGGGCCGCTCGGTCGGGTCCTGACGCAGCAGGGACTCCACGACCGGGCGCAGCGGACCGCACTCCTCCGCGAAGGCGGGCGGTTCGGCGCAGACCAGTTGGACCAGTTCCGCCGCGTTGTCCTCGGGGTAGGGCGCGTGGCCCTGGACGGCCCGGTAGAGGAGCGCGCCGAGGGCCCACAGGTCGGTGGCGGGGCCGATCGGCGGGGCGAGGCGCCAGTTCTCGTGGACGGGACCGGCCTGTTCGGGGGCCCAGCGCTCGGTGACCGCCCCGACGACCGCGATCCGGGTCTGCCGGGCCCGCTCGGCGGCGAGCCGGGTGCCGGGGCCCCGGTACGCCTCCGCCGGGGTCCCGGCGGGCGCGCTCTGCCGGGCGCCTACAGGGACCGGGAAGCGGTCGGGGTCGGGCAGCCGGTCGGGGTCCGGGGTCGCGGCCGTGTATCCGGCGGGCAGCGCGGGGCGGCCCGAGCCGGGCAGCACGGGGCCGGAACCGCCCGCGGAGATCGGTGCCGAGCCGTCCCGGGAGGTGTGCGGGCCGTCGCTCCAGTTGCCCGCCAGCATCACGCGGGGCGGCGGACCGGTGCGCGGACCGGCCGGGGGACCGGCCGGCCGGGCGCCGTCGTCGTACGGGTCGTCGCCGTCGTCGCCGTCGTCCTCCTCCGCCTCGTCCGCCACTCGCGCCCACCACTGCGGCTCGGGCGAGCCGACGGCCTGGGCGGTGGGCGGCGGGGGCGGGGCGGGCGGGTCCTGCGGCGCGGGGCGCTGGACGGGAAGCGCGCCGCTCTCGCCGATCGCGGCGGCGGCGCGCGCTCCGGCGCGGTAGGCCGCGATGGCCCCGGCCCTCGACGCCCGGACGTCCGCGGTGGGCGGCACGGGCGGGGACCCCTGCTCGACGGGAGCCCCGGCCGACCGCCCGTAGGGGTCGGAACCGTAGGACCCGGGGGCGGTGCCGTAGGGGGACGCGGAGCCGTCCCCGTCGTCGGGGTCGTGGAGGGTGTCGGCGCCATGGGGGGCTTCGTCGGCGTCACCGTGGGCGTCGGCCTCGGTGTACGCGTCGGCGTGGACCTGGACCCCGGACCCGGACCCGGCGGCCGTCCCGACACGCGTATCGGCGTCGGTGTACGGGTCGTCGTAGGAGTCGTAGGAGTCGTAGGAGTCGTAGGACCCGTCGTACGTGTCCGACGGGTCGCGGCCCGGGTCCGGGGTCCCGTAGCCCGAGGTCCCGTGGTCCGGGGTCACGTGGTCCGGGGTCCCGTAGGGGACGGGGGCGTGGGCGCCGGGGACCACGGGTGCCGGGACGGGCACGAGGCCCCCCGTCTCGTCCGCCCCGTACGGGACCGGCCCGCCGCCCTCCTCGTAGACCTCTGCCTCGTACGGCTCGGAGCCGTACAGCCCGGAGTCGTACTCCCCGGAGGGGTGACCGTCGGAGCCGTGGCTCCCGGCATCGTGGACACCGGAGGCGCCCGCCCCCCGACCGTGTCTCCCGGAGTCGTACTCCCCCGGCCCTTCGAAGCTGCCGGGCAGCTCGAAGCCGCCGGACTTCCCGAAGCGCCCGGCACCCTCGAATCCTCCGAGGCCCCCGGAGTCCCGGAGATCCCCGGAGTCCGGGTATGTCCCGGAGCCCTGGAAGTCCCCGGATTCCTGGAAGTCCCGGGAATCGTCATGGCCCTCGGAATCCTCGGGGTCGTACCCCTCCGGGTCGTGGGCGGTCGGCCGCCGGTCGCCGGGGTCGATCTCGGGGGTGTGCCAGCCCGGGGCGGACGGTTCCGGTTCCGTCTCGGGGACCGGCGCGTACCCGCAGAGGGCCTCTTCGGCGGCGCCCACCGCCAGGCCCGAGAGGACCACCCGGCCGTCGTCGCAGACCAGCACGGTCCGGGCGGTGATGTTCCGGTGCACCCAGCCGTGGGCGTGCAGCGCGCGCAGGGCGGTGAGGACGTCGGCGCCGATCTCGGCGGCGCGGTACGGATTGAGGGGCTGCTCGGCGAGGAGCGCGGCCAGCGGACGGGCCGCGACGCGCTCGCTCACTATCCACAGCGAACCGGCCTCCGCGAAGACGTCGAAGACCTGGTCGAGCAGGGGATGGTCGGGGATCTGCGCGGCGGCCTGGGCCGCCTCGATCGCCCGGCGCACGACGGGCTCGGCCGGACGGCGGGTCGCCCGCCCCGCGCCGCCCCGCGCCCCGGCGGGCCCGCCCTCGCCGTCGAGCACTTCGGCGTCCACGAACTCCGGCAGGGGCACCTGACGGACCAGGACCTCCTGCCCGCTGTAGGTGTCGAAGGCGCGCGTCTCGGCCAGTTCGTACGCGTCGGCGGGCGCGTCGGCGCCCCCCGGCGGCAGCGGCAGGCGGTAGCGGTCCGCCAGCACCCTTCCCGCGTAGTCGTCCACGACGCCTCCCCCGCACGCACGCTGTGTCCCCCGTGGCCCACCGGACCCCCGAGGTCGTGCGGGATCGGGCGGGTCCGTCGATTCCGGTCACGGACCGTGCGGTCGACGGCTCTGTTCGACTGCGTACGGTCCTCGGCTCTCACGATACGTGGGAGCGGTCAGTCCTTGGGGCTGAACGACCCGAACGCGGTCTCCCGCAGCGTCCGGCACTCCTCGGCGTCCCACTCCTCCGCCTCGCAGCTGACCATGATGGAGTAGCCGCGGTCGGCGTCCACCTTGAAGCCCCGGTTGAGCACATGGACCCGCGTGTCCTGCTGGGTCCGCTCGAACTCCCAGTCGGCGACGGTCGGATACCCCTTGTAGGACACCGTCCTGATGCCGATGTGCTCGTACCCCTTGCTGGTGGCGGCCACTCCGAGCTTGGCCAGCTCCCAGGCGGCCTCGGCGTCGTCCTTCGGGCTGCCGTTGAAGTCGACCTGGACACGCGGGAAACCGTCGCTCCCCCTGAAGATCGCGCCGCCGTCGTACCCCGGTATGGCGTGCGCCCGGAAGTCCGCGGGCATCGCCATGCTGAAGTGGAAACGGGCGTTGCTGACCAGGGCGTATCCGTCGGGCAGGCTCGTGCCGGTGCCCCCGTCGGTGTTCCCCGACGGGGTGACGCCGTCGCCGCTCGACCCTCCGGTGGTGCCGGTGCCGTCCGGCTGCGTGCCGCCCTGCTGGCCGGGGCCGCCGGGCTGCTGGCCCTTGCCGCCGTCGGAACCGTCCGAGCCGTCGCCGCCCGCCGAGGCGCCGGCCGACGCGGTGGCGCCGCCCTTGCCCTGGTCGCCCTTGTCGCCACCGCCGAGGGAGACGGCGAGGATCGTTCCGAGCAGGGCGAGCACCACGACGGCCACGATGATGATCAGCGTGCGGCGGGGGACGACGTCGGTGAGCGGGGCGCGCGCCGGGGCGGGACGGCCGGTGCCGTGCGCCTGCGCGGAGTTCACCGCCGTCCTGGGGTGCGGGACCGTCGCGGGCGCGCCCGTCGACGGCCGGTCGGCCTTCGAGGAGACCGCCGCGTTCCGCACGGACTTCAGGGCGCCCCGCATCCGGTCGGCCGTCGCGTCGGGCGCCTTGTCCCGGTCGGCCGCCGGACCACCCTCCGCGCCCGGCCTCCGCTCGGGGCCGGGCGGCAGCGGTACGACCCTGGTGACCTCGGGCGACACCTCGGGGGTCACGTCGGGCGCGTCGAGGACGGCCCGCAGCAGGACGCGCGCGCCGGCGTCGTCGAGTCGCTGGGCGGGGTCCTTGGCGAGCAGCCCGTAGATGACCTTCTCCAGGTCGGGGCCCGCGTTCTTCGGGGGGTCGACCGGTTCGGTCATCACCGCCGTGAGGGTGGCGATGGCGGAGCCCTTGTCGTACGGCGGGCTGCCCTCGACCGCCGCGTAGATCAGACCGCCGAGCGACCACATGTCGGCGGCGGGGCCCGGCTTGTGGCCCCGGGCGCGCTCCGGCGAGATGTACGAGGGCGCGCCGACCAGCATGCCCGTGGAGGTGATCGAGGGGTCGCCCTCCACCTGGGCGATGCCGAAGTCGGTGAGGACGGCCCGGCCGTCCTCGGCGATCAGTACGTTGGACGGCTTCACGTCGCGGTGCAGGATGCCCTCGCGGTGGGCCGACCGCAGCACGTCGAGGATGGCGAGGCCGACCTCGGCGGCGCGCCGGGGCGTGAGCGTGCCGTCCTCGCGCACGGCGTCCGCGAGGGACTTGCCCTCGATGAGCTCCATGACGATCCACGGGCGGTCGTCCTCGTCGACGACGTCGTACACGGTGACGGCGCCGTTGTTGCGGATACGGGCGATGGCCTTCGCCTCGCGCAGGGTCCGCGTGATGAGGCGGCGCTTCTCGTCCTCGTCGATGCTGGTGGGGAAGCGGAGTTCCTTGACGGCGACGGTACGGCCGAGGGTCTCGTCGACCGCGCGCCACACCGTGCCCATGCCGCCGCGTCCGAGGACCACGCCGAGGCGGTAGCGGCCCGCGAGGAGGCGGCCCTCGGTGACCGGGTCCTTGCGGGGCCGGGCGCCGCCGGTGGTGCGCGCGGTGCCCGCCGGGCGCCCCCGGTCGCTCTCGCCGTCGCCGTCACCCGCGCCGAACCCGGCGCGGCCGGTGGAGGGCTCGGTGCCGCGCAGCCGCCCGGAGACGGCGGCCTCCTGACCGTCCTTCACGTCCAGACCGGCGGAGGCGTCCGAGCGGCCCGAACCACTCGTGCCCTCCGAACCGCTCGTGCCCTCCGGCCCGGTCGCGGCCTCCGGCCCTGCCGTGCCCTCCGGTCCGGCCCCGGCGGCCCGCTCCGGGGAGTCGTCCTCCCCGCGCGGCTTCCGCTCGTCCCGCTCCGGTTCACGCGCGGCCGGAACCGCTCCTCGGTCGCCGTCGGTCGCGGCCCCTGCGGCGTCCCGCCCGGGGTCCTTCGCCGTGTCCCGCGACTGCTCCGCCTCCGACATGCGTCCCCTCTGCGATCCCTGATCTTCGCCGCGTCTGCCGCTTCCCGGGCGATGCGGTAACCCGCCCTGGAAGAGAGCTCATTGTCTCTCACCTCAGCACGGGCGACGCCCCCGGGTCCGAACTCCGGGATGACGACGCCCCTGGACACCCCCCGGGTTCCCGCTCGGAGCGGACGACCCGGACGTCCCGTCAGATCGGCACGATGTCCGGCGCTCCGAGCCGTGCGGCGTCCGCCGTCTGGTCGTCGGGCTGCCGCTGCGACTCCCGCTCCGCCTCCACCCGCTTCTCGTAGTGCTCGACCTCCTTCTCGATCTGGCGCTCGTCCCAGCCGAGGACCGGCGCCATCAGCTCGGCGCACTCACGGGCACTGCGGGTGCCCCGGTCGAAGGTCTCGATGGAGATCCTGGTACGCCGGGTGAGGACGTCGTCGAGGTGGCGCGCGCCCTCGTGGGAGGCGGCGTAGACGATCTCGGCGCGCAGGTAGTCGTCGGCCGCCGACAGCGGTTCGCCGAGCGAGGGGTCTCCGGCGATCAGGTCGAGGATCTGCTCCGTCAGGGAGCCGTAGCGGTTGAGGAGGTGCTCGACCCGGACGACATGGAGGCCGGTGCGCGCGGCGATCCTGGCCCGCGCGTTCCACAGGGCCCGGTAGCCCTCGGCGCCGAGCAGCGGGGTGTCCTCGGTGACACAGGGCGCGACGCGCTGGTCGAGGCCGTGCACCGCCTCGTCCACGGCGTCCTTCGCCATCACCCGGTACGTCGTGTACTTGCCGCCCGCCACGACGACGAGGCCCGGGACCGGGTGGGCGACGGTGTGCTCGCGCGAGAGCTTGCTCGTGGCGTCGGACTCGCCCGCGAGCAGGGGTCGCAGTCCCGCGTAGACGCCCTGGACGTCGTCCCGGGTGAGCGGGGTGGAGAGCACGCCGTTCACATGCTCCAGGAGGTAGTCGATGTCGGCGCTGGACGCGGCGGGATGGGCCTTGTCGAGGTCCCACCCGGTGTCCGTCGTGCCGACGATCCAGTGCCTGCCCCAGGGGATCACGAACAGCACGGACTTCTCGGTGCGCAGGATGAGCCCGGTGGTCGAGTGGATGCGGTCCTTGGGGACGACGAGGTGGATGCCCTTGGAGGCGCGGACGTGGAACTGGCCGCGCTCGCCGATGAGGGCCTGGGTGTCGTCGGTCCACACCCCGGTCGCGTTGACGATCTGCTTGGCCCTGATCTCGTACGCGACCCCCGCCTCGACGTCCTGGACGCGGGCGCCGACGACCCGCTCGCCCTCGCGCAGGAAGCCGGTGACACGGGCCCGGCTGGCGACCCTGGCGCCGTAGGACGCGGCGGTGCGCACGAGGGTGGTGACGAAGCGGGCGTCGTCCATCTGGGCGTCGTAGTACTGGAGGGCTCCGACGAGGGCGTCCTTGCGGAGGCAGGGGGCGACCCGCAGGGCGCCGCCCCGGGAGAGGTGCCGGTGGACCGGGAGGCCCCGGCCGTGGCCGGAGGAGAGCGACATGGCGTCGTACAGGGCGACGCCGGAGCCCGCGTAGAACCGCTCCCAGCCCTTGTGCTGGAGGGGGTAGAGGAAGGGCACCGGCTTCACCAGGTGCGGGGCGAGCCGCCCCAGGAGGAGCCCGCGCTCCTTCAGCGCCTCCCGTACGAGGGCGAAGTCCAGCATCTCCAGATAGCGCAGTCCGCCGTGGATGAGCTTGCTGGAGCGGCTGGACGTGCCGGAGGCCCAGTCCCTGGCCTCGACCAGGCCGGTGGAGAGCCCTCTGGTCACGGCGTCGAGGGCGGTCCCCGCGCCGACCACTCCCGCGCCGACGACCAGCACGTCCAGTTCGCGCTCGGCCATGGCCGCGAGCGCCTCGGTGCGCTCGGCGGGTCCCAGTGTCGCTGTCCTCACGGCTGCCGCCTTCCCGTTCTCCGGTTTCCCCCGTCGTTCCGGCACGAGAGCCGGGACCGTGCGGTCCGGCTCACAGCTCGATTCTGTCCCGACCCGGCGACTTCAGCCACCGTCTCGCCACCGGCCTGTGGATAACACTCGGCCTCTTCGGCTTCCCAATACGACATATCGGTCATATTTACGCCTAGTCTGACATTGCACTCGACCCGTTCTGTCCACCGGGCTTGCGCCCCGCGTCTCCTCCGGCTACTGGGAAGGACGGCCCACCCCCATGCCCGCAGACCTCGCCGTCATCGGCCTCGGCCACCACGGTCTCCCCCTCGCCCGAGCCGCCGCCGCCGCGGGCATCGACACCGTCGGCTACGACAGCGACCCCCGGCCCGTCGCCGAACTCGCCGCCGGCCGCTCCCCCGCCGACGGCCCCCTGACCGTCCCCGAGGTCCGCCGGATGCTCGCCGGAGGCTTCCGGCCGACCGCCGACCCCGCCGAACTCGGCCGGGTCCGCACCGCCGCCATCTGCGTCCCCACCCCGCTCGGCCCCGACCGCGCCCTCGACCTCGCCGCCGTCGTCGGCGCCGCCCGCGCGCTCGCCGCCCGGCTGCGCCCCCACACCACCGTCCTCCTGGAGTCCCCGGTCCCGCCGGGCACCACCGAGGGCCTGCTCCGCGACCTCCTCGAAGAGGGCTCCGGCCTCCGCGCCGGACGCGACTTCCACCTCGCGTACTCCCCCGGCCGGCTCGACCCCGGCAGCCGTACCCACGGCTTCGCCGGGACCCCCAAGGTCATCGGCGGTCTCACCCCCGCCTGCACCGAATCGGCCGCCGCCTTCTACGGACGGCTGACCGACAAGGTGGTACGCGCGCGTGGCCCGCGCGAGGCCGAGACCGTCAAGCTCCTGGAGACCAACTTCCGGCACGTCAACATCGCCCTCGTCAACGAGATGGCGGTGCTCTGCCACGAACTCGGCGTGGACCTGTGGGACGTCATCCGCTGCGCCGAGACCAAGCCCTTCGGCTTCCAGGCCTTCCGGCCCGGCCCCGGCGTCGGCGGCCACGGCGTCCCCGTCGACACCGTCGGCGCCCACCGCCCGCTCCGGCTCGTGGAACTCGCGGGCCAGGTCAACGAACGGATGCCGCGGTACGTCGTCCAGCGCGCCGCCACCCTCCTCAACGAGCACGGGAAGTCGGCCAGAGGAGCCCGCGTCCTCCTCCTCGGCATCACCTACAAGCCCGACCTCCCCGACCGTCAGGGCTCCCCCGCCGACGAGATCGCCCGCCGTCTAATGGACCTCGGCGCGGCCGTCAGCTACCACGACCCGCACGTCCCCGACTGGCGCGTCCGCGAGCTGCCCGTCCCCCGCGCGGACTCCCTCTACGAGGCCGCCGCCCACGCCGACCTGACGGTCCTGCTCCAACACCACCGCACGTACGACCTCCAGGGGCTCTCCGTGAAGGCCCAGCTGCTCCTCGACACCCGGGGCGCCACCCCCACCGGCGCGGCCCACCGGCTGTGAACGCCCGAGGGCCCCGCACCGGTCGGTGCGGGGCCCTCGGGGACGTACGGGGTCGGTCAGCGCTTGTGCTGGGCGTCCGCGACCGTGACCTCGACGCGCTGGAACTCCTTGAGCTCGCTGTAGCCCGTGGTGGCCATCGCGCGGCGCAGGGCGCCGAAGAAGTTCATCGAGCCGTCCGGGGTGTGCGACGGGCCCGCGAGGATCTCCTCGGTGGTGCCGACGATGCCCAGGTCGACCAGCTTGCCGCGCGGCACGTCCTCGTGGACGGCCTCCATGCCCCAGTGGTGGCCCTTGCCGGGCGCGTCCGTGGCACGGGCCAGCGGGGAACCGATCATGACCGCGTCGGCACCGCAGGCGATGGCCTTCGGCAGGTCGCCGGACCAGCCCACGCCGCCGTCGGCGATGACGTGCACGTACCGGCCGCCGGACTCGTCCATGTAGTCGCGGCGGGCCGCGGCCACGTCGGCGACCGCGGTCGCCATCGGGACCTGGATGCCCAGCACGTTGCGGGTGGTGTGCGCCGCCCCGCCGCCGAAGCCCACGAGGACGCCCGCCGCGCCGGTCCGCATCAGGTGCAGGGCCGCCGTGTACGTGGCACAGCCGCCGACGATCACCGGAACGTCCAGCTCGTAGATGAACTGCTTCAGGTTCAGCGGCTCGGACGCGCCGGACACGTGCTCGGCGGAGACCGTCGTACCCCGGATGACGAAAAGGTCCACGCCCGCGTCGACGACCGCCTTGGAGAACTGGGCGGTGCGCTGCGGGGAGAGCGCGGCGGCGGTGACGACACCGGCGTCGCGCACCTCCTTGATGCGCTGCCCGATCAGCTCCTCCTTGATCGGAGCCGCGTAGATCTCCTGCAGACGGCGGGTCGCGCTCGCCTCGTCCAGCCCGGCGATCTCGTCGAGCAGCGGCTGCGGGTCGTCGTACCGGGTCCAGAGACCCTCCAGGTTCAGCACGCCGACGCCGCCCAGCTCACCGATGCGGATGGCGGTCTGCGGCGAGACGACCGAGTCCATCGGGGCGGCCAGGAACGGCAGCTCGAACCGGTAGGCATCGATCTGCCAGGCGATCGAGACCTCCTTCGGGTCCCGGGTGCGCCGGCTCGGGACGACGGCGATGTCGTCGAACGCGTACGCCCTGCGGCCGCGCTTGCCGCGCCCGATCTCGATCTCAGTCACGATGTGTGGCCTTTCCCTCTACGTCTGCGCCTACCAGTATCCCCGACACACGCGCGAGGGGCGGTTCCGGGCACCTCCCGGAACCGCCCCCACGCTCGCGCTCTGTTACTTCCTGCTGTAGTTCGGTGCCTCGACCGTCATCTGGATGTCGTGCGGGTGGCTCTCCTTGAGGCCCGCGGACGTGATCCGGACGAACCGGCCGTTCGTCTGGAGCTCCGGCACCGTGCGGCCGCCGACGTAGAACATCGACTGGCGCAGTCCGCCGACCAGCTGGTGGACGACCGCCGAGAGCGGGCCCCGGTACGGCACCTGGCCCTCGATGCCCTCGGGCACCAGCTTCTCGTCGGAGGCGACGCCCTCCTGGAAGTAGCGGTCCTTCGAGAAGGAGCGCTGCTCGCCACGGGACTGCATCGCGCCGAGCGAACCCATGCCCCGGTACGACTTGAACTGCTTGCCGTTGATGAAGAGCAGCTCGCCGGGGGACTCCTCGCAGCCCGCGAGGAGCGAGCCCAGCATCACGGTGTCCGCGCCCGCCACGAGGGCCTTGGCGATGTCCCCGGAGTACTGCAGACCGCCGTCGCCGATGACCGGCACACCGGCCGCCTTGGCGGCGAGGGAGGCCTCGTAGATCGCGGTGACCTGCGGGACGCCGATGCCGGCGACGACCCGGGTGGTGCAGATGGAGCCGGGGCCGACACCGACCTTGATGCCGTCGACACCGGCGTCGATCAGCGCCTGGGCGCCGTCACGGGTGGCGATGTTGCCGCCGATGACATCGACGGACGAGTTCGACTTGATCTTGGCGACCATGTCGCCGACGAGCCGGGAGTGACCGTGGGCGGTGTCCACGACGATGAAGTCGACGCCCGCCTCGATCAGGGCCTGGGCCCGCTCGTACGCGTCACCGGCGACACCGACGGCCGCACCGACGAGCAGGCGGCCCCCCTTGTCCTTGGCCGCGTTCGGGTACTTCTCGGCCTTGACGAAGTCCTTGACCGTGATGAGGCCCTTGAGGAGGCCCGCCTCGTCGACCAGCGGCAGCTTCTCGATCTTGTGGCGGCGGAGCAGCTCCATCGCGTCCACGCCGGAGATGCCGACCTTGCCGGTGACCAGCGGCATCGGGGTCATGACCTCGCGCACCTGGCGGGCACGGTCCGACTCGAAGGCCATGTCACGGTTGGTGACGATGCCGAGCAGCCGGCCGGCCGGGTCGGTGACCGGGACGCCGCTGATGCGGAACTTGGCGCAGATCGCGTCCGCCTCGGCGAGCGTGGCGTCCGGATGCACCGTGATCGGGTCCGTGACCATGCCCGACTCGGAACGCTTCACCAGATCGACCTGGTTGGCCTGGTCGGCGATGGAGAGGTTGCGGTGCAGGACACCGACACCACCCTGCCGGGCCATGGCGATCGCCATGCGGGACTCGGTGACCTTGTCCATCGCGGCGGAGAGCAGCGGGATGTTCACCCGCACGTTCTTCGAGATGTACGAGGCGGTGTCGATCTGGTCGGGCGCCATGTCGGACGAGCCCGGCAGGAGCAGGACGTCGTCGTAGGTCAGCCCGAGTGTCGCGAATTTCTCGGGCACTCCGTCGACGTGTGCAGTCATGACACCTTCCCCAAACGGCCTTGATCGGTGCGGATGTCCATGCTAACGGCCCGAAGCGGTGTCTCATTCCACGATCAAGATCAGCCAGGGGCTTTGGACGTTCCCACGTGGACGAAAGGGCCGGATTCCATTGACGGTCCTTACGTACCGGCCACGGCTCCGGCCGTACGCCCGGTTACGGCTCCGCTACTGCTCCGCCAGCGCCCGCAGCCTGCTGAGGGCACGGTGCTGGGCGACCCGGACGGCCCCCGGGGACATGCCGAGCATCTGCCCGGTCTCCTCGGCGGTCAGCCCGACGGCGACCCTGAGCACCAGCAGTTCGCGCTGGTTCTCCGGAAGGTTGGCGAGCAGCTTCTTGGCCCACTCGGCGTCGTCGCTGAGGAGCGCGCGCTCCTCGGGGCCGAGGGAGTCGTCGGGGCGCTCGGGCATCTCGTCGGAGGGCACGGCCGTGGACCCCGGGTGCCGCATGGCGGCCCGCTGGAGGTCGGCGACCTTGTGTCCGGCGATGGCGAAGACGAACGCCTCGAAGGGCCTGCCGGTGTCCTTGTAGCGCGGCAGCGCCATCAGGACGGCGACGCAGACCTCCTGGGCCAGGTCCTCCACGAAGTGCCGGGCGTCACCCGGCAGCCGGTTGAGGCGGGTGCGGCAGTACCGCAGGGCGAGCGGATGCACGCGCGCGAGCAGGTCGTGCGTGGCCTGCGCGTCGCCTTCGACCGCGCGGCGGACGAGCGCGCCGATGTCCCCCTGCCCGGCAGGCACGGGGGAACCCACGGTGTCGTCGTCGCGCATCGCTCCATGGTGCCCCGACGCCTCCGCGTCCGTGGCACCGCGTCCGTAGTTGTGCACTGAAGCGTTATGAGCAGGTGCGCCGGAACTCATCTCCCGCGCCCTCCCCTCCCGCTCGATCGACTCGTCCCCGAGGAACTCCACATCTCAAGGATGCGGCATCCGGCGCGGAAGTGACACAAGCCCGCCCCGTCCACCCCACGAAGGAACCGGGTGAGGACGGGGACATGACGGGTGACCTGCGATTCAGCGGACCAGGCCCCAGCGGAATCCGAGGGCGACGGCGTGCGCGCGGTCCGAGGCGCCCAGCTTCTTGAAGAGGCGCCGGGCATGGGTCTTGACGGTGTCCTCGGAGAGGAAGAGCTCGCGTCCGATCTCCGCGTTGGACCGGCCGTGGCTCATGCCTTCGAGGACCTGGATCTCGCGCGCGGTGAGGGTGGGCGCGGCGCCCATCTCGGCCGAGCGGAGGCGGCGGGGGGCGAGCCGCCAGGTCGGGTCGGCCAGCGCCTGGGTGACGGTGGCCCGCAGCTCGGCGCGCGAGGCGTCCTTGTGCAGATATCCGCGGGCGCCCGCGGCGACCGCGAGGGCGACGCCGTCGAGGTCCTCCGCGACCGTGAGCATGATGATGCGGGCGCCGGGGTCCGCGGAGAGCAGCCGGCGGACGGTCTCCACGCCGCCCAGGCCGGGCATGCGCACATCCATCAGAATCAGGTCCGAGCGGTCCGCGCCCCAGCGGCGGAGGACTTCCTCGCCGTTGGCCGCGGTGGTCACGCGCTCGACGCCGGGCACGGTCGCGACCGCGCGGCGGAGCGCCTCTCGGGCAAGCGGGGAGTCGTCGCAGACGAGGACGGATGTCATGCCTGACCTCCGCGGCTCTCGCAGCTGTTGCGCGTCACCTTGAGCCTCCAGGGCTGTACGTAATCGTCACCTGTGCGATTGACGCCCTCGGACACCTGCCCGAGCGCTTGTTCCTTCAACCGCCTCCGCACTCTCAACGACGGTCACCCGAAAGAGTTACGGGTTGGACGGCACGCTTCGGCACTCTACGTGAGTGGGTGCGCACGGAGGAGAGCGACGCGGCCCTTTCATCCATTGACGCAAGCTATGCACCATTTAGCGGGTTTTCTTCCCTTTTCGCGGTGTCTGTGGCTAGATTCGCAATGAGTCATATTTACATCTACTTCGACAGTAGGTGTGCAGATTCGGACCCGTCGGGACACGAGGAGCCCGGCCATCGGCCATCCACCCGCCCACCTATCCGTTCGACACGGTTTCAAGGGGACAAGCGCAATGGCAGATTTCTCCCGCCTTCCCGGACCCAACGCCGATCTGTGGGACTGGCAACTCCTCGCGGCCTGCCGCGGGGTCGACAGCTCCCTGTTCTTCCACCCCGAGGGAGAGCGCGGCGCGGCACGGAGTGCGCGTGAGAACTCGGCGAAAGAGGTCTGCATGCGGTGCCCGGTCCGCGCGGAGTGCGCGGCACACGCACTCGCCGTGCGGGAGCCCTACGGCGTATGGGGCGGCCTCACCGAGGACGAACGCGAAGAGCTCATGGGACGCGCGCGCAATCGCCTGGTCGCGACGGCGTCGCCGACCGCTCCGGTCGCGCCCGGCGCGTCCGTGACCTCCCTGACATCCATGACGACATCGGCGTCGACATCGGGCCGACCGATCGTGGAGCGCATGTGAAGGAACGTTTCTTCGAACCGGACGGGCGGCCCTGACCGGGAACGGCCGGGCCACCGGACGCGGAACGGGGAAACCGAGACAGAGGGAGCACGCGGCCCGGCACGGAGGCGGCGGCACGCGCGCGCGTACCCGGGCCGAGCGGCGAACGACGGGTGACGCCCGGCGAGGAACGAGGCCGCGCGCACGCGTTCTGCGGGCGGCCCGGGCCCCGGCGCCCCCGCGTCCGGCCACGACACGGCCGCACGCGCGCCCGGTCCCGCGCCGGGTCGCGCGCGTGGCCGTGGCGCTGCGCCGGAGAGCGACCGCCTACGGCGCTGACCGGCGCCGCTCGGCCGGTCCGGACGGGGGCCGGTCCGGACGCCGTCCGGTGGATCATGGCCGGGGCCACCGGTGGATCGCGGGTTCGGAGTGCGACGGCAACGAGAGTCCCCCCGCTCCCACGGGGGCGAAGACGCCTCCGATCACCCGCACGGGACGACACCGCCGGGCCACGATCGGCGGGCGTAGGGCATCGCCTGGAATCGGCCGGCCGCCACCTCGGATGTCGGCGGCCAGGAGTCCCCCGCCCACGAAGGCGACACCGCCCCCACACCAGCTCGGACGCAAGAACGACTGACCTGACCCCCGCCGTCGGGAGGAGCCCGTCAGCGACCGCCGGGCAGGCGCTACCCGCGCGTGGCCGCGCGGGTCAGTTCTTCGAGGGTGGCCGCCACGGCCGGGACCTGTGCCAGGTCCGGCAGGGTGAGGGCCACGATCTCCCGCTCCACGGCGGGTTCCACGGTCACGGTGCGCGCCCCCTTGGGGCGTACGGACTCGATGGCCAGCTCCGGCAGGACGGCGACGCCCAGACCGGCGCCGACCAGGCCCACCACCGCCGGGTAGTCGTCGGTGGCGAAGTCGATGCGAGGGGTGAACCCCGCCTCCTCGCAGACGTCGACGAGCTGGCGGCGGCAGCGCGGACAGCCCGCGATCCACGACTCGTCCGCGAGTTCCGCGATGCCCACGGAACCGGCCCCGGCCAGCCGGTGCCCCTCGGGGACCAGACCCACGAGCCGGTCGGCGAGGATCGGCCGTACCACCAGGTCGTCCCACTCGGCCTGGCCCGTGCCGTACCGGAAGGCGAGGGCCACGTCGCAGTCGCCCTCCCTGAGCATCTCGACCGAGCGCGGGGGCTCGGCCTCGACCAGCGAGACGCGGGTGCCGGGGTGTGCGGCCCGCAGAGCGGCGAGGGCGGTGGGGACGAGCGTGGAGCTGCCGCTGGGGAAGGAGACCAGCCGGACCCGGCCCGCGCGGAGCCCGGCGATGGCGGCGACCTCCTCCTCGGCAGCGGTGAGCCCGGCGAGGATGCCCGAGGCGTGCCGGACGAGGACCTCGCCCGCCTGGGTGAGGCGCATCTCGCGGGCGGCGCGGATCAGCAGCGGGGTGCCCGCGGAGGCTTCGAGGGCCTTCATCTGCTGGCTCACGGCGGGCTGGGTGCAGCCCAGCTCGCGCGCGGCGGCCGAGAAGGAACCGGTGGCGGCGACAGCGCGCAGGACGCGGAGATGACGGGCCTCGATCATGCGTCCCAGCATAAGCGACTCTTGGGTGAAGTCGCGAATATTCGACTACTCCTTTGACACCTGTGCCCGTAGGGTTCCCCGCATGACCCTGCTGAGTGTGAACGTGGGCGGCGCCAAGGCCGTGGACTACACCGACGCCGCCTCCGGCCTGACCGGCATCGACAAGCGGCCCGTCGACGGGCCGGTCCGCATCGAGGCCCCCGGCGTGCCCGGGGTCGGGACCAGCGGGCTCGCCGGAGACACCGTCTGTGACCTGCGGTTCCACGGCGGCAACGACCGGGCCGCCTACGCCTTCGCCCGCGAGGACCTGGACAGCTGGGAGCGCGACCTGGGCCGTGAGTTCACCAACGGCTCCTTCGGCGAGAACCTCACCACCCGGGGCGTGGACGTCAACGGGGCCCTGATCGGCGAGCGGTGGCGGATCGGCGAGGAGGTCGTCCTCGAAGTCACCGGCGGCCGCATCCCCTGCCGTACGTTCGCGGGTTTCCTCCAGGAGAAGGGCTGGGTGCGGCGGTTCACGCTGTCCGGCGCCGGACCCGGCGCCCTGCTGCGGGTGATCGTGCCGGGAGAGATCCGCGCGGGCGACCCGATCACGGTGGTCCACCGGCCGGACCACGACATCACGGTCGCCCGGCTGCACCGGGCCGCGACCGTCGAACGGACCCTGCTGCCCGGCACGTTGGCCGCCGCCGAGTGGATGGAGTCGGGACTCCTGGCGCTGGCCCGCCAGTACACCGAGAAGTACGCACGCGCGTAGAACGGTTCCGGGCGGCGCCACGGCCGGGCACGGCCCCCGGAAGGGGCACTACCGTGCCGGTATGACGACTGCACTGATCACAGGCGCCACTGCGGGCATCGGGGCCGCCTTCGCACGGAGACTCGCGGCGGACGGCCATGACGTCGTGCTCGTGGCCCGGGACGTGAAGCGCCTCCGGGAGCAGGCGACCGAACTGCACGACCGGCACGGCGTCGAGGCCGAGGTGCTGGCGGCGGACCTCTCCGAGGAGAAGGGCATCGCCGCCGTCGAGGCGCGCCTCTCCGACCCGAAGCAGCCGGTCGACCTGCTCGTGAACAACGCAGGTTTCGGCAACAAGGGCCGCTTCCTGGACGTGTCCATGGCCGACGAACTGAAGATGCTCACGGTGCACTGCGAGGCGGTGCTGCGGCTGACCTCGGCCGCGGCCACGTCGATGAGGGACCGGCGCAGGGGCGCCGTCGTGAACGTCGCCTCGGTGGCCGCCTTCCTGCCCCGGGGCACGTACGGCGCCTCGAAGGCGTGGGTCGTGCAGTTCACCCAGGGCGCGGCGCGGGACCTGGCGGGCAGCGGGGTCCGGCTGATGGCGCTCTGCCCCGGCTTCGTACGGACGGAGTTCCACGAGCGGGCCGGGATGGGGACGGACAACATCCCGGGCTGGATGTGGCTCGACGCGGACAAGCTGGTGACGGCGGCCCTCGCCGATCTGGAGCGGGGCCGGACGCTGTCGATCCCCGACCCCCGGTACAAGGCCCTGATGGGAGTGGTGAAGCTGGCTCCGCGCGGTCTGCTGGGCGGGGTCTCCTCGAAGGCGGGACGCAAGTACGGCCCCGAGTGACGGGCCCGCCGGGCCGGTTCGCGCCGGGGCGTCGGGGTCCGGGTGGGCGGTGGTGCCGTCCTCCCGGCTCACGTCGAGGGCGTGGCCGGTGGCCCGGTCGGCGGCTCGCCCCTGCCGTCTCCTCGGGCCCGTCCGACGATTCCCGACGATTGCCGTCGTCGCCCGCAGGGCGGCCGCGCGGCAGGCGGGACTTTCGAAACACGCCCTAGACTGGAGGGGGCCGCACCGGGGGCGGGAGGCGTCATGACGTTCACCCAGATCATCGACTTCAGGACCAGCCGGATCGACGATATGAACCGGCTCGTGGACCGGTGGATCGAGCAGACCGCGGGCAGGCGGACCGCCACCCACAGCGTGCTCGGCGAGGACCGGGCCGACTCCTCGCACCTCGTGGAGATCGTCGAGTTCCCGTCGTACGACGTGGCCATGCGCAACTCCCAACTGCCCGAGACCGAGCGGATCTTCCGGGAGATGGTGGCGCTCTGCGACGGGATGCCCACCTTCACCGACCTCGACGTCGTCCGGGACGAGTCGCTGTACAAGGCGGCTTCCCGGCGGTTCCTGGCGATGGCGGCGGAGGAGCCCGAGCTGGCACGGCTCGACGAGGTGCTGGCCGAGGGCTACCACGGCCACGATCCGACGAACGGGCAGGACGTCATCGGCATGGACGCCGTCCGGCGCGAGATCGGACGGTGGCGGGACGGCTTCGACTTCGCGTTCACCGTCGAGGACCAGATCGCGGAGGGCGACCGGGTCTGCACCCGCTGGACCTGGCGGGGCTCCCACGTCGGGGACTTCCTGGGACTCCAGCCCACCGGCATGGACGTCTCGACGACCGGGACGCTCGTCCACCGCTTCCGGGACGACGGGAAGATCGTGGAGGGCTGGTGGCAGTACGACGCGCTGGGCCTGATGGCACAGCTGGGCGCGGTCGAGGGCTGAGCCCTCGGTGCGGGATCCGGGGAGGGGTCCCGGACGCGGGCACCATGGCGCGCGCGGCCCGCGCCGGGCCCTGACCCTGAGAACCCGTAAGGCCCGTAAGGCCCGTAAGGCCCGTAAGGGGCCTGGGTGGGCCCGTAAGGGGCCTGGGTGCCCTTAGAGGCCGTGAAACATCTGAGACCCCTGAGGCCGCGCCCCTGAGATCCCCGAGGTTCCTGAAACGCTGAGGCCCGGTGCTCCCTCGACGGGAGTACCGGGCCTCAGTGGTCAGTCAGGAAGGGCCTCAGTGCGAGTGGCCGTGTCCGCCGTGACCGTGGTCCGCGGGCTCCTCTTCCTTCTTCTCCACCACGAGGGTCTCAGTGGTGAGGAGGAGGGAGGCGATCGAGGCGGCGTTCTCCAGGGCGGAGCGCGTGACCTTCACCGGGTCGATGACGCCGGCCTTGACCAGGTCGCCGTACTCGCCGGTGGCGGCGTTGAAGCCCTGGCCCTTGTCGAGCTCAGCGACCTTCGAGGTGATGACGTAACCCTCGAGACCGGCGTTCTCGGCGATCCAGCGCAGCGGCTCGACGGCGGCGCGGCGGACGACCGCGACACCCGTGGCCTCGTCGCCGGTCTTGTCGAGGTTGCCCTCCAGGACCTTCACGGCGTGGACGAGCGCGGAGCCACCACCGGAGACGATGCCCTCCTCGACCGCAGCGCGGGTCGCGGAGATGGCGTCCTCGAGACGGTGCTTCTTCTCCTTCAGCTCCACCTCGGTGGCGGCGCCGACCTTGATCACGCACACGCCGCCGGCCAGCTTCGCGAGGCGCTCCTGGAGCTTCTCGCGGTCCCAGTCGGAGTCCGTGGACTCGATCTCGGCCTTGATCTGGTTGACCCGGCCCCGCACGTCCTCGGAGTTGCCGCCACCCTCGACGATGGTGGTGTCGTCCTTGGAGATGGTGACGCGGCGGGCGGTGCCGAGCACGTCCAGACCGGCCTGGTCGAGCTTGAGGCCGACCTCCTCGGCGATGACGGTGGCACCGGTGAGGGTGGCCATGTCGCCGAGCATCGCCTTGCGGCGGTCGCCGAAGCCGGGGGCCTTGACGGCCACGGCGTTGAAGGTGCCACGGATCTTGTTCACGACCAGGGTCGACAGGGCCTCGCCCTCGACGTCCTCGGCGATGATCAGGAGCGGCTTGCTGGCGCCGGCCTGGATGACCTTCTCCAGGATGGGCAGCAGGTCCTGGATCGAGGAGATCTTGCCCTGGTTGATCAGGATGTACGGGTCGTCGAGGACGGCCTCCATACGCTCCTGGTCGGTCACCATGTACGGGGACAGGTAGCCCTTGTCGAAGGCCATGCCCTCGGTGAACTCGAGCTCCAGGCCGAAGGTGTTGGACTCCTCGACGGTGATGACACCGTCCTTGCCGACCTTGTCCATGGCCTCGGCGATGAGCTCGCCGACCTGCTGGTCCTGCGCGGAGAGCGCGGCGACGGCGGCGATGTCGGACTTGTCCTCGATCGGGCGCGCGGTCGCGAGCAGCTCGTCGGAGACGGCCTTGACGGCGGCGTCGATGCCCTTCTTCAGGGCGGCCGGGGAAGCACCGGCGGCGACGTTGCGCAGACCCTCGCGGACCAGGGCCTGGGCGAGCACGGTGGCGGTGGTGGTGCCGTCACCCGCGATGTCGTTGGTCTTGGTCGCCACCTCCTTCACCAGCTGGGCGCCGAGGTTCTCGAACGGGTCCTCGATCTCGACCTCACGGGCGATCGTGACACCGTCGTTGGTGATGGTGGGAGCGCCGAACTTCTTGTCGATGACGACGTTGCGGCCACGGGGGCCGATCGTCACCTTCACCGTGTCGGCAAGCTTGTTGACGCCGCGCTCAAGGGCGCGACGGGCGTCCTCGTCGAACTTCAGGATCTTCGCCATGGAGCGGTTCAGCCCTCTCGAAAACTGGTGTGGAACGAACAGCGCCCCGGTGCCCGGTGAGGGCCCGGGGCGCAGCTCAAAGCATCTGCTTCGGGTGAATTACTTCTCGATGATCGCGAGCACGTCGCGAGCCGAGAGGACGAGGTACTCCTCGCCGTTGTACTTCACCTCGGTGCCGCCGTACTTGCTGTACAGCACGATGTCGCCGGTCTTGACGTCGAGCGGCAGGCGCTCGCCGTTCTCGAAACGGCCCGGGCCCACGGCCAGGACGACGCCCTCCTGGGGCTTCTCCTTGGCGGTGTCCGGAATGACCAGGCCAGAGGCGGTGGTCTGCTCGGCGTCGAGCGGCTGGACCACAATGCGGTCCTCGAGCGGCTTGATGGCAACCTTGGAGCTGGTGGTCGTCACGATCCGACCTCCCCCTTCGGAGATCTCGGGGTCAACTGTCTGAGGTGGCGACCAGGTGGATCCGTCGTCGCGGGTGCCGGACCTGCCCGTCGCTCTGTTGGCACTCTCCGGTGGGGAGTGCCAGAGCCGAGACTATGACCGCGATTAGCACTCGGTCAAGCGGAGTGCCAATTACTCACCCCGTGGCGGTTCCGTTCCGGGCTTCAGCGGACCTCGGCGACCCCCGTGGACCGGACGGCTCCGGCGGACGGAACGGCGGGGGTGGCCGGTGCGGGAACGGCCGATACGGGGGTGGCCGGTGCGGGGGCCACCTGCGCGGGGGCGGCCGGTGCGGGGGCCGTGGACGCGCGGGCCCCGGCGGCGGGGGCGTGCCGGGAGCCCATGCGTTCGGCGGCCTTGCGGCCGAGGCGTTCGATCGGGTCCACGGTGGAGGCGCAGCCGGTCAGCGCGAGGAGTGCGGCGGCGAGGAGCAGCCCGGCGAGCGGCCGCGCGGCCCCGCCCCGGCCCGGCGGACGGGCGGGGACGGTCCCCCGGGCGGGGAGGGCGAAACCGTACGCGGGGGCAGCGGAACCGTACGGGGGCACGGGCGCGAGGGGCCGGGAGCCGGGGACGGCCACGGAGGGGGACCCCGGAGCCGCCCCGGAGACGGACCCCGACGCGGACCCGGAGAGCGTCCCGGAGAGGGCTCCGCTCCCGGGCTCGGGTCCGCGCGCGGGGCGGCGGCCACGCGCGGAAGGGCGGTGGCGGCGGCGGTGCGTCACACGTAGTCCTCGAGTTTGGCGACGGCGTAGCCCTTCGCCGTGATCACGTTCATCACCTGGCGGATCATGTCCGGCATGGTGCCCTTCCAGTCCTCCTTGCCCCGGAAGTGGGTGAGCACGATGTCGCCGGAGTGCAGGTCCCGGTCCCACTCGCGCCACTCCATGTGGTCGGGGAAGGCCTCGGCGGCCCAGAGCGGCACCGCCTTGACGCCGCAGGTCGCGGCCGCGCGCAGGGTGTCCTCGTTGTAGTTGCCGTACGGCGGCCGGAAGAGCGGCGGGCGCTTGCCGAAGCGCTTCTCGATGACGTCCTGCATCCCGCAGATCTCGCGCTTCTGCTCGCTGTACGAGAGTCCGGGCAGGTAGCGGTGGTTGAGGGTGTGGTTGTGCAGGGAGACCCCGCCCTCCTGCGACTTCTGCATCCGGCCGAAGTAGCCGTAGTCCTCGCTGACGACGTAGTCGCTGAGGAAGGCGCTGTAGGGGATGCGGAGGTCGCTCATCATCCGCAGCAGTTCCGGGTCCTTCTCGGAGCCGTCGTCGATCGTCAGGAAGACGACCTTCTGCTGGGTGGGCACGGTGGTGAAGACCGGCGGGAGTCCCTCGCCATCGGTCTCGAAGCCCTTGCGGGTGGTGATCCTCGGCTTGACGGCGGGCGGGGCGGGCGCGTCCAGCGGGGTACGGGCCAGGCCCCATTTCCTGGCGGCGGCGACCCGGGCGGCCCGCTGGTCCCGGACCTTCTCGACGTACGAGTCGAGGGCCCCCGCCGCGCCCCGCCCCTGGGCCTGCTGTCCGGCGGCGGGGGCGGGTGCGCCACCGGCCGGCCCGGTGCCGCCGGAGCAGGCCGTGGCGGCGGAGGCGAGGGCGGCGACGACGAGCGCGGCCCCGAACACCCGAGCGGAACGATGCACACCTTTTGCCATCATCTGGTCCTTTTGTCGTACGAGTGTTGTGGCGCCGCATCCTGTCAGCGCGGACACGCGTACGAAGCCCACGACACCGCCGTACCGCCGCCGCCGTCCCCCGGGCGGCCGTCACTCCGTCCCCCGGGCGGCCCACCCTCCCCTCGGGCCACCGGGCCTCGCGCGGGGGCCGCTCCCGGCCACCGGCCGCCCGCCCAGGGCCCACAATGGGACGGGTGACCGATCTCGCCTCCTTCGCCCCGCTGCTCGGCCCCGAGGGCCAGACCCTGCTCGCCGCCCTGCGCGACCACGACCCGGCCCAGGAACTGGCGGTGGTCTCCCGGCTGCGCCGCGACCATCCCGCCGAGCTGGTCACGGCGGCCGTCGCCCAGGCGCGGCTGCGGCAGCGGGCGGTGGCGAAGTTCGGCGCGGAGGACGCGTACCGGATGTACTTCACCCCCCACGGCGTCGAGCAGTCGACGCGCGCGTCGGTCGGCGCCCACCGGGCGGCCCGGCTGAGGGCGCTGGGCGTCCGCAGCGTCGCGGACCTCTGCTCGGGGATCGGCGGCGACGCCGTCGCGCTCGCCCGCGCGGGGATCTCCGTGCTCGCCGTGGACCGCGACCCGCTGACCGCCGCGGCGGCCCGCGCCAACGCCGACGCGCTCGGCCTCGCGGAGCTGATCGAGGTGCGGTGCGCGGACGTCGCCGACATCGACACCGGCCCGTACGACGCCGTCTTCGTCGACCCCGCGCGCCGGGGCGGACGCGGCCGGATCTTCGACCCGGAGTCCTACTCCCCGCCGCTCTCCTGGGCCGTCGAAGCGGCCCGCAGGGCCCCGCACGCGGCCCTGAAGGTGGCTCCCGGCATTCCGCACGAGGCGGTTCCCGAGGACGCCGAGGCCGAGTGGATCTCCGACGGCGGGGACGTCAAGGAGGCCGTGATCTGGTTCGGCACCTCGCCCGGCGCCCGGCGCGCCACCCTGCTGCCCTCCGGAGCCGCGCTGACCGGCCGGGGCCTGCCCGACCCGGCGGTCCGTCCGGTCGGGCGCTATCTCTACGAGCCGGACGGCGCCGTCATCCGCGCGCACCTGGTCGCGGAGTTCGCCGAGGAGGTGGGCGGCGGTCTGATCGACGCGACGATCGCCTACGTGACGGCCGACGCGCTCGTACCGACGCCGTACGCCGCCGCGTACGAGATCACCGACGAACTCCCCTTCAACCTGAAGAAGCTGAAGGCCCTGCTGCGGGAGCGGGAGGTCGGCGTCCTGACGGTGAAGAAGCGCGGTTCGGCCGTGGAACCCGAGGAGATCCGCCGCAAGGTGAAGCCGAAGGGCCCGAACGCGGCGACCGTCCTGCTCACCCGGGTCGCGGGCGCCCCGACGATGCTGATCGGACAGCCGGCGAAGGTCGGACAGCCGACGAAGGGCGGACAGCCGGCGAAGGGCGGACAGCCGGCGAAGGGCTGAGGGGCGACCCGCCACCGCCGGACCGGCGACACCCCGTCAGAGGGCCCCGGGGGTATGCCGGACCCCGTCGGGGAGCATGCGGTACGCCGGGGCGGGGAGCGTGCGGTACGCCGGACACAGCGGGGCCCGCCACCGCCCGGTCAGGTCCTGCGGGGTGTCAGGCGGACCGCGAGGCGGTAGTGGCCGACGGCCTTCACCAGGCCGGTCAGCCCGGTGACCCAGAGGATCAGGGCGGCCCCCATGCCGTAGACGACCAGGCCGTAGCCGTCGTCGGGGCTCGCGGACGCCGGGACCGCGAAGCCCGCCCAGAGGCCGAGGCCGCACAGCGCGAAGGACAGCAGGAACCAGCAGGCGCCGAGGACGGGGGCGCGCAGCCGGGCGTCCGTGGGGCCGTGCCGGTCGAGGGCCGCCCACTGGGCGAGGCGCTCCCGGACGGTCCGGTCCCGGCGCAGGGCGCGGACCGTCAGCCACACCGCCGGGACGAGCACCCCGATGCCGAGCAGCGCGCTGAAGAGCGCGAGGAGCATCGTGATCGGGTCGGGCGCCGGGTGGCCGAGGGCGATGACCAGGAATCCGACCAGTGACCAGCCCAGTTCCAGCAGGAGGAGCCGGAGCAGGAACAGCGCGAGCGGTCCGCCGCCGAGCAGCCGCCCGCCCAGCTCGTCCAGTGCCAGCGCCCGGTCGGCGAGCCGGGCGTCCCGGTCGGGCCAGCTCCGCAGCTCGGCGGGCGGGGGCGGCGGCGGAAGCGGGGTGCGCGGGGACATGCCGAGCACCCTAAGGGTCCGCCGAGCCGCCCCGCAGGGGCCCGTCCGGCCGGGGAGCGTCCCCGCAGAGCCCCGCCCGGACCGGGAGCGTCCGCGTAGAGCCCCGCCCGGGCCGGGAAGCCTCCCCGTCCCGGAGGGGTCCCGGGCCTGGCCCCGGCCTCACCCCCAGGCGGCCCCGGGGTTCCCGGCCCTCTCCCTCAGCAGGGTCCGTTCGCTCTCGTTGCGGGTGAGGTCGGCCGCCCGTTCGAACTCGGCGCGGGCCTCCGCCGTCCGGCCGAGCCGGGCGAGCAGGTCGCCCCGGACGCTCGGGAGCAGGTGGTAGCGGGCCAGGGCCGGTTCGGCGGCGAGGGCGTCGACGAGCGGGAGGGCCTCCGCCGGGCCCCGGGCCATCGACACGGCGACCGCCCGGTTCAGCTCGACGACCGGGGAGGGCGCGAGGACGCCCAGCCTCCCGTAGAGCGCGGCGATGGTCTCCCAGTCGGTCTCGCCGTACGACGCGGCCCGCGCGTGACAGGCGGCGATCGCGGCCTGGAGGGCGTACGGCCCGTAGGAACGCCCGTCCCCGGCCCGCTCCAGGGCCGCGTACCCCCGCAGCACCATCAGCCGGTTCCAGCGGCTCCGGTCCTGCGCGGCCAGCAGCACCGGCCGGCCGTCGGGTCCGGTCCTGGCAGCGGTCCGGGAGGCCTGGAGCTCCAGGAGGGCGGCCAGCCCCTGTGCCTCGGACTCGCGGGGCACCAGGGCCGCGAGGCCCCGGGCGAGCCGCAGCGCGTCCTCGCAGAGTCCGGGCCGCAGCAGGTCGTCGCCCGCGGTCGCCGCGTACCCCTCGTTGAAGATCAGGTAGATCACTTCGAGGACGGAGCCGAGGCGGGCCGCCCGGTCCTCCCCGTACGGCACCGCGAACTCCACGCCCGCCCTCGCCAGGGCCCGCTTCGCCCGGGTGATCCGCGCGGCGACGGTCGGTTCGGGGACGAGGAAGGCGCGGGCGATCTCGTCGGTGCGGAGCCCGCCGACGAGCCGCAGGGTCAGGGCGGCGCGCGCCTCGGCGGAGAGCACCGGATGACAGGTGGTGAAGATCAGCCGCAGTACGTCGTCGTCGATGTCTCCGGGGCCCGCGGGCTCGGGGTCGTACGACTCCTCCGGGAGGGTCCGGCCCATCTCGGCGAGCTTCCGCGCGTACGTCTCGCGGCGCCGGACGAGGTCCACGGCGCGGTGCTTCGCGGTGGCCGTCAGCCAGGCACCGGGCCGGTCGGGAACCCCGGTCTCCGGCCACTGTTCGAGGGCGGCGACGAGGGCGTCCTGGGCGATCTCCTCGGCGATGCCGACGTCCCGGACGATCCGCGCCGCGGTGGCGACGATCCTCGGGGACTCCATCCGGAAGACCGTGTCGAGCGTGCTCTCCACCGGGCCGGTGCCGTGTGCCGTCACGTCTCCCATGACAGCACACGGCACCGACAGCGGCCCGGGGTCAGGCCCCCGGCATCTCCTCGACCTCCCGGACCTCCAGGCCCACGGTCCAGTGCGGCGGGTGGACCGCCAGGAAACGGCGGGACCACTCCATGGCCTCCGCCCTGTCCTTGCACTGGAGCAGCGCGTAGCCCCCGACGACCTCCTTGGTCTCCGTGAAGGGTCCGTCCGTGACCGAGACCTTGCCGTCCGACCAGGTCAGCCGGGAGGACTCGGCGGTCGGCCTGAGGCCCGCGGTGTCGAGCATGACGCCCGCCTTGGTGATCTCCTCGAACAGCGCGCCCATGCGTGCCTCGAAGCCGGGGTCGGCGTCCGCCATGTCGATGGTGTTCTCCTGGACGCGGACCAGGGACAGATAGCGGGGCATGGTGACTCCTCGTGGTGCGGTGGCGGGGCCGTTTCCCCGCCTCTCACTCATACGTCGAACGGGCCGCGCCCGCATCGACAGCTGCCCGCGAGGAGTTCTCAGACGTAGTCCTCCAGGCGCGCCACGGTGAATCCCTGCTCCTGGATGCGGCGGAGCATCGTCGCCGTCATCTCGGTCATCGTCCGGCCCTTGAGCTCGGACGGGCCCCGGAAGTGGGCGAGGACGATGTCGCCGGGGTGCAGCTTCCGGTCACCGCGCTGGTACTGCATGTTCGTGATCTGCATGGACTCGCGCCACAGCACGATCGCGTCGATGCCGCACTGCCCGGCGGCGGTGCGGGTGGCCTCGTTCCAGTTGCCGTACGGCGGGCGGAAGAGACGCGGGGCCGTGCCGTAGCGCCCGGTCAGCTTCGTCTGCTGGTCGCAGATCTCCCGGCGCTGCGCCTCCGGGGAGAGGGTGCGCAGGTTGGGGTGGGTGAGGGTGTGGTTGGCGAGGCCGTGGCCCTGGGCGACGAGCGGCCGGAAGTACGCGTAGTCGTTCCGGATGGCCGCGTCGGTGAGGAACATCGTGAACGGGACCTTGAGCTCCTTCATCATCGTCACGAAGGCGGGGTCCTTCTCCGCGCCGTCGTCGATGGTGAGGAAGACGATCCTGTCCTTGGTGGGAATGTCGCTGATGACGGGCACCGGGCCGCCCGGGGCGCGCCGTACCGGCTTGGCGGCGGGCGGGGCGGGCGCGGGGGCGAAGGGCTTGAGCCCCCACTTGCGGTACGCGGCGGCGGTGGCGGCGGCCGGGTCCTCGGGGGTGCCGGTGGTGGGCGCGGAGGACCGCGTCGGGGCGGTGTCGGCGGGGCGTTCCGCCGTGCAGCCGGTCACCAGGAGGGTGGCGGCGGTCAGCACCGCCCAGAGCGCGATCGTCTTCTTCACGTGGTGGGGGATGCCCACCACGATCGAAAGGTTGCTCGACTGTCGGCCGTGTGGCCGATTCGACGTTCGGCACGGGGACGGCTGCCGCCGGGCTGCGGTGGCGGTCCCGACGGTCGCGGCCGGGCTTCACCGTCCGCCGGAGCCGGGCTCCACCGTCCGCCGGACGGTCACCACCGGGCTCGACCGGCCATCTGCCCGAGGGTCACCACCAGGCTCGACCGACCGCCCGAGGGTCACCACCGGGCTCGACCGGCCGCCGCCCGACGGTCACCACCGGGCTCCGGCGGTTGCCGCCCGCTCGGACGGGCGGCCGGGCGGCAACCTCTAGTCGACCGCCTCGAAGCGCCAGCGGTGCACCGGCCGGGTGATGAGGGAGGCGTCCGGCTCGGGGAGTTCCGGGAGCTCCGCGTCCAGCGAGTCCGCCTCCCACCAGGTGAGCACGAGGACCCGGTCCTGCGGGGCGCGGAACATCTCACGGCGGCGCGGCTCGTGCGCCAGGACCTGGGCCCTGGCCCATTCGAGCAGTTCCGGGCCGTGCCCCCGCGCGGCCCGCGCCTCCCACATGAGGGTGATCCTCATGAGTACAGGTTCTCCTTGCTGACCTCGTGCACATGATCGTGGTCGTGGGAGTGGCCGTGCGCGGAGGCGCCCGGCACGTGCGGGTCGGTCACGGGCAGCGAGGAGTCCGCCGACAGCTCCAGGTCGGAGGGCGTCCGGTTGCGGGCGACCATCTCGGAGCCGAGGGCGGCGACCATCGCGCCGTTGTCCGTGCACAGACCGGGCCGGGGCACCCGCAGCCGGATGCCGGCGCGCTCGCAGCGCTCCTGGGCGAGGGCCCGGAGCCGCGAGTTCGCGGCGACCCCGCCGCCGATCATCAGATGGTCCACGCCCTCGTCCTTGCAGGCGCGGACGGCCTTGCGGGTGAGGACGTCGACGACCGCCTCCTGGAAGGACGCGGCCACGTCCCGTACCGGCACCTCCTCGCCCGCCGCGCGCTTGGCCTCGATCCAGCGGGCGACGGCCGTCTTGAGGCCGGAGAAGGAGAAGTCGTACGCCGGGTCCTTGGCGGTGCTGAGACCGCGCGGGAAGGCGATGGCGGCCGGGTCGCCCTCCCTGGCGAGCCGGTCGATGACCGGTCCGCCGGGGAAGCCGAGGTCCAGGACCCGGGCGATCTTGTCGAAGGCCTCGCCCGCCGCGTCGTCGATGGTGGCGCCCAGCGGCCGCACGTCGGAGGTGATGTCGCTGGAGAGCAGCAGCGAGGAGTGCCCGCCGGAGACCAGCAGGGCCATCGTCGGCTCGGGCAGCCTGCCGTGCTCCAGCTGGTCGACGCAGATGTGCGAGGCGAGGTGGTTGACGCCGTAGAGCGGCTTGCCGAGGGCGTACGCGTACGCCTTGGCCGCCGAGACGCCGACGAGCAGCGCGCCCGCGAGGCCGGGGCCCGCGGTGACGGCGATGCCGTCGAGGTCCTTCGGGGAGACGCCCGCCGTCCGCAGGGCGCGCTCGATCGTCGGGACCATCGCCTCCAGGTGGGCGCGGGAGGCGATCTCGGGCACGACGCCGCCGAAGCGGGCGTGGGTGTCGACGCTGGACGCGACGGCGTCCGCGAGGAGCGTGGTCCCGTGGACGATGCCGACGCCGGTCTCGTCGCAGGAGGTCTCGATGCCGAGTACGAGCGGTTCGTCAGCAGCCATCAGAATCAGTCTCAGTTCCTTGAACGGTCAGTCGCATCACGAGCGCGTCCACGTTTCCGGGCTGGTAGTAGCCGCGCCGGAATCCGATGGGCTCGAAGCCGAAGCGCTGGTAGAGCTTCTGGGCCCGGACGTTGTCCACCCGCACTTCGAGGAGGACCTCGTCGCACTCGAAGGCGGTGGCGTGCTGGAGCAGATCGGTGAGGAGCCGGGCGCCGAGCCCGCTCCCCCACTGGTCGCGGGCGACGGCGATGGTCTGCACATCACCGAGGCCACCGGCGGCGGCGAGCCCCGCGTAGCCGACGATCCGGCCGTCGGCCGGGTCCTCCGCGACGACGTAGCGGCGGGTGGCGCCCGGTCCCCTGGCGTGCGCGAGCTCCGACCAGAACATCCCCTCCGACCAGGCGTCCTCGGGGAACAGCTCGTCCTCCAGGACGAGCACCGGGGCGATGTCCCACCAGCGCATCTCGCGCAGGTCGACGGCGCCGGTCACGTGGGGGTGACCACCTTGTAGTTCTTGGGCACCTGCGCGTCGGGGCGGCGCAGGTACATCGGCAGCGGGTCGAGGAAGCCGTCCCCGCCCGCCGCGAGCCGCTCCGCCGCGAGGGAGGCGAGCGCGGCGGCCGACTGGTGCTCCGGGTCGCGGGCGTCGGGGAAGGCCTCGGGGTAGAGGCGGGCGCCCGCGCCGACGACGGGGAGACCGGCGAGGCGCTCGGCGATCTCGGCGGGCCGGTCGACGGCCGCGTCGGTGACCCGGGTGCGGTGGTCCTCGTACCGCGCCCAGTAGACCTCCTTGCGGCGCGCGTCCGTGGCGACCGCGAAGGGGCCTTCGAGCCCGGAGGCGTACGCGAGGCCGTCGAGGGTGCACAGGCCGTGGACGGGCACGCCGAGCGCGGAGGCGAACGCGGCGGCCGTGACGAGGCCGACCCGGAGCCCGGTGTACGGCCCCGGTCCGACGCCGACGACGAGGCCGGTGACCGCGTCGAGCTTCAGCCCGGCGTCCCTGAGGACCCGGTCGACGGTGGGCAGCAGCAGTTCCCCGTGGCGACGGGCGTCGACCTGCTCCGAGGAGGCGACGACGGTCTCGCCGTCGTGGAGGGCGACGGTGACGGCGGGGGTGGCGGTATCCATGGCGAGCAACAGCACGCGAACAGCCTACGGCTCCCGGGCACGGTGCCCCGCCCCCCGCTCCCCCGGCTGCTACCGTCACCCTCGATACGTTCGTACGAGAGGTGGGCACGGTGGCGCGGAGCAGCTCGGGATTCGTGGCCGGGCTCACGGCCGTGGCCGTCGTCGCGGTCTGCTTCCTCGCCTACCAGGCGTCGGCGAGCGCCCCCGCCGATGTGTCGGCGCAGCCCAGGGCGACCGGCCCGGCCAAGCCGTCGGCCGCGTCGAGCGGCGGCCCGAAGCGCCCTTCGGGGAATTCGGCGGCCGTCCCCGCGCAGTCCGGCACCGGGGAGCGCGTGGTGTACGCGCTCGACGACCGCCGGGTGTGGCTGATCGACGAGAAGGGCAGGACGTCCCGGACGTTCACGGTGATGCCGAGCACGGTGCACCCGGAGCCCGGCACCTACAGCGTGACGTCCCGCGCGGGCTCGGTGCCCGGTTCGGACGGGGTGCGGATCGAGCACGTGGTGCGGTTCGCGACGGTGCAGAACGTGACGGTCGGGTTCAGCGCGGCGGTCGACGGCTCGACCCCGTCCCCCGACCCGTCGAAGAAGACCGGCGGCATCCGGATGCAGCGGGCCGACGGGGACGCGATGTGGGCGTTCGCGGTGATCGGCGCGAAGATCGTCGTCGTCGCCTGACGCACGGCCGCGATGCCGTGGAGGGCGTGGCGCGCGATGCGTGGCCGTCGCCCGTCCCGGGCGCGACGAGCCGCCCCTCATGAACCGTGGCCCGATTCACGACTCCCGTACGGGTACGTCCCTGGCCTCCCCGCCCGAGGGTCCCTGGGCGCGCGGGGGTCAGGCCGCTCTGTGCCGCACGACCGGTTCCGGGTCCTCGCCGTGTCCTTCTCGCTCCGCCGTCTCGGGGCGGCGGGGCAGGTGGTCGGCCTCCGGCGGGGTCGAGAGCACGCGGGCGGCCGCGCAGGACGCCAGCAGCACGCTCATCGGGACGTGGTGCGGGATGTGGTCGCGGGCGGATTCCGCGCGCTTCGGCGTCGCCATGCATGCCTCCCGTAGGTTAGGTACACCTAACCATCTCGTGCATCCATGTGACCACGGCGCGCACGGCCCACGCAACACCTTCCCGACACGTTGTCGGAATCTACGGACGCGGACGCCCCGCACGGCGGCCCCCCGGAGGCCGTTCCCTGGCTCCGGGGCCGTTCCCTGGCTCCGGTCGCCGTTCCCGGACTCCGGTCGCCGTTCCCGGGCTCCGGACTCCGGCCTCCGTCCCCGGACTCCCGGTCAGAGCGCGGCCAGCTCCCCGCCGGACCAGCGCGCGCCGATCCCGCGCAGTTCGACCGTGCGCCGGTCGTCGTCCGTGTCCCCGGCGACCCGGTGGATCAGCAGGTGCAGCCGGTCGTCGGTCAGCTCCTCGACCTTGCCGTCGCCCCACTCGACCACCACCACCGACTCGGGCAGCGAGACGTCCAGGTCGAGGTCCTCCATCTCGTCCAGACCGCCGCCGAGCCGGTACGCGTCGACGTGCACCAGGGCCGGGCCGCCGACCAGCGACGGATGGACCCGGGCGATGACGAAGGTCGGCGAGGTCACGGCACCGCGCACCCCGAGGCCCTCGCCGAGCCCCCGGGTCAGGGTGGTCTTCCCGGCACCCAGCTCGCCGGTGAGCATGACGAGGTCGCCGGGGCGGAGGATCTTCGCGAGACGGCGGCCGAGGTCCCGCATCCGCTCGGGGGAGTCGACGGAGAGGGTGGTGCCGGAGACGGGCGGGTGCGCTGCTTCCATACCCGCCAACCTAACTCCTGCCGGGGTCCGTCCCGACCGTCTCCGCCCCGGGGGCGGCCCCGGCCCGTGCCAGCAGGTCCGCGAGCCGGTCGGTGACCGCCTCCGGGTGCTCCAGCATCACCAGGTGCCCGCCGTCCGGGACGATCACCAGCTCCGCCCCGGGCAGCACGGCGGCGATGGCCTCGGTGTGGGAGCTGGGCGTCACCAGGTCGTGGTCGCCCGCGAGCGCCAGCACCGGCACCTCCGCCAGCACGGAGAGCGCGGCGGCCCGGTCGTGCTCGGCGAAGGCCGGGTAGAAGGCGGCGACCACGTCGATCGGGGTCGACTCGATCATCCGCTCGGCGAACCGGACCACCGCCGGGTCCACGTCCTTCGAGGCGAACGAGTACTTCTTGATCAGCCCCGCGAACAGGTCCGCGGTCGCCCGGCGGCCCCGCTCGACCAGCTCCGTCTGGGTGCCGAGGGCCCGCAGCACCCCCGGCAGGACCCGGCGCACCGCGTTGACCCCGGCGATCGGCAGCCCGTACGACACCTCGCCGAGCTTCCCCGCCGAGGTCCCGACGAAGGCGACCCCGGCGACCCGGTCGCGGATCAGCTCCGGGTACCGCTCGGCGAGCGCCATCACCGTCATTCCGCCCATCGAGTGCCCGACCAGCACCAGCGGCCCCTCGGGCGCGGCGGCGTCCAGGACGGCCCTGAGGTCGCGGCCCAGCTGGTCGATGGTGACGGGCACCCCGTCGGGCCCGCCCTGGGCGACGCCGTGCCCGGAGCGGCCGTGCCCGCGCTGGTCCCAGTGGACGGTGCGGACGAGCCCGCGCAGGGCGGCCCGCTGGAAGTGCCAGGAGTCCTGGTTGAGGCAGTAGCCGTGGCTGAAGACCACGGTGACGGGCGCGGGTTCCCGGCGCCCGAAGAGCCGTCGGCGGCGGGCCGGCTCGGCACCGTCCGCGACCTCGTCGACCTCGTAGTACAGGACGGTCGAGTCGTCGGCGAGCGCCCGGCCGGGAGTCCCCCGCAGCCCCCCGTACGGCCCGGTGGAGTCCAGGGCGAGCCGGGCCTTCCGCCGTACGGAACGCCCCACGGTGAGCCGCTCCACGGCCACCCCCGCGGCGGCGCCCGCCGCGAGCACGCCTATCGCGGCCCCGGCGAATCCGGCGCGCCGCCAGTGACCGGTGCTCCTCGGCTCGCCCACGGGGCCCCCTCTATCCGCCCAGGTAGACGCGCGGGACGCGCGCCCCGATCCGGGTGACGATCTCGTACGCGATGGTGTCGGCGGCCACCGCCCAGTCCTCGGCGGTCGGCTCGCCGCCGTCGCCGGGCCCGAACAGGACCGCCTCGGTGCCCGGTGCGGGCGTGTCCCCGTCGAGGTCCACGACGAACTGGTCCATGGCGATCCGCCCGGCGACCGTGCGGCGGCGGCCGTCGACGAGGACCGGGCCCCGGCCGGAGGCGTTCCGGGGGACGCCGTCGGCGTAGCCCACCGGGACCAGGCCGAGGGTCGTCCCGGTGCCGGTGACGTAGTGGTGGCCGTAGCTGACGCCGTGTCCGGCCGGGACCCGCTTCACCAGGGCGACGCTCGCCTTGAGCGACATCACGGGCCGCAGGCCGAAGTCGGCGGAGGTGCCCAGCTCGGGGCTGGGCGAGATGCCGTACACGGCGATGCCGGTGCGGACCAGGTCGAAGTGGGCCTCGGGAAGCGTGAGGGTGGCGGGCGAGTTGGCGATGTGCCGGACCTCGGGCCGCACCCCGGCCTTCTCCGCGTGGTCGAGCATCGCGCGGAAGACGTCGAGCTGTCCGGCGATCGAGGGGTGGTGGGGCTCGTCCGCGCAGGCGAAGTGCGACCAGAGGCCGGTGACCTTCACCAGGCCCTCGGCCTCCGCCTCCAGCGCCGCGCCGACCAGTTCGGGCCAGTCGGCGGGCTGGCAGCCGTTGCGCCCGAGGCCGGTGTCGGCCTTGAGCTGGATCCTGGCCGTCCCACCGGTCCTGCGGGCCGCGTCGACGACCTCCTCCAGGGCCCACAGGCCACTCACCGCCATGTCGAGACCGGCCTCGATGCCCTGGTCCCAGGGGTCGCCGGGGGTCCAGAGCCAGCACATGACCGGGACGTCCGTGATGCCCGCCGCCCGCAGCGCGAGCGCCTCCTGGGGAGTGGCCGTGCCGAGCCAGTCGGCGCCCGCCTCCAGGGCGGCGCGGGCACAGCGCACCGCGCCGTGTCCGTACGCGTCGGCCTTGACCACGGCCATGATCCGGACGTGGGGGGCTACACGGGCGCGCAGCGTGCGGACGTTCGCACGCAGCGCGCCGAGGTCGATCTCGGCGCGGGCTCTGCGGGGCGGTGGTGTCTCAGTCATCGCGCCCAGTCTCTCAGGTGTCAGCCACCGGGCCGCTTTCCCCAGATGTAGACCCGGTCACCCTTGCGCAGCACGTCCCAGAGTTTCCCGGCGTCGCGGTAGGAGAGATTGACGCAGCCACGGCTGCCGGCGGGCGTGGCGAGCTGCCCGTAGACGGCGTGGAAGGCCTGGCCGCCGCTGAAGAACTGGGAGTACGGCATGGGGGTGTCGTAGATGGAGGACCAGTGGTCCTTGTGGCGCCAGTAGACGGAGTGCCAGCCGGTGCGGGTGGCGTATCCGGGGCGCCCGGTGCGCACATTGACGACGGGGAAGGTGATCTTCTTGTCCTTCCGCACCCACATGAGCTGCCGGTCGAGGTCCACGCAGGCCACGGCGTACTTCTTCACCGGGCAGCGGCGGCCGGGGTCCAGGCTCCTGCGGGCGGCGAGGAGTTCGGCGCGGGCCCAGGTGACGGGGCCCGCGTACCCGTTGGCGGGTTTGATCCGTTCCCTGGTCTGGAAGGCGCGGACCGCCCGGCAGTCGGCGGCGGACTGCTTCCCGTCGACCCTCAGCTTGAGCAGCCGTTCGACCTGACGCTGGTACGGGCCCGTCGAGGCGGTGCAGGAGGCGGCGAGGGCGCTCCTCGGCAGGTACTCGACCGATTCGTCCACCTCGCGCTCCGGCGCGGGCACCGGCACCTCGGCCCCCGGCTGGAGCGGCGGCAGGGCCTGGTCGGGGGTGTCCATGGGGTACTCGGGCCGCCCCGCCCCGGCGACCCCGGGCACGAGCGGCTCGACGGCACCGGGGGCGGGAGCGTCGGCGGGAGCCATGGGCGCGGAAGCGTCGGCGAAGGCATCGGGGAGGGGGGCGCCGGCCGAGACCGACGGGACGGGAGCGGGGTCCGGGGCCGGAGCCGTGGCATCGGCGAAGGCCCCGGTCCCGGGCAGGAGCAGGGCGACGAGCAGCAACGGCAACGGCGCGAGACGCCTTCTCCAACTGGTCACCCGGCCCACCCAATCCCGAGGGGCATCGAGGAGCGCGCCGGAAGGGTCCCGTGGGGCACGGTTTCCCCCCGTGTGGCGGAGCGGGGAGGGGCTACGGGCGGGAGCCGGGGGCAGGGGGCAAGGAGCCGGGAGCCGGGAGCCGGGGGCCGAGAGCCAGGAGCCGGGAGTCGGGGGCCGAGAGCCGGGAGCCAGGAGCCGGGAGTCGGGGGCAGGGGGCCGGGAACGGAGGCGGGAGGCGGGGCCCTCCGTCTCTCTCCCCCCTCACTCCCCCGTCGTCACGTCCCGCCAGGCGTCCGGCAGGGTGGCCGCGACCTCGCCCGCCGTCACCGGGGCGCGGTCGCGGGAGGCCCGGCGGGCCGCGAGACCGTGGAGGTAGGCGGCGGCCGAGGCCGCGTCCAGGGGGTGCAGACCGGCCGCGAGGAGGGAGCCCGCGAGGCCGGAGAGGACGTCGCCGCTGCCCGCCGTGGCCAGCCAGCCGGTCCCGGTGGGGTTGACCCGTACGGGACCGCCCTCCGGTCCGCCCACCAGCGTCGTGGAGCCCTTGAGGAGCACCGTCGCGCCGAACCGCGCGGCGAGTTCCCGTACCGCCGCGAGCCGTCCCGCCTCGATCTCCTCCCGGGCGACGCCCAGCAGCGCCGCCGCCTCGCCCGCGTGCGGGGTGAGCAGCGTGGGGGCGCTGCGGGCCCGTACCAGGGCAGGGTCCAGGCCCCGCAGCCCGTCGGCGTCGACGAGCACCGGCACGTCGGAGGCGAGGACCTCCGCGGTTCCGGGCCCGTCGCCGAGTCCGGGTCCGACGACCCAGGCCTGGACCCGTCCGGCCCGGTCCGGCGGCCCGGCGTGGACCAGGGTCTCGGGGTGGGCCGCGATCACCGCGTCGGCGGCCGGGCCGACGTACCGCACGGCGCCCGCGCCGCCGCGCAGCGCCGCCGTGACGGTGAGGACGGCCGCGCCCGGGTAGCGGGCGGACCCGGCGACGATCCCGAGGACCCCGCGCCGGTACTTGTCGGTCCCGGCGCCCGGTACGGGCAGCAGCCGAGCCACGTCCCGGTGCTGGAGCGCCTCCAGGTCGGGCACGCCGGGGAGTTCGTCGCCGAGTCCGATGTCGACGAGCCGCAGCGCGCCCGCGTACTCGTGCGCGGGGTCCACGAGGAGGCCGGGCTTGTAGGTGCCGAAGGTGACGGTGGCGTCGGCCCGCAGCGCCTCCCCCGTGACCTCCCCGGTGTCCGCGTCGACGCCGCTGGGCAGGTCGACGGCGACGACGACGGCGTCGGAGCCGCGCGCGGCGCGGGCCACGGGCACGGCGTCGGGGCGGAGTCCGCCGCGCCCGCCGATGCCGGTGATGCCGTCGAGGACGAGGTCGGCGGTGGCCAGCGGTTCGAAGGGGTCGTCGGCGACACGGCCCCCGGCCGCGCGGAGGGCGGCGAGTCCGCCCTCGTGGGCGCGGGCGCCGAGGAGGACGGCGGTGACCCCGGCGCCGCGCCGGGCGAGCCGGGCTCCGGCGTACAGGGCGTCGCCGCCGTTGTCGCCGCTGCCGACGAGGAGGACGACCCGGGCCCCGTACACCCGGCCGAGGAGCGAGCAGCAGGCGGCGGCCAGTCCGGCGGCGGCCCGTGCCATGAGGGCGCCCTCCGGGAGTCGGGCCATGAGGGCGGCCTCGGCGGCCCGGACGGTCTCCACGCGGTGTGCGGTTCGCATACCGGCAGTCTGCCGCAGTCCTCAAGAGCCCGCCCGGGGGCACGGGTTGACGGACTTTCCTCGATCAACTTAGGTTTGCCTTACCTAAGTAAGCCTCTATCGGAAGGCCGGCTTCGCCATGCGTACCGTCACCCGTTCCGCCCTCACCCTCGCCTCCGCCGCGGCCCTCACCCTCGGCCTCGCCTCCACCGCGTCCGCCGCCACCGCGCAGCGCACCGTCACCGACGGCACCCGCACCTACACCCTCGCCCTCACCGCCCCGAACACCGCGGCGGCCACCGGGACCAACGTCACCGTCAGCGGCACCGGCTACAACCCCGACCAGGGCGTCTACGTGGGCCTGTGCGCGATACCCGCGGGGGTGAACACCGCCGACCCCAGCACCTGGAACAGCAAGCCCACCCCCTGCCTCGGCGGGCAGGACGAGACCGGCACCACCGGTGCCTCCCACTGGGTGAACAGCGACTGGTACTGGATGTCCCCGTCCAACTCCTCCCCGTTCACCGAGTCCGCCGGCCTGGGCTCCTTCTCCGTCCAGATCCACGTCAAGGCGAAGATCTCCGACACCGTCACCTGTGGAAAGGCCGGCGTGAACTGCGCGATCGTCACCCGCGCCGACCACTTCGACAGCTCGGACCGCAAGTACGACGTCTACGTGCCGGTGACCTTCCAGTGAGAACCGCCCTTCTGACGGCCGCCGCCGTGCTCGCCCTCACGGGCGCGGCGGCGGCCGGGGGCCCGGCCTCCGGCCCGGCTCCCGCCCCCGGTCCCGTGCACGAGACCGTCCGCACGATCGCCCCGCCGCTCGGCGCCGCCCTCGACGCCGAGGTCGATCCGGCCGCCGGGCGCCTCCATGTGAGCAGCAGCGACGGCACCTCGCACCTCCTCACCACGTACGACACGGCCACCGGCGCCCGGGTCGGGGACCCGGTCGAACTCCCCTCCCCGGCCACCGTGATGGCGCTCGGCGCCGACGGCGCCCTGTACCTCGGCCTGTCGACCCGCATCGCCGTCTACGACACCGGACGCCACACCCTCACCGACGACCGCATCCCGGTCGAGGGCAGCGTCACGCTCCTCGCCGCCGACCCCGGGCAGGGGCGGCTGTACGTCGGGAACCAGGCGGCCAGGTCGGTCACGGTCCACGACACCGCGACCGGCGCGCCGGTCGGGCCCCCGGCCGTGTTCCCCTTCCACCCGGCGGGACTCGCCGTCGACACCGTCCGCCACACGGGGTACGCGACCTATGTCGGCGGCGCCGTCGAGAACGGCGCGGTCGTCTACCGCAACGTCCTGAACGCCGTGGACGGCGCCACCGGCCGCCTCACCGGCACCGTCAGCCTCGGCAGCACCGCCCTCGGCAGCATGGGCGTCACGGTCGACCCGGTCGGCCGCACGGGGTACGTGGCCAACCTCGCCGCCGGTACGGTCTCGGTCGTCGACCTGACGGAGCTGCGGGTCACCGGGGGCATCACGGTCGGCGGCAACCCGAAGGCCCTGGCGTACGACCCGGGGACCTCGACCCTGTACGCGGCCAGGACCGGCGCCTCGTCCGTGGCGGTCGTGGACCCGGTCACCGGCACGGTCACCGAGACCGTCCCCACCGGCGAACGCCCCTCGGCCCTGGCCCTGGACCCGGACGAGCACACGCTCTACACGGTGGCGGGCGGCGCGGTGACCCAGACCGTACGGAAGACCCCGACGCCCACGGAGGAACCCACCCCGACCCCCACGGAGCCGACCCCGACCGAGGGCCCGACGGAGCCGACGCCCACCCCTACGGAGCCGACCCCGACACCCACCGGGGGACCCACGGACCCGACCCCGACACCCACTGATCAGCCCACACCCACCGATCAGCCGACGACCCCGACGCCGACCGCCTCCACCCCGACCCCGACCGGGCAGCCCACCGGCCCCACCCCGACCGGGGAGCCGACGCCCACCGGGCAGCCCACGGCCACCACGGAGCCGAGCCCCACCGGACAGCCCACCGGCACTCCCGAGCCGACCGCCACCACCGGCACGCCGCCCGGCACGACCGGCCCCGACGACCCGTCCGGGAGCAACGGTTCCGGCGGCTCGACCGGCTCCGGCGGCTCCGGCAACTCGGGCGGCTCGGGTACCTCCACCGGCTCAGGCGGCTCAGGCAGCTCAGGCGGCTCAGGTGGTTCGACCGGCGGCCTCGCCGCCACCGGCGGTCCCGCCCTGCCCGTCGCCCTCAGCGCGGCGACCCTCGCCGCGCTCGGTGCCGGAGCCCTCGTCCTGGCCCGTCGCGCCCGGACGGCCCGGGACTCCTGAGGCACGTACCGCACCCGGACCCGCGAGGGCCCGGCCGTTCCGGGGGAACGGCCGGGCCCTCGTCCGTACGCGCCCCGCTCAGCCCTCCGCGATCACCACCGCCGAGGCCACGCCCGCGTCATGGCTGAGGGAGACGTGCCAGTGCTTCACGCCCAGTTCGGCGGCGCGGGCCGCCACCGTGCCCTTGACCCGCAGCCGGGGCTGGCCCGTGCCCTCGACGTACACCTCGGCGTCGGTCCAGTGCAGCCCCCCGGGCGCGCCGAGCGCCTTCGCCAGGGCCTCCTTCGCGGCGAACCGCACCGCGAGCGAGGCCGGTCCACGCCGTTCGCCGCTGGGCAGCAGCAGCTCCCGTTCGACGAAGAGGCGCTGGAGCAGCCCCGGCGTCCGTTCGATCGACGCGGCGAAGCGGTCGATCTCCGCCACGTCGATCCCCACCCCAATGATCATTTCCCACTCACTCCACGGTCACCGATTTGGCCAGGTTGCGCGGCTGGTCGACCTCGTTGCCCCGCGCGGTGGCGAGCTCGCAGGCGAAGACCTGGAGCGGCACGGTGGAGACCAGCGGCTGGAGCAGCGTAGGCGTGACGGGGACCCGGATGAGGTGGTCGGCGTACGGGACGACGGTCTCGTCGCCCTCCTCGGCGATGACGATCGTACGGGCGCCCCGGGCCCGGATCTCCTGGATGTTGGAGACGATCTTGTCGTGGAGGACCGAGCGGCCCTTGGGCGAGGGGACCACGACGACGACCGGCAGGTCCTCCTCGATGAGGGCGATCGGCCCGTGCTTGAGCTCCCCGGCGGCGAAGCCCTCCGCGTGCATGTAGGCGAGTTCCTTGAGCTTCAGGGCGCCTTCGAGGGCGACCGGGTAGCCGACGTGACGGCCGAGGAAGAGCACGGTGTCCTTGTCGGCGAGGGAACGGGCGAGGGCCCGGACCGGCTCCATGGTCTCCAGGACGCGCTCGACGTCGTCGCCGATGCGGGCCAGGTCGCGGACGACGGAGTCGATCTCGTCGCCCCACTGGGTGCCCCGGACCTGCCCGAGGTAGAGGGCGAGGAGGTAGCAGGCGACGAGCTGGGTGAGGAAGGCCTTGGTGGAGGCGACGGCGACCTCGGGTCCGGCGTGGGTGTAGAGGACGGCGTCGGACTCCCGGGGGATCGTCGAGCCGTTGGTGTTGCAGACGGCGAGGACCTTCGCGCCCTGCTCGCGGGCGTGCCGGAGGGCCATGAGGGTGTCCATGGTCTCGCCGGACTGGGAGATCGCGACGACCAGGGTGCGCTGGCCGAGGATGGGGTCGCGGTAGCGGAACTCGCTGGCCAGCTCGACCTCGCAGGGAATGCGGGTCCAGTGCTCGATGGCGTACTTGGCGATGAGTCCGGCGTGGAAGGCGGTGCCGCAGGCGATGATGACGATCTTGTCGGCCTCGCGCAGGACGCTGTCGGGGATGCGCACCTCGTCCAGGACGAGGCGCCCGTCGGAGCCGATCCGGCCGAGGAGGGTGTCGGCGACGGCCTTCGGCTGCTCGGCGATCTCCTTGAGCATGAAGTGGTCGTAGCCGCCCTTCTCGGCGGCGGAGGCGTCCCAGTCGACGTGGAAGGCGCGGACCTCGGCGGGCGCCCCGTCGAAGTCGGTGACGGTGACGCCGTCCCGGGTCAGCTCGACGACCTGGTCCTGGCCGAGTTCGACGGCCGAGCGGGTGTGGGCGATGAACGCGGACACGTCGGAGGCGAGGAAGTTCTCGCCCTCTCCGACGCCGACGACGAGCGGCGAGTTCCGGCGGGCGCCGACGACCACGTCGGGCTGGTCGGCGTGCACGGCGACCAGGGTGAAGGCGCCTTCGAGGCGGCGGCACACCAGCCGCATGGCCTCGGCCAGGTCGCCCGCCGAGGAGAACTCCTCGGCGAGGAGGTGGGCCACGACCTCGGTGTCCGTCTCGGACGTCAGGTCGTGGCCCCGCCCGGTGAGTTCCTCGCGCAGGACGGCGAAGTTCTCGATGATGCCGTTGTGGACGACGGCGACGCGCCCCGCGTTGTCCAGATGGGGGTGCGCGTTGGCGTCGGTGGGGCCGCCGTGGGTGGCCCAGCGGGTGTGCCCGACACCCACGGAGCCGCCCGCCAGCGGCCGTTCGACGAGTTCCTTCTCCAGGTTGACGAGCTTGCCCGCCTTCTTGGCCGCGGCGAGCCCACCGTCGGAGAGCACCGCGACACCGGCCGAGTCGTAGCCCCGGTATTCGAGCCTCTTGAGGCCCGCGACCACCACATCAAGCGCCGACTGCCCGCCGACGTATCCCACGATTCCGCACATGTCGGAAGAGTAAGGCGCGAGATGCCCGGATGGCCGGACTCAGCCCAGCTTGGCCGCCTGCGCGTCGACCACGGCCTTCGGGGCCTCCTTGACGCCGCCGGGGGCGAGGCTGATCGAGGAGAAGGACGCCAGGGTGTTGCCCTTGCGGAAGACGACGAGCTTGCTGACGAACGGCGCGCCCTCCATGTCGGTGGTGACGGTGAGGGCGACCGACTCGTCCCCGGCGGTGACGCTGTCCGGGGCGACCTTGGAGATCTTCGTCTTCTCCTTGCCGTGGACGACCGAGAAGCCGCCCGCACAGGCGGTCGCGGCGGTCTTCACCGAGGCGAAGGCGTCCTGGGCACCCTGACCCTCGTACGAGCCGAGGGTGACGGCGGTGACCTGGACGCCGAGACCGCCGAGGATCGCCTCCTCCGGAGAGGCCGACGCGTCCTTCTTGGGCTCGGCGAGCACCTTGCGCTGCACCGACGCGGCGGGCGCGCCGGGCGAGACGAAGGACATCGCGTGGGCGATCGGCGTGCAGTCGGCCTTGTCCGCGCTGACCTGGGAGGCCGGTACGACGTCCGCGGCGCCGGCCTTCTGCACCTTGTGGCCCTTGAGGTCGGCCTGCGTCACGATCAGCTTGTCCAGCTCGGCGGCGGAGAGGGCCTTGGCCGCCGGGGCGCTCGTCGCGGTGGCGCCCGGGGTCTCCTTGACGGTGGTCCCGCCCTTGCCCGCGTCGGCCTTCTCCCCGCCGCACGCGCTGACGAGCAGCGCGAGGGAGACGGCGGTGGCGGCGACGGCGGCGTTCCTCATGGGCGTACGCATGTGGTGGCTCTTCTCTTCGTGGTCTCATCACGCCGCCGACCGGCGGCTCCCCCCGCATGAAGAAGTCGACACCCACGCGGAACCCCCAAAGGATCACCCGGGTGGCGGGGCGGGGGCAAATCGATTTGGCGCGTGACCCGCCTCACTCCGGCGTGACCCACCCCACCCTCGCGCGACCTCCCGCACCCCCGCTCAGCCGGGACAATGGCGGGGTGATCACTTCGCCGCCACGAAGCTCCCACGGGGCGAGCCCCTACGTCGACCTCACCCGGGCCGAGTGGAGCGCCCTGCGCGACAAGACCCCGCTGCCGCTGACCGCCGAGGAGGTCGAGAGGCTGCGCGGGCTCGGGGACGTCATCGACCTCGACGAGGTGAGGGACGTCTACCTCCCGCTGTCGCGGCTGCTCAATCTGTACGTGCAGGCCACCAGCGGGCTGCGGGGCGCGCTGAACACCTTCCTCGGCGAGAACGCCGAGCAGCACGGCACGCCGTTCGTCATAGGGGTCGCCGGTTCGGTCGCGGTCGGCAAGTCGACGGTCTCCCGGCTCCTCCAGGCCCTCCTCGCCCGCTGGCCGGAGCACCCCCGGGTGGAGCTGGTCACCACGGACGCCTTCCTGTACCCGATGGCGGAGCTGAAGGCGCGCGGCCTGATGTCCCGGAAGGGGTTCCCCGAGTCGTACGACCGGCGGGCGCTGACCCGGTTCGTCGCGGACATCAAGGCGGGCAAGCCGGAGGTCTCCGCCCCCGTCTACTCGCACCTGATCTACGACCGGGTGCCCGGCGAGCGCCTGGTCGTCCGCCGCCCCGACATCCTGATCGTGGAGGGGCTGAACGTCCTCCAGCCCGCCCTGCCCGGCCAGGACGGCCGGACCAGGGTCGGGCTCGCCGACTACTTCGACTTCTCGGTGTACGTGGACGCCCGCCCCGAGGACATCGAACGCTGGTACCTCAACCGCTTCCGGAAGCTGCGCGACACCGCGTTCCAGAACCCGTCCTCGTACTTCCAGCGGTACACGCGGGTCTCCGAGGAGGAGGCGCTCGACTACGCCCGCACCATGTGGCGGACCATCAACAAGGTGAACCTGCTGGAGAACGTGGCCCCGACGCGCGGCCGGGCGACGCTCGTGGTCCGCAAGGGCCCCGACCACAAGGTGCAGCGGCTGAGCCTGCGCAAGCTCTGACGCCCCGCGCTCCACGAGCCAGGGCCCGTCGGGTTCCCGGCCCTGTGAGCTCCGGCGCCCGTCGGGTTCCCCGGCCACGTGCGCCTCGGCGCCCGTCGCGCGCCCCGGGCTCCGTAAGCTCGGGACATGCTGCATCTGCGGATGATCGTCCCGCCCGACCGGACCGCGTCGGCGGTCGACCTGATCGAGTCCACGGTCGGCACCACCCACCTGGTGGTGCTGCCCGGGGCCGCCAGGGACCCCGTCGGCGACCTGGTCCTGTGCGACGCGGCCCGCGAGTCGGCCGACGAACTGCTGCACGGGCTGCGCGGGATGAGGATCGATCAGGACGGGTCGATCGCGGTGGAGAACATCGACCTGTCGATGTCCACCCGCGCGGACACCGCCGAGAAGGAGGCTCCGGGCGAGGGCGCCGACGCCGTGATCTGGGAGCAGCTCGCGGAGGCGACCCACGAGGAGTCGACGCTCTCCTTCACGTATCTCTCGTTCATGGCCCTGGCGACGATGATCGCGGCCTGCGGTGTCGTCCTGGACAACGCGATCCTGATCGTGGGCGCCATGGCGGTCGGCCCGGAGTTCGGCCCGCTCGCCGGGGTGTGCACGGCGATCGTGCAGCGGGCGCCGAGGCTGGCGGTCCGCTCGCTGACCGCGCTGCTCGTCGGCTTCGCCTCGGCGATCCTGGTGACGACCGCGTTCAGCCTCCTGATGGACCAACTGGACCTGTTCGGGAAGGAGATGCTGGACGGGCCGCGTCCGCAGACCGGCTTCATCTGGCAGCCGGACGCGTTCTCGTTCGTGGTGGCGCTCCTCGCGGGCGCGGCGGGCACCCTCTCGCTGACCTCGTCGAAGTCGGGCGCGCTGGTGGGCGTGGCGATCTCGGTGACCACGATCCCGGCGGCGGCGAACGCGGCCGTCGCCCTCGGCTACGGCGAGTTCGCCCAGATGGCCGGGTCGATCGGGCAGCTGCTGCTCAATCTGCTGGGCATCCTGCTCGCGGGCACGGCGACCCTGCTGGTCCAGAAGACGCTGTGGCGGAACCTGCGCGGCCGGTTCTCCCGGCGCCCGCGCAGGGGCTGAGACCCGCGCACCCGGGAGGCCCACCTGCCCCGGAGAGCCCCCGATCCGAGGCCCGCACGCCCCGGAGACCCGCGCTCCCGGGGCCCGCACGCGAGGAGGCCCCGCCGCACCGGACTTCCGGTGCGACGGGGCCTCCCGCCGTACGACGGCGCCGCTGAGAAGCGTGCGCCGAAAGAGACGATCTAGCCCAGCAGAGACGCTCTAGCCCAGCGCGGACTTCACGGCGTCCGCGAGGCGCTCCGCGACCGCGCGGGCCTGCTCGATGTCGGCGGCCTCGACCATGACGCGGACCAGCGGCTCGGTGCCGGAGGGGCGCAGCAGGACCCGGCCGGTGGAGCCCAGCTCCTGCTCGGCGGCGGTGACGGCGGCGGCCAGGTCGCCGGAGGTCTTCACCCGGGACTTGTCGACGTCGGGGACGTTGATGAGGATCTGCGGCAGCCGCTCCATCACGCCCGCGAGCTCGGCGAGGGACTTCCTGGTGGCGGCGACGCGCGCGGCCAGCATCAGACCGGTGAGGGTGCCGTCGCCGGTGGTGGCGTGGTCGAGGACGATGACGTGCCCGGACTGCTCGCCGCCGAGCGCGTAGCCGTGCTCCTTCATGGACTCCAGGACGTACCGGTCGCCGACCGCCGTCTGGACCAGGTTCAGCCCCTCGGCCTCCATGGCCAGCTTGAAGCCCAGGTTGGACATGACGGTCGCGACGACGGTGTCGCCCCGGAGCGTCCCGGCCTCGCGCATGGCGAGGGCGAGCACGGCGAGGATCTGGTCGCCGTCGATCTCGTCGCCCCCGGCGTCCACGGCCAGGCAGCGGTCGGCGTCGCCGTCGTGGGCGATGCCCAGGTCGGCGCCGTGCTCGACGACGGCGGCGCGGAGCAGTTCCAGGTGGGTGGAGCCGCAGCCGTCGTTGATGTTGAGGCCGTCGGGGCGGGCACCGATGGTGACGACCTCGGCACCGGCCCGGGAGAAGGCCTCGGGCGAGACGCGGGCGGCGGCGCCGTGGGCCTCGTCGAGCACGACCTTGAGGCCGTCGAGACGGTTGGGGAGGACGGCGAGGAGATGGGCGACGTAGGTGTCGAAGCCCTCGTCGTAGTCGCGGACACGGCCGACACCGGCACCGGTCGGGCGCTCCCACGGGGCACCGGTGCGGTGCTCCTCGTAGACGGCCTCGATCCCGTCCTCCAGCTCGTCGGCGAGCTTGTGGCCGCCGCGCGCGAAGAACTTGATGCCGTTGTCGGGCATGGCGTTGTGGCTGGCGGAGAGCATCACGCCGAGGTCGGCGCCGAGGACGCCGGTGAGGTGGGCGACGGCGGGGGTGGGCAGCACGCCGACGCGGAGGACGTCGACGCCCGCGCTGGCGAGTCCGGCCACCACGGCGGCTTCGAGGAACTCTCCGGACGCGCGGGGGTCACGCCCGACCACCGCGGTCGGCCGATGGCCCGCGAAGGTGCCCGCCTCGGCGAGCACGTGCGCCGCCGCGACGGACAGGCCGAGCGCGAGCTCGGCCGTCAGGTCCGCGTTGGCCAGACCGCGCACGCCGTCCGTGCCGAAGAGTCGTCCCACAGCTGTCCTCCGAAAGTACGTGCCCGAGCTGGATGCGAGAGATGGTGAAAAAAACGTACGCCCCGACGGCACGGACAGTGCCGCCGGGGCGTACGAGATGCAGACCGAGCAGGCGATTAGCGCTTGCTGTACTGCGGGGCCTTACGGGCCTTCTTGAGACCGGCCTTCTTGCGCTCGACCGCACGGTCGTCGCGGGAGAGGAAGCCGGCCTTCTTCAGCGCCGGGCGGTTGTTCTCGACGTCCGCCTCGTTCAGCGCACGGGCCACGCCGAGACGCAGGGCGCCGGCCTGACCGGAGACACCGCCACCCGCGATGCGGGCGATGACGTCGTAGCGGTTGTCGAGCTCGAGCACCTTGAAGGGCTCGTTGACTTCCTGCTGGTGCACCTTGTTGGGGAAGTAGTCCTCAAGGGTGCGACCGTTGATCTTCCACTTGCCGGTGCCCGGAACGATCCGGACGCGGGCGATGGCGTTCTTGCGACGGCCCAGGCCGGCGGCCGGCTGCGGGTCGCCGAAGCGGGACGCGAGCGACTCGGAGGTGTACTCACCCTCGACGAGCTCGGTCTCGGTGGTGTACTCCTCAACGCCCTCGAACTCGTCGACGGGGGTCTCGGGGGTGGTCTCGGCCACGATGCTCCTCAGATTTCTTTCGTTCTTAGGGGGTGGCCGGAACTACTGCGCGACCTGGGTGATCTCGAACGGGACCGGCTGCTGCGCAGCGTGCGGGTGGTTCTCACCCGCGTAGACCTTCAGCTTCGAGATCATCTGACGGCCCAGGGTGTTCTTGGGGATCATGCCCTTGATGGCCTTCTCGACGGCCTTCTCGGGGTTCTTGGACAGCAGCTCGTCGTAACGGACGGAGCGCAGACCACCCGGGAAGCCGGAGTGGCGGTACGCCAGCTTCTGGGTCTTCTTGTTGCCCGAGAGGTGGACCTTGTCAGCATTGATGATGATGACGAAGTCGCCCATGTCCATGTGGGGGGCGTAGATCGGCTTGTGCTTGCCTCGGAGGAGGTTCGCAGCCGTGGTCGCCAGACGGCCCAGGACGATGTCCTGCGCGTCGATGATGTGCCACTGGCGAGTGACATCGCCGGGCTTGGGGCTGTACGTACGCACTTCGTAGCCTTCGCTTCTTCAGTGGATGGAGTCCAGACACACCTGAAGCGATCATGCAGCTTGGGCCTGCACTGCCGGGACACCGCCCGTATGCGAGCCACTGGTAACTGCTCCAGGGAACCTGCGTAAGGGCGTTTCGTACGAGAACGACGAAGCCAATACGCATAACAAACCGCAACACTACCCGCGCCACCCCGGAAGGGTCAAAACGCGCCGGGCCCCGGGGCGGGTTTCGGGAATCCCGGCCGCCCGGCGACGCCCGGCCAGGCGGGTTTCAGGAGTCCCGCCTGCCCGGCGCCGCCCGGCCCGCCCTCCGGGCAGACGGCGCTCCGCGCTCCTTCCGGCCTTCCGAAACGCGCCCTAGCGTGCCCGCTCCACCCGCCGCTCGTCCCACACCGGCTCCGTGGTCTCCCGCACCACACCGTCCGAGCCGAAGACCAGGTACCGGTCGAACGACTTGGCGAACCAGCGGTCGTGGGTGACCGCGAGGACCGTGCCCTCGTACGCCTCCAGACCGTCCTGGAGTGCTTCCGCCGACTCCAGGTCCAGGTTGTCCGTCGGCTCGTCGAGCAGCAGCGCCGTCGTCCCCGCCAGCTCCAGGAGCAGGATCTGGAACCGGGCCTGCTGCCCGCCCGACAGCTTGTCGAACGACTGGTCGCCCTGCCGCTCCAGCTCGTACCGGCGCAGCATGGACATCGCCCCGCCCCGGTCCTTGGCGTGCTCCGTCCACAGGATGTCCACCAGCGGGCGCCCGGTCAGCTCCGGATGCGCGTGGGTCTGGGCGAAGTGCCCGGGGACGACCCGCGCCCCCAGCTTCCAGTCGCCCGTGTGCGCGACCGAAGGGTCCCCGGCCAGCAGCCGCAGGAAGTGCGACTTGCCCGAGCCGTTCGAGCCAAGGACGGCGACCCGCTCCCCGTAGAAGACCTCCAGGGAGAAGGGCTTCATCAGCCCCGTCAGCTCAAGGTTCTCGCAGGTCACCGCACGTACGCCGGTACGGCCGCCGCGCAGCCGCATCCGGATGTCCTGCTCCCGCGGCGGCTCGGGCGGCGGCCCTGCCTCCTCGAACTTCCGCAGCCGCGTCTGCGCCGCCGCGTACCGCGAGGCCAGCTCATGGCTGATCGCCGCCGCCTGCCGGAGGGTGACGACAAGCTTCTTCAGCTGGGCGTGCTTCTCCTCCCAGCGCCGCTTCAGCTCCTCGAAGCGCGCGAACCGCTCCCGCCGCGCCTCGTGGAAGGTGTCGAAGCCACCGCCGTGCACCCACACGTCCGAGCCCGCGGGCCCCGGCTCCACCGCGATGATCTTCTGCGCGCCCCGGGAGAGCAGCTCCCGGTCGTGCGAGATGAACAGGACGGTCTTACGGGTCTCCCGCAGCCGCTCCTCCAGCCACCGCTTGCCGGGCACGTCCAGATAGTTGTCCGGCTCGTCCAGGAGCAGCACCTCGTCGGAGCCGCGCAGCAGCGACTCCAGGACCAGCCGCTTCTGCTCACCGCCGGACAAGGTCCTGACCTGCCGGAACTGCGCCTTCTCGTACGGCATCCCCAGCGCGGCCATGGTGCAGATGTCCCAGAGGGTCTCGGCCTCGTACCCCTGCACCTCGGCCCAGTCCGAAAGGGCCTGCGCGTACTTCATCTGCGCGGCCTCGTCGTCGACCGTCATGATCAGGTGCTCGGCCTCGTCCACGGCCGCCGCGGCCTCCCGGATGCGCGGGTGCGCCACCGAGACCAGCAGGTCACGGACGGTGGACTCGTCCCGTACGGAGCCCACGAACTGCGGCATCACACCGAGCCCGCCGCTGACCTTGACGGAACCGCCGTGCGGCTGGAGATCCCCGGCGATCAGCCTCAGCAGGGTGGTCTTCCCGGCGCCGTTGGCCCCGACCAGGGCGACGACGGCCCCCTCGCCCACCCGGAAGGAGGCGTCCCCGAGCAGGACCCTCCCGTCGGGAAGGTAGTACTCCAGATGCGCGGCCTCGACATGTCCCATGAGGTGCATTGTCGCCGCCCGCCCCGCCCCGGCCCAACCGGTTTAGGATGCGCGGCATGAGCTTTGGGGGACCGCAGTGGCCACAGGAGCCGCCGCAGGGGCAGGGTCAGGGGTACGGGCAGCAGCCGCAGGGACAGCCGGGGTACGGGCAGCAGCCGGGGTACGGCGGGCAGCCCGGCCCCGGACAGCCCCCGCCGGGGCCGTACGGGCAGCAGGGCCACGGACAGGCCCCCGAGCCCTTCCCCGGCGCCCTGGGCGGCGGGCCCGGGACCCCCGACTGGGGCGCCCTCGCCGACGCCTCCGCCTCCCGTGACCGGCGCAGGCGCTGGCTGGTGATCGGCGGCGGCGCGGTCGCCGCGCTGGCCGTCGGCGCGATCGTGGCGACCGCCGTGGTCGCCACCGGCAAGAAGAACGACGGGGCCGGGAACGCCGGGGGCCCGACCGGCACGGCCGCCCCCACCGGCTCCCCCACTCCCGAGCCGACCTTCTCCTCGGTGGCGCCGCCGCCCCCGCCGAACCCGAAGGACTACATCTCCGACCCGAAGAAGGACACGGCCCCGCTGACCGCCGAGGGCCTCTTCCCGGGCAAGAAGCTGACCATGGACAAGCGCCCGTACAAGAAGGGCGCGACCGCCGCCACGACCGACTGCGCGGCCGTCACCCAGGGCACCCTCGGCGCCCTCCTCGAAGCCAACGGCTGCCGGCGGGTGCTGCGGGCCACCTACGTCAAGGACGGGGTGGCGATCACCGTCGGCGTGGCCGTCATGCCCTCCGAGGCCGCGGCCCTCAAGGTGAAGAACCAGGCCAAGGGCGGCATCGCCCCCCTGGCGGGCGCGGGCGTCGGCGACTTCTGCCACGGCACGGTCTGCCTCCGCCGGGCGAACGCGATCGGCCGCTACGCCTACTTCACCCAGGCCGGATTCACCGACGGCAAGAAGGTCACGACCGCCCACAAACCGGTCTTCCTGGCCAGCGACGACCTCGGCACCTTCGCCTTCAACCAGATCTACGCCCACGGCCGCGCCCAGGCCCGCGCGGCGGCCCGCACCCCGGCCCCTTAGGGCGCTCAGGCCGGGGCCGTCCCCGTGTTCAGCAGCAGCCCGCGCCGGGCAGGGTGCGCTTGTTGCGGGCCTCCCGGTTGCGGGCGGCCAGCAGGTCGTCCGCCGGGTAACCGACCTCTTCGAGGGTGAGCCCGTGGGGGCGTACGACGTGCACGGCCGAGTCCCGGACACCGGCCGCGAGGACCTTGCCGGGCCAGTCGGCCGGCCGGTGCCCGTCGCCGACGAACAGCAGGGCGCCGACCAGCGAGCGGACCATGTTGTGGCAGAAGGCGTCGGCCTTCACGGTGGCTTCCAGGATCCCGTCGGCCCGCCGCTCCCAGCGCAGCTCCTGCAGGGTGCGGATGGTGGTGGCGCCCTCTCGGCGCTTGCAGTAGGCGGCGAAGTCGTGCTCGCCGACGAGCGCGGCGGCGGCCTCGTTCATGGCGTCCATGTCGAGGGCCCAGTCGTGCCACAGGACGTGTCCGCGGAGCAGCGGGTCCACCCCGCCCGGGTCGTCGGTGACGCGGTAGGCGTAGCGGCGCCAGATCGCGGAGAACCGCGCGTTGAACCCACTGGGGGCCTCGGTGAGGGACCAGATCCTGACGTCGTGGGAGAGCCGCCCGGCGAGCCGCCTGAGCAGCTTGTCCCGGTGCTCGGCCCACACCTCGACGGGAAGGTCGACATGGGCGACCTGCCCGCGCGCGTGCACCCCGGAGTCGGTCCGGCCGGCCACGGTCAGCTCGTACGTCTCCTTGGCGCGGGTCACGGTCCGCAGGGCGTCCTCGATGTCGCCCTGCACCGTCCGCCGCCCCTGCGCCTGCTTGGCCCAGCCGGAGAAGTCCCTGCCGTCGTACGACAGGTCAAGCCGCACCCGTACGAACCCGTCCTGCACCTCATCGCTCACGCGAAGATCCTCTCAGAGACACGGGTGCGGGCCCGCACCCCAGGGGGTACGGGCCCGCACACGAGAACAGTCGGAACGCTTACGCGTCCTTCGACTCCTCAGCGGCCTCGGTCGTGGCGGCCTCGTCGGCCTCCTTGACGGCGCGCTTGGTGGCGGCCTCGGCCTCGTCGACGGTCGCCTTCTTGGCGATCTCGCCCTCGACCAGCTCGATCACGGCCATCGGGGCGTTGTCGCCACGACGGTTGCCGACCTTGGTGATACGGGTGTAGCCACCCGGGCGCTCGGAGTAGCGCGGCGCGATCTCGGTGAAGAGCGTGTGGACGATGCCCTTGTCGGTGATCGTCTGCAGCACCAGGCGACGGTTGTGGATGTCGCCCTTCTTCGCCTTGGTGATCAGTCGCTCGGCGACCGGACGCAGGCGGCGGGCCTTGGCCTCGGTCGTGGTGATGCGACCGTGCTCGAAGAGCGACTTCGCCAGGTTGGCGAGCAGCAGCTTCTCGTGAGCGGCGGAACCGCCGAGGCGGGCACCCTTCGCGGGACGCGGCATGATGATTCTCCTAGGTGTCTGCCCCGGCCGTATGAGGTACCGGGGTCAGTATCCGAGCAGGCGGTCGCCTGTCGGAGATCCGGACGCGCCCCGGAGGGGCGGGCCCGGAGGGGGCACGGGGAGCTGCGCGGTCGAGCACAGCGCACCCGCACCCGGGTACGGACCGTGAGGTCCGAGCTCTCAGTACTGCTCGGTCTCGACGAAGCCCGCGTCCGCGTCGTCGTCGGCGCCGAAGGCGTCGGCGGCGGCGGTCGGGTCGAATCCGGGCGGGCTGTCCTTGAGGGCCAGGCCCATGCCGGCCAGCTTCGCCTTGACCTCGTCGATCGACTTCGCACCGAAGTTGCGGATGTCGAGCAGGTCGGCCTCGGAACGCGCCACGAGCTCACCCACGGAGTGGATGCCCTCGCGCTTGAGGCAGTTGTACGAACGAACGGTGAGCTCGAGCTCCTCGATCGGCAGCGCGAGATCGGCGGCCAGGGCGGCGTCCGTCGGGGACGGGCCCATGTCGATGCCCTCGGCGTCGATGTTGAGCTCGCGCGCCAGACCGAACAGCTCGACCAGGGTCTTGCCGGCGGACGCCATGGCGTCGCGCGGGCGCATGGCCTGCTTGGTCTCGACGTCGACGATCAGCTTGTCGAAGTCGGTGCGCTGCTCGACACGGGTCGCCTCGACCTTGTACGTGACCTTGAGCACCGGCGAGTAGATCGAGTCGACCGGGATGCGGCCGATCTCCTGGCCCGCCTGCTTGTTCTGCACGGCGGAGACGTAGCCGCGACCGCGCTCGACGGTCAGCTCCATCTCCAGCTTGCCCTTGCCGTTGAGCGTGGCGAGGACGAGGTCGGGGTTGTGCACCTCGACACCGGCCGGGGGCGCGATGTCGGCGGCGGTGACCAGACCCGGACCCTGCTTGCGCAGGTACATCACGACCGGCTCGTCGTGCTCCGAGGAGACGACCAGCTGCTTGATGTTGAGGATGATGTCGGTCACATCCTCCTTGACGCCCGGCACGGTGGTGAACTCGTGCAGGACACCGTCGACGCGGATGCTGGTGACAGCGGCACCGGGGATCGACGACAGGAGGGTACGGCGGAGGGAGTTGCCGAGGGTGTAGCCGAAGCCCGGCTCCAGCGGCTCGATCACGAACCGGGAGCGGAACTCGTCGACGACCTCTTCGGTCAGCGAGGGACGCTGAGCGATCAGCATGTCTGTGATTCCTTCAGTCGTGGACGCCCACTATTTGACGCCCTACGGAGAACTGCGTACTGCAAGGGTACGGGCGGCACGGCCGGAAGAGCTGTACCGCCCGAAGTCCTGCTCAAACAGCCCGCGTGTCGGACGCGGTGGCGCGGTGCGTCCCCGTTCGCACGGGGAGCCGCGCCGACCGGGTCAGACGCGGCGGCGCTTGGGCGGACGGCAGCCGTTGTGCGGCGTGGGGGTGACGTCCTGGATCGAACCGACCTCGAGGCCGGTGGCCTGGAGGGAGCGGATCGCGGTCTCGCGGCCGGAGCCCGGACCCTTGACGAAGACGTCGACCTTGCGCATGCCGTGCTCCTGCGCGCGGCGGGCGGCCGACTCGGCGGCCATCTGCGCGGCGAACGGGGTCGACTTGCGCGAACCCTTGAAGCCGACGTGGCCGGCGGAGGCCCACGAGATCACGTTGCCCGAGGGGTCCGTGATCGAGACGATGGTGTTGTTGAACGTGCTCTTGATGTGGGCGTGCCCGTGAGCGACGTTCTTCTTTTCCTTGCGGCGCACCTTCTTGGCAGCGCCCTGACGACCCTTGGGGGGCATCTCTTACTCCTACGGGAGGTGGTCGGTCCTACAGCGAAGACCGCTTGGTCGAGCGTCCGCTGAGGACTACTTCTTGCCCGGCTTCTTCTTGCCGGCGATGGCGCGACGCGGGCCCTTGCGGGTACGAGCGTTCGTGCTGGTGCGCTGACCGCGGACGGGCAGGCCACGACGGTGGCGCAGACCCTGGTAGCAGCCGATCTCGACCTTGCGGCGGATGTCGGCGGCGATCTCGCGGCGGAGGTCACCCTCGGTCTGGAGGTTGGCGTCCACGTACTCGCGGATCTTGACGAGGTCTTCCTCGGCAAGGTCGCGGACACGGGTGGACGGGTTCACGCCGGTAGCGACGAGAATCTCCTCGGACCGGGTGCGCCCGATACCGAAGACGTAGGTGAGTGCGACCACCACACGCTTTTCGCGCGGGATGTCAACACCGGAAACGCGTGCCATTCAATGGCTCCTGTGTTCTCGGGGGTCTGTCGCAGAACCACTCCCGACCGCCGACGCCCCGAGATTTCAGGGCGTGGTACGTCCGGGTCCCCGGCCCCCACCGGAGGTGTCGTCAACCGTGGGACACGGCCCGACGGGCTCTGCGTATGTACGTACTGCTATGCGTCGCGCGAAGAACTGCGAAATGCAGGTCGGTCGGCGTGCGTCAGCCCTGGCGCTGCTTGTGGCGCAGGTTGTCGCAGATGACCATGACCCGGCCGTGACGGCGGATCACCTTGCACTTGTCGCAGATCTTCTTGACGCTCGGCTTGACCTTCATGGGATGTGAGGTTCTCCGGGTCAGTGCCACCACCCGCGCCGAAGCGGGGTGCGGGCAAGATCTACTTGTACCGGTAGACGATCCGGCCACGCGTCAGGTCGTAGGGAGAGAGCTCCACCACGACCCGGTCGTCCGGAAGGATTCGGATGTAGTGCATCCGCATCTTGCCGGAGATGTGCGCGAGGACCTTGTGACCGTTCTGGAGCTCCACCTTGAACATGGCGTTCGGGAGAGACTCGATCACGGTGCCCTCGATTTCGATGGCACCTTGCTTCTTGGCCACGCTTCGCCTTTCGAATCGGCTACCTTGATCGACTCTCGCCGCCGTATGCGGACACACGGGTACACGAGAGCCGACGCATCAGTCTACGTCAGGCCCCTGGAAAAGACGAATCGGGAAGTCTGCCCATGCGAGGAGATCCTTACGCAAGGGACCACGCCGAGAACCCGGAACCTTCTCCATGTCCCTACGTCTCTACGCGAGCGGGTCCGGCGCCGCCGTCACGCCCAGCTCCGCCAGCTTCGCCTTGCCGCCGTCGACCGCGGTGAGGACCAGCGGGCCCTCCTCGGTGAGCGCCACCGAGTGCTCCCAGTGCGAGGACCAGGTGCCGTCGGTGGTGATGACGGTCCAGTCGTCCTTCAGGACCTCGGTCGCCGGGGTGCCGAGCGAGACCATCGGCTCGATCGCCAGGCAGAGGCCGGGCACCAGCTTCGGGCCCTTGCCGCGCTTGCGGGAGACGTAGTTCAGGAGGTGCGGGTCCATGTGCATCTCGGTGCCGATGCCGTGGCCGCCGTAGTCCTCGATGATCCCGTACCGGCCGAGGCTGTGGTCGCCGACCGGCGGGCGGGGCTGCCGCTTGATGTAGGTCTCGATCGCCTTCGAGATGTCCACCAGCCGGTTGCCGAGCCGCATCGCCGCGATCCCGGCCCACATCGACTCCTCCGTGACCCGGGAGAGCTCGACCAGCTCCGGCGCGTGGCCGGTGCCCACGAACGCGGTGTAGGCCGCGTCACCGTGCCAGCCGTCCACGATCGCGCCCGCGTCGATGGAGATGATGTCGCCGTCCTTCAGGACGGTCTTCTCGTCGGGGATGCCGTGGACGACGACCTCGTTCACCGAGGTGCAGATCGTCGCGGGGAACCCGCCGTACCCGAGGAAGTTCGACTTCGAACCGTGCTCGGCGATCACCTTCCGCGCGACCTCGTCCAGGTCCCGCGTGGTCGCGCCCGGCACGGCCGCGTCACGGGTCGCCGCGTGGATGGCGGCGACGACAAGGCCCGCCTCACGCATCTTCGCGATCTGCTCGGGGGTCTTGATCTGCACCATCGTGGCCGCGGCCTTTCGTCGGGAAACGGGTATCGGAACAACGATACGGCCGCGGCGCCCCCAGGGGCACCGCGGCCGTATCGGACGAACCGTGGTTACTTCTTGATCGCGGCCATCGCCTTGGCGGTGACCTCGTCCACCTTGCCGAGCGCCGAGATCGTCACGACCAGGCCCTGCGCCCGGTAGTAGTCGATGATCGGCTCGGTCTCCGTGTGGTAGACCTCCAGGCGGCGGCGCACGGTCTCCTCCGTGTCGTCGTCGCGCTGGTACAGCTCCCCGCCGCAGACGTCGCAGACGCCCTCGACGGCCGGAGCCTGGTACGTCACGTGGAACACGTGCGAGGAGTCGTTGCGGCAGATGCGGCGACCCGCGATCCGCTTCACGACCTCGTCCTCGGGGACCTCCAGGTCCAGGACCGCGTCCAGCTGTACGTGACCCTCCTTGAGGGTCTCGTCCAGGGCCTCGGCCTGGGCCACGTTGCGCGGGAACCCGTCGAGCAGGAAGCCACCCACGGCGTCCGGCTGCTCCATACGGTCCTTGGCCATCCCGATCGTCACGGAGTCCGGCACCAGCTGGCCGGCCTTCATGTACGACTGCGCCTCCACACCCAGCTCCGTGCCCTGCGAGATGTTGGCACGGAACAGGTCACCGGTGGAGATGTGCGGGATGTCCAGGTTCTTGGCAAGGTACGCGGCCTGCGTTCCCTTACCGGCCCCGGGCGGTCCGACGAGGACGATTCGCATCAGCGGAGGAACCCTTCGTAATTGCGCTGCTGAAGCTGGCTCTCGATCTGCTTCACGGTCTCCAGCCCCACACCCACGATGATCAGGATGCTCGTCCCGCCGAAGGGGAAGTTGGCGTTGGCGCCGCCGAAGCCTGCCAACGCCATCGTCGGCACAAGAGCGATCAGACCCAGGTACAGCGAGCCCGGCCACGTGATCCGGTTGAGTACGTAGCTCAGGTACTCGGCAGTGGGTCGACCGGCCCGGATACCCGGGATGAAGCCACCATACTTCTTCATGTTGTCCGCGACTTCCTCGGGGTTGAACGAGATCGCCACGTAGAAGAAGGCGAAGAACACGATCAGGAGGAAGTAGGTGGCGATGTAGTAGGGGTGGTCACCCTTGACGAAGTGGGCTTCGATCCAGGTCTTCCATCCGGCGGTGGAGCTCGAGAACTGAGCGACCAGGGCCGGGATGTAGAGCAGCGACGAGGCGAAGATGACGGGAATCACACCCGCCTGGTTCACCTTCAGCGGGATGTACGTGGACGTACCACCGTACGAACGACGGCCGATCATGCGCTTCGCGTACTGGACCGGGATGCGCCGCTGGGCCTGCTCGACGAAGACCACCAGGGCCACCATCACGAAGCCGACGATGATCACGGTGCCGAACTCGATCCAGCCGTCGGCCAGGTTGCCCTCGACCTTGATCTTCCACAGGGCGCCCGGGAAGCCGGCGGCGATCGAGATGAACATCAGGATCGACATGCCGTTGCCGATGCCGCGGTCGGTGATCAGCTCACCGAGCCACATGACGACACAGGTACCCGCGGTCATCGTGAGGACCATGGTGGCGATGGTGAAGATCGACGGGTCGGGCACGACCTGGTCGGCCACGTTGCAGCCGCTGAAGAGGGCACCGCTCTTGGCGGTGGCGACGAGACCCGTGCCCTGCAGCACCGCGAGGGCCACCGTCAGGTAGCGGGTGTACTGCGTGATCTTGGCCGTGCCGGACTGTCCCTCCTTCTTGAGGGCTTCCAGACGCGGGATCACGACGGTGAGCAGCTGCAGGATGATGCTCGCCGTGATGTACGGCATGATGCCGAGCGCGAAGATGGTGATCTGCAGCAGCGCGCCGCCACTGAACATGTTGACCAGGCCGAACAGGCTGTTGTTGCCTTCACTGGCCTGCTTGACACACTGCTGGACGGCCTCGTAGCTGACACCGGGGACCGGGATGTGGGCCCCGAAGCGGTACAGCACGATGATGGCGAGCGTGAAGAGCAGCTTCTTGCGCAGGTCGGGCGTCTTGAACGCCTGGGCGAACGCGGTGAGCACGGTGCCTCCTGCGACCCCCGCGTTACGCGCGTGAGGGTGACGGTTTGTATGGGAGCAATTACAGAACACGGCAGTCGTGCACCAGAGCGCAGACTGCCGGGGAAGCTATCAGGCGCTACCATACCCGCCCCTACAGCCAGCGGGAAACGTCTCAGGGCGACGCCGGGCCCCTATCCCCGGGCGAGGGCCCTCCGGGTGTCCGGCGGACGACCCCGGCCGGGCCCCCGCCCGGCCGGAGAGCCCTCCCGAAGCGGCTCCCCTCCGAGCTGAAGGACCGTTTCCGCAGTTCGGGACCGACCGGATGGAACAGTCGGATCCCGGCATGTTCAGAGGGAAACGCACGCAAAGAAGTCAGGTTCCGGTGGTGCGGCCATCGGTGGACCGCCACCGGAGCCTCGGTCTCCGACGCACGGAACGTCAGGCTCGATCGCCTGACGCGGGCCCGGTGACCACGCCCGCCGACCCGCCCCGCGAGCGCGCCTCTGACCCGTCCCCGCGAGCGACCCGGACCGGCCCCGCGCGCCGCACGGTCAGGACCCGCCCCCCGCGGTACGAAGAGGCCCGCCCGCCGATGGCCCGGCCGTGCCCCTCCGGCCCCGGGCAGCGCGGTCACCGCTCCGTCACCGCCCGCGTACGTGTCACCGCCCGGCGTGGGCCGGGAGCCGCCCCGGAGCTGTCTCCAGGCGCGCGGGCGCGTCCTCCTCCGGCCTGATCCGGTTCCCGGGCGGGGCGGGAAGGCCCCGTGATCCGCCCCCGGACGCCGAGAAGCCCGGCCGGCTCCCCGAGGGGGAACCGGCCGGGCTTCTCAGTGCTGTCGGGCCGAGACTCAGACGAGCTCGGTGACGCTGCCGCCGGCGGCGGCGATCTTCTCCTTGGCGGAGCCGGAGACGGCGTCGACCGTCACCTGCAGCGCCACGGAGACCTCGCCGGTGCCGAGCACCTTGACGAGCTGGTTCTTGCGAACCGCACCCTTGGCGACCAGATCGGCCACCGTGACCTCTCCACCCTGCGGGTAGAGTGCGGTGAGCTTGTCCAGGTTCACGACCTGGTACTCGGTGCGGAAGGGGTTCTTGAAGCCCTTCAGCTTCGGCAGGCGCATGTGGAGGGGCATCTGCCCGCCCTCGAAGCGCTGCGGAACCTGGTAGCGGGCCTTCGTACCCTTCGTACCACGACCGGCCGTCTTACCCTTCGACGCCTCACCACGACCGACACGGGTCTTCGCGGTCTTGGCACCGGGGGCGGGACGGAGGTTGTGGGCCTTCAGCGGGCTGTTCTCCGCCATGTCAGTCAACCTCCTCGACCGTCACGAGGTGGCGGACGGTGTGCACCATTCCGCGGAACTCGGGGCGGTCCTCCTTGACAACCACGTCGTTGACCTTCTTGAGGCCGAGCGAGCGCAGGGTGTCGCGGTGGTTCTGCTTGCTGCCGATGTACGACTTCTTCTGCGTGACCTTGAGGCGAGCCATTACGCACCCGCCCCGGCACGTGCACGAAGGAGAGCCGCGGGGGCGACGTCCTCGAGGGGCAGACCACGGCGAGCCGCGATCTCCTCGGGACGCTGCAGGCCCTTGAGGGCCTCCACGGTCGCGTGCACGATGTTGATCGCGTTGGAAGAACCGAGCGACTTCGACAGGATGTCGTGAACGCCGGCGCACTCCAGAACGGCGCGCACCGGGCCACCGGCGATAACACCGGTACCGGGGGAAGCCGGCTTCAGGAGCACGACGCCCGCGGCACGCTCGCCCGTGATCGGGTGAGGGATGGTGCCCTGGATGCGCGGAACCTTGAAGAAGTTCTTCTTGGCTTCCTCGACACCCTTGGCGATGGCCGCGGGAACTTCCTTGGCCTTGCCGTAACCGACACCTACGGTGCCGTCACCGTCGCCCACCACGACCAGCGCGGTGAAGCTGAAGCGGCGACCACCCTTGACAACCTTGGCGACGCGGTTGATCGCGACAACGCGCTCAACGTACGCGGTCTTCTCGGCGGCAGGGCCACCGTCGCGGCCCTTCCGGTCCCGCCGCTCGCCGCCACCGGCACCGCTTCCGCGGCGCTGGGGTCCAGCCATTGGATTTACCTCTCTCTGTTACGTCCGTTAGTCCCGGAACCGGGGCTTAGAACTTCAGCCCGGCTTCGCGGGCGGCGTCAGCCAGAGCGGCAATGCGCCCGGCGTACCTGTTGCCACCACGGTCGAACACGACGGTCTCGACACCGGCGGCCTTGGCGCGCTCGGCGACCAGGGCGCCGACCTGCTTGGCCTGCGCGGACTTGTCGCCCTCGCCACCACGGATCGACGCGTCCAGGTTCGACGCCGACGCCAGGGTGTGACCCTTGAGGTCGTCGATGACCTGAGCGGTGATACCGCGGTTCGAACGCGTCACGACGAGGCGCGGACGCTCCGCCGTACCCGACACGTTCTTGCGGATGCGGATGTGGCGGCGAGCCTTGGCGGCACGCTTGTAAGCGTCGCCCTTGGCGATCTTCACACCGTATGCCATGGCTTACTTACCAGCCTTTCCGACCTTGCGGCGGATGACCTCGCCGGCGTACTTGACGCCCTTGGCCTTGTACGGGTCGGGCTTGCGCAGCTTGCGGATGTTCGCCGCAACCTCGCCGACCTTCTGCTTGTCGATGCCCTCGACCGAGAACTTGGTCGGCGACTCGACCTTGAACGAGATGCCCTCGGGCGCCTCGACCAGGATCGGGTGGCTGTAGCCGAGCTGGAACTCCAGGTTGGAGCCCTTCGCGGCGACGCGGTAACCGACACCGCTGATCTCGAGCGCCTTCACGTAACCCTGGGTCACACCGGTGATCATGTTGGCCACCAGCGTGCGGGACAGGCCGTGAAGGGCCTTGTTCTGACGCTCGTCGTTCGGACGGGAGACGTTGAGAACGCCGTCCTCACCCTTAACGATCTCGATCGGCGCGGCGACGGTGTGGCTCAGGGTGCCCTTGGAACCCTTGACCGTGACCGTGCGGCCATCGATGGTGACGTCCACGCCGGCGGGAACCTGGATAGGCAGCTTGCCAATACGCGACATTAGCTATTCCTCCGTTCCCGACTACCAGACGTAGGCGAGGACTTCCCCACCTACGCCCTTCTTGCCTGCCTGCTGGCCGGTCAGGAGACCGTGGGACGTGGAGATGATCGCCACGCCCAGGCCGCCGAGAACCTTCGGCAGGTTGGTGGACTTCGCGTAAACCCGGAGACCGGGCTTCGAGATCCGCTTGATGCCCGCGATGGAGCGCTCACGGTTCGGACCGAACTTGAGCTCGAGGACGAGGTTCTTGCCGACCTCGGCGTCCTCGACCTTCCAGCCCGTGATGAAGCCCTCCTGCTGGAGGATTTCCGCGATGTGAGACTTGATCTTGCTGTGCGGCATCGACACGGAGTCGTGGTATGCCGAGTTCGCGTTACGCAGACGAGTCAGCATGTCCGCGATCGGATCAGTCATGGTCATGAATTGGCCTTCGGCCTCTCTCGCCGGGGTTTCCTGTATGCGCCATCCCTCTCCCCACACAGGGGCGGGACGGGTGCGGCGCGGGGACCTACGGCGTAGTAAGTCGTACGGGCGGCGGACGCCCAACCCCACTAGCCTAAGCCATGAGGGGATGGGCATCCGCCAACCCAGTGCTTACCGAGAGATCCAGGAAGCCCTACGCCCCGAAGGGCGAGGTGCTTACCAGGAGCTCTTGGTCACGCCCGGCAGCTCGCCACGGTGAGCCATCTCACGAAGGCACACGCGGCACAGGCCGAACTTGCGGTACACGGAGTGGGGACGACCACAGCGCTGGCAGCGCGTGTAGCCGCGCACGCCGAACTTGGGCTTGCGGGCAGCCTTCGCGATGAGAGCCTTCTTCGCCATCTCGCTTACGCCTCCTTGAACGGGAAGCCGAGGTGACGCAGAAGGGCACGGCCCTCGTCGTCGTTGGTCGCCGTGGTCACCACGGTGATGTCCATACCCCGGACACGGTCGATCTTGTCCTGGTCGATCTCGTGGAACATGACCTGCTCCGTGAGACCGAAGGTGTAGTTGCCACGCCCGTCGAACTGCTTGGGGGACAGACCACGGAAGTCGCGGATGCGCGGAAGCGCGAGCGACAGGGTGCGGTCCAGGAACTCCCACATGCGGTCGCCACGGAGGGTGACGTGCGCACCGATCGGCTGACCTTCGCGCAGCTTGAACTGCGCGATGGACTTGCGGGCCTTGGTGACGGCCGGCTTCTGACCGGTGATGGTGGTCAGGTCACGGACGGCACCGTCCATGAGCTTCGAGTCACGGGCGGCGTCGCCGACACCCATGTTCACCACGATCTTCACGAGGCCGGGGATCTGCATGACGTTCTCGTAGGAGAACTCTTCACGCAGCTTGCCCGCGATCTCCTCGCGGTACTTCGTCTTGAGACGCGGAGTGGTGGTAGCCATCAGATGTCCTCACCCGTCCGCTTGGCAACGCGGATCTTGTTGCCCTCGTCGTCGAAGCGGTAACCGACACGCGTGACGACCTTCTTGCCGTCCTTCTCCACGACCAGCTGGACGTTGGAGACGTGGACCGGAGCCTCGGTCGTGACGATGCCACCGGCCTGCGACGGGCCGGCCTTGGTGTGCTTCTTGACCCGGTTGACACCCTCGACCAGGACGCGGTTCTCACGGGGGAAGGCCGTGATGACCTTGCCCTGCTTGCCCTTGTCCTTACCGGTGATGACCTGGACCAGGTCGCCCTTCTTGATCTTCATGCTTACAGCACCTCCGGCGCGAGCGAGATGATCTTCATGAACTTCTTCTCGCGCAGCTCACGGCCCACCGGGCCGAAGATACGGGTGCCACGAGGGTCGCCGTCGTTCTTGAGAATGACAGCGGCGTTCTCGTCGAAGCGGATGTACGAGCCGTCCTGGCGGCGGCGCTCCTTGACGGTGCGAACGATGACCGCCTTGACGACGTCACCCTTCTTCACGTTGCCACCGGGGATCGCGTCCTTGACGGTGGCGACGATGACGTCACCGATGCCCGCGTAGCGGCGACCCGAGCCACCGAGAACACGGATGCAAAGGATCTCCTTGGCACCAGTGTTGTCGGCGACACGCAGTCGCGACTCCTGCTGGATCACGTCTATCTCCTGATTTGTCTGCCGGTTCCCGGCAGGGGCTTCCGTGGAAGCCCCTGCCGAGCCTGGCGGAACGAACTCGAAGGGTTACCCCTTCAAGAATTACTTGGCCTTCTCGAGGATCTCGACGACGCGCCAGTGCTTCGTGGCGGACAGCTTGCGCGTCTCCATCAGGAGGACGCGGTCACCGATGCCGGCGGCGTTCTGCTCGTCGTGAGCCTTGAGCTTGTTCGTACGGCGGATGACCTTGCCGTACAGCGCGTGCTTGACGCGGTCCTCGACAGCGACGACGACGGTCTTGTCCATCTTGTCGCTGACGACCAGGCCCTCGCGGACCTTGCGAGCGTTGCGCTCGGTCTTCTCAGTCACGTTGCTCTCGCTCATCAGACGTTCTCCACCGTCTCGATGCCCAGCTCGCGCTCGCGCATCAGGGTGTAGATCCGGGCGATGTCCTTACGGACGGACTTGAGCCGACCGTGGTTCTCGAGCTGGCCCGTCGCCGCCTGGAAGCGGAGGTTGAACAGCTCTTCCTTGGCCTCGCGGAGCTTGTTGAGAAGCTCCTCGTTGCCCAGCTCGCGCAGCTCGGACGCCTTGGTACCGGCCGACATCACAGCTCACCTGCTTCGCGCTTCACGATCTTGCACTTCATCGGCAGCTTGTGGGCCGCACGGGTCAGGGCCTCGCGCGCGATCTTCTCGTTCGGGTAGGACAGTTCGAACATCACCCGACCCGGCTTGACGTTCGCGATCCACCACTCCGGAGAACCCTTACCGGAACCCATGCGGGTCTCGGCAGGCTTCTTCGTCAGCGGGCGGTCCGGGTAGATGTTGATCCAGACCTTGCCGCCACGCTTGATGTGGCGGGTCATCGCGATACGAGCCGCCTCGATCTGGCGGTTGGTCACGTAAGCCGGCGTGAGGGCCTGAATGCCGTACTCGCCGAACGCAACCTGCGTACCACCCTTGCTGGCGCCGGAGCGCTTCGGGTGGTGCTGCTTGCGGTGCTTGACCCTACGGGGGATCAGCATGTCGGTCAGGCCTCCGTTCCGGTGCTCTCAGCCGGAGCGGCAGCGGCGGCGGGAGCCTCGGCCTTGGGGGCCTCGGCAGCCGGCGCGGACTGCTGCTGCGGCTTGCGGCCGCGGCCGCCACGCTCGCCACCACGGCCACCACGGCCGGCGGGACGGTCGCCAGCGCCGGCGCCACGGGCCGGGCGGTTACCCGCACGGGCAGCAGCGTTCTCGGCGCGGACCTCGGCGATGTTCTTGACGTCGCCCTTGTAGATCCAGACCTTCACGCCGATGCGGCCGAAGGTGGTCTTGGCCTCGAAGAAGCCGTAGTCGACGTTCGCGCGGAGGGTGTGCAGGGGCACACGGCCCTCGCGGTAGAACTCCGAGCGGGACATCTCGGCGCCGCCGAGACGACCGCCGCACTGGATCTTGATGCCCTTGGCGCCGGCCTTCATCGTGCCCTGCATGCTCTTGCGCATGGCACGACGGAAGGAGACGCGGGAGGAGAGCTGCTCGGCAACGGCCTGGGCGACCAGCTGAGCGTCCATCTCGGGGTTCTTGACCTCGAGGATGTTCAGCTGGACCTGCTTGCCCGTGAGCTTCTCGAGGTCGCCGCGGATGCGGTCGGCCTCGGCGCCACGGCGGCCGATGACGATGCCGGGACGCGCGGTGTGGATGTCCACCCGCACGCGGTCACGGGTGCGCTCGATCTCAACCTTCGAGATGCCGGCGCGCTCCATGCCGGACGTCATCATCCGACGGATGGCGACGTCTTCCTTGACGTAGTCCTTGTACAGCTTGTCGGCGTACCAACGGGACTTGAAGTCCGTGGTGATGCCGAGCCGGAACCCATGCGGGTTAACCTTCTGGCCCATTACCGGGTTCCTTCCTTGCTGCTGACGACCACGGTGATGTGGCTGGTCCGCTTACGGATCCGGTAGGCACGGCCCTGAGCACGCGGACGGAACCGCTTCAGGGTCGGGCCCTCATCCACGTACGCCTCGCTGATGACCAGCGAAGAGGCGTCGGTGTGGTCGTAGTTGTGCGCGGCGTTGGCAATGGCGCTGTCAAGCACCTTGCCAACCGGCACGCTCGCGGCCTGCGGGGCGAAACGCAGGACCGCCTGAGCCTCCGTGGCGTCCATGCCACGGATAAGGTCCACCACTCGGCGGGCCTTCATGGGCGTGACGCGGATGTACCGCGCCTGGGCCCTGGCTTCCATGGTTGTCCTTCCAGTGTCTGTCATGGTCATTCCACCCCGCTACTAGCGGCGCTTCGACTTCCGGTCGTCCTTCACGTGACCCCGGAAGGTGCGCGTCGGCGAGAACTCGCCGAGCTTGTGGCCGACCATCGACTCGGTGACAAACACCGGAATGTGGGTCTTGCCGTTGTGCACCGCGATCGTGTGGCCGAGCATGGCCGGGATGATCATCGAGCGACGGGACCAGGTCTTGATGACGTTCTTGGTACCGGCTTCGTTCTGTACGTCCACCTTCTTTACGAGGTGTCCGTCGACGAAGGGTCCCTTCTTGAGACTGCGCGGCATCTAAACCCGCTCCTAGCGCTTCTTGTTCGTCTTGCGGCGGCGGACGATGTACTTGCTCGAAGCCTTCTTCGGCGAGCGAGTACGACCCTCCTTCTGACCCCACGGGGAGACCGGGTGACGACCACCGGAGGTCTTACCCTCACCACCACCGTGCGGGTGGTCCACCGGGTTCATCGCCACACCGCGGACGGTCGGGCGAACGCCCAGCCAACGCTTACGGCCGGCCTTGCCCCAGTTGATGTTCGACTGCTCGGCGTTGCCGACCTCGCCGATGGTGGCGCGGCAGCGGGCGTCGACGAGACGGATCTCACCGGACGGCATACGAAGGTGGGCCATCGTGCCCTCCTTCGCCAGCAGCTGCACGGAGGCACCAGCGGAGCGCGCGAACTTGGCGCCGCCACCGGGACGGAGCTCGATCGCGTGGATCGTGGTACCGACCGGGATGTTGCGGAGCGCCAGGTTGTTGCCGGGCTTGATGTCAGCGCCGGGGCCGTTCTCGACGCGGTCACCCTGCGTCAGACCCTTGGGGGCGATGATGTAGCGCTTCTCGCCGTCCACGTAGTGGAGCAGCGCGATGCGCGCGGTGCGGTTGGGGTCGTACTCGATGTGAGCGACCTTCGCCGGCACGCCGTCCTTGTCGTGACGACGGAAGTCGATCACCCGGTAGGCGCGCTTGTGGCCGCCACCCTGGTGTCGAACCGTGATCCGACCGGTGTTGTTACGGCCGCCCTTGCTGTGCAGGGGGCGGACCAGCGACTTCTCCGGCGTGGACCGCGTGATCTCGACGAAGTCGGCTACGGAGGAGCCACGGCGGCCCGGCGTAGTCGGCTTGTACTTGCGGATTCCCATTTCTCAGTCCTCGTCCGATTCCGGACGATCCAGACCGCCGTTAGGCGGTCGGACCGCCGAAGATGTCGATACGGTTGCCCTCGGCAAGGGTCACGATGGCGCGCTTGGTGTCCTTGCGCTTACCGAAACCGGCCTTGGTGCGCTTGCGCTTGCCCTGGCGGTTGATCGTGTTGACCCCGGTGACCTTGACCGAGAAGACCGCCTCGACGGCCTGCTTGATCTGGGTCTTGTTGGAGCCAGGCGCGACGATGAACGTGTACTTGTTCTCGTCCAGCAGGGCGTAGCTCTTCTCGGAGACGACCGGCTTGATCAGGATGTCGCGCGGGTCCGAGAAGGTCTTGCTGGTGACGACGGCCTCAGTCATCAGGCGTCGCTCCCTTCGGTCTCAGCGGTCTGGGGGCCAGACACGAAGGACTCGAGGGCGGCCTTGGTGAAGACCACGTCGTCGGAGACGATCACGTCGTACGTGTTGAGCTGGCCCGGCTCCAGGATGTGCACCTGGGGCAGGTTACGAGCGGACAGCCACGCGGCCTCGTCGGAGCGCTCGACGACCAGGAGCAGGTTCTTGCGCTCCGAGATCTTGCCGAGCAGCGTCTTGACGGCCTTGGTGGAGACCCCGCCCTCGACCACGCCGGTCACGACGTGGATGCGGGAGTGGGTGGCCCGGTCCGAGAGGGCACCGCGGAGGGCGGCGGCCTTCATCTTCTTCGGGGTCCGCTGCGAGTAGTCACGCGGCTGCGGGCCGTGGACGACGCCACCGCCGACGAACTGCGGAGCGCGGGTCGAACCCTGACGGGCGCGGCCGGTGCCCTTCTGGCGGTAAGGCTTGCGGCCACCACCACGGACTTCGCCACGGCGCTTGGTCTTGTGCGTGCCCTGACGGGCCGCTGCCAGCTGCGCGACGACGACCTGGTGGATCAGCGGAACGCTGACCTTGGCGCCGAAGATCTCCTCGGGGAGCTCGACGGTCCCGGTCTTGTCGCCTGCCGGCGAAAGGATGTCAATGGTGCTCATCGGTTCCTCAAACCCCCTTGGCCGCGGTGCGGACCAGGACGAGGCCACCGTTGGGGCCGGGGACGGCGCCCTTGATGAGCAGCAGACCCTTCTCGGCGTCAACGGCGTGGACGGTCAGGTTCTGGGTGGTCACACGCTCGTTGCCCATGCGACCGGCCATCTTCATGCCCTTGAAGACACGGCCCGGGGTGGCGCAGCCACCGATCGAACCGGGCTTGCGGTGCACGCGGTGGGCACCGTGCGAAGCCTTGCCACCACGGAAGTTGTGGCGCTTCATGACACCGGCGAAGCCCTTGCCCTTGCTCTTACCGGTGACGTCGACCTTCACGCCGGCCTCGAAGAGCTCGGCGGTGATCTCCTGGCCGAGCGTGTACTCGGAGGCGTCAGCGGTGCGGAGCTCCACCAGGTGGCGGCGCGGGGTGACGTCGGCCTTGGCGAAGTGACCCTTGAGGGGCTTGTTCACCTTGCGAGGGTCGATCTCGCCGAAGGCGATCTGGACCGACTCGTAGCCGTCGACGTCGTTCGTACGGACCTGGGTCACGACATTGGGGCCGGCCTTGACGACGGTCACCGGAACGATCCGGTTGTTCTCGTCCCAGACCTGCGTCATGCCGAGCTTCTCGCCCAGGATGCCCTTGATGTTCTTAGCCATCTCGCGCGCCCTCAGAGCTTGATCTCGATGTCGACGCCCGCCGGGAGGTCGAGACGCATGAGCGAGTCAACCGTCTTCGGCGTGGGGTCGAGGATGTCGATGAGGCGCTTGTGCGTGCGCATCTCGAAGTGCTCGCGCGAGTCCTTGTACTTGTGCGGCGACTTGATGACGCAGTACACGTTCTTCTCAGTGGGCAGCGGCACCGGGCCCGCGACCGACGCACCAGTGCGGGTCACCGTCTCGACGATCTTCTTCGCCGAGGAGTCGATGACCTCGTGGTCGTAGGCCTTGAGCCGGATGCGGATCTTCTGTCCCGCCATGGCTACTAGTAGTCCTTTGTCTCGTAACGCTCTGGAACCCGAAGGGCCGCACTTCCTGGGAAGTGCTGTCCCTCCTCCGACCCACGCGGTCGGGCGTGTCGCGCTCCCTCTACGCAGAAGTCCCTGAGGACTTCCCAACCAAGGGGGCGCGGTCACCGTGACCGCAGGCCGGGGGTGGAACACCCACCGGGTGCCTGGCCTGCACCCCGCTGACGCTTCCCAGAAGATTCCCGTACGTCCGCCCCTGAAAAGGGACGACGAGTACTGTGGGACTCGCTTCCGGTCCTCCCGACGGGAGGCGCGCAGCATCGGCACTCAACCGAGCAACCCCGACAGTTTGCCATACGGGGCCGTCCGGCCGCCAATCGGGGTGGAAGACTGTACCCCACGTCACGTAGGGACATGCGCCGGGGCGCGTGCGGCGGCCCGCTCCGGACCCTGTCGGCCCTGCCCCTGCGGGCCCGTCCCCGAGACTCCCCGGACCGCCCCCGGCGCCCGGGCCCCGCGATTCCCGGCGGCACGGCACCCGCCCCGGGCTCGTCCCTTACGGGGCCCGTCCGCTGGGCTCGTCCCGTAGTACGGAGCCCAGGCGAGGTCCTCTGGGCGGTCCGCGGCCGCCTCGGACTCCCCCCCCCCGGCCGTCCTTCCGGAGGAATTCTCCGCCCGGGCGGTCTCCGCGACCGTGCGCCGGTGCGTACACAACCCCCGGGACCGGATATCCGTCTTGCAGAGGACCGCCGAACCGAGGGACGGACCGCCCACGTGACCCCAGCCCCCCGTCGCCGGACGCTTCTCGCCGCTCTCGCGGTCCTCCCGGTCGCCGCCGGGTGCTCCGTGCCCGAGCCGCGCAGGACCGCGCCGACGGCCGACCCGGCGCCCGGCAGGCCGATCGCCTCCGCCCGGGCGCGCCGGGCGCTGCTCATGCAGTTCGCCGCGCACCCGGACGACGACCTGTACTTCATGAACCCCGACGCGCGGCGGCTGCTCGACGCCGGGGTCCCGCTGGTCACGGTGTACGTGACGGCCGGGGAGCACACCGGCAGGAACCGGATCGCGGGGATGCCCGAGGCTCCCCCGGACCGCGCCGCCTACTCCGCCGCGCGCCAGCAGGGGCTGCGGCAGTCGTACGCGGTGGCGCTCGGGCTGCCGGTGTTCACCCCCTGGCGGCGCGAGGTCCTCGGGCTGTCCGGCGGGCGCCGCGCGGAGGTCGATACCCTCGTCCACGGCACCCGCCGGGTCGAGCTGGTCTTCCTCAACCTGCCGATGCACACCACCCGCCGCTACATGGCGCTGCCCGCGCTCTGGGGCGACCGGGCCCTGGAACTGCCGACCCGTCTGCCGGCCGGTTCACCGCTGACCCGTTCGGACACCTACGACTACGACCGGCTGGTCGAGGTCCTCGCCGGGCTGCTGCGCCGCTACCGGCCGACGGTGGTGCACACCCTGGACCCCGATCCGGACATCCAGCTCAGCGACGAGGCGACCCGGAAGCGGGACTCCGAGCAGCCGGGGTACGCGGACCACGGGGACCACACGGCGGCCGCCTCCTTCACCTGGGCGGCGCTCGCCCGCTGGGTCACGGACGCGGTCCGGGACGGCGGTCCGGTCCCGGCGTTCACGACGAGCGCGTTCCGGGGCTACTACAACCGGCACTGGCCCAAGAACCTGCCGCCGCGCACGCTCCGGGAGAAGGCCGCGCGGCTCGTCCCCTACGGGGGCGACCCCGACTGGCACTGCGGGAACCCCTCCGGGTGCGGCGACTACGGCGTCGGGGGCGACCGTCCGCTCACCAGCCGCAAGGGCTGGGTCCGCTCCACGCACCACCGCTGGCCGGGCGCGGGGCCCGTGCCCGTGACGGAACCGGGCGGGCGGCTCGCCGCGTACGGGGTCCTGGGGCTGCGCGCGGTCCGCTGGCGCGAGTCGGCGCCCGGCGTCTGGGGCGAGCCGGAGGACCTGGGCGGCGGCCCGCTGGCGCCCGCGCTGGGATCGGCGGTCACGGCCGACGGGCGGCTGCTGCTGTTCGGGGTGCGGTTCTCCGCGCTCGACGGGCACGGCGGGGCGAACCGGCGGGAGCTGGTGCTCCTGGAGCAGCGCTCCCCCGGCGGCCCGTTCCTGGCCTGGCGGGGACTCGGGAACCCGGAGCGGGAGGACGACCGGGGGCGCCGGGTCGGCGCCCCGGTGGCGGTGACGGCCCCCGACGGGCGGGTGCACCTCTTCGTGCGGGACGCGGAGCGGGGCCTCTCGTCCCGGGTGCGGGCGGCGGACGGCCCCTGGGGGTCGTGGCGGGCGCTGCCGTGGGCGGGTCCGGTCCAGGACCGTCCGGCGGTCTCCGTCGACGGCGCGGGCCGGGTGCACGTGTACGCGGCGGGACCGGAGTCCGTACGGCACTGGGTGGACGGGGCGGTACGGCCGGAGCGGCTGCCGGTGTCGGGCTCAACGGTGGCGTCGGCCGGAGGGGAGCTGTACTACCGGCCCCCGGCCGCCGCCGCGCTGCTGGGCCCGGCGGGCGACAGCGGCCTCGACGGCTTCGGGGAGGTGTCCGTCGCCCACTCGGCGGCCCTGGGCACGGTGCTGCTCGGCACCGGCGAGGACGGCAGGGTGCGGCTACGCGCCGGGGGCGCCCTGCGGACCCGTACGGGAGGGCCCTCGGTGGAGGTCCCCGCCCTGCACCTGGACGCCGGGGGACCGGTCGTGGTGGGCCTCGGCCCAGACTGCCGACCCTGGAGCTGGCGGCCCTGACAGGGTTCTCCCGGAGCGGGCCACCCCGCCCACCTGGGGAACCCGTACGGGCCACCCCTCCCCGGGAGGATCCCGTACAGACACGCCCGGCTCCCCTGGGATCCCGTAAAAGGGCTCGTCCGGGACTCCGGAGACCCCACGCACAGGGCTCTTCCTCAAGATCCCGCACAGGGCTCCCCCGCGAGATCCCGTACGCACCTCGGCCCCCTCCCCTCCCCCGGGCATGCGAAAGGGCCCCGCACCTTTCGGTGCGGGGCCCTTCCCTACTGCTCAGCGGCTCCTGCGAGCCACCAGGTCAGTTCAAGATCAGGCGTTGATCTTGACGACCTGGCCGGCGCCGACGGTCCGGCCACCCTCACGGATGGCGAACTTGAGGCCCTCCTCCATGGCGATGGGCTGGATCAGCTCAACGCTCATGGCGGTGTTGTCGCCCGGCATGACCATCTCGGTGCCCTCGGGGAGGGTCACGACGCCGGTCACGTCCGTGGTACGGAAGTAGAACTGCGGGCGGTAGTTGTTGAAGAACGGGGTGTGACGGCCACCCTCGTCCTTCGACAGGATGTACGACTGGGCCTCGAAGCTGGTGTGCGGCGTGACCGAACCCGGCTTGATGATGACCTGGCCGCGCTCGACGTCCTCGCGCTTGATGCCACGGAGGAGCAGACCGACGTTCTCACCGGCCTGGCCCTCGTCGAGCAGCTTGCGGAACATCTCGATACCGGTGACCGTGGTGGTGGTCTTCTCGGTCTTGATGCCGATGATGTCGACGGTCTCGTTGACCTTGAGGATACCGCGCTCGATACGACCGGTGACGACGGTGCCACGACCGGTGATCGTGAAGACGTCCTCGATCGGCATCAGGAACGGCTTGTCGACGTCACGCTCGGGCTGCGGGATGGCCTCGTCGACGGCCTTCATCAGACCGAGGAGCTTCTCGGCCCACTCCTTGTCGCCCTCGAGCGCCTTGAGCGCCGAGACGCGGACGACCGGAAGGTCGTCGCCCGGGAACTCGTACTCGGAGAGGAGCTCACGAACCTCGAGCTCGACGAGCTCCAGGATCTCCTCGTCGTCCACCATGTCGGCCTTGTTCAGGGCGACGACGATGTACGGAACGCCGACCTGGCGGGCCAGGAGCACGTGCTCCTTGGTCTGCGGCATCGGGCCGTCGGTGGCGGCGACCACGAGGATGGCGCCGTCCATCTGCGCGGCACCCGTGATCATGTTCTTGATGTAGTCCGCGTGACCGGGGCAGTCGACGTGGGCGTAGTGACGCGACTCGGTCTGGTACTCGACGTGCGCGATCGAGATCGTGATACCGCGCTGGCGCTCCTCGGGAGCCTTGTCGATCTGGTCGAAGGCCGAGGCCTCGTTCAGGTCCGGGTACGCGTCGTGCAGCACCTTGGTAATGGCGGCCGTGAGGGTCGTCTTACCGTGGTCGATGTGACCGATGGTGCCGATGTTGACGTGCGGCTTAGTCCGCTCGAACTTTGCCTTCGCCACTGGGGTCCTCCTGCGGAGTGGTTCTGGTACGCCTTACTCATCGGCGCCAGGTGATCTTTGCTGGGATGCCAGTCGCCGGGGCCCGTTCCTCGGGTTCCGGGGGCCGAGCCCCGACGACTGGTGTCAAGCCTAAAGCGTGTACTCGGAAGAGTTACTCGCCCTTGGCCTTCGCGATGATCTCCTCGGCGACGTTCCGCGGAACCTCGGCGTAGGAGTCGAACTGCATCGAGTAGCTTGCGCGACCCGAGGTCTTGCTGCGGAGGTCTCCGACGTAGCCGAACATCTCCGAAAGGGGCACGAGGCCCTTCACGACGCGAGCGCCGCTGCGCTCCTCCATGGCCTGGATCTGGCCACGGCGGGAGTTGATGTCGCCGATGACCTCACCCATGTAGTCCTCGGGCGTGGTGACCTCGACGGACATCATGGGCTCGAGGATGACCGGCGAAGCCTTCCGCGCGGCCTCCTTGAAGGCCTGCGAACCCGCGATCTTGAACGCGAGCTCGGAGGAGTCGACCTCGTGGTAGCCACCGTCGAGAAGGATGACGCGGACGCCAGTCATCTCGTAGCCGGCCAGGATGCCGAACTGCATGGCCTCCTGCGCACCCGCGTCGACCGAAGGGATGTACTCCTTCGGGATGCGGCCACCGGTGACCTTGTTCACGAACTCGTAGGAGGCGTCGCCACCCTCGATGGGCTCGATCGCGATCTGCACCTTGGCGAACTGACCGGTACCACCGGTCTGCTTCTTGTGGGTGTAGTCCACGCGCTCGACGGTCTTGCGGATCGTCTCGCGGTACGCGACCTGCGGCTTGCCGACGTTCGCCTCGACCTTGAACTCGCGACGCATACGGTCGACGAGGATGTCGAGGTGGAGCTCGCCCATGCCACCGATGATGGTCTGGCCGGTCTCCTCGTCCGAGTGGACCTGGAAGGAGGGGTCCTCCTCCGCGAGACGCTGGATGGCTACACCCAGCTTCTCCTGGTCACCCTTGGACTTGGGCTCGATCGCGACCTGGATGACCGGCGCCGGGAAGTCCATGGACTCCAGGATCACCGGGTTCTTGTCGTCGCACAGCGTCTCACCGGTGGTGGTCTGCTTCAGGCCCATCACGGCGATGATGTCGCCGGCGCCCACCGAGTCGATCTCCTCACGCTTGTTCGCGTGCATGCGGTAGATCTTGCCGATGCGCTCCTTCTTGCCCTTGACGGAGTTCAGCACCGCGGTGCCGGCCTCCAGGCGACCGGAGTAGATCCGGACGAAGGTGAGCTTGCCGAGGTGCGGGTCGCTCGCGATCTTGAACGCGAGGGCCGACAGCGGCTCGTCGTCGGACGGCTTGCGCTTGACGACGACCTCGGGGTCCTTGACGTCGTGGCCCTCGATGGCCTCGACGTCCAGGGGCGACGGCAGGTAGCGGACGACAGCGTCGAGCAGGGGCTGGACGCCCTTGTTCTTGAACGCGGTACCACAGAACACCGGGGTGACCGTGGTGTCGCCGCCCTTGCCGGAAGCGATGGTGATGCGGCGGACGGCCGCGTAGAGCTGCTCCTCGGTGGGCTCGATGCCCTCCAGGAAGAGCTCCATGAGCTGCTCGTCGTTCTCGGAGACGGTCTCGACGAGCTTGGCGCGGTACTCCTCGGCCAGCTCTGCGAGGTCGGCCGGGATGTCGACTACGTCGTACATCTCGCCCTTGCTCGCGTCGGCGGACCAGACGAGCGCCTTCATGCGGACGAGGTCGACGACACCCTGGAAGTCGGCCTCGGCACCGATCGGGAGCTGCATGACGATCGGGGTGGCGCCGAGGCGGCCCACGATCATGTCGACGCAGCGCAGGAAGTCGGCACCGGTGCGGTCGAGCTTGTTGACGAAGCAGATACGCGGAACGCCGTAGCGGTCCGCCTGACGCCAGACAGTCTCGGACTGGGGCTCGACACCAGCGACACCGTCGAACACGGTGACAGCACCGTCGAGCACGCGCAGGGAACGCTCCACCTCGACGGTGAAGTCGACGTGACCCGGCGTGTCGATGATGTTGATCGTGTGATCGACGTCCTCGAGCGACCAGTGGCAGGTCGTCGCGGCCGACGTGATCGTGATGCCGCGCTCCTGCTCCTGCTCCATCCAGTCCATCGTGGCAGCGCCGTCGTGGACCTCACCGATCTTGTACGAGACGCCGGTGTAGAACAGGATCCGCTCGGTGGTGGTCGTCTTGCCCGCGTCGATGTGGGCCATGATGCCAATGTTGCGCACCTTGCCCAGGTCAAGCGAAGTGGTAGCCATAAGGCTTCAGTCTTCTCTCGGTCTCGATGTGGGTTGCGACTACCAGCGGTAGTGCGCGAAGGCCTTGTTGGACTCGGCCATCTTGTGCGTGTCCTCACGCTTCTTGACCGCGGCTCCGAGCCCGTTCGAGGCGTCGAGGAGCTCGTTCATGAGGCGCTCGGTCATGGTCTTCTCGCGACGGGCGCGGGAGTAACCGACGAGCCAGCGGAGGGCCAGCGTGGACGCGCGGCCCGGCTTGACCTCGATCGGCACCTGGTAGGTGGCGCCACCGACACGGCGGGACTTGACCTCAAGAGCCGGCTTGACGTTCTCCAGCGCGCGCTTCAGCGTGATGACCGGGTCCTGGCCGGTCTTCTCGCGAAGACCCTCCATGGCGCCGTACACGATGCGCTCGGCGGTGGAACGCTTGCCGTCCAGCAGGATCTTGTTGATCAGCGAGGTGACAAGAGGAGAGCTGTAGACCGGGTCGATGATGACCGGGCGCTTCGGGGCGGGGCCCTTACGAGGCATTCTTACTTCTCCTTCTTGGCGCCGTAGCGGCTGCGAGCCTGCTTACGGTTCTTGACGCCCTGCGTGTCGAGGGAACCACGGATGATCTTGTAACGAACACCCGGCAGGTCCTTCACACGGCCACCGCGCACGAGCACGATCGAGTGCTCCTGCAGGTTGTGACCCTCACCCGGGATGTAGGCCGTGACCTCGATGCCGGAGGTCAGACGCACACGCGCGACCTTACGGAGCGCCGAGTTCGGCTTCTTCGGGGTGGTCGTGAACACACGCGTGCAGACGCCGCGACGCTGAGGGGAACCCTCAAGTGCGGGCGTCTTGTTCTTCTCGACCTTGTCCTGCCGGCCCTTCCGGACCAGCTGCTGGATCGTAGGCACTACTTCTCCGGTTTCTGTGTGCCGTCGGTGAAACTAACCTGGAACATTCGCCGACCCACGCGGTCGGGTGTGTCGGATCTCGCAGCCTCCCGCCGAAGCGGGAAAGGCGCGGAATCGCGGTGGCCGGTGACGGACTCGCGGTGCGGTTGAAGACACGCACACGAGCCCAGGCACACCCCAGGCACAAGGCATGAGCGTACCTATCGCATGGACTCCGGTCAAAACAAATGCCCACGCGCAGGTCAGCGACCCGTGTCACACCGGCCCCGGCCCCCCTGACCGGCGACGGAGCGTGCCGCCCCGGTCACCCGGCGAGGAACCGCAGCAGCGAGTCCGACAGCTCGACGGCGAACCGTTCCCGGGTCTCCTCCGGCACCAGATCGAGCGAGAGGTACGGGTTGAGGTCCTCCAGCTCCACGAGCAGCAGCTCTCCCCCGGGCGCCCGGCAGGCGTCCACCCGCTGGACCCCGTGGCCCAGGGCGTTCCAGTCGAGGAAGCGGCGCGCGAAGGCGAGGTCCTCGCCGGTCGGCTCGTACGGCTCCAGGACCCAGCGGCGGGCGGGGTCGGGGGTGTGGAGCGCGTACTGGAACCGGTCGTCCACGTAGACGAAGGACACCTCGTAGCGGAATTCCACCTTCGGCTGGACGAGCAGCCCGTCCAGGTCGAGGCCCGCCAGTTCCCCGTACGGCAGGAAGCGCAGGCCCAGCGAGTCCGCGCCGTCCTTGGGCTTGACCGCGTACAGGGCGGCCTCCGGCAACAGGTGCAGGTCCTCCACCCGCTCCACGGTGGGTATCACCGGGTAGCCCTCGGCCGTCAGGTCGAGCAGGTACTGCTTGCCCGCCATGTCACCGCGCCCGTGCAGCGGGTTGTAGACGCGGGTGCCCCGCTCCAGGGCGCGGGCCCGGAACTCCTCGTGCGCCGCGCGGTACGCCAGGACGGGCCCGCTGTTGCGGACGACGACGGCGTCGAAGGCGTCCATCAGGGCGGGGGCGTCCAGCGGATGGCAGAGAGCCAGGTCGAAGCTCTCCCGCAGCCGGGCGGTGAGCAGGGTGTCCTCGTCCCCGTACCGCCGACCCCGGGCCGGATAGGTGAGGTCGGTGACGTACAGCAGACGGGGTCGGGCGGGCACGGGCGGCTCCTCGGTCGGACGGCTCCCCGGCCCGGCGGCGGCCCGGCGGGGCGGCCCCGGGCGGGTACCGCTGGCGGGTGGCCGCCAACCTACCTCCGACGGGAACGCCGGAGGGCGGCCGCCCCTCACGGGACGGCCGCCCTCCGGTACCACTACTGCTTACTGGTTGTACGGACCGTAGTCGTAGTCCTCCAGCGGCACGGCCTGGCCGGAGCCCGAGCCGAACGGCGAGTAGTCGATGTCGTCGTAGCCGACGGCCGAGTACATCGCGGCCTTGGCCTCCTCGGTCGGCTCCACCCGGATGTTGCGGTAGCGGGCGAGACCCGTACCGGCCGGGATGAGCTTACCGATGATGACGTTCTCCTTGAGGCCGATGAGGCTGTCGGACTTGGCGTTGATCGCCGCGTCCGTCAGCACTCGGGTCGTCTCCTGGAAGGAGGCGGCCGACAGCCAGGACTCCGTCGCCAGCGAGGCCTTGGTGATACCCATCAGCTGCGGACGGCCGGAGGCGGGGTGACCGCCCTCGGTGACCACACGACGGTTCTCGGTCTCGAACTTCGAGCGCTCGACGAGCTCGCCCGGCAGCAGTTCCGCGTCGCCGGACTCGATGATCGTCACGCGGCGGAGCATCTGCCGGATGATGATCTCGATGTGCTTGTCGTGGATCGTCACGCCCTGCGAGTTGTAGACCTTCTGGACCTCGGCGACCAGGTGGATCTGGACCGCGCGCTGACCCAGGATGCGCAGCACGTCGTGCGGGTTGGTGGCACCCACGGTGAGCTTCTGGCCCACCTCGACGTGGTCGCCCTCGCCCACGAGCAGACGGGCACGCTTCGAGATCGGGAACGCCGTCTCTTCGGTGCCGTCGTCCGGGGTGACGACGAGCTTCTTGGTCTTCTCGGTCTCCTCGATGCGGACGCGGCCGGCCGCCTCCGAGATCGGGGCGACACCCTTGGGCTGACGCGCCTCGAAGAGCTCGACGACACGCGGCAGACCCTGGGTGATGTCGTCACCGGCCACACCACCGGTGTGGAAGGTACGCATCGTCAGCTGGGTACCGGGCTCACCGATGGACTGGGCGGCGATGATGCCGACCGCCTCACCGATGTCGACCAGCTTGCCGGTGGCGAGCGAACGGCCGTAGCAGAAGGCACAGGTGCCGACGGCCGACTCACAGGTCAGGACCGAGCGGGTCTTGACCTCTTCGACGCCCGCGTTGACCAGGGCGTCGATGAGCACGTCACCCAGGTCGACGTTGGCCGGCGCGATGACCTTGCCGTCCACGACGACGTCCTCGGCGAGCATCCGCGCGTACACGGAGGTCTCGACGTCGTCCGTCTTGCGCAGCACGTTGTCGGCGCCGCGCTCGGCGATCCGCAGCTTCAGACCGCGCTCGGTGCCACAGTCCTCCTCGCGGATGATCACGTCCTGCGAGACGTCCACCAGACGACGGGTCAGGTAACCCGAGTCGGCGGTACGCAGGGCGGTGTCCGCCAGACCCTTACGGGCACCGTGCGTGGAGATGAAGTACTCCAGAACGGTGAGGCCCTCACGGAAGGACGCCTTGATGGGACGCGGGATCGTCTCGTTCTTCGCGTTCGACACCAGACCACGCATACCCGCGATCTGACGCATCTGCATCATGTTTCCTCGGGCACCCGAGTCGACCATCATGAAGATGGGGTTCGTCTTCGGGAAGTTCGCGTTCATCGCCTCGGCGACCTCGTTGGTCGCCTTGGTCCAGATCGCGATGAGCTCCTGCGTGCGCTCTTCCTTGGTGATCAGACCGCGCTCGTACTGCTTCTGGACCTTCTCGTCCTGCTCCTCGTAGCCCTTGACGATGGCCTTCTTGGCCTCGGGCACGACGACGTCGGAGATGGCCACGGTGACACCGGAACGGGTCGCCCAGTAGAAGCCCGCCGCCTTCAGGTTGTCGAGCGTCGCCGCCACGATGACCTTGGGGTAGCGCTCGGCGAGGTCGTTGACGATCTCGGAGAGCTGCTTCTTGCCGACGGAGTAGTCGACGAACGGGTAGTCCTCGGGCAGCAGCTCGTTGAAGAGCGCGCGGCCCAGCGAGGTGCGCAGGCGGAACGAGTCACCCTGCTGCCACTCCGGCTCGCCCTCCTCGGTGACCGGGGGGACCCAGCCACGGGGAGCGATGGTGCCGACCGGGAAGCGGATGTCGATCTGCGACTGCAGCGCCAGCTCGCCCGCGTCGAACGCCATGGTCGCCTCGGCCGTGGAGCCGAACGCACGGCCCTCGCCCTTGGTGTCGCGCAGCTCGCCGTCGGTGGTGAGGAAGAACAGACCGAGGACCATGTCCTGGGTCGGCATCGTCACCGGACGGCCGTCGGCGGGCTTCAGGATGTTGTTCGAGGACAGCATCAGGATGCGGGCCTCGGCCTGCGCCTCCGCGGAGAGCGGCAGGTGCACGGCCATCTGGTCACCGTCGAAGTCCGCGTTGAACGCGGTGCAGACGAGCGGGTGGATCTGGATGGCCTTGCCCTCGACCAGCTGCGGCTCGAAGGCCTGGATGCCGAGGCGGTGCAGCGTGGGCGCACGGTTCAGCAGGACCGGGTGCTCGGCGATGACCTCTTCGAGGACGTCGTACACGACCGTGCGGCCGCGCTCGACCATCCGCTTGGCGCTCTTGATGTTCTGCGCGTGGTTCAGGTCGACCAGGCGCTTCATCACGAACGGCTTGAAGAGCTCCAGCGCCATGGCCTTCGGCAGACCGCACTGGTGCAGCTTGAGCTGCGGGCCGACGACGATGACGGAACGCGCCGAGTAGTCGACACGCTTGCCGAGCAGGTTCTGACGGAAACGACCCTGCTTGCCCTTCAGCATGTCGCTGAGGGACTTCAGCGGACGGTTGCCGGGGCCCGTGACCGGGCGACCGCGACGGCCGTTGTCGAAGAGGGCGTCGACCGCCTCCTGGAGCATCCGCTTCTCGTTGTTCACGATGATCTCGGGGGCACCGAGGTCGAGCAGACGCTTCAGACGGTTGTTGCGGTTGATCACGCGGCGGTACAGGTCGTTCAGGTCGGAGGTCGCGAAGCGGCCACCGTCCAGCTGCACCATCGGACGCAGGTCCGGCGGGATGACCGGCACGCAGTCGAGAACCATGCCCTTGGGGCTGTTCGCGGTCTGCAGGAACGCGGAGACGACCTTGAGGCGCTTGAGCGCACGGGTCTTCTTCTGGCCCTTGCCGGTGCGGATGATCTCGCGGAGGCGCTCGGCCTCCTGCTCCAGGTCGAAGGACTCCAGGCGCTTCTGCAGCGCCGCGGCACCCATCGAACCGTCGAAGTACGTGCCGAAGCGGTCACGCAGCTCGCGGTAGAGGAGCTCGTCGCCCTCCAGGTCCTGGACCTTGAGGTTCTTGAAGCGCGCCCAGACCTCGTCCAGACGGTCGATCTCGCGCTGCGCACGGTCGCGCAGCTGCTTCATCTCGCGCTCGGCACCCTCGCGCACCTTGCGGCGCACATCGGCCTTGGCACCCTCGGCCTCGAGCTCGGCGAGGTCGTTCTCGAGCTTCTTGGCGCGGGCCTCCAGGTCGGAGTCGCGGCGGTTCTCGATCTGCTGGCGCTCGACGGAGACGTGCGCCTCCAGGGAGGGCAGGTCACGCGTACGACGCTCGTCGTCGACGTACGTGATCATGTACGCCGCGAAGTAGATGACCTTCTCGAGGTCCTTCGGGGCGAGGTCGAGCAGGTAGCCGAGGCGCGACGGAACGCCCTTGAAGTACCAGATGTGGGTGACCGGGGCGGCGAGCTCGATGTGGCCCATCCGCTCGCGGCGCACCTTCGCGCGGGTGACCTCGACGCCACACCGCTCACAGATGATGCCCTTGAAGCGGACACGCTTGTACTTGCCGCAGTAGCACTCCCAGTCCCGGGTCGGACCGAAGATCTTCTCGCAGAAGAGTCCGTCCTTCTCGGGCTTGAGCGTGCGGTAGTTGATGGTCTCCGGCTTCTTGACCTCGCCGTGGCTCCACTGACGGATGTCGTCAGCGGTGGCCAGACCGATCCGGAGCTCGTCGAAGAAGTTGACGTCGAGCACTATGCGTCAATCCCTCTCAGGGTTGTAAGGCTTGGGGTCTGATACGGGGGTCCTGGGGCCGGCGGGGGGACCGTGACTGGTCCCCGCCGCCGAACTCCCGTCAGACCTCTTCGACGCTGCTCGGCTCACGCCGGGACAGGTCGATGCCGAGCTCCTCCGCTGCGCGGAAGACGTCCTCGTCGGTGTCGCGCATCTCGATGGACATGCCGTCCGAGGACAGCACCTCCACGTTGAGGCACAGGGACTGCATCTCCTTGATGAGCACCTTGAAGGACTCGGGGATGCCGGGCTCAGGGATGTTCTCGCCCTTGACGATGGCCTCGTAGACCTTCACGCGGCCGGTCACGTCGTCGGACTTGATCGTCAGCAGCTCCTGGAGGGCGTACGCGGCGCCATAAGCCTCCAGCGCCCACACCTCCATCTCACCGAAGCGCTGGCCACCGAACTGGGCCTTACCACCCAGCGGCTGCTGGGTGATCATGGAGTACGGGCCGGTCGAACGCGCGTGGAGCTTGTCGTCGACCAGGTGGTGGAGCTTGAGGATGTACATGTAGCCGACCGAGACCGGCTCCGGGAACGGCTCGCCGGAGCGGCCGTCGAACAGCCTCGCCTTGCCGGTCGGGAGCACCATGCGCTCGCCGTCGCGGTTCGGGATGGTGTGCTGGAGCAGACCCGCGAGCTCGTCCTCGCGCGCACCGTCGAAGACCGGGGTGGCGACGTTGGTGCCGGGGGCGACCTGGTCGGCACCGATGGCCTGGAGGCGCTGCGCCCACTCGTCCGCGAGGCCGGAGACGTCCCAGCCGCGGCTGGCGAGCCAGCCGAGGTGGATCTCCAGGACCTGTCCCGGGTTCATTCGGGACGGGACACCCAGCGGGTTGAGGATGATGTCGACCGGGGTGCCGTCCTCCAGGAACGGCATGTCCTCGATCGGCAGGATCTTGGAGATGACGCCCTTGTTGCCGTGACGGCCGGCGAGCTTGTCACCATCGGTGATCTTGCGCTTCTGGGCGACGTAGACGCGGACCAGCTGGTTCACGCCCGGGGGAAGCTCGTCGCCCTCCTCGCGGTCGAAGACGCGCACGCCGATGATCTTGCCGATCTCGCCGTGGGGCACCTTCAGCGAGGTGTCACGGACCTCGCGCGCCTTCTCACCGAAGATCGCGCGGAGCAGCCGCTCCTCGGGGGTCAGCTCGGTCTCGCCCTTGGGCGTGACCTTGCCGACGAGGATGTCACCGGCGACGACCTCGGCACCGATGCGGATGATGCCGCGCTCGTCGAGGTCGGCGAGGACCTCCTCGGAGACGTTCGGGATGTCCCGGGTGATCTCCTCCGGGCCGAGCTTGGTGTCACGGGCGTCGACCTCGTGCTCCTCGATGTGGATCGAGGAGAGGACGTCGTCCTGCACGAGGCGCTGCGACAGGATGATCGCGTCCTCGTAGTTGTGGCCCTCCCACGGCATGAACGCCACGAGGAGGTTCTTGCCGAGCGCCATCTCGCCGTCTTCGGTGGCGGGACCGTCGGCGAGGACCTGGCCCTCGATGACGCGGTCGCCCTCGTCCACGACGACCTTCTGGTTCACAGAGGTGCCCTGGTTGGAGCGGGAGAACTTGTGCAGGCGGTACGTGATGTACGTGCCGTCGTCGTTGGCGACCGTGATGTAGTCGGCCGACAGCTCCTGGACGACACCGTCCTTCTCGGCCTTGAGCACGTCACCGGCGTCGGTGGCGCAGCGGTACTCCATGCCGGTGCCGACGAGCGGGGCCTCCGACTTGATGAGGGGCACCGCCTGACGCATCATGTTCGCGCCCATGAGGGCACGGTTGGCGTCGTCGTGCTCGAGGAACGGGATCATGGCGGTCGCGACCGACACCATCTGGCGCGGCGAGACGTCCATGTAGTCCACGTCCGACGGCTCGACGTAGTCGACCTCGCCGCCACGCTTGCGGACCAGGACGCGGTTCTCGGTGAAGCGCAGGTCGTCGTCGAGCCCGGCGTTGGCCTGCGCGATGACGAAGCGGTCCTCCTCGTCGGCGGTGACGTAGTCGACCTCGTCGGTGACCTGGCCGTCGATGACCTTGCGGTACGGCGTCTCGATGAAGCCGAACGCGTTGACGCGGCCGTACGAGGCGAGCGAACCGATCAGACCGATGTTCGGGCCTTCGGGGGTCTCGATCGGGCACATGCGTCCGTAGTGGGACGGGTGCACGTCTCGGACCTCGAAGCCGGCCCGCTCACGGGAGAGACCGCCGGGGCCCAGCGCCGAGAGACGACGCTTGTGCGTCAGACCCGACAGCGGGTTGTTCTGGTCCATGAACTGGGACAGCTGGCTGGTGCCGAAGAACTCCTTGATGGAGGCGACGACCGGCCGGATGTTGATCAGGGTCTGCGGCGTGATCGCCTCGACGTCCTGAGTGGTCATGCGCTCGCGCACGACGCGCTCCATACGGGCGAGACCCGTACGGACCTGGTTCTGGATCAGCTCGCCGACGTTGCGCAGGCGGCGGTTGCCGAAGTGGTCGATGTCGTCGGTCTCGACGACGATCTCGTTGCCGTTCTCGCCGATCGTCTCGGTCTCGCCCGCGTGGAGCTTGACCAGGTACCTGATCGTGGCGATGACGTCGTCGGTGGTGAGGACGCCGGCGTTCAGCGGCTCGTCCGCGCCGAGCTTCTTGTTCACCTTGTAGCGGCCGACCTTCGCGAGGTCGTAGCGCTTCGGGTTGAAGTAGAGGTTCTCGAGCAGCGTCTGAGCGGCCTCACGGGTCGGCGGCTCGCCCGGACGCAGCTTGCGGTAGATGTCGAGCAGCGCGTCGTCCTGGCCCTGGGTGTGGTCCTTCTCCAGGGTGGCGCGCATGGACTCGTACTCGCCGAACTCCTGGAGGATCTGCTCGGTGGTCCAGCCGAGGGCCTTCAGGAGGACGGTGACGGACTGCTTGCGCTTGCGGTCGATGCGGACACCGACCAGGTCGCGCTTGTCGATCTCCATCTCCAGCCAGGCACCCCGGGAGGGGATGATCTTGGCGGAGAAGATGTCCTTGTCGGACGTCTTGTCGATGGAGGAGTCGAAGTAGACACCGGGCGAACGGACCAGCTGCGACACCACGACACGCTCGGTGCCGTTGATGACGAAGGTGCCCTTGTTCGTCATGAGCGGGAAGTCGCCCATGAAGACCGTCTGGGACTTGATCTCGCCGGTCTCGTTGTTCGTGAACTCGGCGGTGACGAAGAGCGGGGCGCCGTACGTGAAGTCACGGTCCTTGCACTCGTCGATCGAGTTCTTCGGGGGCTCGAAACGGTGGTCGCGGAAAGTCAGCGACATCGACCCGGAGAAGTCCTCGATCGGGGAGATCTCCTCGAAGATCTCCTCCAGGCCGGACTTCGTGGGGACGTCCCGTCCCGACTCGAGGGCCGCTTCGACGCGAGCCTTCCAGGCGGCGTTGCCGAGCAGCCAGTCAAAGCTCTCGGTCTGCAGCGCGAGGAGGTTCGGAACCTCGAGGGGCTCCCTGATCTTTGCAAAGGAGATGCGCAGCGGGGCGGTGCTTGCGCCGTTGTTCGTATTGGTCGAGGCGTTGCGCGAGGCGGCCAAGAGGGGGTCCTTCCGAGGGCTCGGACTCACTACGCGCGTACCGGTCCCCAGCAACGCTTCACGGCAGACTTTTCCTGAGACGACCAGAAGGCCAGGTCAGATGGGGTCGGTCCACGAAGCTGATGCGAAGGTATGCCCCTGGTGACGGGCAGGGGGCAGCTAACAGGCAGCGCAAAGGGACAGTGTAGCCACTTGGCTCACTGATGTCCAGGGCGACTTCTTCGCGACCCTCGTTGCTCTCAACTCCGTGGTACCTCGCGCCGTGCGGCGCACCTCGATACTGCCCGTTCAGTCGTCGATCCATGCCTCGGAAACGGATCGTTGTGACGACGCGTCCTGAGAATTGCGCGCTGCGTGCGGTTCGTCAAGGCCCCCCGGTCTGCGGAGCGCACGGCGAAGATCACCATACTCCGCTCCCGACGGCCCTCGGGACCCCCGCCACGCCCGTCTCCGGGGAACGCCGAAAGGCGACCACCCATCTGGGTGATCGCCTTTCGATGCCTCCGCGTTACACGGCGGCAGGAGTCAGCTCAGCGAGCCGAAACGGTCTTACTTGACCGTGACGGAGGCGCCGGCGGCCTTGAGGGACTCGGCAGCCTTCTCGGCGGCCTCCTTCGCGACCTTCTCGAGGACCGGCTTCGGGGTGCCGTCGACGAGGTCCTTGGCCTCCTTCAGACCGAGGGAGGTCAGCTCACGCACGACCTTGATGACCTGGATCTTCTTGTCGCCGGCACCCTCGAGGATGACGTCGAACTCGTCCTGCTCCTCGACGGCCTCGGCGGCGGCCGGACCGGCCGGGCCGGCGACGGCGACGGCCGCGGCGGCGGTGACGTCGAACTTCTCCTCGAAGGCCTTCACGAACTCGGAGAGCTCGATGAGGGTCATCTCCTCGAACTGGGCGAGGAGGTCGTCCTGAGAGAGCTTCGCCATGATGGGCGATCCTTCCACTAATTCGGCAGGTGCCGGATGTATGTAGAGGCGGGCGTAACGGCCCGCTGCGACCCGCGCGCTAGGCGGCGCGGATCAATGCGCGAGCCGAATTACTCGGCACCGCCCTGCTCGGCGAGCTTGACGCGAAGCGCTTCCGCGGTGCGGACGAACTTCGACGGCAGCGCCTGGAAGAGCGAGGCAGCCTGGGACTGCTTGCCCTTGAACGCGCCGGCCAGCTTGCTGAGCAGAACCTCGCGGGACTCGAGGTCCGCGAGCTTCTTGATCTCATCGGCGGTCAGCGCCTTACCGTCAAGGACACCGCCCTTGATGATGAGGTTCGGGTTTTCCTTGGCGAAGTCACGAAGACCCTTCGCCGACTCCACCGGGTCACCGGTGATGAAGGCAGCGCCCGTCGGACCGGTGAACTGGTCGTCGAGCGAGGTGATCCCGGCCTCGTTGGCCGCAATCTTGGTCAGCGTGTTCTTCACCACGGCGTACTGGGCGTTCTCACCGAGCGAACGACGCAGCGTCTTGAGCTGCGCCACGGTGAGACCCCGGTACTCGGTCAGCACGACGGCGCTCGAGCTCTGGAACTTGTCCTTGAGCTCGGCTACCGCGGCAGCCTTGTCGGGCCTTGCCATGAGCGTCGGCCTCCTTCCGGGTGATGGGACCGCGCGGAAGGGACTGAACAAAACAAAACGCCCCGGCGCAGGCGCACGGGGCTCAGCTCGACCGAATCACGAGGAGTCGGGAACTCTTCCACAGTCACCTGCGCGGGTCGTTCGCGTCTCAGCGAATCCTTCGGCCACCACACCTTGACGGCGCGGCGACGACCAGCGGTCTTTGGCTTCTGTGGAAGCGTACGCGACCGGATCGGTCCAGGGCAAATCAGCTCTGGCCGAGGCCCTTCAGCATCTCGAAGAGGTCCACGGTGTCCTTGGCCGGCGGGGCCTGGACGGTGGCCTCGGCGCCGTAGTCGGAGTAGCGCATCCCCATCTTCACGGTGCCCTGGTCCATCTTCATGCCGAGGTCCATCCGGACCGGGTAGCCGTCCGCGTTGACCCAGACCTGGGTGTCGTACGCCTTGATCCCGGCCTTCTTGACCCCGGCGACCAGCTCGGCGCGCTCCTTCTCGGAGAGCACGTCGAGGTTCTTGTTGGCGGCGACCATCTGCTCCAGGGTCAGCGTGCCCTTGTAGTGCTGGGTGTCGACGCCGTCGACCTTCTCCGGGCCGACGTGCTTCAGGTCGGGCGACTCCAGGAGCAGGGCGAGCTGCTTGGCCGGGTCCTGGTTCATGTTCTCCAGGCCGCCGGTCATCGACTTGCCCGCCGCCTGGCCGCCCGCGGCCTCCGCGATGGCCTTCATGTCCAGCTTCATCCAGCGCTTGCCGTCCATCTCGGCGGCCTTCGCGGCACCCATGTCCATGTACATGGCGTTGTCGAGCACGACCATGCGCATCTGCTCGGGGGCGCCGGGGCCCCCGGCCGAGAGCATCGAGCCCTTGACGGTGATGTCCATCACCGCGGGGTTCCAGCCCTGGACGCCGGTCATCTCCATGGTGCCGCCGCCCTCGACGGCCGCGGGCATCTCCATGGTCATCTTGATCTTCGCCGACTTGGCTGCCGCAGTCTTCGTGTACGCGGCCTGGATGACCTTCGTGACGTCTTCCTGGCTCTGCGCCTTGGCGGGCGCGTCGGAGGCCTTGTCGCCCCCGTCCTGACATCCGGCGAGGCCCGTCACGACGGCGGCGGCCGTCAGGGTGATGCCCGCACGCTTCCACATGGCCTTGTTCATCTGTGTGCCCGCCCCTTGGTCAAAGGTCTTTGCGATTCCTTTAACCGTAGCAAAGAGCCGGCCCCCCGCCTCCGAGGAGGCGGGGGGCCGGCTGACCACTCAGTGAGCCTGTGGGGCTCAGACCGCGGCCGGGTCCTCCTCGACGAGGAGGTTGCGGGTGCGGTTGGAGTCCAGCGGGATGCCGGGGCCCATCGTCGTCGCGAGGGTCGCCTTCTTGATGTAGCGGCCCTTCGCGGCGGACGGCTTCAGACGGAGGATCTCCTCCAGGGCCGCGGCGTAGTTCTCGACCAGCTTCGTCTCGTCGAAGGAGACCTTGCCGATGATGAAGTGCAGGTTCGAGTGCTTGTCGACGCGGAACTCGATCTTGCCGCCCTTGATCTCGTTGACGGCCTTCGCCACGTCGGGGGTGACGGTGCCGACCTTGGGGTTCGGCATGAGACCACGCGGGCCGAGGACGCGGCCGAGGCGGCCGACCTTGCCCATGAGGTCCGGGGTGGCCACCACGGCGTCGAACTCGTTCAGGCGGTTGCCCTTGGAGATCTCGTCGATGAGCTCGTCGGAACCGACGATGTCGGCGCCGGCGGCGATCGCGGCCTCGGCACGGTCACCGGTCGCGAAGACCAGGACCCGGGCGGTCTTGCCGGTGCCGTGCGGGAGGTTCACGGTGCCGCGGACCATCTGGTCGGCCTTGCGCGGGTCGACACCCAGGCGGAAGGCGACCTCGACGGTGCCGTCGAACTTCGTGCTGGCGGTGTCCTTGGCGAGACGGACGGCCTCGAGGGGCGCGTAGTTCCGCTCGCGGTCGACCTTGGCGTCCGCGGAGCGGAGAGCCTTGCTGCGCTTCACTTCTTCTCCTGTTGGTTCAGGTGTGGAGTCGTGGTGCGGGCCAGCGCCGGCCCTACCACTGAGGTCAAACGGGGAGCTGAGGTGATCAGCCCTCGACCGTGATGCCCATGGAACGGGCGGTGCCAGCGATGATCTTGGACGCGGCGTCCAGGTCGTTGGCGTTCAGGTCGGGGAGCTTCACCGTGGCGATCTCGCGGACCTGGGCGGCCGTCAGCTTGGCGACCTTGGTCTTGTGCGGCTCGCCGGAGCCCTTGTCCACACCAGCGGCCTTGAGGATCAGCCTGGCGGCCGGCGGAGTCTTCGTGACGAAGGTGAAGGAACGGTCGTCGTAGACCGTGATCTCCACCGGCACGACCATGCCACGCTGCGACTCGGTCGCGGCGTTGTAGGCCTTGCAGAACTCCATGATGTTGACGCCGTGCTGACCGAGCGCGGGGCCGACCGGCGGGGCCGGGTTGGCCGCACCGGCGTTGATCTGGAGCTTGATAAGCCCCGTGACCTTCTTCTTCTTGGGAGGCATTGCTCTCTCCGGGTCCTAGTGAGAGTGTTCAGCCCGCCATCCGGTCATCCGGATGGAGGCATACCGCACAACGATAACGGGTATACACGCGCGGCTAAAAACCGAGCAGGTCAGAGCGGCTGCGAGAGCTGCTCTGACCTGGTCGGAAACTTGTGTGGATCAGTTCTTCTGGATCTGGTCGAAGCTGAGCTCGACCGGGGTCTCGCGACCGAAGATCTCGACCAGGCCCTTGACCTTCTTCGAGTCGGGGTTGATCTCGTTGATGGTCGCCTGGAGGGTGGCGAAGGGGCCGTCGGTGACGGTGACCGAGTCGCCGACCTCGAAGTCCAGGACCTGCACCTGGAGCTTGCGGGCCGGAGCCGGCTTGCCCTCGGCCTCGGCCGCCTCGCGGGCGGCCTTCTCCTCGGCCTCCGGGGCGAGCATCTTGACGATCTCGTCCAGGGTCAGCGGGTACGGGTCGTACGCGTTGCCCACGAAGCCGGTGACACCGGGGGTGTTGCGGACGACGCCCCACGACTCGTTCGTCAGGTCCATGCGGACGAGGACGTAGCCGGGGAGCTTGTTCTGCTTGACGTTCTTCCGCTCGCCGCCCTTGATCTGGACGATCTCTTCCTCGGGCACCTCGGCCTGGTAGATGAAGTCCTCGACGTTGAGCGAGACGGCGCGCTGCTCCAGGTTGGCCTTCACGCGCTTCTCGTAGCCCGCGTAGGTGTGGATGACGTACCACTCGCCGGGCAGGGTGCGCAGCTCCTCGCGGAGCGCGGCGACCGGGTCGACCGGAGCGGCGGCCTCGGCCTCCTCCTCGGTCTCTTCCTCGGAGTCGACGGCCTCTTCTTCGGCGTCCTCAGCCTCGACGGTCTCGTCCTCGTCGCCCTCGGCGACCTCGACGTCCTCGTCGGTGTCCTGCTCGTCCTCGTCCTCGACGGGGAGAGCGGCGTCCTCGGCGTCCTCGCCTGCGATGTCGTCCGCAGCGTCCGCCTGGTCCTCCTCGGCGGCCTCGACGATGTCCAGCTCGTCCTCGACGGGCGCGGACTCGGAGGCGTCGTTCAGGTTCGCGTCAGACACGGTGGCTGCTTCTTCCTGCGATACAGATGGGGTGGAACAAGAAGTCAGCCGAAGATGTACTTGACTGCTTCCTGGAAGCCATAGTCAATCACGGTGACAAGGCCAATCATGATGACGACGAAGATGATCACCACGGTCGTGTACGTCGACAGCTGGCTGCGCGTGGGCCAGACGACCTTGCGGAGTTCCGCGACGATCTGTCGGTAGAAGAGCGCGAGACGGCCCAGGGGGCCCTTCTTGCCGCGCTTGCCGCCCTTGCGGGACTTCTTCGTCGACTCGGCGTTCTCGTCATCGGCATCAGGCATGTCGATGGAGCCTACGGCGTCCGTCACGATCTCTCACCTGATTCCGGGTCGGCCGTGCCGCGCCCGGAGTGGAGCCGCACGACGGTGCAATGAAGTACGTACATGCGCACAACACCTGGCGGTGTGTGTAGCAGGGCCGGAGGGACTTGAACCCCCAACCGCCGGTTTTGGAGACCGGTGCTCTACCAATTGAGCTACGACCCTTTGTTGGTGTCCCCAACCTACCGCATCGTGAGATGTGATCGGTCCGGGCCAACGAGCAGTGAGCATACGTGCTCGGAGGGCCCCGCGTCGAACAGGAACCACGACGGACCTGCCGCGGGGCGCGCGTACGACCGGTAATGCCCGGTCCTGTCCGGTCCGTGAAACCTGTGTGCCGGGGCCTGAGCCGGTCTGGGACCATGGGCCGTATGAGCGCTGCTACCCCTCCCACCGAGCGTCGGGTCTCCGCCCGCATCGGTGCGATCTCCGAGTCCGCCACCCTCGCCGTCGACGCCAAGGCCAAGGCCCTCAAGGCCGCCGGGCGCCCGGTGATCGGCTTCGGCGCCGGTGAGCCCGACTTCCCGACCCCGGACTACATCGTCGACGCGGCCGTCGAGGCCTGCAAGAACCCGAAGTACCACCGCTACACGCCGGCGGGCGGGCTGCCCGAGCTGAAGGCCGCCATCGCCGCCAAGACGCTGCGCGACTCCGGCTACGAGGTCGACGCCTCCCAGGTCCTGGTGACCAACGGCGGCAAGCAGGCGATCTACGAGGCGTTCGCGGCGATCCTCGACCCGGGCGACGAGGTCATCGTCCCGGCGCCGTACTGGACGACGTACCCGGAGTCGATCCGGCTCGCGGGCGGTGTGCCGGTCGAGGTCGTGGCCGACGAGACCACCGGCTACCGCGTCTCGGTGGAGCAGCTGGAGGCGGCCCGCACGGAGCGGACCAAGGTGGTCCTGTTCGTGTCGCCGTCGAACCCGACCGGCGCGGTCTACAGCGAGGCGGACGCCGAGGCGATCGGCCGCTGGGCCGTCGAGCACGGTCTGTGGGTCCTCACCGACGAGATCTACGAGCACCTGGTCTACGGCGACGCGAAGTTCACCTCGCTCCCGGCGATCGTCCCCGAGCTGCGCGACAAGTGCATCGTGGTCAACGGTGTGGCGAAGACGTACGCGATGACCGGCTGGCGCGTCGGGTGGATCGTGGGCCCGAAGGATGTCGTGAAGGCCGCGGCGAACCTGCAGTCGCACGCCACCTCCAACGTGAGCAACGTCGCGCAGGTCGCCGCGCTCGCCGCCGTCTCGGGGAACCTGGACGCCGTCGCGGAGATGCGGGCCGCCTTCGACCGGCGCCGTCAGACGATCGTGCGGATGCTGAACGACATCGAGGGCGTGTACTGCCCGACGCCGGAGGGCGCGTTCTACGCGTACCCCTCGGTGAAGGCACTGCTCGGCAAGGAGATCCGCGGCAAGCGTCCGCAGACCTCGGTCGAGCTGGCGGCCCTGATCCTGGACGAGGCCGAGGTCGCGGTCGTCCCGGGCGAAGCCTTCGGCACCCCCGGCTATCTGCGCCTGTCGTACGCGCTGGGCGACGAGGACCTGGTGGAGGGCGTGTCCCGGCTGCAGAAGCTGCTGGCCGAGGCGACCGACTGAGTCGGGTCCGCCGAACGGCTCCGACGGGCCCTGGTTCTTCGGAACCGGGGCCCGTTTTTGCGTTCTAGCGAGGTCCCGATCGGGGAAACGGGGTGTTCTCGTCCGTTCGGGTGCGGCAGGATCGGCCGATGGAGCATGTCTACCGCGATCTCAGCACCCTGCCCAAGGCCCATCTGCACCTGCACTTCACCGGTTCGATGCGGCCCTCGACCCTGCTCGAACTGGCCGACAAGTACGGGGTGAGCCTCCCCGAGGCGCTCAGGAGCGGTACGCCTCCGAAGCTGCGGGCGACCGACGAACGGGGCTGGTTCCGCTTCCAGCGCCTCTACGACATCGCCCGCTCCTGTCTGCGCTCCCCCGAGGACATCCAGCGGCTGGTGCGCGAGGCGGCCCAGGAGGACGTCAGGGACGGCTCGGGGTGGCTGGAGATCCAGGTCGACCCGACCTCGTACGCCCCTCATCTCGGCGGGCTCATCCCGGCCCTGGAGGTCATCCTCGACGCGGTCGACGCGGCCTCGCGGGAGACGGGCCTGGGGATGCGGGTCCTGGTGGCGGCGAACCGGATGAAGCACCCCCTGGAGGCGCGGACGCTCGCGCGGCTCGCGGTGCGGTTCGCGGACCGGGGCGTGGTCGGCTTCGGGCTCTCCAACGACGAGCGGCGGGGCCTGGCGCGGGACTTCGACCGGGCCTTCGCCATCGCGAGGGACGGCGGGCTGCTCGCGGCGCCGCACGGCGGGGAGCTGACGGGACCGGCGTCGGTACGGGACTGCCTGGACGACCTGCGGGCGGCCCGGATCGGTCACGGGGTGCGGTCCGCGGAGGACCCCAGGCTGTTGCGGAGGCTCGCGGAGCGGGGGGTGACCTGCGAGGTCTGTCCGTCGTCGAACGTGGCGCTCGGGGTGTACGAGAAGCACGAGGACGTGCCCCTGCGGACGCTCTTCGAGGCGGGGGTGCCGATGGCGCTGGGCGCGGACGACCCGCTGCTCTTCGGTGCGCGGCTCGCGGCGCAGTACGAGATCGCCCGGCGGCACCACGGTTTCACCGACGAGGAGCTGGCGGAGCTGGCCCGGCAGTCGGTGCGGGGCTCGGCGGCCCCCGAGGACGTACGGACGAAGCTGCTCGCGGGGATCGACGACTGGATCGCGGCCTGATCCCCGGGGGCCCGGCCCGCGTGCTCTGGGGCGGGTCCCGTGAGGAGCGCCCTCTGCCCGGAGGGCAGGCGTGCCAGGCGCCGCCAGGCGGTCGGGGCTTTCAAGACCCGCCCTAGAGGCTGACGCCCACGGTGACGGGCTCGTTGACCAGGGTGATCCCGAAGGCGTCCCTGACCCCGGCGACGACCTCACGGGCGAGCACGAGCAGGTCCTCGGTGGTCGCCGTGCCCCGGTTGGTGAGCGCGAGCGTGTGCTTGGTGGAGATCCGGGCGGGCCCGGTGCCGTACCCCTTGGTGAATCCGGCCCGGTCGATCAGCCAGGCGGCGGAGGTCTTGGTGAAGGAGGTGCCGACGGGGAAGGCGGGAGCCTGGATGTCGGGGCCGAGGCGCTCTGCCACGCGGGCCCGGAAGGCGTCGAACTCGTCGTTGGTGAGAATCGGGTTGGTGAAGAAGGAGCCGGCAGACCAGGTGTCGTGATCGTCCGGGTCGAGAACCATGCCTTTGCTCGCGCGCAGTGCCAGGACCGTGTCCCGTGCGTGGGCGAGCGGGACACGGTCACCCATCTGAGCGTCCAGAGCGTGAGCGGTCTGGGAGTAGGCGATGGGTGCCGACAATCCAGCGGCGTCCTCGAGCTGGAAGCGGACGCGGAGGACGATGTACTCGCCTGGGAGCTGCTTGAAGATGCTGTGGCGGTACGAGAAGGAGCACTGCTCGTTCGTGAGCGTGAGCGTCTGGTGGTCCTGGGTGTCGTAGACGACGACCTCGGTGATGGTCTCGGCGACGTCCTGGCCGTAGGCGCCGACGTTCTGGATCGGGGTGGCACCGGCTGAGCCGGGGATGCCGGCCAGGCACTCGATTCCGGCGAGTCCGGCCTCGACGGCTCGGTCGACGACGTCGGACCAGACTTCTCCGGCCGCCACCTCAAGCGTGGTGCCGTCGATGCTGAAGCCCTTGGTGGCGATGTGCAGGACGGTGCCGTCGAAGCCCTTGTCGCTGATGACGAGGTTGGAGCCGCCGCCGACGACCAGCAGCGGTGTCCCGGCGGCGTCGGCCTCGCGGACGGCCGCGACCACCTCGTCGTCCGTGGTGGCCGTGACGAGCCGGGCGGCGGGCCCGCCGAGCCGGAAGGTGGTCAGGGGGGCGAGGGGGGCGTCGTTGAGGAGCTGCACGGGGCCAAGGTTACGTTCCATCCGTGGACGGAACGTTCCGTCCACGGATGGAAACCCGAAGGGCCACCTACTGGATCAGTAGGTGGCCCTCGCGGATGATCATGGCCTCAGCCCAGCTGGACCACGGCCCGGCTCATCCCCAGGACCTTCTGGCCGGCGCAGGTCGCGGTGAGGTCGACGCGGACCCGGCGGTCGTCCAGCTTGGCCGCGACCTTGGCCGTGACCTCGATCACGGCGCCGGTGCCGTCGTTCGGGACGACGACCGGCTTGGTGAAGCGGACGCCGTACTCGACGACGGCGGCGGGGTCACCGGCCCAGTCGGTGACGACCCGGATCGCCTCGGCCATGGTGAACATGCCGTGGGCGATGACGTCGGGGAGGCCGACCTCCACCGCGAACTTCTCGTTCCAGTGGATGGGGTTGAAGTCGCCGGAGGCCCCGGCGTACTGGACGAGCGTGGCGCGTGTCACGGGGAAGCTGCCCGCGGGCAGCTCGGTGCCGACCTCGACCTCGTCGTAGGCGATCTTCGCGGTCATGGTCAGGCCCCCTCGGGTGCGCGGGACACGAGCTTGGTCCAGGCGGTCACGACGTGTTCGCCGGAGGCGTCGTGGACGTCACCGCGGATGTCCACGATGTCGTTGCCCGCGAGGGACTTGATCGCCTCGATGGTGGAGGTGACCGAGAGCCGGTCTCCGGCGCGGACGGGCCGGGTGTAGGCGAACTTCTGGTCGCCGTGCACGACGCGGCTGTAGTCCAGGCCGAGCTGCGGGTCCTCGACGACCGCGCCGGCCGCCTTGAACGTGATGGCGAACACGAAGGTGGGCGGGGCGATCACGTCGGGGTGCCCGAGCGCCTTGGCCGCCTCGGTGTCGGTGTACGCGGGATTCGCGTCGCCGATCGCCTCGGCGAACTCGCGGATCTTCTCGCGGCCGACCTCGTAGGGCGCGGTGGGCGGATAGGTCCGGCCCACGAAGGACTGGTCGAGCGCCATGGGCTCGTACCTCCTGGATCTGTTGCCGACAAACGACACGAGGCCGCCCCCTGGTGGGGACGGCCTCGTGTACGAGCCTGGTTAGCGCGTCTCGCGGTGCGCCGTGTGAGAGTTGCAGCGAGGGCAGTGCTTCTTCATCTCCAGTCGGTCCGGGTCGTTACGCCGGTTCTTCTTGGTGATGTAGTTCCGCTCCTTGCACTCCACGCAGGCCAGCGTGATCTTCGGGCGGACGTCGGTGGCAGCCACGTGAGTGCTCCTTGGACGGACGGTGGGACGGATGAACGCATAAAAGGGTAGCCGATCGAAGGACCGACCCCGCAATCGGCTACCGTGTGTAGCGGTGACCGGACTTGAACCGGTGACACAGCGATTATGAGCCGCTTGCTCTACCGACTGAGCTACACCGCTTTGATGATCCGGATCCCGCCCGAAGACGGAATCCCTCTCACCAGAGCCCCAATACGGAATCGAACCGTAGACCTTCTCCTTACCATGGAGACGCTCTACCGACTGAGCTATTGGGGCGAGCGAGGAAGACATTACACGGTCCCCCGCCCATCACCCAAATCCGTTTCCCGGTACCCCCACGGGGGTCCCCACCAGGGCGTCCTCAGGTGTCTCGTACGCCACTCGTGGCCTCATCGGTACGACTATTGCGTTCCTCCTCGAAGCTCGGTCCGGGCGCCCCTAGGCTCGGGCCCACGCTGCGTGATCTTGATCTTGAGGAGCCTTGAGGAGCCCGATGTCAGCCGACAGCAAGCAGCCCCAGCCGCCGCCCGAGGACGGTGCCGCCACCGCCGACACGACCTCGCTCCTGCTCTCCCACGCCCGGCTGACCGACGGACGGACCGTCGACGTCCGCATGGCCGGCGGCCGCATCGAGGCCGTCGGCACCGCCGGGAGCCTCACCGCCGTCGGAGCCAGGGTCGACCTCACCGGCTATCTGCTGCTGCCCGCCGCCGCCGAACCGCACGCCCACGCCGACACCGCGCTCTCCGCCGACTCCCCCGGCCCCGTCTCGTACGCCCCCGACGAGGTGCAGCGGCGGGCCACCGAGGCGGCGCTGCTCCAGCTCGGCCACGGCGCGACCGCGCTGCGCGCGCACGTGCGGACCGGGGACGTGCAGGGGCTCGGGCCGCTCAAGGCGGTGCTCCAGGCCCGGCGCTCGCTGCGCGGGCTCGTGGACCTGACCGCCGTGGCCGTGCCCCGGCTGCTCACCGGGGTGGCGGGCGCGGACGGCCTGGCGATGCTGCGGGACGCGGTGAAGATGGGCGCGGGCGTGGTCGGCGGCTGCCCGGACCTCGACCCCGACCCCTCCGGGTACGTGGAGGCGGTCCTCGACGTGGCCGCCGAGCACGGTGTCCCGGTGGACCTGCACACGGACGGCGGCGACCCGGCGCGCCTCACACGGCTCGCGGCGATGGCCGGGGGGCTGCGGCCCGGGGTGACGATCGGGCCGGGCGCGGGGCTCGGACGGCTGCCGCTGGAGGTGGCGCGGCGGGCGGCCGACGGGCTCGCGGCGGCGGGGGTGGCGGTGGTGTGCCTGCCGCAGGGCGGCTGCGGGAACACCGAGCGGCGCGGGGTGGCCCCGGTGCGGCTGCTGCGGGCGGCGGGGGTGCGGGTCGCGGCGGGCAGCGGGGCGCTGCGGGACGTGGCGAACCCGGTGGGGCGGGGCGATCCGCTGGAGGCGGCGTATCTGCTGGCCTCGCTCGGGGGGCTGCGGGCGGAGGAGGCGTACGGGGCGGTGAGCACGGAGGCGCGGGCGGTGATGGGGCTGCCGGAGGTGCGGGTGGAGGCCGGTTTCCCGGCGGAGCTGGTGGCTGTGCGGGGCGGGCGCCTCTCGGCGGTGCTGTCGCTGGCGTACAGCCGGATCGTGGTGCACCGGGGGCGGGTGGTGGCGCGGACGAGCGCGGTGCGGGAGTACTGCGACTCGGCGGCGGCGCTCGACCTGCCGAGGCAGGCGCGGCCGGAGCGTCCGCCGGAGCCGGGGAGCCCTCCGGCCGGTCCCGTCGTACGGTCGTGAGTATGCGCATCGTCATCGCTGGAGGACACGGACGGATCGCCCTGCGTCTGGAGAGGCTGCTCTCGGCCGCCGGGCACGAGCCCGTGGGGATCGTCCGCAGACCGGAACAGGCGGGGGACCTGCGGGAGGCGGGTGCGGAGCCCGTGGTGCTGGACCTGGAGTCGGCGTCGGTCGAGGAGGTCGCGGAGGTCCTGCGGGGCGCGGACGCGGCGGTCTTCGCGGCGGGCGCGGGGCCGGGCAGCGGGGCGGACCGCAAGGACACGGTGGACCGGGCGGCGGCCGTGCTGTTCGCCGACGCGGCGGAGCGGGCGGGGGTGCGGCGGTTCGTCGTGGTCTCGTCGATGGGGGCGGACGCGGGGCATCCGGGGGACGAGGTCTTCGACGCGTACCTGCGGGCGAAGGGGGCGGCGGACGACGAGGTCAGGTCGCGTCCGGCGCTGGACTGGACGATCCTGCGGCCGGGGGCGCTGACGGACGACGCGGGGAAGGGCACGGTCCGGCTGGGCGCCACGACGGGCCGGGGTCCGGTCCCCCGGGACGATGTGGCGGCGACGGTCGCCGAACTCCTGGACACCCCCGCGACGGCGGGTCTGACCCTGGAGCTGATCGCGGGCCCGACGCCGCTGTCGGTCGCGGTGAAGGACGTGGCGGGCAACTGAAACCGGGCCCCGTGACTGAACCGGCCCCCTGAAGGCACCGGCGGGAAGGCCCCCCGGAAACGAGTGAAGGTCCCCGGTGCGAACACCGGGGACCTTCTTCACGTGGCGACGCCAGGATTCGAACCTGGGTAGGCTAAGCCGACGGATTTACAGTCCGCTCCCATTGGCCACTCGGGCACATCGCCATGAGATCGCTGCCGTGGAACTCCGCTTTGCTGCGTTGTTCTGTGGCAACGACGTAAACGATACCTGATCCCCCGGGGTGCTCCGCCACCGGATTGATCAGCGGTTCCGGCCCCGGCTCACCCCCTAGGCTTTGGGCTGTACCCCACAGCATCCGAGCAAGGAGCCACGAGTCATGGCCGACTCCAGTTTCGACATCGTGTCCAAGGTCGAGCGGCAGGAGGTCGACAACGCCCTCAATCAGGCCGTGAAGGAGATCTCGCAGCGCTACGACTTCAAGGGCACCAACGCCTCGATCTCCTGGTCGGGCGAGAAGATCCTCATGCAGGCGAGCGGCGAGGAGCGCGTCCTGGCGATCCTCGACATCTTCCAGTCCAAGCTGATCAAGCGCGGGATCTCCCTCAAGTCGCTGGACGTCGAGGGTGACCCCCAGCTGTCCGGCAAGGAGTACAAGCTCTTCGCCTCCGTCCAGGAGGGCATCTCCCAGGAGAACGCCAAGAAGGTCGCGAAGGTCGTCCGGGACGAGGGCCCCAAGGGCGTCAAGGCGCAGGTGCAGGGTGACGAGCTGCGCGTCAGCTCGAAGAGCCGGGACGACCTGCAGGCCGTTCAGGCGCTGCTCAAGGGCAAGGACTTCGACTTCGCGATCCAGTTCGTGAACTACCGCTGAGACCGTCGCGGTCCGCGGGGACGTCGGCGCTCCGGGCAGGAGCGCGGGTCGAGGGCACGGCAGGCACGGGAGACGTGCGTGCCGTGCCCTTGGGCCGCCCGCCCTCGGAAACGGCCTGCGGCGGTGGCGTCGGCGGTGCGGCCGGTCACGGCGGGGCCGTCCGGTCGCGCGGCGGGTGGCAGGCTGACCGCATGACCTTCGGCCCCGCCTCGGACGACACCTGGCTCACTCCCGCCGAACCGGCGCCGTACCGGGGTGACGAGCCCTTCCGGGGCGCGGACGCGGGGACGGTGCTGGACTTCTGGCGCTACGCGCTGCCGGACCTGCGGAGCAACACCACCCGGGGGCTGCTCGCGGAGTTCCTGGTGCACCGGGCGGTGGGCGCGGTGCGGCGGAACACCGAGTGGGAGAGCTTCGACGTCCTGGCTCCGGACGGCCTCAGGATCGAGGTGAAGACGAGCGCCTACCTCCAGGCGTGGCGGCAGGCCCGGCTGTCGGACATCCGTTTCTCCCGGCTGCGGGGGCGCGTCTGGACCCCCGAGGGCGGCAGCGCGGCGGAGCAGTCGTACAACGCCGACGTGTACGTCTTCGCCCTGCACATCGCGCGTGACCACTCCGCGTACGACCCGCTCGACATCGGCCAGTGGCACTTCCACGTCGCTTCCCGGGCGGCCGTCGAGGCGACCGGTCAGGCCGGTATGGGGCTGGCCTCGGTGCGGCGGCTCTGCGGGGAACCCACGGACTACGCGGGGCTCGCGGACCGGATCGCGGCCTGCGCGCCCGCCGCTCCGGGCGGTGGGGCGGCCGGGGTGTGATCCGGTGCGGGAGGACCTCCGCCGGAGCGTCCAGGCCCGTGTCCGATTTCCGCCAGCTCCGGGGCGGGCGGGCCCCGCACACTGGAGGAGGAAGACCGGTGCGGGAGAGGAACCAGCCATGACCGTGTACGCGTACGTCGACGGCCCCCTGGGCGAGATGCTGCTCGTCGGGGAGCCCTCGGGGCAGGGCCCCGTCGTGCTGCGCTCGCTGTCCCTGCCGGGGCAGAAGGGCGGCGTCGCGGTCGAGGACGGGTGGACGGCCGCGCCCGGGGCCTTCGCGGAGGCCGCCGGTCAGCTGGGCGAGTACTTCGACGGGCGCCGCGACCGGTTCGACCTGCCGTTCGCCGAGGACGCGGGGACCCTGTTCCAGCGGCGCGTCTGGGCGGCCCTGGAGGAGATCCCCTACGGCACGACCGTCTCGTACGGGGAGATCGCCCGGCGGGTCGGCTCGCCCGGCGCCGGGGTGCGGGCCGTGGGGACCGCGATCGGGCGCAATCCGCTGCTCGTGGTGCGGCCCTGCCACCGGGTGGTCGGGGCCGACGGGAGCCTGCGCGGATACGCCGCCGGGCTCGACCGCAAGGAGCGGCTGCTGGGCCTGGAGGGGGCCCTGGGGTGACCGAGGGGCTTTTCCCGCGCGAGCGGGCCACGGTGGCGCCGGGTGCGGTGCACGTACCCGGGTGGCTGTCGTTCGCGCGCCAGCGGGAGCTGGTGGAGGCCTGCCGGGAGTGGGGGCGGGGGCCGGTGCCCTACCGGCGGACCGAGCTGCCCGGCGGGGGTGTGATGTCGGTGCGTTCGCTGTGCCTGGGCCGTCGCTGGGTGCCGTACCGCTATCTCGACGCGGTCGCCGTGCCGGTGCCCGGCGCGCTCGTGGCGCTGGGCCGGGAGGCGGTCGCGGAGGCGTACGGCGACGACGGGGGTTTCACGCCGGACACCGCGCTGGTGAACTTCTACGCGCCGGGGGCGCGGATGGGGATGCACCAGGACCGGGAGGAGCGTTCGGGTGCGCCGGTGGTGTCGCTGAGCCTCGGGGACCGGTGTGTGTTCCGGCTGGGGAACGAGGAGGGCCGGGGGCGGCCGTACCGGGACGTCGAGCTGGCGTCCGGGGACCTGTTCGTCTTCGGCGGGCCCTCCCGGTGGGTCCATCACGGGGTGCCCAAGGTCCTGTCGGGGACGGCCGACCCGGCGCTCGGGCTGGCCGGCCGGCTCAACATCACTCTGCGGGAGACCGGGCTCTAGGGCTTCCCCGGACGCCCTTCTGTGCGCGGTCGCAAAGGGGTTGCTTCACCCCTGGAGGCGTTCGGGGTGAAGGGGACGAGCCTCCGCTCCGTGCGTGGCCGTCTCGATCACGATCGGGTGGAGAGACCCGTGTGATGCCTTTCTGGTCGCACTGTCTTCTCGTCGTACTGGTGTTCCGGAACACGTGCGGGGGCTCACCCTGTCCGTTTCCGCGCCTCGCGGGAGCCGGGGCCCGGCCTCTCCGTATTTGCTCTCGTTCGCTTTCGCGGACGACTGTCATTCGAGGACGAGCCGGACTCCCGCCGCCCTGAGGCCGTCGGCGTACTCCTGGAAGGTCGCCGGGCGGGGGCCGTTCCACGGCTGGACGCCCAGGCAGGCGCGGGACACGTCGGAGCGGTGCCAGACGAGGGTGGTGTCCGCGAGGAGCAGGCCGAGGGCCCGGGGCGTCCCGGCGCCGAGGGTGCGGCCGGGGCCGTGGACGGCCTCGCCGAGGGCGCAGCGCAGGGCGTCCTCGTCGACGGCTTCGGTGCCGTCGAGGTGGTACGTGGCGCCGGGCTCGATCTCGGGGACGTCGTACGAGCGGCGGACCGCCTGGCGGAGCCACTCGGCGCGGGCGGCGCCGGTGAAGCGGCGCCAGGTGCCGGGCTCGGCGGGCCGGTCGCGGTGCCACAGCTCCCACACCTCCCGGGTCGGGTGCGGTATCAGGCCCGCGCACGGGAAGGCGACGGTGAGGTCCGTCAGGCCGCGGCGGCGGACGGAGGTGTCCCAGCCGGTGACGCGGCCCGCCTCGGCCTCGTGGTGGCTGCCGCCGAGGTGGTCGAGGACCTGGTAGCGGACGGCCCCGTACTCCTCGGCTCCGGCCGCGAGGGCGTCCCGCAGGCCGCCGCGCGGGGAGCAGCCGAGGAAGGTGACCTCGGTGTGGGTGCGGGTCTCCCGAGGCGAGGGGCTGACGGGAACGATGTTGCCGCAGGGGACGACGGGGTCCTCGGTGTCGGCCCCGGCGGCCTCGGTGTCGGCCCCGGCTGCCCCGGTGTGCCCGGTGTCCCCCGTGTCCCCCGTGGGGCTCCCGTACGAGCGGCGGGGGCCGCCCGTGGACTCGACGGTGACGACGTCGCCGCGGGCGCCGAGGACCCGGCAGTCCTCGAAGCGCCAGACGAGGCCGTCGTGGGTGCGCACCAGCAGGGTGCCGAGCGGGGCGGTGCCCTCGACGACCGCCTCGGTGACGGCTCGGGCGAGTTCGCCCCGGGGTTCGCAGCCGCGGATCTCGTGGACGGCGCGGGGCGGCGGGGCGGGCTCGCCGTACAGCCCGTCGACGTCCTCGCAGAGCGCGAGCGCGTGACGGCCGGAGAGGAGCGCGTACCGGGGGTGGTGCACCGGGCTCAGCGGCCCTGTTGGCCGTACGCCGGATACGCCTGGTCGCTGGGGACGATCTCCTTGCCGAGGGGCAGCAGCGAGACCGGGATCATCTTGAAGTTCGCGATGCCCAGCGGGATGCCAATGATCGTGAGGCAGAGGGCGATGCCGGTGGTGATGTGGCCGAGGGCGAGCCACCAGCCCGCCAGGATCAGCCAGAGGACGTTGCCGACGCAGGAGGGGGCTCCGGCGTCACGGCGGTCCACGACGGTCTGGCCGAAGGGCCACAGGGCGTAGAGGCCGATGCGGAAGGCGGCGAGACCGAAGGGGATGCCGATGATCGTGATGCAGAGCAGGACGCCCGCCAGCATGTAGCCGAGGAACATCCAGAATCCGCAGAGGACCAGCCATATGACGTTCAGGATCGTCTTCACGGGCGGTGACCTGCCATCTTCTCTAGCCGGGCGATGCGCTCGGCCATCGGCGGATGGGTGGAGAACATCTTGGAGAGTCCCTGACCGGGGCGGAACGGGTTCGCGATCATCATGTGGCTCGCGGTCTCGATCCGGGGCTCGGGGGGCAGCGGCAGCTGCTTGGTGCCCGCTTCCAGCTTGCGCAGGGCGCTGGCCAGGGCGAGCGGGTCGCCGGTGAGCTGGGCGCCGGAGGCGTCGGCCTCGTACTCGCGGGAGCGGGAGATGGCGAGCTGGATCACCGAGGCGGCGATCGGGCCCAGGATCATGATCAGGAGCATCCCGAGCAGTCCCGGTCCGTCGTCGTCGTTGGAGCGGCCGATGGGGATCAGCCAGGCGAAGTTCACCAGGAACATGATCACCGAGGCGAGTGCTCCGGCGACCGAGGAGATGAGGATGTCCCGGTTGTAGACGTGGCTCAGCTCATGGCCGATGACCCCGCGCAGTTCGCGCTCGTCCAGGATCGCGAGGATGCCCTCGGTGCAGCAGACGGCGGCGTTGCGCGGGTTGCGGCCGGTCGCGAAGGCGTTCGGCGCCTGGGTCGGCGAGATGTACAGCCGTGGCATCGGCTGACGGGCCTGGGTGGAGAGCTCCCGCACCATCCGGTAGAGGGCGGGGGCCTCGAATTCGCTGACCGGGCGGGCCCGCATGGCCCGGAGCGCCAGCTTGTCGCTGTTCCAGTACGCGTACGCGTTGGTGCCGAGCGCCACGACGAGCGCGACGATCAGTCCCGTACGCCCGAAGAAGCTGCCGATGACGATGATGAGGGCGGAGAGCCCTCCGAGGAGTACGGCGGTCCTCAGCCCGTTGTGCCGGCGGTGCACGGTACGCCCTCCAAGTGGTGCGGCAGGGGAACCCTTTGCTTCGTGGTCGTCCACTCGTCCAGTGGACCCTTCCGTACTGGTCAACGCCAGGCGGGAAGCTGCGGTTCCCCCGGCCGCACCGGGGAGCGGTGTGAGCCGTTCGGGTGATCAGCGGGCCGCGGGGACCTTGGTGTGGTCCAGCGGTGCGGCGACGGGCTCGACCTCGCTGGTGCAGTGGGCGCAGCGGGTGGCGATGGCCGGGATCTCGGTGAAGCAGCGGGGGCAGTCGCGCTTCTGGGCCTTGGGGTCGTCGGCCTCCGCCTTGGCGAACCTGTCCTGGACCTTCGCCAGCGGGGCGACGATCAGGAAGTAGAGGACGGCGGCGGTGATCACGAAGGCGATGGCGGCGGAGATCGCCAGACCGTAGGGGAAGACGGTTTTGCCGACGTGGAACTGGGCGTCGTTGAAGTTGCCGACGGAGCCGGTGGCGAGACCGATGAGCGGGGTGATGAACGCCTTGCTGAAGCCGGTGACGACGGCCGTGAACGCGGTTCCGACGGCCAGGCCGATGGCCATGGAGATGACGTTCCCGCGAAGGATGAAGTCCTTGAATCCGTTCAGCACGGGGTGAAGCTCCTCGGTTTTTTCCTGTGGGGGGGACGGAACAGTTCTGGGGGTCAGAACAGGCTGTTCGCGGCGAAGCGGAGGGCGAACTGCGGATAACCCGACAGGACGACTCCGGCGGCGACGGTCAGCGCGATCGCCGCGGTGACCGGTACGGGGGCCCGGTGGGGAACGGCCCCGCCCTCGGGAGCGCGGAACAGCAGCGCGGTCCAGCGGAGGTAGTAGTACAGCGCGATCACGACGTTCAGGGCCATGACCACGGCCAGCCAGCCGAGGCCCGCGTCGACGGCCGCCGAGAAGACGGTCACCTTGGCGAAGAGGCCGATGATACCCGGGGGCAGACCGGCCAGGTTCAGCAGGAAGAAGGCCAGCGCGAGGGCGGCGGCGGGGGCCGTCGCGAACAGGCCCCGGTGGTCGGCGAGGCGGTTCTCCGGGTGGCGGCGGGCGACCAGCGCGACCACCGCGAACGCGCCGAGGTTCACGACGGCGTACATCAGGGCGTACGCGACGGTGGCGCCGATCTGGTCGTCGCCCGAGTACGCGGCGGCGGCGATCGGCACCAGGAGGTAGCCCGCCTGGGCGACGGACGACCAGGCGAGGAGCCGTACCGCGCTCCACGCGCGCGTGGACGACTGGCGCAGGGCGGCGACGTTGCCCGCGGTCATGGTGAGCGCGGCCAGGACGGCGAGCGCGGGCCCCCACACGTCCGCGTACGAGGGGAAGGCGACGACCGTCACCAGGATGAGTCCGGTGAAGCCGACGGCCTTGCCGACCACCGAGAGGTAGGCGGCCACCGGCAGCGGGGCGCCGACGTAGGTGTCGGGGACCCAGAAGTGGAAGGGGACGGCGGCCGTCTTGAAGGCGAAGCCGACCAGGGTGAGGGCCACGCCCGTCCCGACGAGGGTCTGGAGCTGAGGGGGCACGTCGTCGAGGCGGTGGGCCAGCTCGGTGAGGTGGAGGGTGCCGGTCGCCGCGTAGACGAAGCTCACGCCGAGCAGGGTGACGGCGGTCGCGGTGACCGACGACAGGAAGAACTTGAGCGCCGCCTCGCCGGACCTGCGGTCGCCGCGCTTGAGGCCGACGAGCGCGAACGCGGGCAGCGAGGCGACTTCGAGGGCGACGACGAGGGTCGCCAGGTCGCGGGAGGCGGGCAGCAGGGCGGCTCCGGCGGCCGAGGCGAGGAGCAGGAACCAGAACTCGCCCGCCGGGAGCCTCTCGCGGGTCTCGGTGAACGAGAGGAGCGCGGTGACGAGCGCCCCGCCGAGGACCAGGAGCTGGATGACCAGGGTGAAGTGGTCGGCGGTGTAGCTGCACGCCCTGACCTGGGTGTCGGCCGTCAGGCAGAACGTCGAGCGGTCACCGGCCCGCAGCGGCACCAGGAGGGCGAGGGAGACGGCCAGACCGCCGGTCGCCGCCCAGCCGAGGACGGCCTTGCGGCCCTCGGGGACGAACAGGTCCGCGACGAGGACCACGAGGGCGGTCACGGCCGTCAGGGTCGGGGGCGCGATCGTGAGCCAGTCGACGGACTGGACGAGCGACGGGGTCACTGGGTGCCTCCGGCGAGGAGCTTCTGGACGGCCGGGTCGGTGAGGCCGAGGAGGACCGCGGGCCAGAGTCCGGCGAGGACGGTGAGGGCGACGAGCGGGGTCCAGGCGGCGAACTCGTACCCCTGGACGTCCGCGATCCGCGGCTCCCCCTCGGGCCGGGGGCCGCCCATGCAGACCCGGCGGACGACGAGGAGCAGATAGGCGGCGGTGAGGAGGGTGCCGAACGCGCCGATCGCCATGAAGGTGAGGAACGCGGGGCGGCTGAGGCCCTCGGCCGGGTCGAAGGCGCCGAACAGGGCCAGCATCTCGCCCCAGAACCCGGCGAGCCCCGGCAGGCCGAGGGAGGCGACGGCGGCGAACGCGAGGAGCGCGCCGAGGCGGGGGGCCCGGCCGTAGAGGGCGGCGCCGGTGGCCCCGGCGAGGGTGTCGAGGTCGGCGGTGCCGTACCGGTCCTTGACCGCGCCGACCAGGAAGAACAGCAGGCCGGTGACGAGGCCGTGGGCGATGTTGGCGAAGAGGGCGCCGTTGACGCCGGTGGGGGTCATGGTGGCGATGCCGAGGAGGACGAAGCCCATGTGGCCGACGGAGGAGTACGCGACGAGCCGCTTGAGGTCGCCCTTGTTGCCGGGCCGGACCAGGGCGAGGCAGGCGAGCGAACCGTAGACGATCCCGACGACGGCGAAGGCCGCGAGGTACGGGGCGAAGGTCCGCATCCCGTCGGGGGCGATCGGCAGCACGATCCGGACGAAGCCGTAGGTGCCCATCTTGAGCAGCACTCCGGCGAGGAGCACCGAGCCGACCGTGGGGGCGGCGGTGTGGGCGTCCGGGAGCCAGCTGTGCAGCGGCCACATCGGGGTCTTCACGGCGAGCCCGAGCGCGATCGCCAGGACGGCGACGACCTGCACCGACGCGGTCAGCCCCCGGCCGTTGTCGGCGGCCAGTGCCACCATGTCGAAGGTGCCCGCCTTCACGCCGATGAGGAGCAGGCCGAGCAGCATGACGACCGAGCCGAGCAGCGTGTAGAGGATGAACTTCCAGGCGGCGGCCCGCCGGGCCCCGCCGCCCCAGCGGGCGATGAGGAAGTACATCGGGACGAGGACCGTCTCGAAGGCCAGGAAGAACAGGACGAGGTCGAGGACGGCGAAGGTGGCGAGGGTGCCGGAATCCAGGACGAGGAGCAGGGCGACGAAGGCCTTGGGGGACGGGCCCTCGGGCATCTTGTAGTAGCTGTACAGCGCGCAGAGGAAGGCCAGGAGCGCGGTCAGGACCAGGAGGGGGAGGGAGATGCCGTCGACACCGAGGTGGACGCGCACGTCGAGCGCCCTGATCCAGCTGATGTCCGTGGTGGCCTGCATCCTCGACGGCTGGTCGTGGTCGAAGCCGAGGACGAGGACGATCGCGGCGAGGAGGACCGCGCCGGTGACGGTGACGCCGTGCCGGAGGACGGCCTGTTCGGGCGACTTCCCCTTCAGCCCCGGCGGGGCGGGGAGGAAGGCGGCGGCGGCGCCGACGAGCGGCCCGGCGACGATCGCCACGAGGAGGAACTGCATCACGGATGCGGGGATGTCGAGCACGGCTCACGCTCCGGCGACGGCGTTGGCGAGGGCGACGGCGACGATCGCCAGGACGACGGAGCCGGCGAGCAGGGCGCTGAGATAGGTCTGCGTGTTGCCGGTCTGGGCGCGGCGGACGAGCCCGCCGAGCAGCTTGGCGGAGCCAGCGGCCCCGCTCACATAGGTGTCGACGACCTCGCGGTCCAGGAAGCGGACCAGGGAGGCGGCGGCGAGGACGGGCCGGACGAAGAGGGTCCGGTAGACGGCGTCCAGGTGGAAGCCGTCGGCGGCCGGGCCGTGCAGCGGCCCCAGGAGGGCGCGGCCGGGATCGGCCGGGTCCTCGGCGGGGTGCGGCAGCCTTAGCGCCTCGGCCTCGACGAGACCGGCGTCGGTGTCCGGGCGGTCCAGGTCGACGTGCGGGGCGGGGGCGGCGGCCGGGGTCCTGGCGGCGAGGGTGCGCCAGAGCGCGTAGGTGACGGCCGCTCCGCCGACGGCGAGCCCGGTGCCGAGGACGGCGGTGGTGAGCGTCGGGGTGAGGGCGTTCCCGTCGAACCAGTCGTCCAGGTAGGCGGCGGTGAGGCCGAAGCCGAGGGAGGGGATCGCGAGGACCCACAGGACGGCGGTCATGGCGATCGGCTGGCGGCCGTGGTCCGGGACGGCCGGGCCCCTGCCCCGGAAGGTCCGCAGCCAGAGGCGGAGCGCGTAGGCGGCGGTGAGGAAGGCGGTCAGGAGCCCGGCGACGAGGACGGTCCAGCCCGCCCCGGCGGGGGCCACGGTCCGCTCGCCGAGCGCGGTGTGCTCGGCGGCCACCAGGACGGCCTCCTTGGAGAAGAAGCCCGCGAACGGCGGGATCGCGGCGAGCGCGAGGAGGGCGACGGTCATCGTCCAGTACGCGTCGGGGACGCGTTTGGCGAGGCCGCTCACCCGGGACATCGCGGTCAGCGAGTTCGTCCCGGCGGCGTGGATGACGGTGCCCGCGGCGAGGAAGAGGAGCGCCTTGAAAGCGGCGTGCGAGAGGAGGTGGAAGACGGCGGCGCCCCGGTCGCCGACGGCGAGGGCACCGGCCATGTAGCCGAGCTGGCCGATCGTCGAGTAGGCCAGGACGCGTTTGATGTCGTCCTGGGCGAGGGCGGCGAGCGCCGAGCCGACCATGGTGATCGCGGCCATCACCGCGAGCACCGTCATGGCGGCGGCGGAGGCGGCGAAGACGGGCAGCAGCCGGGCGGTGAAGTAGATGCCGGCGGCGACCATCGTCGCCGCGTGGATGAGCGCGGAGACGGGGGTGGGGCCTGCCATGGCGTCGGGGAGCCAGGTGTGCAGCGGGAACTGCGCCGACTTGCCCGCGACACCGGCGAGCAGCAGCAGCGCGATCAGGGTGGGGTGGTCGAGGCCGCCGCTCGCGACGGCGCCGAGGACGCCCGTGATGCGGAAGGTGCCCGCGTCGGCGGCGAGCGCGAAGAGACCGATGAGGAAGGGGACGTCACCGAGTTTGGTGACGAGGAAGGCCTTCAGGGAGGCGGCGCGCGCCTCGGGGGTCTCCCAGTAGTGGCCGACGAGGAAGTACGAGCAGATGCCCATGACCTCCCAGCCGACGAGGAGGACCATCAGGTCGCCGGAGTAGACGACGAGCAGCATCGCGGCGGTGAAGAGGGAGACGAGCGCGGCGTACGAGGGGTAGCGCGGGTCCTCGCGGAGGTAGCCGGTCGAGTAGATCTGCACACAGGTGGCGACCACGCCGACGAGGACGGCGACGAGGGCCGCGAAGCCGTCGATGTGGAGGGCCAGGTCGATCGGGACCGAGCCGGTGGGGGTCAGCTGGGTGGCGGCGTCGATCGCCTTCCCGCCGCCCTGCCGGAAGGCGACGAGGACGGCCAGGACGGCGGCGGCGAGCGTCGGCAGCACGGCCAGCGGGCGGACGAATCCGGGCGCCCTCCGGCCGAGGAGGAGTCCGGCGGCGGCGCCGAGGAACGGCAGGAGCGGGACGAGGACGGCCAGGGTCGTGGTGGTCACGCGGTGGCCTCGGCCTTCTCGCCGGTGGGCGTCTCGTCGGTACGGGTCCCGGGCGGGTCGTCCGGGGAGCCGGGGCCGGGGTGCTCGGCCGTGTCGCGGAGCCGGTCGATGTCCGAGGTGCCCCGGTTGCGGTACACCATCAGGACGATCGCGAGGCCGATGCCGATCTCGGCGGCGGCGATGGCGATGGTGAAGAGGGTGAGGGCCTGTCCGGCGTGGAGGGCGTCGCGGAGCCAGACGTCGAAGGCGACCAGGTTGAGGTTGACGGCGTTGAGCATCAGCTCGACGGACATCAGGACCAGGATCGCGTTGCGGCGGGCGAGGACGCCGTAGACGCCGACGCAGAAGAGGAGGGCGGCGAGGACCGCCGGGTAGGCGAGGTGCATCAGTTCTCCCCGTCCTTCTTCTCGTCGTCCTTCTTCTCGTCCGTCTTCCCTGCGGTCTTGCCGTCCGTCTTGCCGTCCGGCTTCCCGGTCTTCTTCTCAGCCCTGTTCCCGGCCTTCCGGGAGAGCACGATGGAGCCGACCAGGGCGGCGAGCAGGAGCACGGACAGTGCCTCGAACGGCAGGACCCAGTGCCGGAAGAGGATCGATCCGGTCACCTCGGTGGAGCCCTGGACGGGTCCGTCCAGGTCGATCCAGGTCGCGCGGAACGCGTCGACGACGACCCAGACGAGCGCGACCGCGGCGGTCACGGCGACCGCGAGGGCGACCGGCCGGTTGCCCGAGTCGGCGTCCGGGGAGCGTCCGATGGGGGCCTTGGTGAGCATGAGGCCGAAGAGGAGGAGGACGACGACGGAGCCGACGTAGATCAGGACCTGGACCCAGGCGATGAACTCGGCCGTCAGGAGCAGGTACTCGACGGCGAGGCCGCCGAGCGCCACGACCAGCCAGAGCGCGGCGTGCACGAGCTGCCGGGTGGTGACCGTGACGACGGCCGCGCCGAGGGTGACGAGTCCGACCAGGACGAAGGCGATCTCGACGCCCGTCGGGGAGAGGAAGCCGTGGGTCTGCTGTTGTGCGGCGGTGGCCGTGGCCGCCGCCGTGGTGACTGCCGGGATCACGCCTGGTCCTCCTGGGCCGCGGCCTCCGCGGCCGCCTTCTCGGCCGCCGCCGCTGCCTTCTCGGCCGCCTTGCGGGCCGCGGCGATCTCCTTCGGTTCCTCCGCGCGCGGGTCGAGCGCGGGCGGTTCGGGGACCGTCCACATCCACTCGCGGAGCTTGTCGCGTTCGTGCGTCAGCTCGTGGATGTCGGTCTCCGCGTACTCGAACTCCGGCGACCAGAACAGCGCGTCGAACGGGCAGACCTCGATGCAGATGCCGCAGTACATGCAGAGCGAGAAGTCGATGGCGAACCGGTCGAGGACGTTCCGGCTGCGCTCGCGGCCACCGGGGGCGGCGGCCGGGACGGTCTCCTTGTGGGAGTCGATGTAGATGCACCAGTCGGGGCACTCGCGGGCACAGAGCATGCAGACCGTGCAGTTCTCCTCGAACAGTCCGATGACCCCGCGCGTGCGGGGCGGCAGTTCGGGCTGGACGTCCGGGTACCGGGCGGTGACGGTCTTCCTCGTCATCGTGCGGAGCGTGACGGCGAGGCCCTTGGCGAGGCCGGAGCCGGGGATCGGGGGGGCCATGGTTACTGGATCGCCACCTTCACGATGCCGGTGAGCGCGATCTGCGCGAGCGCGAGCGGGACGAGGGTCGTCCAGGCGAGCTTCTGGAGCTGGTCCTCGCGGAGCCGGGGGTAGCTGACCCGGAGCCAGATCACGACGAACGCGAGGACGGCGGTCTTGAGGAGCGTCCAGACCCAGCCGAGGCCGTCGCCGCCGAACGGGCCGTGCCAGCCGCCGAGGAACAGGACGGTGGTGAGGCCGCACAGGACGACGATGCCCGCGTACTCGGCGAGCAGGAACAGGGCGAAGCGCAGGCCGGTGTACTCGGTGTACGCGCCGAAGATGATCTCCGAGTCGGCGACCGGCATGTCGAACGGGGGCCGCTGGAGTTCGGCGAGGCCCGCCACGAAGAACACCAGGGCGCCGACGATCTGCCAGGGCAGCCACCACCACTCGAAGGCGTTCAGGATGCCGGGGAGGGAGACGGTGCCCGCCGCCATCGCCACGGAGGCGGCGGCGAGCAGCATCGGCAGCTCGTACGCGAGGAGCTGGGCGGCGGTCCTGAGGCCGCCCAGCAGCGAGAACTTGTTCGCGGACGCCCATCCGGCCATCAGGCTGCCGAGGACGCCGACGCCCATCACGGCGAGGACGAAGAAGATGCCCGCGTCGATCACCTGCCCGACCGCGCCCTCGCCCGGACCGACCGGGATCGCGAGGAGGACGAGCAGGTACGGGAGGAGGGCGACGGCCGGGGCCAGCTGGAAGATCCGCCGGTCGGCGGCGGCCGGGACCACGTCCTCCTTCTGCGCGAACTTCACCCCGTCGGCGACGAGCTGGGCCCAGCCGTGGAAACCACCGGCGTACATGGGCCCGAGGCGGCCCTGCATATGGGCCATGACCTTGTGCTCGGTCTGCCCGACGACGAGCGGCAGCACGAGGAAGAGGACGAAGACGACGAGCAGCCGGAGGGCGACGTCGAGTACGTCGTTCACGCGGGATCGCCTCCGGCGGGGTGGGTGGGATCGGACGGGAGGGCGGGGGGATCGCCGGGGTCGCCCTCGGCGGGGGCGCCTCCGGCGGGGGCGGAGTCGCCTTCGGCGGGAGCGGAATCGCCTCCGGCCAGGGCCGGGTCTCCTCCGGCCGGGCGGGGCTGGGGGCCGGGGGCGGGGTCGTCCTCGGCGGTCGGGGCCGGGGCCGAGCCCGGCTCCGGGGCTGGCTCCGGGCCCGGGGTCGGGGCTGGCTCCGGGCCCGGCTCCGGACTCGCGGCCGCGTCCGGGGTGTCGAAGGCCGGGCTGGCGTGGTGCCAGGGGGCGTCCGTGCTGCGGGTGCGCGGAGTGGCCTGCGGCTCCGTGCCGGTCTCCGGCGGCTGCGCCTGGCTCACGGACCCGTCCGACGCCGAACGGGAACGGCGGGGCGGTGTCTGGCTCGCCGAGCCGTCCGAGGCCGAACGCGAGCGGCGCGGCGGGGCGCCCGTGGCGGGCGGCGCGGCCGGTGTCGCGTCCGGGGGCGCGTCCGGCGCCGGGGCCGACTGGCTCGCCGAGCCGTCCGAGGCCGAGCGGGTGCGGCGCGGCGGACGGGCTTCCGCGGCCGAGGCGGCCGAGGCGGCCGACGGGGCCGACGCGACGGCCGGGGTGTCCGGGGCGGCCGGTGAGGTGGGGGGCGGGCTCGTCGGGGCGTCCGTCGTCGTGCGGGTGCGGCGGGGCGGTCGGTCGCCGCTGGCCGCGCGGGACGGGCGGGCCGGGGCCGGGGGGAGCTGGCCCTTCAGGGGGCCCCACTCGTTGGGGTCCGGGACGCCCGGCGGGAGCATCTGGCGGCGCTTGGGGCCGCCGTCGTGGGACTCGCCGGGCTCCTTCGCGCCGGGCCACGCCTTGGCGACCCGGGCCGCGAGAACGAAGTCCTTGCGCAGCGGGTGGCCCTCGAAGTTCTCGGGGAGGAGCAGCGGCACCAGGTGCGGATGGCCGGTGAAGTCCACGCCGAACATCTCGTGGGTCTCGCGCTCGTGCCAGTCCGCGCCCGCGTAGATCCCCCGCGCCGTGGGCAGGACGGCGGCCTCGTGCGGGACGGTCGTACGGACGAGGAGGCGGCGCGGGCGGCCGTCCCCGAGGGAGACCACGTGCGCGCAGACGCGGAAGCCGGTGCCGGGTTCGTCGACCGCGCTGAGCCAGTCGAAGTAGGCGCAGCCGAGGGTGTCGCGGGCCGTCTCCAGGGCGGTGAGCCAGGACGCGGGGGGCACGTCGACGGTCAGCAGGTCGTACGCGTGCTCCGCCGTCGCCGTCCCGCCGAAGAGCTCCGTGACGGCGCCGGGCAGGGAGTCGTACGCGGCGGCGGTCATGCCGTGCCTCCCGGCGGGGGCGTCAGGGGGCTGGTCAGCTGGGAGACCGTGGCGGCGGTGGCGTACCGCTCGGCGAGGTTCTCGCGGGCGATCTTCTCCTGGAGCTTGAGGATGCCCTGGAGGAGCGCCTCGGGGCGGGGCGGGCAGCCCGGCACGTACACGTCGACGGGGATGATCTGGTCGACGCCCTTGGTGACGGAGTACGAGTCCCAGTACGGGCCGCCGCAGTTGGAGCAGGCGCCGAAGGAGATGACGTACTTCGGCTCGGGCATCTGCTCGTACAGGCGCTTCACGGCCGGTGCCATCTTGTCGGTCACCGTGCCGGAGACGATCATGAGGTCGGCCTGGCGCGGGCCGGGCGCGAAGGGGATCACGCCGAGCCGGATGAAGTCGTGCCGGGCCATGGACGCGGCGATGAACTCGATGGCGCAGCAGGCGAGCCCGAAGTTGAAGACCCAGAGGCTGTAGCGGCGGCCCCAGTTGAGGACCACCTTCATCGGCTCGGGGGCGAGGCGGGCGAGCGGCCCCAGCTTCGGCGCGGGCAGGAGCACGGGCCCCTCGCCGGATCCGGGTGTCACATCCATGACAGGACGCCCTTCTTGTACGCGTAGAGCAGTCCCACGGCCAGGAAGCCGAGGAAGACGAACATCTCGACCAGGGTCGTGGCGCCGTAGCCGGGCGCCGCGAAGACCGTCGCCCAGGGGAACAGGAAGATCGAGTCGACGGCGAAGATCACATAGAGGAAGGCGTACACGTAGTAGCGGACCTGGGTGTGGGCCCAGCCCTCCCCCACCGGGTCGACGCCGCACTCGTAGGTGAGGAGCTTCTCGGGCGTCGGCACGACGGGCCGCAGCAGGCGGCCTGCGCCGAACGCCACGGCGACGAAGAGCACGCCGAGGACGGCGAGCAGCCCGACGACGGAGTAGCTCTGGAAGTAGTCCGCCGCGTCGGCCGCGACAACGGTCGGTTCCCGCACGTCCGCCCCTCGGTCTCGTGTCTCAGGAGTCACTTCTGTCGGACGCGAGTCTAGGCCCTGCTAAAGGGCCCGTAAGCAGACCCGTTCGGCCCCGGTGGTGCGGTCCGGGCGGGGCGGGCGTACGGCTCCGGCCCGGACGCGACGGGGTTCCGACCGGGGTTCGGGGGTGTGGGGGCGGGGCGCGGACGAGGTCCGGAGGGGTGTGTCCGGGGCGCGGTGGGGATATCCCCCCTTCCGCTCACCCACCTCCCCCATGGCGCCGGGCCAGGCGCGACCGGCAGGCTGGGGAGCATGACCGCCGATCTTGACCCCGTCGAGGCGCGTGACCCCGCCGCCGCCCCGCCTCCCCCGAAGCTCACCGCGTACGGGAAGGAGACCTGGAAGGAGCTCGTCTTCCTGCTCTCCAATCTCGTCACGGCGCTGGTCGGCTTCGTGTACTCGGTGGTGAGCGTCCTGCTCGGGGTGGGCCTCTCGGTCACCGTGGTCGGGCTGCCGCTGCTCGCGCTCGGGCTCGGCGGCGCGCGGCTGATCGGACGCGCGGAGCGGGGGCGGGCGCGGGCGCTGCTGGGTGTGAAGGTGGCCGAGCCGTCGCCGCTGCCGTCGCGCGGTGGCTTCTTCGGCTGGCTGTGGGGTTCGCTGAAGGACCCGGTGGCGTGGCGGACCCAGTTGTACGGGCTGATCCGGCTGCCGTGGGGCATCCTCACGTTCACCGTGGCGCTGGTCTCGCTGATCGTGCTCTGGCCCGTGCTGCCGTTCCTGGCGCGGGGTCTGGCCAACGCGGACCGGGGCATGGTCCGGGGGCTGCTCTCGCCCTCCGACGAGCTGGAGCGGCGGATCGCCGAGCTGGAGTCGGACCGGGGGGTGGTCGTCGACACCGCCGCCGCCGATCTGCGGCGCATCGAGCGGGACCTGCACGACGGGGCGCAGGCGCGGCTCGTCGCGCTGGCGATGGGGCTCGGTCTGGCGAAGGAGAAGCTGCTGGACGATCCGGAGGCGGCGGCGTCGATGGTCGACGAGGCGCACGGCGAGGTGAAGCTGGCGCTCCAGGAGCTGCGGGACCTGGCGCGGGGCATCCACCCGGCGGTCCTGACCGACCGGGGTCTCGACGCGGCCCTCTCGGCGGTGGCGGGGCGGTGCACGGTGCCGGTGCGGGTGACCGTCGATCTGGCGGAACGGCCCGCGGAGGCGATCGAGGGCATCGCGTACTTCACGGTGTCGGAGCTGCTGCAGAACGTCTCCAAGCACGCGCGGGCCCGGTCCGCGTCGGTGGAGGCGTGGCGGGCGGGCGACCGGCTGATGCTCCAGGTCAGGGACGACGGGGCGGGCGGGGCGAGGTTCGGAGGCGGTACGGGCCTCGCGGGGCTCGCGGAGCGGCTGGGCGCGGTGGACGGCGTGCTGGTCCTGGACTCGCCGGAGGGCGGCCCGACGACGGTGACGGCGGAACTGCCGTGGCGGTCCCGCCCCGGGCGGTGAGCGTCCGTCACGGGCGGGACCGGGTGGGCGGGACCGGGCGGTGGGCGGTTCGTCACGGGCGGGACCAGGAGGCGGGCGGTTCCGGTCCGGGATCGGTTCCGGTCCGGGATCGGAACCGCCCGCCTGAATCGCCGTCCCCGGCCGGGACCGCTTCCGGTCGCCGACCGGCGGCCGTACCTACGAACGTACGGTCGTAGGTACACGTACGACCACGGGGGCACCCGGGGGCCACGGCTCCCGGGTGCCCCCGTGGTCGTGGCCGGGCACCGGTCAGGGTCCTCGGGTAGGGAAAACCCCCGCCCCGGGACGCCCACCCGCCTCATGGTCCGGCGGGGCCGGACACGGAACCCTGGAACACGTACCGCCCGCCCTCCCGAGCAGAGAAGGACTCCGCGATGGACTCCCCCCGCCTCCCCGCCGCGATCCGCGCGCCGTTCGAGGCCCGCACCTGGCGGGCCCTGCTGTACGTGCTGATCGGGCTGCCGCTGAGCGTCGTCTGGTTCGCGCTGTCCGTGGCGTTCGCCTCGGCCGGTGCCGGACTGCTGGTCACCTTCCTCGGGGTGCCGATCCTCGCCGGGGCGCTCGCGATGTGCCGGGGCTTCGGGGCGGTCGAGCGGGCCAGGGCGCGCGGGCTCCTCGGGCTCGACGTGCGGGCTCCGGAGCCGGTGCGGGGGAAGACCGGCGGCGCGTTCTCGTGGATGGGCGCGACGCTGAGGAGCGGGGCCTCGTGGCGGCATCTGCTCTACGCGCTGGTGCACATGCCGTGGGCGGTGTTCTCGTTCTCGGTGACGGTGGCGTTCTGGAGCTGGGGCTGGGGCCTGTTCACGTATCCGCTGTGGCAGTGGGTCTTCCCCGCGTACGTGGGGCAGGACGGCATTCAGCTGTACGGCGACGGGACGCACAACTTCTATCTGGACTCGTCCTTCGAGATCGCGGTGACGTGCGTCGTCGGACTGCTGTTCGTGATGGTGGGGCCGTGGCTGCTGCGCGGGTTCGTCGCCGTGGACCGGCTGCTCGTGTCGGGGCTGCTCGGCCCGTCCCGGCTCGCGTCCCGGGTGACGGAGCTGGAGTCGGACCGGGGGGTGGTCGTCGACACCGCCGCCGCCGATCTGCGGCGCATCGAGCGGGACCTGCACGACGGGGCGCAGGCGCGGCTCTCGGCGCTCGCCATGGACCTGGGCCTCGCCAAGGAGAAGGTGGCGCGGGACCCGGAGGCGGCGGCGGTGCTGGTGGACGAGGCGCACGGCGAGGTGAAGCTGGCCCTCCAGGAGCTGCGGGACCTGGCCCGGAACATCCACCCGGCGGTCCTGACCGACCGGGGTCTCGACGCGGCCCTCTCGGCGGTGGCGGGCCGGTGCGCGGTGCCGGTGGCGGTGGACGTGGACCTGCCGGCCCGGCCGGTGGCGGCGATCGAGGGCACCGCGTACTTCACGGTGTCGGAGCTCCTCGAGAACGTCTCGAAGCACGCGCGGGCGCGCCGGGCGTGGGTGGACGTGTGGCGGGCGGGCGACCGGCTGATGCTCCAGGTCAGGGACGACGGGGTGGGTGGCGCGGAGAAGACGGCGGGCCGGAGCCTGGCGGGTCTGGCGGAGCGGGTCGGCGCGGTCGACGGGGTGCTTGCGGTGGACTCGCCGACGGGCGGCCCGACGACGGTGACGGTGGAGCTGCCCTGGCGGGCGTGACGCTCCCGCCCTCGCGGGCGCCGCACCCGTAGTGTGCCGTCGGCCACCCCCGCGGGCCCGGCGCCCGCCCCCTCTCCCCCGGCCGGGGCCCGCCCTTCCCGGCCGGGCTTTCGCCTGCCCCCGGCCGGGGCTCCCCGCCCGCCTCCCCCGGCGGGGGCCGTGCCCGTCCCGGCGGGAACCCTGCGATGCTGGCCGGGGCGTCCCCCGTGGTCCGGAGGGCGCGGACGAGTCGATCGACAGGGCATGGGGGCTGCGGGGCGTGGGCGTGCAGGATGTGGCGGGGCGGGTACGGGTACGGGTGGTCATCGCCGAGGATTCCGTACTCCTCCGGGAGGGGCTGACGAGGCTGCTGACCGATCTGGGGCACGAGGTGGTCGCCGGGGTCGGGGACGGGGAGGCGCTCGTCGAGACCGTCGCCGGGCTGGCGGCCGAGGGGGCGCTGCCGGACGTGGTGGTGGCGGACGTGCGGATGCCGCCGACGCACACCGACGAGGGGGTGCGGGCGGCGGTGCGGCTGCGCAAGGAGCATCCGGGGCTCGGGGTGCTGGTGCTGTCGCAGTACGTGGAGGAGCAGTACGCCACCGAACTGCTGGCCGGTTCCTCGCGGGGCGTCGGCTACCTCCTGAAGGACCGGGTCGCGGAGGTCCGGGAGTTCGTGGACGCGGTGGTCCGGGTCGCCGGGGGCGGTACGGCGCTCGATCCGGAGGTCGTACAGCAGTTGCTGGGCCGGAGCCGTCAGCAGGACGTCCTGGCGAACCTGACACCGCGCGAGCGGGAGGTCCTCGGTCTGATGGCGGAGGGCCGGACGAACTCCGCGATCGCGAAAGCGCTGGTGGTGAGCGACGGCGCGGTGGAGAAGCACATCAGCAACATCTTCCTGAAGCTGGGGCTCTCGCCGAGTGAAGGGGATCACCGCCGGGTACTGGCGGTGTTGACGTATCTGAAATCCTGAGGATCTGACACCCTGTCAGAAATCCCGGGGCCGGGCGGCAGCCCGTCGGCGTCCCGAGGACCTAGGACCGAAGGACGAGACGGAAACCGACGGTCCGGGGCGCCTCCTGGGGTGACAGATGGTGATAATTCAGGGCAAGAGGGCGTCTCAAAAAGAGGTCCGCGATGTGAGAAGTCCCCGGAGGGCCCTTCTCACCGTCGTAGGGTGGGCCTCGGGACGGACGGTGACCGGCCGACCGCATCCCGAGCCTCTCCCGCCTCCGGCGGGGAGTCCCCTTGCCGCGAGGGAGGTCCAGTTCAGTGACCAGCCAGGTCAGCAGCGAGGCCGGTGAGGCCCTGCTCGGGGAGCAGCGCAGCGCCCCCGAGAAGCCTCACCACGGCACAGAGAAGGAAGTGCGCCGGCTCGACCGGGTGATCATCCGCTTCGCGGGTGACTCCGGGGACGGCATGCAGCTCACGGGTGACCGGTTCACCTCGGAGACGGCGTCCTTCGGGAACGACCTCTCCACGCTGCCGAACTTCCCGGCCGAGATCCGGGCGCCCGCCGGGACCCTGCCGGGTGTCTCCTCCTTCCAGCTGCACTTCGCCGACCACGACATCCTGACGCCGGGCGACGCCCCGAACGTGCTGGTCGCGATGAACCCCGCCGCGCTCAAGGCCAACATCGAGGACGTGCCGCGCGGTGGCGAGATCATCGTCAACACCGACGAGTTCGCCAAGCGCGCCATGGCCAAGGTCGGCTACGCGGTCTCGCCCCTGGAGGACGGCTCGCTGGACGGCTACCGGGTCCACCCGGTGCCGCTGACCACGCTGACCGTCGAGGCGCTCAAGGGCTTCGGGCTGTCCCGGAAGGAGGCCGAGCGCTCCAAGAACATGTTCGCGCTCGGGCTGCTGTCCTGGATGTACCACCGGCCGACCGAGGGCACCGAGGCCTTCCTGCGGCAGAAGTTCGCCAAGAAGCCCGCCATCGCCGAGGCGAACATCGTCGCCTTCCGGGCCGGGTGGAACTTCGGCGAGACCACCGAGGACTTCGCCGTCTCGTACGAGGTCGCGCCCGCCACCCGCGCCTTCCCCTCCGGCACCTACCGCAACATCTCGGGGAACCTGGCCCTCTCGTACGGGCTGATCGCCGCCGCCCGCCAGGCGGAGCTGCCGCTCTACCTCGGCTCGTACCCGATCACCCCCGCCTCGGACATCCTCCACGAGCTGTCCCGGCACAAGAACTTCGGTGTGCGCACCTTCCAGGCGGAGGACGAGATCGCCGGGATCGGCGCCGCGCTCGGCGCCGCCTTCGGCGGCTCCCTCGCTGTGACCACGACCAGCGGTCCCGGTGTGGCGCTCAAGTCGGAGACGATCGGTCTGGCGGTCTCCCTGGAGCTGCCGCTGCTGATCGTCGACATCCAGCGCGGCGGCCCGTCGACCGGTCTGCCCACCAAGACCGAGCAGGCCGACCTCCTCCAGGCCATGTACGGCCGCAACGGCGAGGCGCCGGTGCCGGTCGTCGCCCCGAGGACGCCCGCCGACTGCTTCGACGCGGCGATCGAGGCGGCCCGGATCGCGCTGGCCTACCGCACCCCCGTCTTCCTGCTCTCCGACGGCTACCTGGCCAACGGCTCCGAGCCCTGGCGCATCCCCGAGGTCGACGAACTGCCCGACCTGCGGACCGGGTTCGCCACCGGCCCCAACCACACCCTGGACGACGGCACCGAGGTCTTCTGGCCGTACAAGCGCGACCCGGAGACCCTGGCCCGCCCGTGGGCGGTGCCCGGCACCCCCGGTCTCGAACACCGCATCGGCGGCATCGAGAAGCAGGACGGCACCGGCAACATCTCGTACGACCCCGCCAACCACGAGTTCATGGTCCGCACCCGGCAGGCGAAGACCGACGGGATCGACGTCCCCGACATCGAGGTGGACGATCCGGACGGCGCCCGGACCCTGGTCCTCGGCTGGGGTTCCACCTACGGGCCGATCACGGCGGCCGTCCGGCGCCTCCGGGCTGCCGGGCAGCCCATCGCCCAGGCCCATCTGCGCCACCTCAACCCCTTCCCGAAGAACCTCGGGGAGGTCCTGGCGCGGTACGAGAAGGTCGTCGTCCCCGAGATGAACCTCGGCCAGCTCGCCACCCTCGTCCGCGCGAAGTACCTGGTCGACGCCCGCAGCCACACCCAGGTCAACGGGATGCCGTTCAAGGCCGAGCAGCTCGCCGCCGCCCTCAAGGAGGCCATCGATGCCTGAGTCCCTCCTCCACCTGGTGCCCAAGGCCGAGGCCCGGCAGACGATGAAGGACTTCAAGTCCGACCAGGAGGTCCGCTGGTGTCCGGGCTGCGGTGACTACGCGGTCCTCGCCGCCGTCCAGGGCTTCATGCCCGAACTGGGCCTGGCGAAGGAGAACATCGTCTTCGTCTCCGGCATCGGCTGCTCCTCCCGCTTCCCGTACTACCTGAACACCTACGGGATGCACTCCATCCACGGGCGCGCCCCGGCCATCGCCACCGGGCTCGCCACCTCCCGCCGCGACCTGTCCGTCTGGGTCGTGACCGGCGACGGCGACGCGCTGTCCATCGGCGGCAACCACCTGATCCACGCGCTGCGCCGCAATGTGAACCTGAAGATCCTGCTGTTCAACAACCGGATCTACGGGCTGACCAAGGGCCAGTACTCGCCGACCTCCGAGGTCGGCAAGATCACCAAGTCGACGCCGATGGGCTCCCTCGACGCGCCCTTCAACCCGGTGTCGCTGGCGCTGGGCGCGGAGGCCTCCTTCGTGGCGAGGACCGTCGACTCCGACCGCAAGCACCTCACCGAGGTGCTCCGGCAGGCGGCCGACCACAACGGCACGGCGCTCGTGGAGATCTACCAGAACTGCAACATCTTCAACGACGGCGCCTTCGAGGTCCTCAAGGACAAGGACCAGGCGAAGGAGGCGGTCATCCGGCTCGAACAGGGGGAGCCGGTCCGGTTCGGCGCCGAGAACGAGAAGGGCGTCGTCCGCGACCAGGCGACCGGTGACCTCCAGGTCGTCACGGTCACCCCGGAGAACGAGTCGCGGATCCTCGTCCACGACGCCCGTGCGACGACGCCCACCACCGCGTTCGCGCTGTCCCGGCTCGCCGACCCCGACACCCTCCACCAGACCCCCATCGGGGTGTTCCGGGCGGTGGACCGGCCGGTGTACGACACGCTCATGGCGGAGCAGGTGGAGACGGCGGTGCAGCGGCAGGGCGAGGGCGATCTGGGCAGCCTGCTCGCCGGGAACGACACCTGGACGGTCGTGGGCTGACCCGCCCCGGCCCCGGCGAAGGGGGCACGGCCCGGTGCGGGCCGTGCCCCCTTCGTCCGTGCCGGCACGGCCGCCGCCGTGCCGGCGGAGCCGCCGGGTTCACGCCCCGGCGCCCCCGGCCGAGGAGGGGGCGGTGGCGTTCTCGCGGCGGGCCGCGTCGTAGCGCGCCCGGGCCTCCTCGACCTCCGGGACCCGGAGGTCGGTCCAGCCCGCCAGCTCCCGGACCCTGCGGGCGGCCTCCTCGCCGAGCGGGGTGAGGCGGTAGTCGACGCGGGGCGGGATGACGGGCCTGGCCTCCCGGTGGACGAAGCCGTCGCGCTCCAGGGTCTGGAGGGTCTGGGTGAGCATCTTCTCGCTGACCCGGCCGATGTGCCTGCGCAGTTCGCTGAAGCGGTACGAGCGGTCCCCCAGCGCGATCAGGACCAGGACGCCCCAGCGGCTGGTGACGTGCTCCAGGACCAGCCGGGCGGGGCACATGGCGCCGTCGACATCGGCGAGCAGGGCCCTCGGCTCCTCACTTACTCCCATGCCAGTACCTTACTTCAAAGTGGGTACTTACGAAAAGATAGCGCCGGTCGTACGGTGAGCATCAGTGGGTGTCTCGCCCACCGCCCCCACGGGAACCCACGGGAAACCCACGGGAATCCACGGGCATCCACAGGAGAAGGAAGCAGCACCATGAGCATCGTCGTCACCGGAGCCACCGGCCGCCTCGGCCGTCACGTCGTCGACTCCCTCCTCGCCACCGTCCCCGCCGCCTCCGTCGCCGTCGTCGTACGCGACGGGAAGAAGGCCGCCGACCTCGCGGAGCGCGGTGTCGAGGTGCGGATCGCCGACTACGGCCGCCCCGAGACCCTGACGGGCGCCTTCCGCGCGGGCGACCGGGTCCTGCTGATCTCCGGCAGCGAGGTCGGACAGCGCGTCCCCCAGCACACCGCCGTGATCGACGCGGCCGTCGCGGCGGGCGTCGCCCAGCTCGCGTACACCGGCATCCTCGGCGGTCCGGACGCCGACTTCGAACTGGCCGCCGAGCACAAGGAGACCGAGCGGCTGATCCTCGCCTCGGGGCTCCCGTACACCTTCCTGCGCAACGGCTGGTACACCGAGAACTACACCGAGAACCTCGCCCCCGTCCTGGCCCACGGCGCCGTCGTCGCCAACGCGGGCGAGGGCCGGATCGCCTCCGCCACCCGCGCCGACTACGCCGCCGCAGCCGCCGCCGTGCTGACCGGCCCGGCCGGGGAGCACCTGAACCGGGCGTACGAGCTGAGCGGCGACACCGCCTGGTCCCTCGCCGAGTACGCCGCCGAGATCGCCGCCCGGTCCGGCCGGGAGATCACCTACGCCGCCGTCTCCGCCGAGGAGCACCTCGCGGTCCTGACCGGCGCCGGGGTCCCGCCCTTCTTCGCGGAGATCCTCGTCGACGTCGACCGGGCCGTGGAGCGCGGCGCGCTCGCCCTGCGGACCGGCGACCTGGCCCGGCTGACCGGCCGCCCGTCCACCCCGCTCGGCGTGACGGTCGGCGAGGCCCTCGCCGCCGTCTGACCTCCCCCCTCATGGTCATGACCGTATTGCGGTACGGGCATGACAATCCGCCCGGTGCGGCGCTACCTTCGACCCGACAGCGCGGCACAGGGGCGGGGAGGTCCGGTGAAGACGGAGAACGAGGAAAGAACAGGGCTGCTCTACGGGGTGGGCGCCTACGGCATGTGGGGTCTCGTCCCGCTCTTCTGGCCGCTCCTGAAGCCCGCCGGGGCGGTCGAGATCCTCGCCCACCGGATGGTCTGGTCCCTGGCCTTCGTCGGCCTCGCGCTGCTCGCCGTGCGCCAGTGGGCCTGGGTCGGCGAGCTGCTCCGCAGCCCGCGCAAGCTGGCCCTGATCACCGTCGCCGCGACCGTCATCACCGTGAACTGGGGCCTCTACATATGGTCCGTGAACACCGGTCACGTCGTCGAGGCCTCGCTCGGGTACTTCATCAACCCGCTGGTCACCATCGCCCTGGGCGTCCTCGTCCTCCAGGAACGGCTGCGGCCCGCGCAGTGGGCCGCCGTCTCCGTCGGATTCGCCGCCGTCCTCGTCCTGGCCGTCGGCTACGGGCAGCTCCCCTGGATCTCCCTCACCCTGGCCTTCTCCTTCGCCGTCTACGGCCTGGTGAAGAAGAAGGTCAACCTGGGCGGCCTGGAGTCGCTCGCCGCCGAGACCGCCGTCCAGTTCCTGCCCGCGCTCGGCTACCTCGTCTGGCTCGGCACCCAGGACGACCTGGCGTTCGGCTCCCACGGCGCGGGCCACACGGCCCTGCTCGTGGCCACCGGCGTCGTCACCGCCGTCCCGCTCGTCTGCTTCGGCGCCGCCGCGATCCGCGTCCCGCTCTCGACCCTCGGCCTCCTCCAGTACCTGGCGCCGACCTTCCAGTTCCTGCTGGGCGTCGTGTACTTCCACGAGGAGATGCCCCCGGAGCGCTGGGCGGGCTTCTCCCTGGTGTGGCTGGCCCTGACGATCCTCACCTGGGACGCCCTGCGCGCGGCCCGGCGCAGCCGCGCGGCCGTGGAGGCGGCGCGGGCGGAGGCCGCCGGGGCGACTGACGGGACGCCTGCGGCACCTGAGGCGCCCGCGCCCGCCGTGCCCGCCACGCCCTCTCGCCCTTCGGCCCGGACGGGCCTCTGACGAAAGCCGGTGACCGGGGCTGGCGGGGCTGGCGGGGCTGGCGGGGCTGGCGGGGCCCAGGAAAACGCGTGGCCCCGTGCGGCCCGTCCGGCCCACCCTGGGGACATGGAAGAACCGAAGTACCGCGTCCGCGCGCTGCACACCGAGCGGACGGTCACCGTCTACCAGGCCTACCGGCCCGGGATCGGGCTGCCCGCCGCCCGCGAGGGCCGCTTCCCGGCCGCCTGGAAGCGGGACCGGATGACGTGGATCAAGCCCTCGTTCCTGTGGATGATGTACCGCTGCGGCTGGGGGACGAAGGAGGGCCAGGAGACCGTCCTCGCCGTGGAGATCACCCGCGAGGGCTTCGAGTGGGCCCTGCGGAACGCCCGCCTCTCCCACTACGCGCGCGGCCTCCATCCCGACCGGGACACCTGGCGGCGCGAGCTGCGCCGGGCCCCCGCGCGGGTCCAGTGGGACCCCGAGCGCGACCTCCGCCTGCGGCCGCTCCCGCACCGCTCGCTCCAGCTCGGCCTCACGGGCGAGGCGTCCCGGCGATACGCGGACGAGTGGACGGTCTCCGTCACCGACGTGACCCCGCTCGCCCGCCGGATCCACGACCTGGTCCGGACGGAGGGGCCGGAGGCGGCCCGTCCGCTGCTCCCCCGCGAGGAGCCGTACCCGGAGGCCCCGGGCCTCCTGGACCACCTGCGCGCCCCCGCCCGGACCACGGACGGGGACGCGACGACGGGCGCCCCGTAGGCCGTCAGGCCGAGGGGTCCCGGGGCGGGCGGCGCATCGCCCACAGGGCGGGACCGCCGCCGGGCAGGGACGCCTCGCCGAGGACGACGAAGCCGAAGTGCTCGTACACCGGGAGGTTCTCCGGCTTGGAGGACTCCAGGTAGACGGGGAGACCCGCCGCGTCGGCCTTGGCCAGGCCGGAACGCAGCAGCGCGGAGCCGTGGCCCTGGCCCCGCGCCCCGGGGTCGGCGCCGACCACCGCGAGGTACCAGTGCGGTTCCGGCGGGGTGTGCGCGGCGGCGGCCTCGACCGCCTCGCGGAACGGACCGGCCCGGTCGCCGAGGATGCCGGCCAGTTCCCGGACGGTCCCGGCGTCGGGAACCGCCTTCTCCCGGCCTTCGGGCGACACCCAGAACGCGGCTGCGGCGTCGGTGCGTTCGCACACCCCGTGGAGCCCGTACTGCCGGGTGAAGAGGGTGGAGAAGTAGCGCGTCAGGCCGTCCTCGCGGGTGGCCGCGTCGGGGAAGAACCAGCGCATCATGGGGTCGTCGTGGAAGGCGCGGGCCAGCGCCCGGCTGATCGCCGGAGCGTCCTCGACCGTCGCCGTCGTCGGTGTGTTCGAGAGAGCCATACGGGTCATTCTGCACATCGGATGATCTTGAGGCTGGACCGGGGTCGCCCACCCGTCCGATGAGCGAACATGCCTGACCGGTTTCCGCTCTTGACGCACAGTCACGCTCTCGTTCAACATTCAGCACGCGCAACGAACACCAGCACGACAGAACAACTGAACACCGCACGCGCACTCGCACAGCTCCAACGCCTCGTGGCCCCCGCGCCCGAGGCGTCTCGCACGTTCCGTCCCATCCCCGTTCGGAATCCGGAGCCCCCACATGACCCTCACCGTGCCCAGACGCGTCACCGCCGCGGCGGCCCTCGCCGCGCTGGCCCTCGGCGGACTCACCGGCACCACCGCCTCCGCCAGCCCCACCGGTGGCACCGCCGTCGCCGCGCCCGACATCCCGCTGGCCAACGTCAAGCAGCACCTGACGGACCTCCAGTCGATCGCCACCGCCAACGGCGGCAACCGCGCCCACGGCCGTACCGGCTACAAGGCGTCGATCGACTTCGTGAAGGCGAAGCTGGACGCGGCCGGGTACACCACCGCCCTCCAGACCTTCACCTCCGGCGGCGCCACCGGCTACAACCTGATAGCCGACTGGCCGGGCGGCGACCCGAACCAGGTGATCATGGCCGGTTCGCATCTGGACTCGGTGACCGCGGGCCCCGGCATCAACGACAACGGCTCCGGCTCCGCCGCCGTCCTGGAGACCGCGCTCGCCGTCTCCCGCGCCGGGTACCAGCCCACCAAGCACCTGCGGTTCGCCTGGTGGGGTGCCGAGGAGCTGGGCCTGATCGGCTCGAAGTACTACGTCAACAACCTTCCGGCCGCCGAGCGGACGAAGGTCAAGGGCTATCTGAACTTCGACATGATCGGCTCGCCCAACCCGGGCTACTTCGTCTACGACGACGACCCCACGATCGAGCAGACCTTCAAGGACTACTACGCCGGGCTCGGCGTCCCCACCGAGATCGAGACCGAGGGCGACGGACGCTCCGACCACGCCCCGTTCAAGAACGTGGGCATCCCGGTCGGCGGGCTGTTCTCCGGCGCCGACTACGTCAAGACGGCGGCGCAGGCGCAGAAGTGGGGCGGCACCTCCGGCCAGTCCTTCGACCGCTGCTACCACGCGTCCTGCGACACGACGGCGAACATCAACGACACCGCCCTCGACCGCAACGCGGACGCCGTCGCGTACGCGATCTGGAACCTGTCCGGCGCGACGACCCCGCCGACCGGCACGGTCTTCGAGAACACGGCCGACGTGTCCATCCCGGACAACGGCGCCGCGGTGACCTCCTCCGTGACCGTGACCGGCATCGCGGGCAACGCGCCCTCGGCCCTCAAGGTCGGTGTGGACATCGTGCACACCTGGCGCGGTGACCTGATCGTCGACCTCATCGCCCCCGACGGCTCGGTCTACAACCTGGCCAACCGGACCGGCGGCAGCGCCGACAACATCCAGGAGACCTTCACCGTGAACGCCTCCACGGAGGTCGCCAACGGCGTCTGGAAGCTCCGCGCCCAGGACAAGGCGTCCTCCGACACGGGATACATCAACGGCTTCAAGCTGACGTTCCCGTAGGGGAGTTTCCCGTAGGGGAGTTCCCTTAAGGGGACTCCCCCGCCGGGGAAGTCCCTGTCAGGGGAACCCTCTTGAGGTACTTCCCCGGCAGGGAGATCCCGTAAGGGAACTCCCTGCGAGGGACCCACTGCGAGGGACGCCCTGTGAGGGACTCCCCATGAGGGAGCCGCCCCGGGGGAGTTCCCCCACGGCGGCTCCCGCACCACACAGAAACGCCCGGGTGGGTCGGTGACCATCGCCCCCGACCCCCCCCGGGGCCCCAATCCCCCGTGGACGCCGCTTACTTGGCGGCGTTCGCCGCGTTCACCAGGGTGTCCTTCGTGACCGCTCCGACGTAGACCTTGCCGTCGTCGGTGAGCAGCGCGTTCACCAGCTTCGTCTTGAAGAGGGTGCCCGAGCCGAACTTCCCGCTGACCTTGTCCCCGAAGGAGTCAAGGAAGCCCTGGAACTCCTTCGGCGCGTCCTCGGTCTTCGGCGCCGGGGCGCCGGTGTCGAGCTTCGCGATGGTCGTCCAGCCCTCGCCGATGACGTTCACGCCGTCGCCGCCGAGGTCCGCGAGGCCGCCGCCGAGGCCGCCGGGCAGTGCGTCGCCGAAGGGCCCGCCGTGCCCGCCGGACTCCGCCCCGGCGTCCTCGCCCGCCTTCTCCGCCGCGCCCTCGGTCACCTTGGCGCCCTTCGGCGCCTTGAAGTCGAACTCGGAGGCGGCCGGGCGGCCGAAGTCGACCTTGGTGAAGCCCGCGTCGAGGACGGGCTTGCCGCCCTCGACCGACGCGAGGGTGAACTTCAGCGGGGTGCCGGTCGCCGCGTCCACCGCGATCTTCACGGACTCGACCGTGGAGCCGTTCTGCTTCGGCTTGATCACCAGCTGGTAGGCGTCCCGGCCGGCCACCTTCGCGGTGCCGCCGACCGTGACGGACGTGGTGTCGCCCGCGGCCTTCAGGACCTCGTCGGCGAGCTGCTTGGGGCTGCCGGGGAGGCCCTCGGGGCCCTCCTCGCCCCGGTCGCCCCGGTCGTCGGAGAGCTTCTCGTGGAAGGCCTCGCGGGACTTGCTGTCGTACGCCCAGACGTCGGCGCCGTTGTGGACGAGGCTGTACTCGTCGGAGCCGTCGAGCAGGGTGAGCTTCTGGCGGTCGGGGCCGTCGGCCGCGACGCGCAGGGTGTGACTGCCGGAGAAGAGCTGGGTGAGCTTCTCCGTGGGGTCGGCCGACGAGGTGCCGCCGCCGCCCAGGCCGGACGCCAGACCGCTGAGGGCGGGCAGCCCCAGGTCGGTGGAGATCCGGAACGTGCCGGACAGGGTCTGGGTGTCCGAGGCGGCGATCTTCTCGATGAGCTGTGCGGCCGTGATCTCCGGCAGGTCGGGGTCTCCGGACGCCGCCAGTGCCGGGACGAGGCCGATGGTCGCCGCGGCAACTCCTGCCACCGCGACCGGGACGATGAACCGGCTCGCCTTACGGGTCTCTGCCATGGTCTCCGCTTCCTCCGTGGTCGATGTCCCCATCCCATCAGGACGGCGGCACCGAGGCGTCAGCCCCGGGGATCAACCTGGCGTACTGCTCCGGTATGACCCGACCCCGAGACGGACCCGCCGCGAGGGCTACGTACGGGGCCGGGCCGGGGCATCCGGGAGCCCTTACGGGTCCCGAGGCCAGGGACCCGACCGTTCGGGCCCCCTACGGGCCGCGCCGAGCCCCTGAGAGCCTGGCCGGGGAAGGTCACCCGCCCCCGACGGACCCGTTCGGCCCGCGCGACGGACCTGTTCAGCCCGCGCGGTGGACCTGTTCAGCCCGCGCGACGGGCCCGTTCAGCCCGCGCGGTGGACCCGTTCGGCCCGCGCGACGGACCCGTTCAGCCCGCGCGGTGGACGACCGCGTCGCACATCTCGGCCAGGGCGGCCTTCGCGTACCCCTCGGGCAGCGGCGCCAGCATCGCGCGGGCCTCCTCCGCGTACCGCACGGTGTCCCGGCGGGCCTGCTCCAGGGCCGGGTGGGCGCGCAGTCCGCGCAGCGCCTCGGCGTGCCGGGCGTCGTCGCTGAGGTCTCCGTCGACGAGCGCGACGAGCGCGAGGTCCTCGGGGCGCCCGTGGGCCGCCGCGGCGGCCCGCAGGTGCAGGACCGGCAGCGTGGGGATGCCCTCGCGCAGATCGGTGCCCGGGGTCTTGCCGGACTCGTGGGAGTCGGACGCGATGTCGAGGACGTCGTCGGCGAGCTGGAAGGCGACGCCGAGCCGCTCCCCGTACTGGGTGAGGGTGTCCACGACGCTCTCGTCGGCACCGGCCATCATGGCGCCGAAGCGGCAGGAGACGGCGACGAGGGAGCCGGTCTTGCCGCCGAGGACGTCGAGGTAGTGGGCGACGGGGTCGCGGCCGTCGCTGGGGCCCGCGGTCTCCAGGATCTGGCCGGTGACCAGGCGCTCGAAGGATTCGGACTGGATGCGCACGGCCTCCGGGCCGAGGTCCGCGAGGGTGTGCGAGGCGCGGGCGAAGAGGAAGTCGCCCGTGAGGACGGCGAGGGAGTTGCCCCAGCGGGTGTTGGCGCTGTCGACACCGCGCCGGACGTCGGCCTCGTCCATGACGTCGTCGTGGTACAGGGTGGCCAGGTGGGTCAGCTCGACGACGACGGCGGAGGGCACGACACCCGGCGCGTAGGGGTCGCCGAACTGGGCCGCGAGCATCACGAGCAGCGGGCGGAAACGCTTGCCTCCGGCGAGCACGAGGTGCTGGGCGGCCTCCGTGATGAAGGGGACATCGCTCTTGGTGGCGGCCAGGAGGCCCGTCTCCACGGCCGCCAGGCCGGTCTGGACATCGGCTTCGAGAGCCTGGTCCCGCACGCTAAGACCGAACGGCCCGACGACGGTCACGAGGGGGTCTCCTGTCTGCTGACGCCTGCTGACGATCACGGTTGGTTCGTACGGACTGTTGACGATCACACGGATTGTCGATGTGTCGCTCGATTCACTCACGCCAGCGTATCCGGTCACCTTTCGATCACCGTGGGCGCCTTCCCGTCGCCCCCGGTATGTTCGTGATCAGCTGATACGAGCAGGAGTGGGTGCTTTGTCCCGAACGACGATCGACACCGGTACGGAAGGCGAGCAGCCTCCTCCCGAGGACGACCACGCCTTCCTCGGGCACCCACGGGGCCTGCTGACCCTGTCCGGCCTGGAGGTCTGGGAACGCTTCTCGTTCCTCGGGATGCAGGCCATCCTCGTCCTCTACTTCGCCGCCTCGGTCTCCGACGGCGGACTCGGCATGGCGTCCGGCACCGCCGCCTCCGTCTCCGCCGCCTACGGCACCCTCGTCTACCTGGTGTCGGTGGCGGGCGGCTGGCTCGCCGACCGCGTCCTCGGCTCCTACCGGGCCGTCCTGTGGGGCGGTGTCCTGATCGCCTGCGGCCACTACGCGATGGCCGTGCCGACCGCCGCCATGACCTGGGTGGGCCTCGGCCTGATCAGCGCGGGCACCGGCCTGCTCAAGCCGAACGTGGCGACCATGGTCGGCAAGCTGTACCGCACGGACGACGAGCGCCGGGACGCCGGATTCGCCCTCTACTACATGGCGATCAACATCGGGGCGTTCGCCGGACCCCTGATCACCGGCTGGCTCGCCGACCACGAGGGCTACCACTGGGGCTTCTCCGCCGCCGCGCTCGGCATGACCCTCGGCCTGATCCAGTACGTCGCCGGACGCCGTCACCTGGCCGGGCGCAAGCACGGCGCCGAATTCGCGCTCGCCCCCGACGCCATGCGCCGGGCGGTCCGGCTGATGATCGCCGGAGCCCTCGTCACGGCCGTCCTCGCCACCGCCCTGGCGCTCGCCGGCTGGCTCACCATGGACCGCTTCGTCGACGTGCTGACCCTGGTCTCGGTGATCGCCCCGGTCGTCTACTTCTGGGTGATGTTCACCAGCCCCCGGGTCACCGCCGAGGAACGCGGCCGCCTCAGGCCGTACGTCGTGCTCTTCCTGGCCTCGGTGGCGTTCAACTTCATCCTCTTCCAGGCCTACTCCACGATGATCCTGCTGGCCTCCACCAACGCCCGCACGACCATCCTCGGCTTCGACTTCCCGGCGGGCTGGTACACCTCCGCGCTCGGCGCCTTCGAGGTGCTGCTGGCCCCCGTCGTCGCCGCCGTCTGGGCCCGGATGGGCCCCCGGCAGCCGCACGCCTCCAACAAGATCGCCCTCGGGGTGATCCTCGGCGGCCTGTCGTTCCTCCTCATGGTCCTGCCGACCTCCGGGCACGCCGACGACACCTACCACATGGCCGCCTGGTGGATCGTCGGCTCCTATCTGCTCCTCGGCCTCGGCGACGTCCTCCTGGAGACCTCCGGGATGTCCGCGACCAGCAAGCTCGCCCCCAAGGCCTTCGCCAGCCAGACCATGTCCCTCTGGTTCCTCTCCCTCGCGCTCGCCAACGGCATCCAGGCCCAGACCGTGAAGCTCTACGACGACATCTCCAAGCCCCTCTACTTCGGCGTCAACGGCGCCGTGGCCGTCGCCGTCGGCCTGGTCGTCGTCGCCCTGGCGCCCTGGCTGCGCCGCACCATGCACCCCGTCCACTAGGGGACGCCCCCCGCCCGTCCACCAGGGACACCCGCACCCCGTCCACGGGAAGCCGGAAGACCCCCAGGGAGCCGAGAGATGAAGATCCGTACCGACTTCCCGTACGAGACCCGGCGCGAGGACGTCCGCATCCCGCTGCCGGACGGCACCCGGCTCTACGCGCGCGTGTGGCGGCCGGTCACCGACGAACCCGTCCCCGCCCTCCTGGAGTACCTGCCCTACCGGCTCACCGACTGGACCGCGCCGCGCGACTGGCAGCGCCACCCCTGGTACGCGGGCCACGGCTACGCCTCCGTACGCGTCGACGTGCGCGGCCACGGCAACAGCGACGGCCTGCCGGGCGACGAGTACGACCCGGTCGAACTCGCCGACGGGGTCGCCGTCGTGCACTGGCTCGCCGAGCAGGAGTGGTGCACCGGCAAGGTCGGCATGTTCGGCATCTCCTGGGGCGGCTTCAACTCGCTCCAGATCGCCGCCCTCGCCCCCGAACCCCTCAAGGCGATCGTCACCGTCTGCTCCACCGACGACCGCTACGACAACGACGTGCACTACATGGGCGGCTCCGTCCTCGCCGTCGACATGCACGCCTGGGCCGCCACCATGCTCGCCTTCGTCTGCCGCCCGCCCGACCCCCTCCACGTGGGCGAGGACTGGCGCCCGATGTGGCGGGAACGGCTCGCCGCCGTCAAACCCTTCGTCCACACCTGGCTCGCCCACCAGACCCGCGACGCCTACTGGCGGCACGGCAGCGTCTGCGAGGACTACGGCGCGATCCGGGCCGCCGTCCTCGCCGTCGGCGGCTGGCACGACCCCTACCGGGACACCGTCCTGCGGCTCGTCCGGCACCTCCCCCAGGACCGGGTGCGGGGCATCATCGGCCCCTGGTCCCACCAGTACCCGGACCGGGGCCTGCCGCCGGGCCCCGCCATCGGCTTCCTCCAGGAGACCCTGCGCTGGTGGGACCACCACCTCAAGGACGCCGACAACGACGTCCCCGCGCAGCCGCTGCTCCGCTCCTGGATCAGCGACTCGCACCCCCCGGCCACCGTCTACCGCGAACTCCCCGGCCGCTGGGTCACCGACCCCGCCTGGCCCTCCCCGCACGTCACCCCCACCGTCTACGCCCTCCAGGGCGCGCCCGTCCTGGTCGACTCCCCTCAGCGGACCGGGCTCGACGCGGGCCGCTTCTTCCCCTTCGGCAACGACGCCGACCTGCCGCCGGACCAGCGCGACGAGGACGCCCGCTCGGCCTGCTTCGACTTCCCCGTGCCGGAGGACGGCGAACCCCTGGAGATCCTCGGCAGGCCCTCCGTGCGCCTCGCCCTGCGCGCCGCCGCCCCCACCGGACAGGTCGTCGCCCGGCTCTGCGACGTCGCCCCGGACGGCTCCTCCACGCTCGTCACCCGGGGCGCCCTGAACTTCTCCGCCCGCTACGGCCGCGACCGGGCCGTGGAGGCGCAGATCGGGGAGACGGAGGAGTACGTCTTCGAGCTGAACGGCATCGGGCACGCCTTCGCGCCCGGCCACCGGGTGCGGCTCGCGGTCTCCTCGGCGTACTGGCCGTGGATCTGGCCGCAGCCGGACGCGGCGGGCTTCACGCTCGACCCGGCGGGCTCCGCCCTCACCCTGCCGGTGCGCGCCCGCACCGAGGACGCCGTGCACTGGGAGGAGCCGGAGCAGTCCGCGCCGCTCGGCGTGGTCCTCCCGCGCACCCTGGAGGAGCCCCCGCCGGAGCGGCTCGTGGTGCGGGACGTGGCGAAGGACGAGTGGACCCTGGAGGTCGATCCCCGGTACGGCGGGACGCGGGTGTACCCGGACGGCCTGGAGTTCACGGAGGAGGCCCGGGAGACGTACACGATCGACGAGAGCGGCCCGCTGTCCGCGCGGACCCGCTCGGAGTGGTCGATCCGGCTGCACCGGCCCGATCTGGCCTGGGACGTGACGATCGACACCCGCTCGGAGATCACCTGCGACGCGGACTCCTTCCTCACCACCGACGAGGTGGTGTGCAAGGAGGGCGGCGAGGTCGTCTTCCACCGGACCTGGGAGGAGCGGATCCCGCGTACGGCGGGGTGAGTGCGGGGTGAGTTCCGGTCGTACGCGGACGGGCCCGCACCCCGGTCCTGCCGGAGTACGGGCCCGTGCGGGCGGGGCCGTTACGCGCCCGCGGCGGCCTTGCGGCGGCGGGTGAGGACCAGCGCGCCCGCGCCGAGGACGACGGCCCCGGCGGCGGCCAGGCCGAGCGGCAGGGTGTCGTTCGCGCCGGTGGCGGCGAGGGCGCCGTTCACCGGGGTGTCCGACGAACCGCCCTGCGCGGTGGTGCCGCCGTCGCCGCCGGTGGTGGGCGCCGGGGTGGGCGTGGCGGTCTCCGACGGGGTCGGCTCCGGCTCGGGCTTCGGCTTCGGCTTGTCGGTCTTGGCCGCGAGGATGTCGAAGTGCGCGTTCGCGTACTCCTCGCTCATGCCGCAGCTGCCGTCGTTGTTCTCGTACGCGCCGGCGGCGACGGCGACGCCCTCGCCCGCGGGGCTCTTCGCGTCGACGGTGATGCGCAGCTTCAGATCGGCCTTGCCGCCCTTGACCAGGTCACCGAGCTGGATGCCCTGCTCCTCGTCCGCGTCCTCCGGGGAGATCTTCTGCCAGCCGGGCTGGGCGGCGGAGGACCATTCGAGGCCGAGGAAGTCCTCCATGTACTCGTCCTCGTCGATCTCCCCTTCGATGACCGTGAGGTTCAGGGCGGCGGCGTAGGCCTCGACCGCCTCCAGGGTGCGCTCACCGGTGTTCGCGACGCGCATCGAGAAAACTGCGCTGGTACCGGCGGTGATCTTCTTCGGACCGCTCAGGGTGACCTTGAGGGAGGGGTCGTCGACGCACTCGGGGCCGGTCTCGTACTCCTCCAGGGCCAGCTCGGCGGCCTCCAGGTCGTCGCGGGCGGTCACCAGGTCCACATCGAGGAGGTGGATCTTGCGGGAGAGCGCGACACACGCGTCGTCGAAGGCGTCGGAGGGCACCTTCGCCTTGGCGTACCGGGCGTCGGCGGCGGTCTTGGCCGCGACGGCCTCCTCGACGGCCTTCTTCGCGTCGGCGACGGCCTTCTCGGCCGCTTCGAGCTGCTCCGGGGTGGCCGTCTTGACGGCCTCCTCGGCGGCGGCGAGCTGCGCGTCGGCTGCCTTCTTGGCGGCCTCGGCCGCCTTGACGGCCTTCTCGGCCTCGGTGAGCTCGGTCCGCAGGGCCTCGTCGAGCTTCATGCCCCGGAGCTCGGCGACGAGCGCCTTGCGCTGCTTCTGCAGTTCGTCGACCTTGGCCTCGGCCTTCTCGACGGCGGCCACCAGCTCGGCGTACTTGGAGTCGTCCTCGTCGGAGGTGGGCTTCTGCGTCGACGCGGGCGACGGCTTGGTGTCCGCGAACGCGGGCGCGGCGGAGAGGAACACGACCGGGGTGGTCACGGCGGCGGCCACGGCGGTCGCGAGAATGCGACGGATCTTCACAGTGTGGACCTTTTTCCTGGTCAGGGAAGGGTGAATGTGGGGCACCTGCCAGCGGCAACTTCACGCGGCGCGATGCCACCGTGATCGTATGGCCGGGAACGATCGCCCGGGAGTCCCGTTCTCGCAGTTCGGAGCGGGTACGACGAGCAAAGCTTCGGTAAACCGCAAGAATCCGGACAGTTGCCCACGGAGGCCGCACTTTCTGTGTGATCCATGTCATCCGCGCCCGGCGGGCCGCCCCGTAACGTGTCCCCCACACCCGTGGAAAGCGAGGCACGCACCGATGTCCGAGCACAGCCCGCTCGACCTGGCCGAGGGCGACCCCTTCGGCCCGCACAACCTCCCGTACGGCGTCTTCTCCACCGCCGACGAGCCCGGTCGGCGCCGCCTCGGCGTGCGGATCGGCGGGTACGTGCTCGACGCGGGCGCCGCCGCGCACGCGCTCGGTTCGCCGTACGCTGCCCTCCTCGACCGGCCGGACCTGAACCCGCTGCTCGCGGCCGGCCGGACCGCCTGGCACGACGTCCGCCGGGCCCTCACCGCCTGGGTGACCGTCCCCGCGCACCGCCCCGCGATCGAACCGCTGCTGCACCCGCTCGACAGCGTGACCCTGCACCTGCCGTACGAGGTCGCGGACTACGTCGACTTCTACGCGAGCGAGCACCACGCCACGAACGTGGGACGGATCTTCCGCCCCGACGGCGAGGCGCTCACCCCCAACTGGAAGCACCTGCCGATCGGTTACCACGGCCGGGCGGGCACGGTCGTGGTCTCCGGCACCGATGTCGTCCGCCCCTCCGGGCAGCGCAAGGCGCCCACGGACCCGGCCCCGGTCTTCGGGCCCTCCGTGAAGCTGGACATCGAGGCGGAGGTCGGCTTCCTCGTCGGCACCCCCTCGCAGCTGGGCACCCCGGTCGCGCTCGGGGACTTCCGGGAGCACGTGTTCGGACTGACGCTGCTCAACGACTGGTCGGCACGGGACGTACAGGCCTGGGAGTACGTGCCGCTCGGCCCGTTCCTCGGGAAGTCCTTCCAGACCTCGGTGTCGGCGTGGGTGACGCCCCTGGAGGCGCTGGACGCGGCCAGGACCGCCCCGCCCGCCCGGGACTTCCCGCTCCTGCCGTACCTGGACGACTCGGCCGAGGAGGAGGGGGGCGGCTTCGACCTGCGGATCACGGTGGAGATCAACGGCGAGGTGGTCGCGGAGCCGCCGTTCTCCACCATGTACTGGACGGCGGCGCAGCAGCTGGCGCACATGACGGTCAACGGCGCCTCGCTGCGCACGGGTGACCTCTACGGCTCCGGGACGGTCTCCGGTCCGGAGGTGGGCCAGCGCGGTTCGCTCCTGGAGCTGACCTGGAACGGCCGGGACGCGATCGAACTGGCCGGTGGGAAGCGGACGTTCCTGGAGGACGGTGACGAGGTCGTCCTGACGGCCTGGGCGCCGGGCCCGGACGGCACGCGGGTGGCCCTGGGCGAGGTCCGGGGGCGGGTCGCCCCTTCGGCCTGACGCCGGGAGGGGCTCGCCCCGACAGCGGAAGGGCCCGCCCCCGGGACGAGGGGCGGGCCCGGTCGTGAGGGCCCGGGGGCGGCACGGAGGGCCCCCGGGCCCGGCCTCAGCCGACCCGCCAGAGCGCGGGGACCTTCGGCGGCTCCCAGCCGACCTGACCGGTGTGGGCCTGGAGGCAGACGTAGGCCACCCCGCCGTAGGTGACCCTGTCCCCCGCCCGGTACGCGGTCCCGGCGGCCCAGGTGCCGCCGGGCGGCTGGGTGGTCGTGGTCGCCGTGGGCGTCGGCGAGGGGCTGGGGTTCTGCGGCACGTTGAGGACGAAGTCGAAGGCCGCCTCCTTGCCGCCGCCGCCGTCCCGCACGCTCATCAGGAGCCGGGCGTCGAAGATGCTGTCGGTGTTGTTGCGGGGCTCGCCCGGGAAGTACAGCTGGGTGGTGAGGATCGGGCGGCCGGGGGCCTGGACCTTGACGTGGATGTGCCGGGTGCGGCCCGGGTAGAGGCCGGGCACGATCGTGGTGAGCTTGAAGGCGCCCTGCGCGTCGGTGAACTGGTGGCCGCGGAACTTGAACCCGGTGTTGTCGTAGGCCCCGTTGGTGTCGGCCTGCCAGAAGTCGAGCAGTGCCCCGGATATCGGCCGGCAGGCGAGCCCGAAGACGTATCCGCTGAGCGTCAGCCGGACGCCGGGCGTGTTGGCTTCCAGCAGGCTGGTGCGCAGCGGCGAGTTGGGCTTGAAGTAGGGGCCCTCGATCTGCGGCACGGTGGGGTCGTCGCCGTCGTCGCACTCGGGGGTGAGCGCGGGTGCCGCCGTGCTGTCGGTGAGGGTGCGGGCGAGGGCCGGGACGCCCATGAGCACGGCGGGTGCCGCGATGCCCGCCGCGAGGGCGGCGCGCAGCACCGCCTTGCGGGAGACGTGTCCGGTGCTGGTCTCGTTGTCCATGCCTGCTCCTGGTGGGGGGGAGGGGATCGGCATCGAACCTAGGCGGGCGGGGGGCCTCCTTCGATGGACGGAGCACGGCGGTCGTGGTGTTTCCGGAAGTCCCCGGGGCTGGTGCCGGTCTCGCGCCGGAAGAAGCGGCAGAAGTAGGCGGGGTCGCTGAAGCCGGTCCTGGCCGCGATCTGACGTACCGACAGTTCAGTGCGGGCCAGGAGCCGTTGGGCCTCCCGGGTGCGGGCCTCCCGGAGCAGGGTGCCGGGGGTGCGGCCGGTGGCGGCGCGGACGGCCTCGGTGAGGTAGCCGGGGGTGACGCCGAGGAGTTCGGCGTACGCGCGGACGGGCCGGCCGTCGGTGCCGGTGCGGGCGAGGAGCCGGGCGAAGGACTCGGCGACGGCGGCGGGCCTGCCGGGCGGCGGGCCGCTCGCGCCGGGCCCGTCCGCGCCGGGGCCCCGGAGGCGGGCGGTGCGGACCAGGAGGACGTGCAGCAGGGAGCGCAGGACGGTGGCGAAGCCGTCGGCGCCGTGCCCGTACTCCTCGACGAGTTCGGCCATCAGGAGGCCGGTGCGGGCGTGGGTGGGCCCGTCGAGGGTGAGCCAGGGGTTCTCGCCGAGGCGGCGCAGGAGGTCGCGGTCGCCGGGGTGGTCGAGGAGGAAGTCCCCGGTGAACAGGACGACGTGTCCGTCGAGGCCCCGGGCGTCCTCCCAGTGGTGGAGCTGGCCCGGCAGGATCAGGCCGAGGTGGGGCGGGCGCAGATCCCAGCGGGCGAGGTCCACCACATGGGTGCCGGTGCCCCGGGTGACGTGGACGATCTCGTAGAAGGTGTGCCGGTGCGGGAATGCGGCCCGGGACATCGGGCCGATGCTGTCGAAGGTGCCCGCGGCGAACGGCAGTCCTTCGGGCATCCGCATCTCGAGGCGGTGCATGGGCGGGTCGCAGTCCCTCGGGGCGGCGGCCGGGGTCCTCGGTAAGGCGGTGCGCATCGCGCGGCTTCTCCCTCCTGGTGGTACAGACCATTGGGGCGTCACACGATGGCACGGACACCTCCAATGGGTCACCCCCGCGTGCGGTGCCCCGTCGCGCGGACCATGCTCCTCACGTGGGCGCGGGGGAGGAGCCGCCCGACACCGGCGCCCCCGCCCACGGGACGCCGCCCTCCCGAGGAGCACACCGTGTCCGCACTCCCCCACCCCGCAGACCCCGCAGACCCCGCCGCCGCGGCCCGCCCCGCCCGTCGCCCCCGGCGGGCCCGTCCGGCGACGGCGGTGCTCGGTCTCGCGGCCCTCGCCGCCACCGTCCTCGCGGCGGGCCCCGCACGGGCCGAGGGCACCGGCCCCGGCTCCGGTGGCTCCGTCACCCGCGAGCTGGCGGCGGCGTACGCGGCGACCGCCCGGTACGCGGACGAGCGGCAGGCGGTCGCCGCGGGGTACGTCCGTACCGACGACTGCGTCGCCATGCCCGGCACCGGCGGCATGGGTTACCACTACACGGACGCGGCCGACCTCGGCTCCACCGACCCGGCCCGGCCCACCAACGTCATCTACGCGACCGGGGCGGACGGGCGGCGCCGTCTGGTCGCCGTCGAGTGGATCGTCCGCAGCACCGGGCAGCCCGCCCCTGTGATGTTCGGGCGGCCCTTCGACGGCCCCTTCCCGCACGCCCGGTTCGGCCGGGTCTACGACCGGCACGTCTGGCTGTACGAGAAGAACCCGGCGGGTCTCTTCGCCCGCTACAACCCCCGGGTGACCTGTCCCTGACCCCGGGACCCCCGGAAGCGCCCCGGGGGCACCCGGAGGGCCCCGGGGACTCCCGGCGGGGGCCTGCGGACTCCCGGCGGGGGCCGGGGACTCCGGGCGAGGGTCCGGGGACTCCCGTCGAGGGTCCGGGGACTCCGGGCGAGATCCGGGGACTCCCGGCGAGGGCCCGGGGCTTTCCGGCGAGGGCCCGGACGCGCCGAGGGGCCCGGCTCGCCCCCGAGCCGGGCCCCTCGCACGCGGTGCGTCCTACCGGACGAACACGCTCGCCTGGTTCGCCAGGTCCAGGAAGTACTGCGGGGCGACGCCCAGCACCAGCGTGACCGTCACGCCCGCCGCGATGGCGACGCCCGTCAGCGCCGACGGCACGGCGACCGTGGGGCCGTCCGCCTTCGGCTCGCTGAAGAACATCAGCACGATCACCCGGATGTAGAAGAACGCGGCGATGGCCGAGGAGAGCACACCGACCACGACCAGCACGCCCGCGCCGCCCTCCGCCGCCGCCTTGAAGACGGCGAACTTGCCGGAGAAGCCGGAGGTCAGCGGGATGCCCGCGAAGGCGAGCAGGAAGACCGCGAAGACCGCCGCGACGAGCGGCGAACGCCGTCCGAGCCCGGCCCACTTGGACAGGTGGGTGGCCTCGCCGCCCGCGTCCCTGACCAGCGTGACGACGGCGAAGGCACCGATCGTCACGAAGGAGTAGGCGCCCAGGTAGAACAGGACGGACGAGATGCCGCTGGGGGTGGCGGCGATGACACCCGCGAGCAGGAAGCCCGCGTGCGCGATCGACGAGTACGCGAGGAGGCGCTTGATGTCGGTCTGGGTGATGGCGACGATCGCACCGCCCAGCATGGTGACGGCGGCGACGCCCCACATGACGGGCCGCCAGTCCCAGGTGAGGCCCGGCAGCACCACGTAGAGCAGGCGGAGCAGCGCGCCGAAGGCGGCGACCTTGGTCGCGGCGGCCATGAAGCCGGTGACCGGGGTAGGGGCGCCCTGGTAGACGTCCGGGGTCCACATGTGGAACGGGACGGCGCCGACCTTGAAGAGCAGCCCCGTGAGGACCAGGGCGAAACCGATGAGCAGCAGCGCGTCGTTGCCCATGGTGTCGGCGAGCGCCGGGTTCACCGAGGTGACCGTGCCGTCGACGACCTGGGCGATGGTGGCGTACGAGACGGAGCCCGCGTAGCCGTAGAGCAGGGCGATCCCGAAGAGCAGGAAGGCCGAGGAGAACGCGCCGAGCAGGAAGTACTTGACGGCCGCCTCCTGCGACATCAGCCGCTTGCGGCGGGCGACGGCGCAGAGCAGGTACAGCGGGAGGGAGAAGACCTCCAGGGCGATGAAGAGCGTCAGGAGGTCGTTGGCCGCCGGGAAGACCAGCATGCCCGCGACGGCGAAGAGCGCCAGCGGGAACACCTCGGTGGTGGTGAACCCGGCCTTGACGGCGGCCCGTTCGTGGTCGCTGCCGGGGACGGCCGCCGCCTCGGCGGCGAAGGAGTCGACCTTGTGGCCGTGGTCGGCCGGGTCGAGCCTGCGCTCGGCGAAGGTGAAGACCGCCACGACGGAGGCGAGGAGGATGACACCCTGGAGGAACAGGGCGGGTCCGTCGACGGCGATGGCTCCCATGGCCGCGATGTGGGCCTTGGTGGTGCCGTAGCCGCCGGCGGCGAGGCCGACGATCGCGGCGAACGAGGCGACGAGCGCCACGACGCTGAGGAAGAGCTGGGTGTGGTACCGGGCCCTGCGCGGCACGAAGGCCTCGACGAGGATGCCGAGGATCGCCGCGCCGACCACGATGAGCACCGGCGCGAGCTGGGTGTACTCGATGTGGGGTGTCGGGATCTTCGGCAGCGGCTCGGCGGCGGTCGTCCACAGGCTGTGGACGGAGGACGTCACGGCGGATGCGCTCACTTGGCCGCCTCCACTTCTGGCTGGGGGTCCTTCTGCTGGACGTCGGACATGGTGTGCCGGACCGCCGGGTTGACGACGTCCGTCAGCGGCTTCGGGAAGACCCCGAGGAAGATCAGGACGGCGATCAGCGGGACGACCACCGCGAGTTCACGCGGGCGCAGGTCGGGCAGCGAGCGCACCTCCTCCTTGACCGGCCCGGTCATCGTCCGCTGGTACAGGACGAGGACGTAGAGCGCGGCGAGGACGATGCCGGTGGTGGCGATGATCCCGGCCACCGGGTATCGGGCGAACGTGCCGACCAGGACCAGGAACTCACTGACGAACGGGGCGAGTCCAGGCAGTGACAGGGTCGCCAGGCCGCCGATCAGGAAGGTGCCCGCGAGCACCGGGGCGACCTTCTGCACCCCGCCGTAGTCGGCGATGAGCCGCGAGCCGCGCCGGGAGATCAGGAATCCGGCGACGAGCATCAGGGCGGCCGTGGAGATGCCGTGGTTGACCATGTAGAGCGTGGCGCCCGACTGGCCCTGGCTGGTCATCGCGAAGATGCCCAGGACGATGAAGCCGAAGTGGGAGATCGACGCGTAGGCGACCAGCCGCTTGATGTCCCGCTGGCCGACGGCGACGAGCGCCCCGTAGACGATGCTGATCAGCGCGAGGACGATGATCACGGGTGTCGCCCACTTCGACGCCTCGGGGAAGAGTCCGAGGCAGAAGCGGAGCATCGCGAAGGTGCCGACCTTGTCGACGACGGCGGTGATGAGCACGGCGACCGGGGCGGTCGCCTCCCCCATCGCGTTCGGCAGCCAGGTGTGCAGCGGCCACAGCGGTGCCTTCACCGCGAAGGCGAAGAAGAAGCCGAGGAACAGCCACCGCTCGGTGCTGGTCGCCATGTCGAGCGAGCCGTTGGCCCGCGCCTCGGCGATCTCGGTGAGCGAGAAGTTCCCCGCGACCACGTAGAGCCCGATGACGGCGGCCAGCATGATCAGGCCGCCGACCAGGTTGTAGAGGAGGAACTTGACGGCCGCGTAGGAGCGCTGGGCCGCCGCGTTCTCGTCGGTGCCCGCGTGGGCGCGGTCGCCGAAGCCGCCGATGAGGAAGTACATCGGGATGAGCATGGCTTCGAACAGGATGTAGAAGAGGAAGACGTCGGTGGCCTCGAAGGAGAGGATCACCATCGCCTCGACCATCAGGATCAGGGCGAAGAAGCCCTGGGTGGGACGCCACCGGGAGTCGACGCGGTCCTTGGGGTCTCCCCCGCTCGAAGAGCTCGGGGAAGGGTCGGCGTCGTTCCAGCCGGCCAGGATGACGAAGGGGATCAGCAGCGCGGTGAGCGCGATGAGCGCCACCCCGATGCCGTCGACGCCCAGTTCGTAGCGGACGCCGAAGTCCTTGATCCAGGCGTGCGACTCGGTCAGCTGGTACCGCTCGCCGCCGGGTTCGAACCGGGCGAAGACGAGGGCGGCGAGCACCAGGGTGGCGAGCGAGAACAGCAGCGCCAGCCACTTGGCGGCGGTGCGGCGGGCGGCGGGGACGGCGGCGGTGAGGATCGCACCGACCGCCGGAACCGCCGCCGTCAGGGTGAGGAGCGGAAATGACATGAGCGTTACACCGCCCTCATCAGCAGGGTCGCGGCGATCAGCACCGCCGTACCTCCGAACATGGAGACCGCGTACGTGCGGACGTAGCCGTTCTGGAGCTTGCGCAGACGGCCGGAGAGCCCGCCGACGCCCGCCGCGGTGCCGTTGACCACGCCGTCGACGAGGGAGTGGTCGACGTAGACCAGCGAGCGGGTCAGATGGGTGCCGCCGCGGACGAAGACGGCGTGGTTGAAGTCGTCCTGGAGGAGATCGCGGCGGGCGGCCCGGGTGAGCAGCGAGCCGCGCGGGGCGACGACGGGGACGGGCCTGCGGCCGTACTGGAGGTAGGCGAGGCCGACGCCGATCACCATGACGGCGACGGTGGCGGCGGTGACCGTCCCGGCGCTGATCGGCGGGTGGCCGTGCTCGAACGCGGTGACGGGCTCCAGCCACTTCACGAACCGGTCGCCGACGCCGAAGATGCCGCCCGCGAAGACCGATCCGAAGGCCAGCAGCACCATCGGGATCGTCATGGACTTCGGCGACTCGTGCGGGTGCGGCTCGTGGCCGTGCTCGTCGGGCTGCCAGCGCTTCTCGCCGAAGAAGGTCATCAGCATCACGCGGGTCATGTAGTACGCGGTGATGGCAGCGCCCAGCAGGGTGACCGCGCCGAGGATCCAGCCCTCGGTGCCGCCCTTGGCGAAGGCCGCCTCGATGATCTTGTCCTTGGAGAAGAAGCCGGACAGGCCGGGGAAGCCGATGATGGCGAGGTAGCCCAGGCCGAAGGTGACGAAGGTGACCGGCATGTACTTCCGCAGGCCGCCGTACTTCCGCATGTCCACCTCGTCGTTCATGCCGTGCATGACCGAACCGGCGCCGAGGAAGAGCCCGGCCTTGAAGAAGCCGTGGGTCACCAGGTGCATGATCGCGAAGACGTAGCCGATCGGGCCGAGCCCGGCCGCCAGGATCATGTAGCCGATCTGCGACATGGTCGAGCCGGCCAGTGCCTTCTTGATGTCGTCCTTGGCGCAACCGACGATCGCACCGAACAGGAGCGTGACCGCGCCGACCACGGTGACGACGAGCTGCGCGTCCGGCGCCGCGTTGAAGATGTCGGCGGAGCGGACGATCAGATAGACACCGGCGGTCACCATCGTGGCCGCGTGGATGAGGGCCGAGACCGGGGTCGGGCCCTCCATCGCGTCCCCGAGCCAGGACTGCAGCGGCACCTGGGCCGACTTGCCGCAGGCCGCGAGGAGCAGCATCAGGCCGATCGCGGTCAGCTTGCCCTCGCCGGTCTCCCCGGCCGCGTCCAGGACCGGCCCGAAGGCGAAGGTCCCGAAGGTGGTGAACATCAGCATGATGGCGATCGAGAGGCCGATGTCACCGACCCGGTTGACCAGGAAGGCCTTCTTCGCGGCGGTGGCCGCGCTGGGCTTGTGCTGCCAGAAGCCGATCAGGAGGTACGAGGCGAGGCCGACGCCCTCCCAGCCGAAGTACAGGAGCAGGTAGTTGTCGGCGAGGACCAGCAGCAGCATCGCCGCGACGAACAGGTTGAGGTAGCCGAAGAAGCGGCGGCGGCGCTCGTCGTGCTCCATGTAGCCGATGGAGTAGACGTGGATGAGCGTGCCGACCCCGCTGATCAGCAGGACGAAGGTCATCGAGAGCTGGTCGAGCTGGAAGGCGATGTCCGCCTGGAAGCCCTCGACGGGGATCCAGGAGAAGAGCCGCTGGTGCAGGGCCCGGTCCTCGGCGCCCTTGCCGAGCATGTCGACGAAGAGGACCAGCCCGATGCCGAAGGAGACGGCCGCGAGCAGCGTGCCGATCCAGTGCCCGGTCCGGTCGAGCCGTCGTCCGCCGCAGAGCAGGACGGCCGCGCCGAGCAGGGGCGCGCCGACGAGCAGCGCGATGAGATTTTCCACGGTCAGCCCCTCACAGCTTCATCAGGCTGGCGTCGTCGACCGAGGCCGAGTGGCGGGCACGGAAGACGGACACGATGATCGCGAGCCCGACGACGACCTCCGCGGCGGCGACGACCATCGTGAAGAAGGCGACGACCTGGCCGTCCAGGTTTCCGTGCATACGGGAGAAGGTGACGAACGCGAGGTTGCAGGCGTTGAGCATCAGCTCGACGCACATGAAGACCACGATCGCGTTGCGCCGGATCAGGACCCCGGCCGCACCGATGGTGAACAGCAGGGCGGCGAGGTACAGGTAGTTGACGGGATTCACCGGCTGGCCTCCTCTTCGTCCCGGCCGAGCCGCTCCTCGGAGCGCTGTTCCAGGGCCTTGAGGTCGGCCAGTGCCTCGGCGGAGACGTCCCTGACCTGGCCCCGCTTGCGCAGGGTCTGCATGACGGTGAGCTCCGCCGGGGTGCCGTCGGGCAGCAGACCGGCGATGTCCACGGCGTTGTGCCGGGCGTAGACGCCGGGGGCGGGCAGCGGCGGCAGCTGCGTGCCTTCGCGGACGCGCTGCTCGGACAGCTCGCGCTGGGTGCGGGCCCGCTCGATGCGCTCGCGGTGGGTCAGCACCATCGCGCCGACGGAGGCGGTGATGAGGAGCGCGCCGGTGATCTCGAAGGCGAAGACGTACTTGGTGAAGATGAGGGCGGCGAGGCCCTCCACGTTCCCCCCGCGGGCGCTGTTGGCGGCGCCGAGGCCGGTGAACTCGGTCAGTGACGCGTTCCCGATGCCCGCGATCAGCAGGACGCCGAAGCCGAGGCCGCACAGGACGGCCAGCCAGCGCTGGCCCTTGAGGGTCTCCGTCAGCGAGTCCGCCGCGGTGACGCCGACCAGCATGACGACGAAGAGGAAGAGCATCATGATCGCGCCGGTGTAGACGACGATCTGGACGACACCGAGGAAGTACGCCCCGTTGGCCAGGTAGAAGACCGCCAGGACGATCATGGTCCCGGCGAGGCAGAGCGCCGAGTGGACGGCCCGCCGCATCAGGATCGTGCAGAGCGCGCCGACGACGGCCACGGTGCCGAGCACCCAGAACTGGACGGCCTCACCGGTCGACGTCGCGTACGCCGCGAGCTGGGCGCTCATGCGTCCACCTCTTCCTGGTCGCCCTGCTCCCCCTGGGACACGGCGGCCTGGCGGACGGTGCCGGGAGCGGCCTCCTCGACCAGACCTCGGTAGTAGTCCTGCTCGGTCATCCCGGGGAAGATCGCGTGCGGGGTGTCGACCATGGTGTCCTCGAGTCCCGCGAGGAGCTGCTCCTTGGTGTAGATCAGGTTCTCGCGGGAGGAGTCGGCCAGCTCGAACTCGTTGGTCATCGTGAGCGCCCGGGTGGGGCACGCCTCGATGCACAGCCCGCAGAGGATGCAGCGGGCGTAGTTGATCTGGTAGACCCGGCCGTACCGCTCGCCGGGCGAGTAGCGCTCCTCCTCCGTGTTGTCCGCGCCCTCCACGTAGATGGCGTCGGCGGGACAGGCCCAGGCGCACAGCTCGCAGCCGACGCACTTCTCCAGGCCGTCGGGGTGACGGTTGAGCTGGTGCCGGCCGTGGAAGCGGGGCGCCGTGGTCTTCTGCTGCTCCGGGTACTGCTCGGTCAGCCGCTTCTTGAACATGGCCTTGAAGGTCACGCCGAACCCGGCCACCGGATTCTGGAAGTCAGACACCGTCCGTCTCCTTTCCATCACTCGCAGTAGCAGTATCGGGTGCGCCACTGACAACGAGGTCCCGGTCGTGCCGGGGCCTGCGCCGAGGGACGGCCGGCAGGGACTGTCCGGGCTTGGGCGGTACGGGGAAGCCGCCGGCCATCGGGTCGAAGGCGGGCTCGTCGGCGGGTCCCGCGTCCGCCTTGGCTCTGCGGTCGCGGAACGCGTCGACGACGAAGGAGATCAGCAGCAGTCCGAGGACGGCTCCGGCGACGTACAGGACGATGTTGCCGAAGGCGATGTTCTCGTTGCGCAGCGCCCGGACGGTGGCGACCAGCATCAGCCAGACCACGGAGACCGGGATGAGGACCTTCCAGCCGAGCTTCATCAGCTGGTCGTAGCGGACCCGGGGCAGGGTGCCGCGCAGCCAGATGAAGAAGAAGAGGAGCAGCTGCACCTTGAGGACGAACCAGAGCATCGGCCACCAGCCGTGGTTCGCGCCCTCCCAGAAGGTGGAGATCGGGTACGGGGCCCGCCAGCCGCCCAGGAAGAGGGTCACCGACACGGCCGAGACCGTCACCATGTTCACGTACTCGGCGAGCATGAACATCGCGAACTTGATGGAGGAGTACTCGGTGTTGAAGCCGCCGACGAGGTCGCCCTCGGACTCCGGCATGTCGAAGGGGGCGCGGTTGGTCTCGCCCACCATGGTGACGATGTAGATGATGAAGGAGACCGGCAGCAGGATCACGAACCAGCGGTCCGCCTGCGCCTCGACGATCGCCGAGGTCGACATCGACCCGGAGTAGAGGAAGACGGAGGCGAAGGCGGCGCCCATGGCGATCTCGTAGGAGATCATCTGCGCGCACGAGCGGAGACCGCCGAGCAGCGGGTACGTGGAGCCGGAGGACCAGCCCGCGAGGACGATGCCGTAGATGCCGACGGAGGCGACCGCGAGGACGTACAGCATCGCGATCGGCAGGTCCGTGAGCTGCATCGCGGTGCGGTGGCCGAAGATCGAGACCTCGTTGCCCGCCGGTCCGAAGGGGATCACGGCGATGGCCATGAACGCGGGGATCGCGGCGATGACCGGGGCGAGGACGTAGACGACCTTGTCGGCGTTCTTGACGATCACGTCCTCCTTGAGCATCAGCTTGATGCCGTCCGCGAGGGACTGGAGGAGGCCCCAGGGGCCGTGCCGGTTGGGGCCGACGCGCAACTGCATCCAGGCGACGACCTTGCGCTCCCACACGATGGAGAAGAGCACGGTCACCATCAGGAAGGCGAAGCAGAAGACGGCCTTGATCAGGACGAGCCACCAGGGGTCCGTGCCGAACATGGACAGGTCCTCGGCGGCGAGGACGCCGAGCGGGGCGTCCGCGAGTGGAGCGAGGGCGGTCATGCGCGCGCCTCCGGAGCAACTGCGGTCCGGGCTGCGCCCGGCCGGACGAGGGGGATGCGGGGGCCCGGCCCGGCGGGGCCGCGGCCTGCGGCGGCGGGGGCCCGGCCCGGCCGGACGGGGGTCGTGGTCATGAGCCCGCCTCCGTGTCCTGGCCGGTCGCGGGACCGGCCGGGCCGATGCGGACCAGCTCGCCGGGGCGGGCGCCGGTGTCGGAGAGGACTCCCCGGCCGGCCGAGTTCAGCGGCAGCCAGACGACCCGGTCGGGCATCTCGGTGACCTGGAGCGGGAAGGCGACGGAGCCGGCGGGGCCGGTCACTTCGAGGGTGTCGCCGTCCTTGACGCCGGTGTCGGCGGCGGTGGCGGCGGAGAGCCGGGCGACGGCCGCGTGCCGGGTTCCGGCGAGGGCGGTGTCGCCCTCCTGGAGGCGTCCGAGGTCGAGCAGCAGACGGTGTCCGGCGAGGACGGCCTCGCCGTCCCCCGCCCGGGGCGCGGACCGGCCGGGCTCGGTGGGCTCGGTGGCCCGCTCCCCGGTCCAGCGGCCGAGCCGGTCGAGCTCCCGGCGCACCGACTTGAGGTCGGGCAGGCCCAGGTGGGCGTCGAGGGCGTCGGCGAGCATGTGGAGCACGCGGGCGTCGGTGGGCGCCAGCGGGCGGGTCATCTGCTCGGGCTTGAGCGCGGCCTCGAACATCCGGGCCCTGCCCTCCCAGTTGAGGAAGGTGCCGGACTTCTCGGCGACGGCGGCGACCGGGAGGACGACGTCGGCCCGCCGGGTGACCTCGCTGGGCCGCAGCTCCAGGGAGACCACGAAGGCCGCGTCGAGGGCGGTCCGCGCGCGGGCCGGGTCCGGCAGGTCGGCGACCTCGACGGCGCCGACGAGCAGGGCGGTGAGCGCGCCGCCCGCGGCGGCCTCGACGATCTGTCCGGTGTCGCGGCCGTAGCCGTGCGGGAGTTCGCGGACGCCCCAGACGGCGGCGACCTCCTCGCGCGCGCGGGGGTCGGTCGCGGGGCGTCCGCCGGGCAGCAGCGCGGGGAGCGCCCCGGTCTCGACGGCGCCGCGTTCGCCGGAGCGGCGCGGGATCCACACGAGCCGGGCGCCGGTGGCGGCGGCGGTGCGCAGGGCCGCGGTCAGCGCGCCGGGGACTCCGGCGAGCCGTTCGCCGACGGCGATGACGGCGCCTTCCCGCCGGAGGGCCTCGGCGGCGGCGGGTCCTTCGCCTTCGAGGCCGACCCGGGAGGTGAGGGCGTCGAGCCATTCGGTCTCGGTGCCGGGGGCGGCGGGCAGCAGGGTGCCGCCCGCCTTCTCCAGGCCCCGGGTGGCGAAGGCGGCGACCGCGTAGGTCTTCTGGCCGTGCTTGCGCCAGGCCTTGCGGAGCCGGAGGAAGACGCCGGGGGCCTCCTCCTCGGACTCCAGGCCGACGAGGAGGACGGCCGGGGCGGCTTCGAGGGAGGTGTAGGTGACGCCGTCCCCGCTGAGGTCGCGGCCCTGTCCGGCGACGGCGGAGGCCAGGAAGTCGGCCTCCTCGCCGGAGTGGACGCGGGCCCGGAAGTCGATGTCGTGGGTGCCGAGGGCGACCCGGGCGAACTTGGCGTACGCGTAGGAGTCCTCGACGGTCAGCCTGCCGCCGGTGAGGACGCCGGTGCGGCCCCGGGCGAGGCCGCGGGCGGCGGCTTCCAGGGCCTCGGGCCAGGAGGCGGGCTCCAGTTCACCGGTCTCGGCGCTGCGGACGAGCGGGGTGGTGAGCCGGTCGCGCTGCTGTGCGTAGCGGAAGCCGAAGCGGCCCTTGTCGCAGATCCACTCCTCGTTGACCTCGGGGTCCTCGGCGGCGAGCCGTCGCATGACCTTGCCGCGCCGGTGGTCGGTGCGGGTGGCGCAGCCGCCCGCGCACTGTTCGCACACGGAGGGCGTGGAGACCAGGTCGAAGGGGCGGGAGCGGAAGCGGTAGGCGGCGGAGGTGAGGGCGCCGACCGGGCAGATCTGGATGGTGTTGCCGGAGAAGTACGACTCGAAGGGGTCGCCCTCGCCGGTGCCGACCTGCTGGAGCGCGCCGCGCTCGATCAGTTCGATCATGGGGTCGCCCGCGACCTGGTGGGAGAAGCGGGTGCAGCGGGCGCAGAGCACGCAGCGCTCGCGGTCGAGGAGGACCTGGGTGGAGATGGCGACGGGCTTCTCGTAGGTCCGCTTGACGCCGTCGAAGCGGGACTCGGACTGTCCGTGGGACATCGCCTGGTTCTGCAGGGGGCATTCGCCGCCCTTGTCGCAGACGGGGCAGTCCAGCGGGTGGTTGACGAGCAGCAGCTCCATCACACCGTGCTGGGCCTTCTCGGCGACGGGGCTGGTGAGCTGTGACTTCACCACCATGCCGTCGGTGCAGGTGATGGTGCAGGAGGCCATGGGCTTGCGCTGGCCCTCGACCTCGACGATGCACTGGCGGCAGGCGCCCGCGGGGTCGAGGAGGGGGTGGTCGCAGAAGCGCGGGATCTCGATGCCGAGCTGTTCGGCGGCGCGGATGACCAGGGTCCCCTTGGGGACGGAGGTCTCGATGCCGTCGATGGTCAGCGTGACCAGGTCTTCCGGCGGTACGGCCGGGGAGCCGCCTCCCGCCGGGGAGGACGCGGTGACGGTCATGCGGTCACCTCCTTGTGGTTGTCCGCCCAGGCGGTCGACTTGGCCGGGTCGAAGGGGCAGCCCTTGCCCGTGATGTGCTGCTCGTACTCCTCGCGGAAGTACTTCAGGGAGGAGAAGATCGGTGAGGCGGCGCCGTCGCCGAGGGCGCAGAACGACTTGCCGTTGATGTTGTCGGCGATGTCGTTGAGCTTGTCGAGGTCGGACAGTTCGCCCTTGCCCGCCTCGATGTCGCGGAGCAGCTGGACGAGCCAGTAGGTGCCTTCGCGGCAGGGGGTGCACTTGCCGCAGGACTCGTGGGCGTAGAACTCGGTCCAGCGGGTGACGGCGCGGACGACGCAGGTGGTCTCGTCGAAGCACTGGAGCGCCTTGGTGCCGAGCATCGATCCGGCGGCGCCGACGCCCTCGTAGTCGAGGGGCACGTCGAGGTGTTCGTCGGTGAACATGGGAGTGGAGGAGCCGCCGGGGGTCCAGAACTTGAGCCGGTGGCCGGGGCGCATCCCGCCGCTCATGTCGAGGAGCTGGCGCAGGGTGATGCCGAGGGGGGCCTCGTACTGGCCGGGCGAGGTGACGTGCCCGGAGAGCGAGTACAGCGTGAAGCCGGGGGACTTCTCGGTGCCCATCGACGTGAACCATTCCTTGCCCCGGTGGAGGATCGCGGGAACGGACGCGATGGACTCGACGTTGTTCACCACGGTGGGGCAGGCGTACAGACCGGCGACGGCCGGGAAGGGGGGCCGCAGCCGGGGCTGGCCCCGGCGTCCTTCGAGGGAGTCGAGGAGGGCGGTCTCCTCGCCGCAGATGTAGGCGCCCGCGCCGGCGTGCACGGTGAGTTCGAGGTCGAGGCCGCTGCCGAGGATGTTCCGGCCGAGGTATCCGGCGGCGTAGGCCTCGCGGACGGCTTCGTGGAGGCGGCGCAGGACGGGGACGACCTCGCCGCGCAGGTAGATGAACGCGTGCTGGGAGCGGATCGCGTAGCAGGCGATGATCATTCCCTCGATGAGGGAGTGCGGGTTGGCGAAGAGGAGGGGGATGTCCTTGCAGGTGCCGGGCTCGGACTCGTCGGCGTTGACGACGAGGTAGTGCGGCTTGCCGTCGCCCTGCGGGATGAACTGCCACTTCATGCCGGTGGGGAAGCCCGCGCCGCCCCGGCCGCGGAGGCCGGACGCCTTGACGTACGCGATGAGGTCGTCGGGGCTCATCGCGAGGGCGCGCTTGAGTCCCTGGTAGCCCTCGTGCCGTTCGTAGGTGTCCAGGGTCCAGGAGTTGGGCTGGTCCCAGAAGGCCGAGAGGACCGGGGAGAGGAGCTTCTCGGGGCTGCTGTTGTTGATCTCGGCGGCCAAGGTCATCACTCCCCCTCCTGTCCGGAGGTCTCCGCTCGCGGGTGGACGATTCGGTGGGCCGTCCGGTCGCCCTTGGCGAGCCGGAGGCCGACGAGCGAGGCGGCGCCCGCGCCGCCGGTGGCCTCGACGGCGCCGGGGCGCTCGTCGGGGAAGCCCGCGAGGATGCGGGCGGTCTCCTTGAAGGTGCAGAGCGGGGCGCCCCGGGTGGGTTCGACGGTGCGGCCGGCCCGCAGGTCGTCGACCATCTGCTTGGCGGACTCGGGGGTCTGGTTGTCGAAGAACTCCCAGTTGACCATCACCACGGGGGCGAAGTCGCAGGCCGCGTTGCACTCGATGTGTTCGAGGGTGACCTTGCCGTCGTCGGTGGTGCCCTCGTTGCCGACGCCGAGGTGTTCCTTGAGTTCCTCGAAGATGGCGTCGCCGCCCATGACGGCGCAGAGGGTGTTGGTGCAGACGCCGACCTGGTAGTCGCCGGAGGGGCGGCGGCGGTACATCGTGTAGAAGGTGGCGACGGCGGTGACCTCGGCGGTGGTGAGGCCGAGGGTCTCGGCGCAGAACGCCATGCCGGTACGGGTGACGTGGCCCTCCTCGGACTGCACCAGGTGCAGCATCGGCAGGAGCGCCGAGCGGGAGTCCGGGTAGCGGTCGACGATCGCCCGCGCGTCCTCCGTCAGGCGGGCGCGCACGTCCGCCGGGTAGGCGGGTGCGGGGAGCTGGGGCATTCCCAGGCTGATCTGGTCGGTCATCGGTCGACGCCTCCCATCACGGGGTCGATGGAGGCGACGGCGACGATGACGTCGGCGATCTGGCCGCCCTCACACATCGCGGCCATGGCCTGGAGGTTGGTGAACGAGGGGTCGCGGAAGTGGACCCGGAAGGGGCGGGTGCCGCCGTCGGAGACGACGTGCACGCCGAGTTCGCCCTTGGGGGACTCGACGGCCGCGTAGGTCTGGCCGGGGGGGACCCGGAAGCCCTCGGTGACCAGCTTGAAGTGGTGGATCAGGGCTTCCATGGAGGTGCCCATGATCTTCTTGATGTGGTCGAGGGAGTTGCCGAGGCCGTCGGGGCCGAGGGCGAGCTGCGCGGGCCAGGCGATCTTCTTGTCGCCGACCATGACCGGGCCGGGCTCCAGGCGGTCGAGGCACTGCTCGACGATCCGGAGGGACTGGCGCATCTCGTCCAGGCGGACGAGGAAGCGTCCGTAGGAGTCGCAGGTGTCGGCGGTCGGGATCTCGAAGTCGTAGTCCTCGTAGCCGCAGTACGGGTCGGTCTTGCGCAGGTCGTGCGGGAGGCCCGCGGAGCGCAGGATCGGTCCGGTGGCGCCGAGGGCCATGCAGCCGGTGAGGTCGAGGTAGCCGACGTCCTGCATGCGGGCCTTGAAGATGGGGTTGCCGGTGGCGAGCTTGTCGTACTCTGGCAGGTTCTTCTTCATGGTCTTCACGAACTCGCGGACGGCGTCGACGGCGCCGGGCGGGAGGTCCTGGGCGAGTCCGCCGGGGCGGATGAACGCGTGGTTCATGCGCAGGCCGGTGATCAGCTCGTAGAGGTCCAGGATCATCTCGCGGTCCCGGAAGCCGTAGATCATGATCGTGGTGGCGCCCAGTTCCATGCCGCCGGTGGCGATGCACACCAGGTGGGAGGAGAGCCGGTTGAGCTCCATGAGGAGGACGCGGATGACGCTGGCGCGGTCCGGGATCTGGTCGGTGATGCCGAGCAGCTTCTCCACGCCGAGGCAGTACGCCGTCTCGTTGTAGAACGAGGTGAGGTAGTCCATGCGCGTGACGAAGGTGGTGCCCTGCGTCCAGGTCCGGTATTCGAGGTTCTTCTCGATGCCGGTGTGGAGGTAGCCGATGCCGCAGCGGGCCTCGGTGACGGTCTCGCCGTCGATCTCCAGGATGAGCCGGAGCACGCCGTGGGTGGACGGGTGCTGGGGGCCCATGTTGACGATGATGCGTTCGTCGTCGGCCTTGGCCGCGGACTGGACGACCTCTTCCCAGTCGCCGCCGGTCACCGTGTAGACGGTGCCTTCTGTCGTCTCTCGGGGAGACGCGTGGGACGTGGACATCAGCTGTACGACCTCCGCTGGTCCGGAGCCGGGATCTGGGCGCCCTTGTACTCGACGGCGATGCCGCCGAGGGGGTAGTCCTTGCGCTGCGGGTGGCCCTGCCAGTCGTCCGGCATCATGATCCGGGTGAGGGCGGGGTGGCCGTCGAAGACGATGCCGAAGAAGTCGTACGCCTCGCGCTCGTGCCAGTCGTTCGTCGGGTAGACGGCGACCAGGGACGGGATGTGCGGGTCGGAGTCGGGGGCCGAGACCTCCAGGCGGAGCAGCCGTCCGTGGGTGAGCGAGCGCAGGTGGTAGACGGCGTGCAGCTCGCGGCCCTTGTCGTCCGGGTAGTGGACGCCGGAGACGCCGGTGCACAGTTCGAAGCGGAGCGCCGGGTCGTCGCGGAGGGTGCGGGCGACGCGGACGAGGTGCTCGCGCTCGATGTGGAAGGTCAGTTCGCCCCGGTCGACGACGGTCTTCCCGATGGCGTTGCCGGAGAGGAGTCCCTGTTCCTCCAGGGCGCCCTCCAGTTCGTCGGCGACCTCGTCGAACCAGCCGCCGTAGGGGCGGGCGGCGGGGCCGGGGAGCCGTACGGAGCGGACGAGACCGCTGTAGCCGCTGGTGTCGCCGCCGTTGTTCGCGCCGAACATGCCACGCTGTACGCGGACCTCTTCGCCGTGGTCGCCGCGCTGGCCTGGCAGGTTCCCCGTGTTGAGGTCCCTGTCGGGGTTCGGTGTCTCGTCGCTCACCGCAGCAGGCCCTTCAGCTCGATGGTGGGCAGCGCCTTGAGCGCCGCTTCCTCCGCCTCGCGGGCCGCTTCTTCGGCGTTGACGCCGAGCTTGGAGGTCTGGATCTTCTGGTGGAGCTTGAGGATCGCGTCGAGGAGCATCTCCGGGCGCGGCGGACAGCCGGGCAGGTAGATGTCGACGGGCACGATGTGGTCGACGCCCTGGACGATCGCGTAGTTGTTGAACATGCCGCCCGAGGAGGCGCAGACGCCCATGGAGATGACCCACTTGGGGTTGGGCATCTGGTCGTAGACCTGTCGCAGGACGGGCGCCATCTTCTGGCTGACCCGGCCCGCCACGATCATCAGGTCGGCCTGGCGCGGCGAGCCGCGGAAGACCTCCATGCCGAAGCGGGCCAGGTCGTACCGGCCCGCTCCGGTGGTCATCATCTCGATGGCGCAGCAGGCGAGGCCGAAGGTCGCGGGGAACACGGACGCCTTGCGCACCCAGCCCGCGGCCTGTTCGACCGTCGTCAGCAGAAAGCCACTCGGAAGTTTCTCTTCGAGTCCCATAGGTGCCCCTCAGCCCCTCAGTCCCATTCCAGGCCGCCGCGACGCCAGACGTAGGCGTAGGCGACGAAGACGGTGAGCACGAAGAGCAGCATCTCCACGAGCCCGAACAGCCCCAGGGCGTCGAAGGTGACGGCCCAGGGGTAGAGGAAGACGATCTCGATGTCGAAGACGATGAAGAGCATCGCCGTCAGGTAGTACTTGATCGGGAAGCGGCCGCCTCCGGCGGGAGTGGGCGTCGGCTCGATGCCGCACTCGTACGCTTCAAGTTTTGCCCTGTTGTACCGCTTTGGCCCGATAAGCGTGGCCATGACCACGGAGAAGATCGCAAACCCCGCACCCAGGGCACCGAGCACGAGGACGGGCGCGTACGCATTCACGCTCCTCGCTCCTTCCAGTCGTCCTTGACCGTTGGACCGCACGGCCGGACCGTGAAAGATCGCCCCCATGTGAGGCAGTTCACAAGCCCGGCTGCCCCGCATCCTATGCCCGCCCCTCTGTGATCTGCGACACGGGGTGCGACAACGAGTTTGTGATCTCCACCACCTGACGAAGGATCATGAAGTCGGATGAGCGGTGATCTTGTTGCGCGAAGCGCCCAGGTGATCACCAGATGTGACATCCGGACCTGTCGTCGCTGCTCGGAGGGGGTGTCGCACTATCAAGTGTTGGCCATTACAAGCAAATTGGTGATGGACTGATCTTGGTGATAAAGGAACCGCTCTTCGCCCGGTCGAGGGGTCGGGCGTACCGGGGTGGACGTGTGCGCGCGTTCACGAGCGCCCGTGAGACGGTTGCGTGACCTGCGTCACACCCCGAAGGCCTCGAAGAAACGGGTCTTGGCCAACGGCTTGAAGAGGTGCTAGGCGTCGGGCAATTCGGACTTTTCAATGAAAACCCATGATCAAGCCCTAGATGAGTCGTGACCGATTTGCCCGTTACGGCGTCAATAAGGGCGCCACGGAAGCGGATTCAGAGGTTCCGAACGTAACTGTGGCGCAACCCACGTTTCTTGAAGGGAACCCCGCGGCCCTGATAGCGGTTGTTCCCATGTCCCACACCGCTCACATACCCAGCCACCGGAAGCCCCGCCGCAGCGCCTCGAAGCTCGCCCTGCGCGCCGGAGTCGCCGGTGGCGTCCTCGGCACCATCGCGGTGGCCGGTGCTGCCGGGCCGGCGAATGCCGAGCCGGTGACCGAGACCATCGAAATGCCCACCCTGGGCTCCCTGGAGACCGGCGCGGGCCTCGCCAGCGCCGTCGCCGCCTCCGCCGAGGCCTCCCAGCAGGAGGCCCTGGACCAGAGCCTCGCCACCCAGGAGAACGCGGCCCTGCAGAAGGCCGCCAAGGAAGCCAAGAAGGCCAGGGCCGAGGCCGACCGCAAGGCCGCCGCCGAGAAGGCCGAGAAGGCCCGCCTCAAGGCCGAGAAGGAGCGCCAGGAGCGTCTGGAGGCCGAGGCCCGCGCCTCCCGCACCTCCGCCCGCACCCAGCTCACCAGCACCACCAGCTCCTCGGACGAGGGCGGTTCCCGCTCCGACGGCGGCGGCTCCTCGACCTCCGGCGAGAGCACCACCCAGGCGCCCAGCGGCTCCGCCGCCGCGATCGTGGCCTTCGCCCGCGCGCAGATCGGCGACTCGTACGTCATGGGCGGCACCGGACCCAACTCCTGGGACTGCTCCGGCCTCGTCCAGGCCGCCTACCGCCAGGCCGGCATCGACCTGCCCCGCATCTCGGGCGACCAGTCGAGCATGGGCACCTCCGTCTCCCTGAGCAACCTCCAGCCGGGCGACATCCTGTACTGGGGCAGCCGCAGCGGCTCGTACCACGTCGCCGTCTACGTCGGCGGCGGCAAGTACGTCGGCGCGCAGAACCCCTCGACCGGGGTCGTCGAGCGCTCCCTGGACTGGGACACCCCCTCGGGCGCCGTCCGCATCCTCTGATCCACCCCTCTCCGTACGCCGAAGGGCCGTCACCCCCCGGGGGAGCGACGGCCCTTCGGCGTGTCCGCTCAGCGGCGCAGGGCCTCGGCCGGTTCGATCCGCGAGGCGCGCCAGGCCGGGTAGAGCCCGGCGACCACCCCGGTGACGAGGCCGACGGCCGGGGCGGCGACCACCGTCCCGGTGTGCATGACCGGCGTCCAGTCCCGCACCAGCGCCACCACGATCACCGTGGACACCCCCAGGGCCGTGCCGACGAGTCCGCCCACCGCGCCCAGAGCGCCCGATTCCGTGAGGAACTGGACGGTGATGTGCCGTCCCCTGGCACCGAGCGCGCGTCTCAGGCCGATCTCGCCGGTCCTTTCGAGGACGGCGACCAGCGTGGTGTTGGCGATGCCGACCGCTCCGATCACCAGGCAGATCGCCGCGAGCAGCAGGAACAGCTGGTCGAGGTCCCCGGTCACCCCCGCGCGCAGGCTCTTGGGGTCCGGCGGGGGCACGGCCCGCAGGTACTCCGGGTGGTCCGGGCGCAGCGCGACCGGCGCCTCCCGGGCGATCTGGGCGGCGGCGCCCGTCGCGGTGGTGATCAGCATCTTCGCGTCGCCCTGCTGCGGCGGCCCCCAGAGCTTCTCGGCGGTCGTCCTCGGCACGGTGACCGACATCAGGACGTCGGCCCTGCGCCGTACGTCGTCGATGATCCCGGCGACGGTGAAGGGCTCGTCGCCGATGAACACCGCCGGGCGGGTCTCCAGGGTCGTGATGCCGAGCCGGGCGGCGACCGACTTGCCGATGACCGCGACCGGCTGCCCGGAGCGGGAGGCGAACTCGTCGTACAGGCGCCCCTGGGCGAGGGTCGGCGAGGCCGCCCGCAGCACGCCGGGGGACGCGGCGACGACCTCGATCCGCTCGCTGCCCCCGCCGTCGCCGACCGGGGCGGAGCGGACGGCGGTGCCGGGGGCGAGCCGGACGGACCAGTAGACCCCGGCGGCCTCGACCCCGCCGAGCCGCTCGATCCGGGCGTCCGCGTCGGCGGGGAAGGCGGGGTCGGCGAACTCGTTCTGGTCGCGGGCGACGTCCTCGACGGTCACCTCGGTGGCGGTCAGCAGGTTGAACCGCGCGTCGATCTGTGAGGACGTGGTCGCGGTCAGACCGAGGATCGCCACGAAGGTGCCGACGCCGAGGACGGTGCCGAGCGCGGTGAGGACCGAGCGGCCGGGCCGCTGGAGCATTCCGGCCAGGGCCTCGGAGAGCACGTCACGGGCGGCCAGCCGGGAGGGCTCGACGATCCGCGTCCGCTTCGACGGACGGAGACGGGGGCGGAGGCGGAGTCGCTTCCGCTCGGGGCGCGGGTGGGACTCCGGGTCCGGGTCCGGAATCGGGTCCGGCTCCGCGTGCGGCTGGTGGTCCGGGTGAGGGTCCAGGTGCGGGGCCGGAATCGCGTCCGCCCGTGGCTGCTGGTACGCCTGTGACTCCCCGTCCGGCTGCGGTCGCTGGGCCGGAATCGGGTCCGCCCGCTCGTCCGGGGCCGAGGCGCGGGCGCGCCGGGTGGGGTCTTCGTCGCGCTGTGGTCGGGTCACCCGTGTCCCACCCCCGTCGGCTCGCTCAGCACCCCGTCGCGGATGGTCACCGTGCGCTGGCCTCGCTGGGCCACCTCCGCGTCATGGGTGATCACGACGATCGTCATGCCGGAGGCGTGGAGTTCGCCGAGGAGGTCCAGGACCGATCCGGCGTTGTCCGAGTCCAGGTTGCCGGTCGGTTCGTCGCACAGCAGCAGCGACGGACGGCCCGCGAGCGCGCGGGCGATGGCGACCCGCTGGCGTTCGCCGCCGGAGAGACGGCCGGGCAGCGCGTCGGCCCGGTGGGCGAGCCCCACCCGTTCGAGGGCGGTACGGGCCCGGGTGCGGCGCTCGGCGCGGGGCACCGCCGAGTAGACCATCGAGAGCATGACGTTCTCCGTGGCGCTGCGGTGCGGCAGCAGGTGGAAGGACTGGAAGACGAAGCCGATCCGCCGTCCGCGCAGGGCGGTGCGCTCCCCGTCGCGCAGGGCCGCGGTGTCGATGCCGTCGAGGAGGTACGTGCCGCCGGTGGGCGCGTCGAGCAGTCCCGCGACGTTCAGGAAGGTCGACTTGCCCGAGCCGGAGGGTCCGACGACGGTGATGAACTCACCTTTGCGCACGGTGAGTTCGCAGGGTCTCAGGGCGGTGACGGGTGGCGGGCCCGGGTAGGTCAGGCCGACCCCCCGGAAAGCGATGACCGGGACGTCCCGGCCGCTCACGGCGACCCCCCGGGGCTGCCCGCGGCCGCGCCCGGGTTCACCCCGGTGACCACCTCGTCGCCCTCCTCCAGCGCCCCGGCGGTCAGCGGGACGACCTCGACGAAGCCGTCTCCGGTGGTGCCGGTGCGGACCTCGATCCGTTCCTGCCGGCCGGTGCCGTCCACGGTGGTGACGACCGTTCTGCCGTCGACGCCCGCGGAGACGGCGGTGACCGGCACGACCAGGGCCTTGCCGTCGGTGGCGGCGGCCTCGATGGTGAGGCGCACCTCCTGGCCCGCGAGGGCCGAGGGGAGCGCGCGGACGGGTTCGACGGTGAAGAGGTAGCCGACGGCTCCGTCGCCCTGGGGCGCATCCCCTCCCCCGCCGGTGCCGCCGCCGTTTCCGCCAGAGCCCTGCGGGGTGTCCTGCTGGTCCTGCCGCTGGGTGGGGGTGTCCGCGACGGAGACGACCCGGCCCTCGGTCTCCTCGCCGGTGCTCTCGGCGAGGACGCGGACCTTCTGCCCGGCGCGGACCATGCCCTTCTGGTGGTCCTGGAGATAGCCCTGGGCCATCAGTTTCCCGGAGGACAGGGTCATCGCCGTGCCGGAGACCTGTGCTCCGGGCCGGGCGGCCACGGTGGCGACCCGGGCGGGGAAGGCCCGTACGAAGACCACTTCGGACGCCGGGACCATGGGTCCGGCGGCGGCGCGGGCCTTCCCCAGGGCCTCGCGGGCGGTGCCGAGGTCCTCGACGGCCCGGTCGCGGGCCTTCTTCAGCGGCTTCTCCTGGGCCTCGTCCTCGTTGGCGGCGAGGGCGTCGCGGGCGTCGGCGACGGCCCGTTCGGCACCGGTGACGGCCGCCTCGGCGCCGGTGACGGCGGCTCCGTCGTCGTCGACGGCGGGCCTGGGGTCGTAGCCGATGGAGGCGTAGAACGCCTCGACCGCGTTCTTGGTGCCGGGGCCGAAGGTGCCCCGGGCGTCGCCGCCCCGGCCGTGGCCGAGGGCGGCGAGCGCGCTCTGCAGCTGCCGGACGTCGTCGCCGGTGGCACCGGGCTTGAGGTCCCGGTAGACGGGCAGGCTGCCGGGCAGGACGAAGACGGGACGCCCGGAGACCTCCAGGAGCACCTTCCCCGAGCGCACCGCGTCCCCGCTCCTGACGGAGACCTTGGTGATCACGGCGGCGGTGGCGCCCTCGCCGCCCGCCCCGACGGGGGCGACCTGGACGGTCTGGCCCGCGACGACGGTGCCGCGCAGGACGACGGTCTCGGCGAGCACCCGGTTCTCGACCCGGGCGATCAGCACGTCCTGCGGCGGCGGTTCGGCCTCGGCCGCGACCTGGGCGGGCGACCGTATCAGCGAGGTCGCCGCGACTCCGGCGCCGGTGAGGGCGACCGCCCCGGCGACGAGGGCGGCGACCCAGAAGCGGCGCCGGGACATCCGGGCCCCGGCGTCGCCGCCGGGGGTCCCGGACGTCTCCGCCGTGCCGGGCGGGGTGCCGTCAGCCACCGACGACCGTCCCGCCGTCGCCCGATCCCACGCTGGGCGCGCAGGCCTTGAGGGCGGCGATCACCTTCGGGTCGCTCTTCATCCTGTCGGCGAAGGCACCGGTCAGCGGTATCTCGCCGGTCGCCGGGTCGGGGTCCGGGTAGTCGGTGACGCCCTTCTCGCGCATACAGACGGCGGTCTTCGCCGCGGCTTCGAGGCGGGAGGCGTCGGGCTTCGGACGGCCGGGCTGCTTCGCCGCGCACGCCTTCTCGGCGGAGGCGAGGGCCTCGGCCGTGTTGGCGTCCTTGTCGACGCGCTTCTCGCCGCCCTCGCTCTCCTGGAGCTTGACCCCCCGGGCGCCGAGGCAGTCGTAGTACGCGGCCCAGTCGGCGGTGCCCCCGGAGGCACCGGCCGTAGGGGCCCCGGAGGTGGGGGCCCCGGAGGTGGGGGCCCCGGAGGCACCGGTGCCCGGCGTGGACGGGGATGCGCTGTCCCCTCCGCTCGAACACCCCCCGAGCCCGAGGGCGAGGATCAGCACGGGAACGGCCATGAGGCGTCTCATCAGAAACGGTCCTTCCGACGGGGATTCCCGTCACGGGATGTCATGGGAACGCGCGGGAGGGGGCCGACGCGGCGCTGCGCTACGCCACGTGCAAGGCCCCTGCGCGGTGAGGGCCGGGCACCCGGCGGGTGCCTCGACACGCTGAGGATAGCCCGGCGCCGTCGCACCGGTAACTGTCTCAACGGACAGTAGCCGGGGAGGAGTTGCTGGTGTTCGTATGGACCCGGCCCACTCCGGGCCGCTTCGATCACACCAGCAACTACGTGAAAGGCATCGACATGCAGCGCACTGCACTCCGTCGCGTGGCCGCCACGGCCGTCGCGCTCGCCGCCCTCGGCGCGGGCGCGCTCGCCACCGCGGGCTCGGCCTCCGCCGCCACCGGCAAGAACGGCTACCTGGAGAGCGGCGAGTTCGGCCTGTTCTACAACTCCGGCCAGGGCGGCGCCGTCTTCGACCTCTTCGTCTCGGACGACAACTTCGACGACGACTGGTTCCCGGGCCCCGGCAACGGCGCCGGGCAGAAGGTGAACGACAACACCGCGTCGTACTGGAACGCCGACTCCCTGACGTGGTGGGTCTACACCGACGCCTACGCGGGCGGCATCGAGGGAAGCCTGCCGCCCGGCTACGTCGGTGACGCGTCCTCGAACTTCAAGAACAAGATCTCGTCCGCGTACTACTACAAGGCCCGTTGATCCTGACGGTCCGCAGCACCGCGGGACCGGTCCGAGTGACGGTCCGCACCACCGCGGGACCGGTCGGCCCTGACGGTCACCCGCGTCACGGGACCCGTCGTTCCTGAGGGTCCGCACCACCGCTGAACCGCCGCGACGGCCTCCGGGCCCGGCGTACGCACCACCCAGGCAGCCGTTGCTCCGCCCGAAAGAGGCGGGCAGAGCAACGGCTGCCCCCATGGTAGACACGCACCCGCCCCTGGAGCACCCATGCGCCCCTTCGCCGCCCGCGCGACCGTTCTCCTGCTGAGCGCCGCACTCCTGACCGCCTGCTCGTCCGGGTCCGGTGACGACGGCGGCGGTTCCGCGCGGGAGCCCGCGATCGGCACGGTCCCCCGGCTGCTCTCGACGACCGGGCTCTCGTTCCCGCTCGACGGCTACGCGACCACCGACGAGCAGCGGCGCAAGCTGGAGCAGGCCCAGTCCCGGGTGACGAGCGACTGCATGACCCGCTTCGGATTCACGTACGAACTGCCCGAGTCCCCCTCTCCGACCGGCGGCGCCGGGAACTCCCGCCGCTACGGTCTCACCGACGCGGCGCAGGCGGCCCGCTACGGCTACGTCCCCAACCGGGGCGCCCGGCCGCCCGCCAAGCAGCCCGCCCAGACCCTCGGCGCGACCGGCAGGCTCGCCCTGAACGGACCCGAGTTCAAGGGCGCCCAGCCGATGAGCCTGGAGGAGTCCCGGGCCAAGGACAGCGGGAAGTCCATCGACGGGCGGAAGGTCCCCGTGGGCGGCTGCCTGCGCGAGGGCTACCTCACCGTGTACGCGCCGAAGAAGGGCGCCCTGGACAGCATGTTCGTCACCAATCTGGTGATGGACGCCAACTCCCGCTCCCGCGAGGACTCCCGGGTCGTCGCCGCGGTGAAGGCCTGGTCCGCCTGCATGGCGGAGAAGGGCTACAAGGTCGACGAGCCCGTCAGCCCGCAGAGCGACCTGGGCCTCGACCCCAACGACTACGGGAGCCCCCGGGCCGTGGCCGCCGCGCGACAGGATGTCTCCTGCAAGGAACGGGCCAACCTCGTCGGCGTCTGGTACACCGTCGAGAGCGCCTACCAGAAGCGGGGCGTCGAGCAGAACGCGGAAGCGCTGAACCAGGCGAAGACCGAGCTCGACGAGCGTCTGAAGCTCGCCGCCACGCTCGCCGGCTGACCGGCGGGGCACGGTCCGGGGCACCGCCCCCTCCCCCGGACCGCCCGGCGGAAGGGGCTCTTTCCGGCCACCGGGGTGTCCCAGGGACGTCCCGGCTCCCGCGTAAGGGCAATGTTCCGTGACGCGATCCGGTTACCGTTCCCATGAGGAACCATGCCGGTCGGTTCCCGTCCAACGAACGCCGTCTCTGGGGGGAGACACATGCTTCGTCGCTGCCCGTACTGCGGTCCTGAGACCATCGGGGCCGACTCCCGGTCCGCCCGGATCAATCCCGTCACCACCGCCCTGCGCCACCTCGACTCCCTGACGGAACGGGAGATCGAGGTCCTGTCCGCGATGCCCGGCGGCGAGTCCAACACGGACCTCGCCGAGCAGCTCGGCATCACCGAGCGCACCGTCAAGTTCCACGTCACCAACATGCGGGAGAAACTGGGCGGGCTCTCGCGCGCCCAGCTCCATCTGCTCGCCCTGTTCACCGAGATGGTCTGGCCGTGCCGTCTCTGTCTGCACGACCTCCACGAGGAACGGGCGGCTGAGCCGCGTGCCCTCGCGCCCCGAGCCCCGGTGACCCCCCGGCTCGCCGCGCGCTGCGCCTGACGGCGCTCACGCCTTCGGCGCCACCTTCGACAGGCCGTTGATGACGCGGTCCATCGCGTCACCGCCCGTCGGATCGGTCAGGTTCGCCAGCATCTTCAGCGTGAACTTCATCAGCAGCGGGTGCGTCAGACCGCGCTGGGCCGCGATCTTCATGACCTTCGGGTTGCCGATGAGCTTCACGAAGGCGCGGCCCAGCGTGTAGTACCCGCCGTAGGTGTCCTTGAGGATCTGCGGGTAGTTCCGCAGGGCCAGTTCGCGCTGGGCGGGGGTGGTGCGGGCGTGCGCCTGGACGATGACGTCGGCCGCGATCTGGCCGGACTCCATGGCGTACGCGATGCCCTCGCCGTTGAAGGGGTTGACCAGGCCGCCCGCGTCACCGACGAGGAGGAGGCCCCGGGTGTAGTGCGGCTGGCGGTTGAAGGCCATCGGGAGGGCGGCGCCCCGGATCGGGGTCGTCATGTTCTCCGGGGTGAAGCCCCAGTCCTCCGGCATGGAGGCGCACCACGCCTTGAGGACCTCGCGCCAGTCCAGTTCGCGGAAGGCGTTGGAGGAGTTGAGGATGCCCAGGCCGACGTTGGAGGTGCCGTCGCCCATGCCGAAGACCCAGCCGTAGCCGGGCAGCAGGCGGTCCTGCGGGCCGCGCCGGTCCCACAGCTCCAGCCAGGACTCCAGGTAGTCGTCCTCGTGCCGGGGGGTGGTGAAGTACGTGCGGACGGCGACGCCCATCGGCCGGTCCTCGCGCCGGTGCAGGCCCATGGCGACGGACAGGCGGGTGGAGTTGCCGTCGGCGGCGACGACGAGCGGCGCGTGGAAGGTGACCTCGCGCTTCTCCTCGCCGAGCTTGGCGTGGACGCCGGTGATCCGGCCGGTGCGGTCGTCGATGACCGGGGCGCCCACGTTGCACCGCTCGTACAGGCGGGCGCCCGCCTTCTGGGCCTGCTGGGCGAGCTGCTCGTCGAAGTCGTCGCGCTTGCGGACGAGCCCGTAGTCCGGGTACGAGGCCAGTTCCGGCCAGTCGAGCTCCAGGCGCATCCCGCCGCCGATGATCCGCAGGCCCTTGTTCCGCAGCCAGCCGGCCTCTTCGGAGATGTCGATGCCCATGGCCACGAGCTGCTTGGTGGCGCGGGGGGTGAGGCCGTCGCCGCAGACCTTCTCGCGGGGGAACGCGGTCTTCTCCAGGAGGAGGACGTCGAGTCCGGCCTTGGCCAGGTAGTACGCCGTGGTGGAACCGGCCGGGCCCGCCCCGACGACGATCACATCGGCGCTGTGCTCGGAGAGGGGCTGCTCGGTCACGGCGGTTCTCCCGGAGGGTCGAGGAAGGGGCTGGTGGAAGTCTATTGCGGGGGCCCGGCGGGCCGGGGCTCAGGCCTTGAAGCCGCGGTGCAGGGCGACGATGCCGCCCGACAGGTTCCGGTAGGCGACCTTCGACCAGCCCGCCTCGGTGAGCAGGCCCGCGAGCGCGGGCTGGTCCGGCCAGGACTGGATGGATTCGGCGAGGTACACGTACGCGTCGGGGTTGGAGGAGACGGCGCGGGCCACCGGCGGCAGCGCGCGCATCAGGTACTCCTCGTAGACGGTCCGGAAGGGCGCCCAGGTGGGGTGCGAGAACTCGCAGATGACGACCCGGCCGCCGGGCTTCGTCACCCGGTGCAGCTCGCGCAGCGCGGCGCCGGTGTCCTGGATGTTCCGCAGCCCGAAGGAGATGGTGACGGCGTCGAACACGTCGTCGCGGAACGGGAGCTTCGTGCCGTCGCCCGCCGTGAACGGCATCCACGGGTGGTTCCGCTTGCCGACCCGCAGCATCCCCAGGGAGAAGTCGCAGGGGACGACGTACGCGCCCGCCCGCACGAAGGGCTGCGAGGAGGTCGCCGTCCCGGCCGCCAGGTCGAGGACCTTCTGCGCGGGCCGCGCGTCGACCGCCTTGGCGACCTCTCTGCGCCAGCGGCGGTCCTGCCCGAGGGAGAGCACGTCGTTGGTGAGGTCGTAGTTCGCCGCCACGGCGTCGAACATCGAGGCGACTTCGTGCGGCTGCTTTTCCAGGGATGCTCGGCTCACCGGGCCATTGTGGCAGCCGCCCCCCGGGCGGGCGGGGACCGGCCCCGGTGCCCGGAGAAATTTCCGCCGGAGCGCTTCAACGTTTTCCGCGCGGGCGCGCTCAGGGAAGGGTGACAGTGCTGACGAAGGGAGCGAGATGCCGTCACCGCTTGGCACGGAGGCCGGGTTCGAGGAGTTCGCCCGTTCCGCGCAGACGCGGCTGTACCGCACCGCGTACCTCCTGTGCGGAGACGCGGAGACCGCCCGCGACCTGACCCAGACCACCCTCGCCAAGCTCTTCCAGCACTGGCGGCGGGCGGCGGCGGCGGACCATCCGCACGCGTACGCCAAGACCGTGCTCACCCGCACGTTCCTGGCGGAGCGGCGGCGCCGGCTGCGCGATCTGCTCGCCTTCACCAAGACCGGCGGCCTCGGCCCGGCGCGGACCACGGAGCAGCCCGACCTCAGGGTCACGCTGCTCGCCGCGCTCGCCGAGCTTCCGCCCAGAGCCCGCGCCATGGTCGTCCTGAGGTACTGGGAGGACCTGAGTGTGGAGACCGTCGCCTCGCTCCTGCGCTGCAGCGAGGCGACGGTCAGAAGCCAGTGTTCGCGCTCACTGGCCCGGCTCCGTGAACATCTCGGCGAGCCCCATCTGTACGCCGCCGATCCCCACCTCCACCACCACGCCATCGGAAGCTGAGGCCCTAGTGGACGACGTCACGATGCTCCGCCGTGCCATGGACCGCACGGCCGACGAGCTTCCTCCCCTGCCCGATCTGGCGCCGGTCGCGGTGCGGCTGGGCCGCAGGCGCCGGGCGCGGGCCCGGTTCGCCGTCGCGGGCGGGGTGTTCGGCACGGCGACCGCCGCCGTGCTCGGGGTGTCCCTGTTCCCCGGGGGGAGCGCGGGAACGGCGGTGCCCGCCGCGCCGCCCGCCGCGTTCCCCTCGGCGTACCACCCGCCCGTGGAGGTCCGGCCGACGCCGGGACAGCCCGCGCCGGAGCAGGTGCCGGGGGCGGAGGCCGAGCGGCGGGACGAGTTCCAGCAGCAGGTGTCGGCGCTCCTTGACGAGCTGCTCCCGGCGTCGGTGACGGAGGTCAGACCGGTGGCGGGGGTGGTGTCGGACTACCGGATCACGGCGGGCGGCACGGTCTTCCCGGTGAAGCTGTCCGTACGGCCCGCGCCGGGCGAGTCCCTCCCGGCGTGCGCGGACGTCCCCGCGAAGCGGACGACCTGTGAGACGGCCGCGCTGGGCGGCGGGCGGACCGCGCACGTGTACGGGATGGCCGTGAACCGGACGGAGACGCTGGGGGCGATGGTCGTCACCCGGTACGGGCGGAGCCAGGCCCTGCTGTCGGTGGACCCGGCGGCCACGGCGTCGGCGCCGGTGACCCCGGGGCAGTTGCTGGCCGTGGTGCGCGATCCGCGCTTCACGGAGCTCCTGAAGTACGCGGACGAGCACCCGGTGCAGCCGAAGGGCTCACCGGTCCGGGGCGGCTGAGCCGCCGGGGGGCGGCTCGGCCGGAGGGGGCGGGGGCGCGGCCGGGCCCCGGGGGGGCTCGGCCGAGTGGGGGGGCACGACCAGGGGAGGGGCGGCCCCGGGGGCGATCCGAGGAAAGGAGGGGAAAGGAAAGGAGGGGAGCGGCCCGAGGGGGTCAGCGTCGTCGGTGGACCAGGCGGCCGTCGAGGGCGGTGGCCAGGCAGGTGCCGTCCCCGGCGAGGACCGCGAAGTCGGCGGGGGCGCCGGGCAGGAGGCGGCGGGGTGCCGGGCCGGGGGCGGTGACGCGCAGGCCCGAGCGGGCCACGGCGGTACGGACCTGGGGGTGGGTGAAGGGTCCCGTGAGGAGGGTCGTCCCGGTGGCGAGGAGCCGCTGGACACCCCGCCGGGCGCTGGCGCCCCAGCGGGTGTCGGTCATGCCGAGGGCGGTGAGGGCGGCGCCGGTGAGGGGGTCGGTGCCGAGTTCCTCGGCCTCGCGGGGGTCCGGCCAGTAGGCGGACTCCAGGAGGGCGACCGCGTCGGGTTCGCGGCGCCCGGGGGTGAGGACGCCGTCCCACTCGCGGACCCGGGCCCGCTCGCCGTACCGGGCGAGGAGTTCCTCGTACGGGCCGATGGCGGCGAGCCGGGCGCCCTCGACGACGACGGCGTGCCCGGCGTCGTACGCGGCGCCGGGCATCTCCTCCGCGGGGCGCACGCCCCGCACGCGGTGGATCGTCAGCACGTCGGTGTCAGCGGGCGTCGAGGAGCTTCAGCTCGGGGTGGGCGGTGCCGCCCTCGATGGCCACGGACGAGATGTGCGAGGCGACGCGGTCGTCGACCGGGTCGTTCGCCGGGTCGTCGTGGACGACGAGGTGTTCGTACGTGGTGGCGCGCTGGGCCGGGACGCGGCCCGCCTTGCGGATCAGGTCGATGATCTCCAGGCGGTTGGAGCGGTGCCGGGCACCGGCGGAGGAGACGACGTTCTCCTCCAGCATGATCGAGCCGAGGTCGTCGGCGCCGTAGTGCAGGGAGAGCTGGCCGACCTCCTTGCCGGTCGTCAGCCAGGAGCCCTGGATGTGGGCGATGTTGTCGAAGAACAGCCGGGCGATGGCGATCATGCGCAGGTACTCGAAGAGGGTGGCCTGCGTACGGCCCTTGAGGTGGTTGTTCTCGGGCTGGTACGTGTACGGGATGAAGGCGCGGAAGCCGCCCGTACGGTCCTGGACCTCACGGATCATGCGCAGGTGCTCGATCCGCTCGGCGTTGGTCTCGCCGGTGCCCATGAGCATGGTGGAGGTGGACTCGACACCGAGGCCGTGGGCGATCTCCATGATCTCCAGCCAGCGCTCGCCGCTCTCCTTGAGGGGGGCGATGGCCTTGCGGGGCCGCTCGGGCAGCAGCTCGGCGCCCGCGCCAGCGAAGGAGTCGAGGCCCGCCGCGTGGATGCGGGTGATGGCCTCCTCGACGGAGACACCGCTGATCCGGGCCATGTGGTCGACCTCGGACGCGCCGAGGGAGTGGATGACCAGCTGCGGGAAGTCCTTCTTGATGGCGGCGAAGTGGTGCTCGTAGTACTCGACGCCGTAGTCCGGGTGGTGGCCGCCCTGGAACATGATCTGGGTGCCGCCCAGCTCGACGGTCTCCGCGCAGCGGCGCAGGATGTCGTCGAGGTCGCGGGTCCAGCCCTTCTTGGTGTCCTTGGGGGCGGCGTAGAAGGCACAGAACTTGCACGCCGTCACGCAGACGTTCGTGTAGTTGATGTTCCGCTCGATGATGTACGTCGCGATGTGCTCGGTCCCCGCGTACCGGCGGCGGCGCACGGCGTCGGCGGCGGCGCCGAGGGCGTGCAGCGGCGCGGAGCGGTAGAGGTCGAGCGCCTCCTCGGGGGTGATCCGGCCACCGGCGGCGGCGCGGTCGAGAACGGACTGCAGTTCGGCCTTCTCGGTCACCGGGTGCGTCCCTTTCGGAGGGGTTCTGGACGGACCGAACCAGCGTACGCCAGCGCCCCGCGCGGGCTCCGGCGGGCTCCGCCGCGCGCGTCCGGGGGCGGGGCGGGGGCTCCGTCGTACGAGGCCGGGGGCCGGGGGCACGGGCATCGCCGTACGGGCCCCGGAGCCGGGGCGCGGGTCCCGTCGCACGAGCCCCGGCGGCCCGGACGGGCCCGTCGTACGAGTCCGGACGGACCGGGGCAACCTCCGCGCCCCGGATGCCCTCTCCTCCTTCGGAATCGTCCGATCTGCCCCGAAGGAACCGGAGTCGCACGATGACACGTCCGTCGGCACGCCTGCCCCGAAGGTCCCTCCCGTCCGCCGCCGTCCGCTCCCTGCTGGCGGTGCTGGCGCTGGCGCTCCCGCTGTCCCTGCTCGGCGGCTGTGACGACGGCCGCCCCGAGCCGCTGGTCTTCGACTCGCCGTCCTCGGGTCCCCGGGCGGCTCCCGGGGAGCCGGTGACGGTCTACCCGAAGGGGCCGCGCGCCCGGTTCACGTCGACCGGGGAGGTCGGCGACGGCACGAGCGTGGGGGTGGCGACGGTCACGGGCCGGAAGTCCGGGTTCACGGGCCAGGTGTGGGTGTGGGCGCCGCCGCAGTACGACGACCCCCGGTACGCGCACAGCGGCTTTCCGGTCCTCATGGCCCTGCCGGGCGGTCACGGGTATCCGGTGAATTACTGGATGGGGACGGACCTCGGACTCCAGTCCGACATCTCCCGGTGGTCCCGGGAGGGAAAGAGCCTTCCGTTCATCGTCGTGATGCCGGTCCTCAATCCGGACGTCCACCAGTACTACGACGGCAGTGATATTCCGGGGCAGCCGAAAATGGGCACCTGGATCGCGGAGGACGTGCCGGATTTCGTCCGGGCCAATTTCCGGACGTTCGCCTCGCGGGACGGCTGGGCCGTCATGGGGTCGTCGTCGGGGGGCTTCGTGGGGCTGAAGACGGTGCTCCTGCACCCGGACCGGTTCAAGGCGGTGATCGCGTCGGGGCCCGACCTGGTGCCGGACTCGCCGCTGTGGCGGGGGCACGAGGCGGAGCGGCTGGCGAACGATCCCGGGCGGCTCGCGGACGCCCTGGCGCGGCGGCCGGACGTGCCGGGGAACGAGCTGTACCTGGCGTTCCAGCTGGGCTCGCGGGAGACCGGGATCGGGCCGGGGGTGCGGCGGTTCGTCCAGGCGCACACGAAGGGGCCGCTGAGGAGCAGGCTGCTCGTCGTCCAGGACGGCGGGCACGACGCCCGCACCTATATCAAGGGCCTTGAGGACGGCACCCTCGAATGGATCAGCGAACAGCTCCAGCCCCCGGTGCCCGACCGGGCGTGAGCCGGGACGGGGCGGGGCGAGGGGCGGGACGGCGGCCGGTGCGAGGCGGAGGGGAAGCGGCCGGTGCCTCGGCCCCTCCGCCCCTCGCGGTGACCCGTCAGTGCCGCTCGGGCGGCAGGAGTTCGACGGCGACGTCCGCCGGGAAACCGGTGGTGGGGCCGGTCCTGCGGGCGAACTCGCGGACCCCGGCGAGCTGCTCGGGGCCGAAGCGGAAGTCGAGGGTGCGGAAGTACCGCTCCAGGAGCTCCGCGTCGAAGGCCTCCCAGCGGGCGGCCTGTTCGGCGACCTTGGTGACCTCTTCGAGGGAGAGGTCGCGCGAGGCCAGGAACGCCCGGTGCACCTCGTGGACGGTCTCCGGCTCGCGGGCCAGGTAGTCCTTGCGGGCCGCCCAGACGGCGAAGACGAACGGCAGGCCCGTCCAGTCCTTCCACATCTGCCCCAGGTCGTGGACCTGGAGGCCGAGCCGGGGGGCGTCGTGCAGGGAGGCGCGGAGCGCGGCGTCGCCGATGAGGACGGCGGCCTCCGCCTCCTGCATCATCAGGCCGAGGTCCGGCGGGCAGGTGAAGTAGTGGGGCGTCACCCCGAACTGCTCGGCGAGCAGGAGCTGCGCGAGGCGTACGGACGTGCGGGAGGTGGAGCCGAGCGCCACGCGCGCCCCGTCCAGCTCCTCCAGGGGCCGCTGGGAGACGATCACGCAGGACATGACGGGGCCGTCGCAGCCGACGGCGATGTCGGGGAGGGCGACCAGCCGGTCCGCGTTGCGGAGGTACTCGACGAGGGTGATGGGCCCGATGTCCAGGTCGCCGCGGACGAGCCGCTCGCTGAGCTTCTCCGGGGTGTCCTTGGTGAGCTCCAGGTCCAGGAGGGTTCCGGTTCTGGCCAGGCCCCAGTAGAGGGGGAGACAGTTCAGGAACTGGATGTGCCCGACGCGGGGCCGGCTGCGCTGCTGCTCGTCGGTTGCATTGTCCACATCGTGAGGCTAGACCCGTCTCGTCCCGTGGGCACCGCCGGGGCACGCGCGTCAGCACACGGAGCGAGATCAAACATGCGAGTGACGTGATCTTCCCCTCTATCCGCTCCAGGACCCTGCGTGCTAGGCTCGACGCAAGTTGCAGTTTGGTTTCCCTTGCAGTACAGAGCCTGCGGAGAATGTGACCCGCGGGCTTTTGTAGTTTTCAGACTTGTTTCAGGTTCTGGAGCAGGGCAACCCTTTGGCCCAAGGAGGGCTTATGGCTACCGGAACCGTCAAGTGGTTCAACGCTGAAAAGGGCTTCGGCTTCATCGCCCAGGACGGCGGCGGCCCGGATGTCTTCGTCCACTACTCCGCGATCAACGCGAACGGTTTCCGTTCGCTCGAGGAGAACCAGCCCGTGACGTTCGACGTCACGCAGGGCCCCAAGGGCCCGCAGGCGGAGAACGTCTCCCCGGCCTAGTTGCCCGGGTCGGCGAACCGCACGACTAGAGCAGTACCCAAGGAGCCCCGCTCCGTGTCCGCAAGGGCACGGAGCGGGGCTCCTGCCCTTTTCCTGGCGCGTGGGAGGGGTGCCTCCGTACTCTGGTCACATGACCGAACGCAAACCGCCCGGTGTCAGCTTCGAGTCGTTCGTGGACAAGCAGATCCGCGAGGCCTCGGAGCGCGGTGAGTTCCGGGCCCTGCCCGGTTTCGGGAAGCCCCTTCCCGACGACTCGGCGCCGTACGACGCACTGTGGTGGATCAAGGGCAAGATGCACCGGGAGGGCGCGTCCGTGCTGCCGCCCGCGCTGGCCCTGCGCAAGGCCGCCGAGGACGCGCGGGAGGAGGTGGCCTCGGCCGTCTCGGAGAGCCAGGTGCGCCGCATCCTCGGGGAGATCAACACCCGGATCGCGGAGGCCCTGCTGCGGCCTCCGGCCGGTCCTCCGCTGAACCTGAAGCCGTTCGACGTCGAGGCGGAGATCCAGCGGTGGCGGGCGGGGCGGTCCTGAGCCCAGCGGCGCGCCGCCGCCCGTCCCCGTACGCGCCCCGCCGGGCCGCCGGGCGTTCCCTCCGACCCCAGGGAGTCCCCATGAACAGCGCCGGTCTGCTGGTCGATGCGTTCGGCCGGGTGCGCGAGGCCGTCCACGAGGCCGTGGAGGGCCTCGGTGAGGACGTGCTCGCCGCGCGGGTCGATCCGGACGCCAACTCGATCGCCTGGCTCGTCTGGCACCTCACCCGGGTGCAGGACGATCATCTGGCGGGGGCGTTCGGTACGGAGCAGCTGTGGGGCGCGGACGGCTGGCGGGAGCGGTTCGGGCTGCCGTTCCCCGTGGGAGCGACCGGTTACGGGCAGACGAGCGCCCAGGCGGGGTCGGTGCGGGTGCCGGGAGAGCTGCTGCTCGGCTACCAGGACGCGGTGCACGCGCGGACGGCGGAGCTGGTGGGCACGGTGACGAACGCGGATCTGGAACGGGTCGTGGACACGGCCTGGGATCCGCCGGTGACCCTCGGGGTGCGGCTGGTGTCGGTGATCGCGGACACCCTCCAGCACGCGGGCCAGGCGGGGTACGTCCGGGGCGTCCTTGCACGCCGGGGCGACGCCTGACCCCGTCCGGGGAGGCGCTTGCCCCTGTCCGGGGGCGCTTGACCACGTTCGGGGTCGCCTGACCCCGTCCGGGGAGGCGCTCGCCCCGTCCGGTGGGGCGCCTGAACCTGCCCGGGGGCCTGCTCCTGCCCGGGGAGGCGCTTGACCACGTCCGGGGGCCGCCCATGCCCGGGGGCGCCCGACCCGCCCTGAGGCGCGTCAACTTCCTTTGCCCATGAGGCTCGTGGGGCGATTCAGGTGATCTTTTCGGCCATCGGCCTACAACCACCCGACCGGCCCGAAGGTCTCACCGAGTGGCGCACACATGTGCGACGCCGTTCGGATTCTCATGGGGGAAGACCTTGTCCACAGCACGCACCACCCGACGCCTTCTCGGCGCCTCCGTCACCACCGTCCTCGCCGTCACCCTCGGCGCGGGCCTCCTGGTCGCGCCCGCCGGTGCGGCGCCGGTCGACGCCCCCCTCGGCGCGGCGCAGTCCCCCGCCGCCGCCATCACCGTCCCGAACGACATCCATCTCGTCAGCGCGGGCACGACGGGCTTCCTGAGCTACCGGACCGTCGGTGACGCGCCGGAGTACCGGTGGACGAGCTACCTGGACGGGACCTCCCGGGTCCTGGGGCCCCGGGCCGCGTACTTCGGCGGGCGCTCCGACGTCGTAGTCGAGCGCAAGGAGACCCAGAGCCGCTACGCCCTCCACGACATGTCCGTCCCGGGTTCCGCCCCGGTGACCCTGACCTACGGCGACAGCCGGTACGGCCTCGCGGGGGTGGCCGGGAAGACGCTGGTCATGTCGTACCGCGACCACAACGACGTCCTGGACGTGCTCCTGATGAGCGCTCCTTCCGGCGGGTCCACCTCGCCCACCACCCGTGACGTGGCCCTGCCCGCCGACGCGCGGCTCCAGCGGGTCGCGGCGACCACCACGGACGCCGCGCTCCTCCAGTACGCGCGGGGCACCGGCTCGGAGACCGCGTACTTCCTCGCGGTCGTGGACCTGGCCACGGGCGCGGTCGCCGAGACGGTGTCCACCGGCACCACCCAGCCCAGGAACGGGGTGTTCCTCTCGGCCACCGAGATCTCCTGGATCGCCAATCCGACCGGGACCGAGCCCCAGGTCGTCACGGTCCCGCGCGGCGGCGGCGGGTCGCCGTCCTCGGTGTCGCTCGGGACCTCCCCCGCGGGCACCCAGCTCGAACTGGCGCTGCTGGGCGGCTGGGCGGCGTTCACGCAGAAGGGCGGTGGCACCTCCGACCGTTCGTCGGTGTTCCACCCGCTGTCCTTCCGCTCGCTCGGTGACCCCCGGATGAGGTCGCTCCTCGACCACGTCGACTCGACCGCCCCGGCTCCCGACGGTTCGCTCCTCGTGCGCGGCGGCTCGGTGCGGGAGGGCGAGGGCGTCTACCGGATCGCCCTCGGCGCCGGCGGTCCGAGCGCCGAGCTCGTCGCCCGCACCGGCACGCCGACCCGGCTCGACCTGGTCTCCGCCGGGGTCCCGGCCGTGGCCGACCTCGACGCGAACGGCGGCCGGACCACCTTCACCTGGGACCTGACCCGGCCCAACGCCTCCGGCACGGTGACCCTGCGCCACACGGCGACCGGCCGGAAGGCGGTGCGGCCCTTCTCGTACCACCAGCTCGGCGCGGCGAGCAGGCTCACCTTCGACTGGGACGGTCTGGTCAGCGCGAACACCGGTGACGTGGGCGGCTTCGCGCCCGCCGGTGACTACACCTGGGAGCTGAAGGCCGCACCGCTCAACGGCATCGGGCCGGACCTCACGCGCACCGGGACCTTCAAGGTCGCGCGGAAGACCGGCGCGCACGACTACACCGGCAACGGCAGCCCGGACCTGCTGGCGCGCGACTCCTCGGGGCGGCTCTTCCGCGACGACACGGTGAAGGCGGCCAGTTCGTCCGAGGTGTACTCCGCCGGACGGGTCCAGGTCGGCACCGGGTGGGGGATCTACGACCGGCTGGAGGCCGTCGGGGACCTCGCGGGCGGTACGGCGGCGGACCTGGTCGCCCGGGACTCCGCCGGTGTGCTCTGGAGCTTCCTCGGCAAGGGCGACGGCACCTTCGCGGCCCGGACGAGGATCGGGGCGGGCTGGAAGGCGTACGACAAGATCACCGGCGGCAGCGACCTCAACGGGGACGGCCGGTCCGACGTCCTCGCCACCGACACCTCCGGTGTCCTCTGGTACTACCGCGCCACCGGCGACTGGCGGGCCCCGCTCGCGGGCCGCGTCCGGGTCGGCGCCGGGTGGGGCGGGTACAACCAGATCACCGCGCTCGGTGACGTCGCCGGTACGCCCCGGGGCGATCTGGTGGCCCGGGACACCGCCGGTGTGCTCTGGCTGTTCCAGGGTTCCGGCACCGGCCAGTTCGCCGCCCGGGTGCGGATCGGCGCCGGCTGGGGGGCCTTCACCCACCTCGTGGGGGTCGGTGACGCCGACCGGGACGGGCGCAACGACCTGTACGCCGTCGGCCCCTCCGGCTCGCGCCTCTACGCGGGCACCGGCAACGCCGCCGCCCCGTTCCAGCCGCCCGCCTACTCCTCGGTGAACTCGGACGCGGCCCGGTTCGACACCGTCTTCTGACGGACGGGCCCGCGGGCCCGCAGGTCACGCGGCTGCCCCTTCCCGTCCCGGGGACGACCCCGCAGGACGGGAAGGACGACCCCGCAGCACGGGAAGGGAGCGTTCCCGGCCAGTAACTTCCGGCCAGTTTCGTACAACCTTTCGGGTGGCTGGTGGGTCAGTGAGGGGCATGGCGGTCGTCCGCCGTGCCCGTGCCTCCGGAAGGACCCGCTGTGAACCACCCGCACCTCCCCGGGCGGCGTCTCGTCGCCGCCGTCGCCGCTGTCGCCGCCGTCACCTCCGGTGTCCTGGCGGCCCCGGCGGCGGCGGCCCCGGCGGCGCCCCCGGCCGCTCCTCCGGTCGCCGGGCAGCAGCGGAACGCCGTTGCGCTGCCCTCGGGTGCCCGGCTCTGGGGCAACGGCCCGTCGGGGTTCCTGACCCGGACGGTGTCGGACGGGGTGTTCCGCTGGACGCGGCACGCGGACGGCGTCACGACCGTGCTGCCCGCCGGGGAGTACCGGGGTGCCGAGGGCGGTGACGTCGTCGTGCGGATCGCGGGGAGCGTCCACACGCTGTACGACATGGCCTCCGGCGGCGACCCGGTGGTGATCGACACGGCGTTCCTGGGCGCGTCCGCCCGGTTCGCGGGGCTGACGGGCTCGACCCTCGTGATGGAGGTGCCCGGGCCCGGGGGCGGCACCGGGCTGCACCTGGTCGGGAAGCCCTCGGGCACGGTCGTGGACCGCGTGGTGACCGGACTGCCCGGGGACGCGGTGATCCACCGGAACGGCCAGGAGCGCGCCGGGACGGTGACCCTGCTCGTCACCGGGACGGTGGACGGCGTGAAGGCGAAGCGGGTGACGCTCGTGGACGTGGCGTCCGCGGCGGTCGTCCGGCACAAGCGCGTCGACCGGGCGCTCGACGACGAGATGTCCGAGGGCGGGATGAAGTGGCGGGCCCTGTCGGACATCAGTGCGTCCGCCACCCGGGTGGTGTGGTCGGAGCGGTCGGCGTCCGGCGCCGTGGACCTGGTGGCGGGCCGCTGGGACGGCGACGGGACCGTGCGCGTGGCCCTCCCGCTGACGCGGGACTCGGTCTCCCTCGCCCTGCTGGACGACTGGGCGGTGTACGGTCGGTCCGGCGGGGCCACGGCGCTCCGCCCCGATCCGGCCTTCGCCCTGACCGCGCGCTCCCTGACGGGTGACGGGTCCGTCAGGCTGCTGGACCGGACGACGTCCGTGCGGGCCGAGGCGGACGGGACGCTGCTGGTCCAGGGCGGGACGGTCGACCGGGGCGAGGGCGTCTACCGGATCGCCCCCGGCCCGGACGGCACTCCGGCCGCGACGCTCGTCGCGCGCACCGGGGAGACCCTGGCGCTGGGGGCCGGCGGCCATCCGTCCTTCACCCCGCCGACGTCCGTGAACCTCGCGCGGGGCGAGGAGCCGGTGTTCGGCTGGACGGTGGACCGGGCCTCGGAGTCCCGTCTCGTCCTGACGCACACGGCGTCCGGGAAGCGCTGGACCTCCGGGCTCGGCCGGACGGACCGGGCGAACCGCTTCGCGATGGAGTGGACCGGCATGTTCGACGACCACTCGTCCGCCACGAACGGCGCCTACACCTGGACGGTGACCTCCCGTCCGCTGAACGGCATCGGGCCGGACGCGGTGCGGACCGGGACCTTCCGGGTGGCGAGCGGCAACGCCCCGCACGACTTCTCCGACAGCGGTGTGCCGGACCTGCTGGTCCGGGACGAGGCGGGTCGGCTGATCTCCTACGACGCCCGGCAGACCCTGTACGAGGCGCGGTTCGGGCACGCCCGCAAGGCATCGGTCATCGGCACCGGCTGGACCGTCTACGACCGGTTCGCGGCCCCCGGCGACCTGGGCGGTTCGCCGCACGCGGACGTGGTCGCCCGGGACCGGAGCGGTGTCCTGTGGCTGCACCCGGGGAAGGGCCAGGGCCTCGGCACCCGGACGAAGGTCGGCGGCGGCTGGCAGGTGTACGACGAACTGGTCGGCGGCAGCGGCGATGTGAACGGCGACGGCCGGGCGGACCTCCTCGCCGCCGACCGCGCGGGCGTGCTGTGGCTGTACCCGGGCACCGGCAAGGGCTCGGCGCCCTTCGGGGCCCGGAAGAAGGTCGGCGGCGGCTGGGGCGCGTACAACGAGATCTCCGCCGTGGGCGACCTCGCCGGGGGGCGTGCCGGGGACCTCGTCGCCCGGGACCGCGCCGGGGTGCTCTGGCTGTACCTCGGGAAGGGGAACGGCACGTTCGCCGCGCGCACCCGGATCGGTTCGGGCTGGGACCGCCACTCGGACCTGGTGGGCGTCGGCGACGTGAACCGGGACGGGCGTCCGGACCTGGTCGCCCAGGGGCAGGCGGGCGGCGCCTTCGAGACCCTCTCGTACTACGTGGGCACCGGGAACTGGCGGGCGCCGTTCAGCTCCCGGCGCGAGGTCTACAGCCCCGAGCAGCTCGGAACCGGTCGGACGATCCTGTTCTGACCGGGCGGCGGTCCGTCACGGCCGGACGATCCGTTCCGGCCCGGCAATCCCGCTTCCGGCCCGGGCTCCGCCCGGCCCTCCCCGGGCCGTTTCGCGTCCGTCGGCCGGTTGGTCGCGCCTGCCCCGAGGTAAGCCGATTTGTCGTACAACCTTTCGGCCCGCTCGTGAGTCAGTGCGGGCAGGGCGCCGCACGCCCTGCCCGCACTCTGGGGAGGAACACCTCTTGACCCGCACCACCCGCACCACCCGTACCGCCGGAACCCGGCTGGGCGCGGCCGTGACCGCCGTCCTGGCCGTCACCGCCGTCACCGCCGTCTCCGTGGGCACCGCCGCCCCGTCCTTCGCCGCCGTCCCCACGGCCGCGGCGACCGCGTCGGCCGCACCGGCCGCACCGGCCGCGTCCGAGCGGATTCCGCTGACGCTCCCGCCCCACACCTACTTCGCGGGCGCGGGCCGTACGGGCGTGCTGAGCTACACCTCCACCAGCCGGCCCGTCTACCGCTGGACCCGCTTCTCGGACGGCGTCACCACCGCGCTGCCCGAGGGCAAGCGCTGGGCCGACCAGGGCACCGACACGGTGGCCTCGCAGGAAGGGGCCGTGGTCACGCTCACCGACATGAGCGGCGCCAAGGACCCCGTGGTGATCGACACCTCGGCCGTCAACACGGCCGAGCGGCCCCTCACCCTGACCCGGGTGATCGGCGGCCGGCTCCTCATGTCGGAGACGCTGCCCGGCGGCAGGCAGTACCACCTGATCTCCCTGGAGCAGGGCAAGGTCGTCGACCGTCCGGTCCCCCTCCAGCTGGGCGCGCCGCACACGCTCAACTTCAGCAGTGGCCCCGACGACCTCACGGTCCACTACAGCACCACCGTGGACGATGTGGTCACCCGGTGGATCGGCGAGGTGGACCTGGCGTCCGGCGAGATCACCCGGTCGTACCCCGTCTCGGCGGGCTCGCACGCCACCTACACGGCGCTGTCCCGGACCCATGTGGCGTGGATCGAGAGCACCGAGGGCCAGCCCCTCACGCTGGCCTTCGGCGCGCGCGGCGGCAGTGGCACGGACAGCCGGACGGCGCTGGAGGGCAGGCACAACGCGACCAACACCTTCGTCAGGCTGCTCGGGGACTGGGTGGCGTACGGCCGGACCGGCGGCGGATTCGCCCTGTCGCCGGACGCCCTCTACCCGCTGGCGGTCCGCTCGGTGCACGGCGGCCCGTCGTTCAAGGTCCTGGACCACGTGGTGTCGCACACCGTCGAGCCGGACGGCAGCCTCCTGGTCCTCGGCGGTTCCCTGGAGCACGGCGAGGGTCTGTACCGGGTCGCGCCCGGCGCCGACGGCCGCCCGGTCGCCACGCTCCTGACGACCCCCGCCCGGCCCACCGTCCTCACCGTGGAGGAGGAGAACCTGCCGCCCTCGGGAGTGGTCGACCTCGACAGCACGGGCGGCCGTCTGAGCGCGGACCTGACGCTCAGCCGGGACCGGGTGACGGGCACCATGACGGTGACCCACCTCGCGTCCGGGACCGGGGGAGCGTTCACCTTCGACCGGACCCAGAAGCCGCGCCAGATCTCGTTCACCTGGAACGGGATGCTCTCGAACGGGATCCCGGCGTACAACGGCGCCTACTCCTGGGCCATGACGGTCAAGCCCATCAACGGCATCGGCCCCGACGTCACCCGGACCGGCACCTTCACCCTGGCCCGTACGGCGAAGCCGCGCGACTTCAACGACAACGGCGTCCCGGACCTGCTCTCCCTCGGCCGGAACGGCAAGCTCGGCTCGTACGACCTCTACCGGGCGGGCGCCGACCGGGGGAACCTCCTCGGCAACAGGTCCGCCGTGGAAGGCGACTGGAGCTCCTACGACCGGGTCGCCGTCACCGGTGACCTCGGCGGTACGGCCGCGGGGGACGTCGTGTCCCGGGACAAGGCGGGCGTCCTCTGGCTGCACCAGGGCAACGGGGCCGGGTTCGCCTCCCGGACGCGGATCGGCGGCGGCTGGCAGATCTACGACAAGCTGACGGCGGGCAGCGACCTGACCGGTGACGGACGCCCGGACCTCGTCGCCACCGACACGACGGGCAAGCTGTGGCTCTACCCCGCCACCGGCAACACCGCCGCCCCCTTCGCCACCCGCAAGCTCGTCGGAGGCGGCTGGGGCATCTTCAACCAGATCACCGCCACCGGCGACCTCGGCGGGGCCGCCCACGGCGACCTCGTCGCCCGGGACACCGCCGGTGTGCTCTGGCTGTACCTCGGCAAGGGTGACGGCACCTTCGCCCCCCGCAGCCGGATCGGCGGCGGCTGGGAGCGGTTCACGGGCCTCCTCTCCCCCGGTGACGTGAACGGCGACGGCCGCAACGACCTGGTGGCCCACACCAGCTCGCTCTGGGAACCGGCCACCCACGACGTGTACGTGTACCCGGGCACGGGCGCTTGGAAGACGCCGTTCGGCTCCCGCACCGGGCGCGTCGAAGGCCCGCACCCGGACGGCGCGCTCTCCTGACCCGCTGACCGGCCGGTCCACGGACCGGTCCCGCTCCACCGAGGCCCCCACGGCCGGGTCCGCCCGACCGTGGGGGCCCGCCCGTCCTCCGGCCTCACAGCGGGACGACCGCCCACACGGTCTTGCCGACCGCCCGGTCCCTGGTGCCCCACGCGGTGCTCAGGGCGCCGACGAGCAGCAGCCCGTAACCGCCCTCGCCCTGCTCCGTCGACGGGAGGGGGCGGCGCTCGCCCCGCGCGTCGGACACCTCCACGCGTACGTGGTCCCCGTGGTGCCACATCCGCACCTCGAAGTCCCGGCCCGCGACCTTGCCGTGCCGGGCCGCGTTGCTCGCCAGCTCCGCGACGACGAGCGCGACGGCCTCGGCGGCCTGCCCCCGCACGCCCCAGTCGTCCAGCTGGTGCACCGCGAACAAGCGCGCCAGGCGCGCGCCCCGGCGTGTTCCGGAGAGCCGTAGCGTGAACTCACCGATTGGGGTGGATGTTTCGGAATTCATGCCCCTGAGACTGGAGCTCCCGCCCTACTCTGACCAGCAACAACGCGACGACGTTGGCTAACTGTACGAGTGCGCCAAAAGGGCGGTACGGATGTCGGGGAACTCAGCGGAGGGGCTGGAACGGCCCTCTCAAGTGGACGGTACGGCGCATCTCTTCTGTGCGCTCGGCAAGATCATCAAAGTGCTCCGCAAGAACGCGGGTCTAAGCCAGGCCGAACTGGCCTCAATCACTCATTGCAGTGAGGACCTGATCTCCGCGATCGAGCGGGGTGTACGGATTCCCCAGCCAGACTTCCTCATCCTGGCCGACCCGCTCCTCGGAGCAGGCGGCATCCTCGTAGCCGCCGTCGACGACCTGCGAGGCGCGCTCGCTAGGGCACGGGTCCGACATCCCGACTGGTTCCGGGACTTCGCCAAGGCGGAGGCAGAGGCAGTGGCACTGCACTACTACGAGGTGCAAGCAGTGCCGGGCCTGCTGCAGACACCTCCGTACGCGGAAGCAGTCTTCCGCTACCGCCGCCCGCTCTACGACGAGGAGATGATCGGAAAGAGGTTGGCAGACCGACTCGCGCGCCAGACCATCTTCGAGAAGTGGCCCGCCCCAACAATGAGCTTCGTCGTCGAGGAGGCGGTGTTACGTCGCCCACTGGGCGGCTCCGCTACCTTCAAGGAGCAACTTCGCCGCATCGCCAAGGTGGCCGAACTGCGCACCGTGCACTTTCAGATCATGCCAGCCGATCGCGAGGAGCACCCTGGGCTGGAAGGCGCTTTTACTCTGCTCACGCCCAAAGGGCGGCGCGAAGTTGCGTACATCGAGAGCTATGGACACGCCAGGCTGATTACGGACCCAGAAGAGGTGCGGACGTATGGCGAGCGCTATGGGATCATCCGGGCACAGGCACTCACGCCCCGCGAGTCCCTGGAGTTCATCGAGAAGATGCTGGGAGAGCTATGAGCACCGCAGATCTGGCCTGGTTCAAGAGCAGCTATAGCGGCGGCGAGGGCGGGAACTGCATCGAGGTCGCCTACGACTGGCGCAAGTCCAGCTACAGCGGCCCCGAAGGCGGCGAGTGCGTCGAGGTCGCCGCGCACCCCACCACCATCCACGTCCGGGACTCCAAGAACCCCGAGGGTCCCCAGCTCGCCGTCTCGCCCGCGTCCTGGGCGACGTTTGTGGGCGTGGCCACGACGGTATGACCGGATCGGCGCCGCCCCGACGGGTGGCGCCGTACCGGACCGCACGCTCAGGTCGCGGACACTCCGAGACGCGGGGAGAGCCCATGAGCACCACGGAACTGTCCTGGTTCAAGAGCAGCTACAGCGGTGGCTCGGGCGGCGAATGCATCGAAGTCGCCTACGCATGGCGCAAGTCGAGCTACAGCAGCTCCGAAGGCGGGAACTGCGTAGAGGTCGCGTACGACTGGCAGAAGTCCAGTCACAGCGACTCCGAAGGCGGCGAATGCGTCGAGGTCGCCGCGCACCCCACCACCATCCACATCAGGGACTCCAAGAACCCCGAGGGGCCCCAGCTCGCCGTCTCGCCCACCACCTGGACCGCCTTCATCGGCGCGGCGACGGCCGTGTGACCGGACCGGCGCCGCCCCGGCATGCACCATCAGCTGACACGGCACGTCCACCCCTGGTGTCCGTTGAACCACCAAACCGTCCCCAAGCCAACGGCATTGTGTTCGACCTTTGGGAGGTCGTCGACGTCCTGCGCCCCCGTCCGCCGTTCCACCACCCCCTCCGGCCGGACCCGGCGCGCGGCTCGTGTGCCGGGTCCGGCCGTTTCACCGCGGGACTTCGGCGCAGGGGCGTGGGCCGAGAGCTCCGGTCCCGGCTGCACCGGGAGGCACCGGGGAGGGCAGCAGCCCTCCGGATGATGTGCTGTGGCTGCCGAACAGGCGGGCGTTGAGGTGCTCCAGGGCCAGCCGCACGGCCCCGAGGGAGACCGCCTCGGTGCCGAGTTCCGAGGCGACGACCTCGGGCGGATCGAGGCAGATCCGGTCGAGGTGGGTCCGGATCGGGCCGGTGACCGCCTCGCCCGCCCGGGACAGCCCTCCGCCGATGACGACGAGGTCGGGATTGACCGTGAGGATCATCGCGGCGAGGCCCTGGGCCACGACCCGGGCGTAGCGGTCGACGCGGCCCGCCGCCGCCTTGTCCCCCGTCCGTGCGTCGGCGAGGAGCGCCGCGGGATCGGGGGCGTTCCTGATGGCGTCGATCGCCTCGCTCTCCCAGCCCAGGACGTCGAGGGCGCCGATCTCACCCGCCGCGCCGCCACGTCCGCGGTGGAGTCGGCCGCCGAGCATCATGCCGGCGCCCGAGCGGCGCCCGGCGATGAGCTGGATGAAGTCGGTGGAGTCGCGGGCGGCTCCGCGCCAGTGCTCGGCGAGGGCGGCGAGGTTGGCGTCGTTCTCGACGTGGGCCGGGCAGTCGAACCAGGTGCTCGCCTCGGCGGCCAGGTCGAGGCCGTTCCATTCCGGGAGCGGGGTGGACAGCCGGATCAGTCCATGCGCGTCGACGATGGCGGGGACCCCGAGCGCGAGGCCGCCGAGCCGGACGTCGGGCCGGTCGGCCAGTAAGGAGGCGCCGCCGAGCCGTACGGCTTCGAGGCGGTCACCGGCCGTGCCGTCGGCCGGGGTCTCCACGCGCGAGGAGGCGAGGACGGTGCCGTCCAGGTCGGCCAGGGCGTAGGAGGCCCCGGTGACACCGATGTCGATGCCGAGGACGTGGCGCCCCTCGGCGCGGAAGCGGTAGCGGCGGGCGGGGCGTCCGACGGTCTTCTCGGGCGCTACCTCTTCGATCCAGCCGCCTTCGGCCAGTTCGTCGATCACGACGTCGACGGTCTGCCGTGAGAGTCCGGCCGCTTTGCCGATCTGGGTGAGGGTCATCGGATGCGGCGTCCGCAGCACGCGCAGGACAGCCTCCGTGTTGAGCCGGCGGAGCAGGGTCGGATCGCCGCCTGTGAGTGCGGTGCCGTTCACGGGACCTCTCTTCCGGTCGCCCGGCCGCCCCCTGCGGCCCGATGCGTGACCATCTTACGGCGAGCGGTTACGTAAAGGTATTCCATAACCCTTGACCACCCCGACGCGGCTCCCTACATTCAATTACGCAACATCTCGATGTAACTCGTTGCGTACGCTCGATGACGTGTGGGCCGAGTCTTGTGCCCCACCCTTTTGAGGAGCCCCCCGTGTCCGCAAGATCCCTTCGCCGTACCCGAACGACGGCCGCCTGCGCCCTGGCCGTCGCTGCCGCCACCGGCCTTACGGCTTGCTCCGGACTGACGCCCGGCGGACAGACGAAGGCAGCGTCCGACGTCCCGGTCTCCACGAAGATCCCCACGGACAAGGTCACCCTCACCGTCGTCAGCTCCGAGAACGCGGGGACGACCAAGGCCCTCGCCAAGGCGTTCGAAGCCGCCCATCCGCAGGTGAACATCGACTTCCAGTACACGGCCCCCGAGGACTACGACAAGAGCCTCAACCTCAAGCTGTCCTCCGACAGCGCCCCCGACCTTGCCCTGCTCAACAAGCTCGGCACGACAGTCAAGGCCGGACTCCTGCGGAACCTCGACCCCTACGTCGACGCGTACGACTGGAAGACCACCTACCCCTCTACCCAGCTCGACCAGTGGCGGGCCCGCGACAACGGCCAGGAGATCGGCGTCGGCCACCAGTGGGCCGCACCCGCCGGCTTCTCCGTCGTCGGCGTCTACTACGACAAGCCGCTCGCGGCGAAGCTCGGCATCAAGGCCCCCACCGACCGCTTGGAGTTCGAAGCCGCCCTAGCCAAGGCCAAGGCCGCCGGACAACTGCCCATACAACTCGGCAACCTCCAGGGGCACTCCTCCTTCATCGTCCAGTCGGTCATCGACTCCTCGGAGGGCGCCGGCTACACCAGCGCATGGGTCCACGGCAAGCCCGGCTCCTCCGTCCTGTCCCGCGGTGGCTGGGACGGCGCCCGCACCCTCGCCTCCTGGGCCAAGGCCGGATACCTACCCCCCGGCGCCAACGGCAACGACCTCCCCGCCTCCGTCGCCGAGTTCACCAAGGGCAAGGGCCTCTTCCTCTTCGACGGCAGCTGGGACGCCCAGGTCATCGAGAAGGCCATGCCGGGCAAGGCCGGTTTCTTCCCCTTCCCCGGCGTGGGCGGGAGGGCTACCGGCATCGGTACCTCCGTCGCGTACGCCATCCCGGCCAAGGCCGAGCACCCCGACGTCGCCGCCGCGTTCCTGGACTTCATGAACACCCCCGAGGCGGCGAAGATCCAGTTCGCCACCGGCTTCCTGCCGGTCGCTCACGCCGACAAGGTCAAGGCCCCGGCCGGCGATGTCATGAACGACGTCGCCAAGGGCTGGAAGGCCGTCAACGACGACAACGGCCTGGTGAACTTCTTCGCCAACAGCACCCCCACCATGAACGACACGCTCACCTCAACCAGCCAGCAGCTCATCGCGGGCAAGATCACCCCCGAGACGTATCTCAAAGCGCTCCAGGACGACTGGGCCAAGGGCCACAAGTGACCGGCACCGTCACCGCGCGCAGCAGGTCCCTCCGCGCCGCGCCCCGGCGGACGATCCCCGGCCGAAGCCTTCGCACCGGAGTGCGCCGGTCCCGGAACCGCAGAACCGCCTACCTCTACCTGGCTCCCGCGGTCACGCTCTACACCGCGTTCGTCGCCCTGCCCTGGCTGCACACGATGTGGCTGTCCTTCTTCACCTGGGACGGCGTCACCCCCGGCACCTGGGCGGGCCTGAGCAACTACGCCACGGTCCTCACCGACCCGGCCCTGCGCTCCTCCCTCCTCCACGCCTTCGGGTTCATCGGGTTCTACTCACTGCTCCCGATCATGATCGGTCTGCTCCTCGCCGCCGTCATCGGCGGCCGGGGCGGACGCCGCCACCCCATCAGCCGCACGATCCTCTTCCTCCCGCAGGTCGTTCCGCTCGTCGCGGTCGGCATCACCTGGAAGTGGATGTACGCCACGGACGGCATCGTCAACCAGACCCTGCGGCTCCTCGGGCTCGGCTCCGTGACCCGAGCCTGGCTCGGCGACTTCACCTGGTCCTACGTCGCCGTCGGGCTGGTCGGCACCTGGGTGATGCTCGGACTCTGCCTCATCGTGTTCCAGGCCGGCATCCAGAAGATCGACACCAGCCTCTACGAGGCCGCCCGCATCGACGGAGCCGGACCCGTACGTGAGTTCTTCGCCGTCACCCTGCCCGGCCTGCGGGCCGAGATCGGCGTCGCCCTCACCATCACCGTCATCGCCGCGCTCGCCAGCTTCGACGTCGTGTACGTGACGACCGCCGGAGGCCCCGGCGACAGCACCATGGTGCCCGGCGTCCTCATCTACCGGCTGGCCTTCACCAACGGCGAGGTCGGCGCCGCCTGCGCGCTCGCCGTCGTCCTCAGCGCCCTGATCGCCCTGGTCGTCCTCGGCATCAGCCGGATCACCCGGGAGAGGTCATGAGCGCCGCACGCCCCCGCTTCGAGGGACTGGCCGGGCGAGCCGTGATGGCCGTGTTCTGCGTGGCCGTCCTCGTCCCCTTCACCGGCATCGCCCTCGCCGCGCTGAACCCGCCCGGCACGATCGTCGCCGGACTCGGCTGGCCCGACCACCCCACGTTCCAGAGCTTCACCCGCGCGTGGTCCGACGCCGGATTCGGACAGCTGCTGCGCAACAGCGCCGTCATCGGACTCGGGGTCGTCCCGCTCGCCCTCCTCTGCGCCTCGCTCGCCGGCTACGCCTTCGCCACCATGGCCTTCCGGGGCCGCACCGTCCTCTTCGCCTTCCTCATGCTGGGCCTGGCCCTGCCGTACGAGGCGGCCGTCGTCCCCCTCTACTACGACCTGCGGGCCGTCGGCCTCACCGACACCCCGCTCGCGCTGATCCTGGCGCTGACCGGGCTGTTCATGCCCTTCGGGGCCTTCTGGATGCGCGAGCAGTTCCTCGCCCTCCCCAAGGAGATGACCGAGGCCGCCGCCGTCGACGGAGCGAACTCCTGGACCGTGCTGTGGCGCGTCCTCCTGCCCTGCTCACGGCCCGCCCTGATCACCCTCGGCCTGCTGTACTTCCTGTGGGCCTGGAACCAGTTCCTGCTGGCCCTGATCCTCATCCAGAACCCCGCGGGCCGCACCGCTCCCGCCGGACTCGGCTTCTTCGTCGGCGCCCACAACATCGACGTGCCGCTGCTCTCCGCGGCCACCCTGATCGTCATCGGCCCCGTCGTCGCCGTCTACCTCTTCTTCCAGCGGCACTTCATCTCCGGGATGCTCTCCGGCGCCGTCAAGGGCTGATCCGCCCCCGCGCGCCCCTCCACCCTCACCCACCTCCCCTTCTGGAGGACACACCGCCATGAGCCATGCCCTCACACAGCCCCGCCCCGGCACCAGGACGCCCGCCGCCGAACGGCCGCTGCGCCTGGTCGTCGTCGGCGCCGGAGGCCGCGGTGCCGCCTACGCCGCCTACGCCGCCGGGACCGGCCGAGCCGTCATCGTCGCCGTCGCCGAACCCGATCCCCGCCGAGCCGCCGAGGCCCGCGCCCTCCACCCCGGGGCCGCGTTCCACGACGACTGGACGGAACTGGTGGAGAACCCGCCCCGGGCGGACGCCGTGATCATCGCGACCCAGGACTCCGACCACGTCCAGCCCGCCGTCCGCTTCGCCGGCCTCGGTTACCACATCCTCCTGGAGAAGCCGATGGCGACCAGCGAGGAGGACACCCGCCGGATCACCGCCGCCGTGCGCCGCTCCGGGGTGATGCTCGCGGTCTGCCACGTCCTGCGTTACACCCCGTACACCACCGGTGTGAAGGAGATCGTCGACTCCGGCCGCCTCGGCGACATCGTCAGCGTCGAACACCTCGAACCCGTCGGCTGGTGGCACCAGGCCCACTCCTACGTACGGGGCAACTGGCGCCGCGAGGACCAGGCGAGCCCGATGCTGCTCGCCAAGTCCTCCCACGACCTCGACTGGATCTCGTACATCGTGGGCAAGCGGGTCGCCAAGGTCTCCTCCTTCGGCGGGCTCATGCACTTCAAGCCGGAGAACCGGCCCGCCACGGCCACCGAGAACTGCCTCGACTGCCCCGTCGAACAGAGCTGCCCCTACTCGGCGCAGCGCCTCTACCTCAGCTGCCTGGGCAACTCCGACCGGGAACGCTGGCCGCTCGGCGCCGTCACCGACGCCCGTACCCCCGAGGGAATCGAACAGGCCCTGCGCGAGGGACCCTACGGCCGGTGTGTGTACGCCTGCGACAACGACGTGGTCGATCACCAGGTGGTCGTCCTGGAGTACGAGGGCGGCGTCACCGCCTCGTTCACCATGACCGCCTTCACCCCCTTCACCCATCGCAAGACCCGTGTCTTCGGCACCCGCGGCTCTCTTGAGGGCGACGGCGTACGGGCCACCGTCACCGACTTCGTCACCGGCGAGGAGCGGACCCACGTCCTCGGCCTCGACGGCCCCGACGCGGGCAGCGGACACGGTGGCGGCGACGAACGCCTCGTCGACGCCTTCCTCGACGCCCTCGCCACGGGCGACGCCTCCCACATCCTGTCCGACCCCGCGACCAGCCTGGAGAGCCACCTCGTCGCCTGGGCCGCCGAGCGCTCGCGCCGCACCGGCACCGTCGAGAACCTCACCGGCTGACGCCCCCGATCCCCGGTTCCGGGCCGGACCCCCACGACCGCCCGGAACCGGCCGCCATGCACCATCCCCCCTCCAGAAACGGATCAGCCATGGCCCCCTTCCCGGGATCCTCCCCGGTCAGCCCTCCCGCCCGCCGCTGTCGGGCCCTCACCGCCTTCACCGCCGCCCTGGCGTCACTGGCGCTCTCGGCCACCGCCGCGCAGGCCGCCGACTTCCCCGCCAACCCGACGACGAAGAGCGGCTACACCCTGGACTTCCAGGAGGAGTTCAGCGGCACCACCCTCAGCACCGGCAAGTGGCTGCCGTCCTATCTGCCGCACTGGACCTCCACCCCCGACAACGCCAAGGCCCGGTACACCGTCTCCGGCGGCGTCCTGACCGAGCGTCTCGACAAGGACACCCCCGCCTGGAACGCCAAGTACGACGGCACGGTGAAGATCTCCAGCATCCAGTCGTACGAGAAGGACTGGTGGCACCGCTTCAACGGCTCGATGCCCAACGACCACCACGAGCCCGACTTCAACGGCTACTCCACCAAGTACGGCTACTTCGAGACCCGCGCCAAGCTGTCCGACGTCGGCGGCGGCGGCCACCAGGCACTCTGGCTCGTCGGCACCAACGGCACCGGCACCGGCGCCGCCCCCCAGTCGGAGATCGACTTCATCGAGACCTTCTTCGCCAAGCCCACCACCTGGCGGATCGCAGCCTACGGCTGGGGCGACCCCGACTTCCTCGGGAGCTGGACCCTCCACGAGGACCCCGTCCCCAGCGGCACCCCCACCACCGAGTACCACGTCTACGGCATGGACTGGACGCCGACCCAGCTCAACTTCTACTACGACAACCAGCTCTACAAGACCATCAACGACGCACCCAACACCGCCATGGGCATGATCCTCGGCATCTACACCGACGCGGGCTCCGGCACCCACAACGACACCTGGCCCAAGTCCTGGAACGTCGACTACATCCGTGTCTTCAAGAAGAACGGCGGATACCCGGCCGACCCCGGCGCCTACCAGCGGATCAAGAACCGCGCCAAGGGCCAGTACCTGCACATCGAGAACAAGACGGGCAACGTGCAGTACGGCGACACCGGCGCGAGCTGGTGGAGCGGCCAGTGGTCCCGCGAGACCACCAGCGACGGATACGTCCGCTACCGCAACCGCTGGACCGGCGAATTCATGTACGCCACCACCACCGACGGCACCGTCCACTACGGGGCGAAGCCTGAATCCGACACGGGCAGCCAGTGGACCGAGGAGACCACCGACTCGTACAGGCAGCTGAAGAACAGGTCGACCTCCACCTACGCGCACACGGAGAACGCCGGCGGAACCCTCCTCCACGGCGCGGCACCCAGCACCTCGTGGTCCAGCCAGTGGACCTTCGAGTCGGCCTCCTGACACCGGACCTGACGACGAACCGCCTCTGACAGGTGCGGGCCGCCCCTCCCCACGCGGCCCGCACCGCCGCTCCCCCTCCCCCAAGGAGCCCCGGTGAACCGGAGAACCGCCCTCCTCGCCCTGAGCACGGCCGCGCTGACGGCCGGCTGCACCGCCACGACGTCGACCACCACCGTCGTTCCGAAACCCACAGCCCCCGACCACGGCGGGCAGAGCCTGTGGCACGTCATCGACGACGACGGCCGCACTCTCGCCCGACTCCCGGACGACGACCCCCTCGTCACCCTCGTGCGCAAGACCGTCGCCCTGCACTCCGGCGTGGTCGACAACCGCGACGCGCGCGACATCGCCCGCAGCGTCACCGACGAACTCTCCTTCTACAACCCCGATTTCGCCATGTCGCTCCGCTCGGGCGACTACAGCGAGAAGCTCGTCGGGCTGTTCACGAGAAACCACCTGGCCACCCGTCAGACCAGCATCGCCTGGTACCGCTCGACGTTCCCCCGCGACAGGGCCACCGCGAAGGTCACCATGGAGTCGACGATCGAGTTCACCGCCGCCGACACCGCCTACCTCAACGCGAACGGCTTCGCCCTCCACACGCCCTACGCCCAGCGGCGCACCGTGAGTCTGGCGCGCACCGGTGGCCGGTGGCTCATCGTCGCGCTGGAGAAGGAGCCCCTCACCCGGCAGGCCAAGACGCTCCCGGGTCGGCCGTGACCGGCGGGCACGTCCTGGCGGTGGACGTGGGCGGCACCGACATCAAGGCGGCCCTGATCGGCCCGGACGACCTACCCGTGGCCACCCTCCTCCGCCCCACTCCCTCGGCGACCGGCCCGGACACCGCCCTGCGCGCCATCACCGGCACCGCACGCACACTGCTGGAGCAGGCGGAGAAGCAGAACATCGGAGTCGATTCCATGGGGGTCGTCCTCCCCGGGATCATCGACGACACCCGCGGGCAGGTCCTCTACAGCGCCCGACTCGCCCTTCGTGACGAACCGCTGGCGGCCCGGCTCGGCGACGCCCTGGAACTCCCGGTGGCGCTGGGGCACGACGTACGGGCCGCCGCCCTCGCCGAGGCCACCTTCGGTGCCGCCGACCGCCGCCACATGCTTTTCATGGCCGTCGGCACGGGAATCGCAGGAGCCTTCGTCACCGACGGCCACATTCTGCACAGCGATGGCTGGGCCGGAGAGATCGGACACATCACCATCGACCCGCGCGGGGCCGACTGCCCCTGCGGCAGCCGCGGCTGCCTCGAAACCATCGCCTCCGCCAGAGCGGTCGCGGAGGAGTTCACCCACCGCACCGGCATACCCGTGACCGGCGCCTCAGACGTCGCCGACCGGCTCCTGGAAGGGGATCCGAACGCCCGCGCGGTCTGGGACCGGGCCGTGGACGCCCTCGCCGAGGCGTCCGCCATCCTCATCACCGTCCTCGGCCCCGACACCGTGGTGGTCGGCGGCGGACTGGGTGACGCGGGCGAACTCCTGCTGACGCCCCTCCGGGACGCCCTCACCGACCGGCTGACATTTCACCGCCACCCCGCGGTCACCCAAGCCGCTCTCGGCTCCCGGGCAGGATGCATCGGCGCCGGTCTCCTCGCCCGCCGCGCCCAGTCACGCGCCTGAACCACCGCAGGGCTCACCCCCCCCCAGCCCCTCGGGCAAAGTGCCGCGCCCGCCCCGGTGGCGCTCGCCGACACCACAACCCTCCAGGCCGACATGAGCCCCGCCCCGACCCCGGACGCACGGCAGCCGCACCCTTGGCGGCGGACGTGAGGACCCTCTGGTCCTGCAGCCGGGAGAGGTACTCGCTCGTGATCGAGCGTGGGGCCATGCTCAGCCATTCGTGCGGCGAGGGCGGCGGTCGGCCTGAGAGTGCCGACGCGCGGAGCAGCGGTGAAGCGCAGCGGACCCCTTGATCCGGATCGGCTCTCCTTCTCCGCGCCCTACGGGCAGCGCGCCGGAGCGTCACGTCAACACCTCGTTCGGTGGCCTGATTTGCAGCCTTGCCCTGCGTGGTCGTGGCGTCGCATTCTGTGCGGGCGTGCCAGGCACCTGTGTGTGGGATGTCCTCGCGGGGGGAGTGTCCTGGTTCTGTCCAGCGGTCGCCTGCCGCGATTTCCCGGCCTGGAACGACGGCTCTCTCAGCGGCCCTTCACGGCCCTGCGGGAACCGGCCGGCCGATCGCCCCGCGCTCTCCCGCGCCGGGCCCGTTGGAAGAGGAACCCTCCGTATGCGTCTGCCCACCCCATCCGCCGCGCCCCGAAACCCGCTGGCCCGCCGACTCCTCGCGATCGCCGGTTCCTGCGGTCTGGCGGTGGGCTCGCTCGCCGCGATGACCCCGGCAGCGCACGCGGCTCCCGCCGCGTCCGCACCTCGGATCGCGGCCGAGGCGCCGCTCGCGTACGTCACGAACTACAGCGACGACACGGTCTCCGTGATCGACACCGCCACCCGGGCCGTCCTCTCCACGTTCCCGGTCGGCGACGGCCCCAAGGGCGTGGCCGCCACCCCGGACGGAGCTCGCCTCTACGTGAGCAACGGGAACGCCGACACCGTATCGGTCGTCGACGCCTCCACGCGCACGGTCACCACCACCATCCCGGTCGGGGGCAGTGTCAACGGCATCGCCGTCTCGCCCCACCAGGCCCGCGCCTACGTCGTCGGCAGCGCCGCCAGCCAGCTGACGGTGATCGACACCACGACGAACACCGTGACCGCGACCATCCCCGTCGGCAGCGCCCCGCAGGACGTCGCCGTCTCCCCGGACGGCAGCCGGGCCTACGTCACCAACTACAACGCCCGCTCGGTATCGGTGATCGACACCGCCACGAACACCGTCTCCGCCACCATCAACGTGACCGGATTCCCCCAGGGCGTCGCCTTCACCCCCGACGGCAGCCGCGCCTACGTCACCCGCCCCCGCGCCAACTCCGTCGCGGTGATCAACACGGCCACCAACACCGTGTCCGCGTCCGTTCCGCTCAGCGACCGCCCGTACGGCGTCGTCGCCTCCCCGGACGGCAGCCGCGTCTACGTGGCCCGGAGCTGGGGCGCCACCGTCGCCACGATCGACACCGCCACGAACACCGTGAGCGCGAACACCGCCTCCGGCGACACGCCCACCGAGGTGGCCGTGACCCCGGACGGCGGGCAGGTCTACGCCACCAACGGCAACTCGGCCACCGTCTCCGTGATCGACACCGGCACCAGCACCACCAGCGCGGTCCCCGTCGGCACGACACCGGCCGACGTCGTCATCGCCGAACGGCCCATCGCCGACCTCGGCGTGGAACTCACCGCCACCCCCCGCCCCGGCCTGCTCAACGGCCGCGTCGACTACACGGTCACCCTGACCAACCACGGCCCCCGCACCCTCGCCTCCGCCACGGTCACCGTGAACCTGCCGACCGCCACCGGCTCCACCAGCCCCGACTGCACCCTCGGCACCGGCACCGCCACCTGCACCACCACCGGCCTCGCCCCCGGCGCCAGCACCACCCGGCACATCACCGTGCCCGTCGCCGTCCTCAGCCTCGGCACCCCCTACACGGTGACCGCGACCCGCACCACCAGCACCCCCACCGACCCCAACCCCGCCAACGACACCGCCACCCGCACCTGCACCGCCGTCACCAGCCTCATCATCAACTGCGACTGACACCCGGGCCGTAGGCGAACCGCCCCGCCCGCACCTCCCTGGTCAGCCACCCGAGGCGGACCGCTGCCGGACTCCAGCCCGCTGGAACCCGGCAGCGGCCCCCGCTGTCTCCTCCGTCCCGGCGGCCGGGGATACCCATGCGGGTCACGTGAGGGAACGGCGCGGGCTGAGTAGTCGTACTCATGCCCCGGGATGATCCCGGTGCTCGAATGACGGCATGGGTACGAGGAGAACGAACATCGCCGCGGGCACCGCGCTGGTCATGGCCGCACCGGTCGCGTTGTGGGGCCTGATGGGCCAGCAGGACTCCGAGGGTTTCGCGCGCTCCGAGCTCACGTACTCCGTCGAGCCGTTCCGCGCCCTGGAGGGCTGGGACACCGGTTTCGGGGTGGTGGCGCTGCTGCTGACCGTGGTCGCCACCGTGCTGCTGTTCCGCGCGGGCCGGGCCGGGACCATGGCGGCGCACCGCTGGCTGGTGCTGCTGCCGCTGACCGGCGCCGGGCTGTTCGCCGCGTGGGGACACCGGGTGCTGACCGCCGGTGAGATCGGCGCCAACATCGGGGCCGGTCTGGTGCTCTTCGGCGCGCCGTTCGCGCTCGGCCTGGTGGTGGCGGCCCTCGTCCTGGCCGTCCACCAGCGCCCCGCCCGGCCCCGCACCTGACCGCGTTCCACAAGGCCGTGAGCCAGGTGCGAGGCCACCTGGCTCACGGTCTCAGCCGTACAGCTCGACGAGCGCGCCGCCGATCGCGGCCAGTTGGTCCCGCACACCCGGAGGGCCGGTCACCTCCAGCCATTCGACCAGCCCGGAGAGTTCACCGGCGAGCATGTACTCGCTGTGGCCGCGGATCACGACCTCGATGCGGCCGTCGCTCGTGGCACCTCCCACATCGAGCCGGGAGCCGAGCGCCATCCGGAGCACGCGCACCCCGTGGGGCGCGCACACCGCCTGGATCTCCACGGGCGTCCGCCTGCGGTCGACCTCGTCGGCGATCTCGCGCCAGCTCTCGGCGAGGTCGAAGTCCTCGGGCCGGTGCACGGGATCGCCGGTCGGGTCGGCGGACGACACGCGGTCGATCCGGAAGGTCCGCCGACCGGCCTCGGTGCCGGAGACGAGGTACCACGACGGGCCTTTGGCGACGATGCCCAGCGGGTGGACGGTCCTCTCGGTCTCGGCGCCGTCGCGGTCGACGTAGCCGAGCCGCACCTGAACGCCCCGGATCACCGCGTCCTGGAGCTCGTCGAGGAAGCGGGGCGGCCGGTGCTCGATCCGGTCCGACCCCCATCGGCGCGGGTCCGTGACCACGGCCCCCGCCGCTGCCTCGGCCTGCGTCCGGAAGGGCTCCGGCAGGGCGTGGACGAGCTTACGCAGAGCCGCTTTCACGGTCGGCGTCGCGGCCGAGGCCGGTCCGGCGACCAGGAACAGGGCGCGGGCCTCGCTCGCGGTCAGCCCGGACAGGTCGGTGCGGGCGCCGCCCACGAGGCGCCAGCCGCCGCCCCGGCCCTGCACGGAGTACACGGGCACCCCGGCCATGGCCAGGGCGTCGAGGTCTCGGCGGGCGGTGCGCTCGGAGACCTCCAGCTCCTGGGCGACCTCCGCCGCTGTGACCTGCTCGCGGCGTTGCAGCAGGAGGAGGACGGCCACCAGCCGGTCGGTTCGCATACCGACGAAACTCTCACATAAAACCGGTCGCGGGGTGACCGGTTTAGGTCGGCAGGATGGCGGCACGGCCTCACCGACGAGTCCACCGCCCACGACCGCATCGACCCCCCGGCATGTCCGGGGTGCGCCGACGTCGGCTCCGGGTACTTTCGCCGCCTGATCCCGAAAGATGGAGAAGAAGCGCCATGTTCAATCCGGCTGATTTCCCCGAACCCACCCTTGTTCCGGTCAACGGTGTGGAACTCGAAGTGTTCGAAGCGGGCCGGCAGAACGCCGGAAAGCCCATCGTGCTCTGCCACGGCTGGCCGGAGCACGCCTTCTCCTGGCGCCACCAGATTCCCGCGCTCGTCGCGGCGGGCTACCACGTCATCGTCCCGAACCAGCGGGGCTACGGAAACTCGTCCCGTCCGGCCGAGGTGACTCAGTACGACATCGAGCACCTGTCGGGTGACCTCGTCGCCCTCCTCGACCACTACGGATACGAAGACGCCACCTTCGTCGGTCATGACTGGGGCGCCATGGTCGTCTGGTCGCTGGCCCTGCTGCACCCCGGCCGGGTGAACAGGGTGATCAACCTCAGCCTTCCCTACCAGGTGCGCGGCGAGACTCCCTGGATCGAGTTCATGGAAGCCGTGCTCGGCGGCGACTTCTACTTCGTCCACTTCAATCGGCAGCCGGGTGTCGCGGACGCCGTGTTCGAGGAGAACACCTCCCGCTTCCTCCGGAACCTGTACCGGAAGAACGAGCCCCCCAAGGCACCGGCGCCGGGTATGGCACTGATCGATCTCGCCAGAGCGGAGACACCGCTCGGCGAGCCCGTGATGAGCGACGGCGAACTGTCCTTTCTCGTCTCTGCCTTCGAGACGTCGGGGTTCACGGGCGGTGTGAACTGGTACAGGAACCTCGACCGCAACTGGCACCTGCTGGCGGACGCGGACCCGGTCGTCCGGCAGCCCGCGCTCATGATCTACGGCGACCGGGACCCGATCGCGAAGTCCGAGAACCTGGCGGAGTTCGTGCCCCGCGTGGAAGTGGCCAGTCTGGACTGCGGCCACTGGATCCAGCAGGAGAAGCCGGAGGAGACGAACCGGCTGATCGTGGAATGGCTGGAGCAGCAGGATTCCATCCAGCCCCGGCTGGGGTCTGCGTCTCGACCGGAGTCTCCGTGACGTCGTGATCAGTCGGCGGCCTTCAGGAGGTCGCCGACCGGGGGCCGGGGTCCGTAGACGGTGGCCCAGGGCCCGACCTCGGCGGGCCCTCCCCCACTACCCGCTGGGCCTGAACCACCAGATCACGCCCTCGAACTGCTCCCGCAACCACGCGGGGAACGGACCGTACCCACCGATCGACAGACACCGCTCGATGAACCTCCCCTGTGCATGGGCGAGTTGCCTACGCGTCACGACCAAGGACCTACCGGATCCCGCCCCGCAAAGGGGCGGAACCCGGTGACTGATCACGCCATGAAACGGGACCTGGGGGTGGCTTGGCGGGCGACATCGATCGCTGCTGCGGTGAACTGACGCCGGAGGCGGGTTCCGCCGAGGCCGGTCGCGGGCGGCCCTGGACCTCTCGTGCAGCGCCCGCTGCCCTCGCTCCTGTCCGCCGGGGCCTTCCCATGGTCCGATCGAAGCGCTGTCGTGGGGCGGAAGCCATCTGTCCCCACAGAAAGGTGCCCTCCCCATGGCTCTCAAAGCCAACCGGTCTCAGGACTCCGACCACCAGCAGACTGCAGCGCGAGTCCCTCTCCCCACGTCTGAGGCCCTCAACCTCCAACGCACCGCCGGGAACAGTGCGCTGGTTCAACTGCTGCGCCAGGCAGGTCACCCCTGGGCTCAGGAGCAGCACCAGCACACGGCCGGCTGCGGCCACCAGCAGAGCACGCGGGCCGAACAGCCCGCGGTGCAGCGCTCTGCCGTCCACGACGTCCTCGCAGGCACCGGCCGCCCTCTGGGCGCCCCCCTCCGCGAGGAAATGGAAGCCCGCCTCGGCGCCGACTTCGCCGATGTCCGCATCCACGACAACCAGGCCGCCCGCGCCTCCGCCACCGAGATCGGCGCCCGCGCCTACACAAGCGGCAACAACATCGTCCTCGGCGACGGCGGAAGCGACAACCACACCCTCGCCCACGAACTCACCCACGTCATTCAACAACGCCAAGGCCCCGTCACAGGAATAGACCAGGGCAACGGGCTGAAGGTAAGTGACCCGTCGGACCGCTACGAACAAGAAGCCGAATCCAACGCACACCGAGTCATGAACAATCCGGCACCAGTTCAGCGGGACACCTCGTCGACCCGGCCAAATACACGTGACTACGTCACCACCGACGAGACCCCAGCGATCCAGCGGAAGATAACACTCGACCATCCGAAAGATCCTCAGAACTCTCGGAGCCTGGATAGCGTCACAGCCGTCCAGACATTCCTCAGCTCCCACGGAATTTCGATAGTCGAACGCGTCGCCGCCTCCGAGGGAACAACCCTCACCCTCTCCCGGGGGGCGGAAATAGGATACAAAGCGAATGCCGTAATGCATGACATGGTAGAGAACGCGACAGCGCTCACCTACAGCGACGACAAAGAAGGCGCGGAGGCTCTCGCTAAAGACATTTGCGATAAATTCGCCAAACTTCCCCATAGGAGTGACTGGAATTCAGGTGCACCTTCACAGCAGGAGGGCAGCCGGATGGGGATAGCAGACAGGATACTGGGCGCGGTTGGAGACAAAATAGAAGAGAAGACAGGCGATCTCTCATTCGGCGAAGGATTTAAATCGGGAGTGAAAAAAGCATTCAAAGACCGGTCTGACGCACTTCAAGGCAACATGAAGGTTCCGACGAAGGGAGAGCTGGAGACTCTGGCCGAAAATCTCCCGGACGGCGGAAAGCTCACCCTCTATGCCTTGATCAACGGACAGGACGATCTGCAGAAACTAGTGACCAAGGCCGCATCTTACGGAAGTCAGGAAGGGGGTGCGAAATTCAACCAGCAAGCCAACGAAGGGATGGACAGAGTCACACAGAATGCAGGTGGGACGATTGCTGGCAGCATCCTGACATCGGGGGCGTTCGGGGTGCTGGCAACTGTTATCAATCCTGCGTTCGGAACGGCGGTCAGGATCGGTTCCGGGGCGGTTGGAGCTGCAGCTGTCGTCAACGAGGGAGTCCATGCTGCCCAGAAACTGGAAGAGATCAGAAAAACCCACCCCGCAGCCTACAATCGCGCCATGATGGAAGTCGATCAAAGTCTGAACCAGACCTACGATAACGCAGCAAGAACCCTCAACGACAGCGCACAGAACCACAGCGAGGGAATGCCGGAACACTTCAGCAATACTTTCAGTAATTTCTAGGAACGCACTGACCACTCGTTCGGGTGATCACGCGGAATGGTGCGGCCTTCTTCGTGGTCCTGAACTCGGCTACGGGTACGGGAAGTTCACGAGAACGGCCGCAGCGGGCCAGTGTGATGCGGCCGGTGGGTGGACGTGAGGTGTTCGCGAAACTGTCGCGGCTCCGGGCTGACTCGTAGGCGTGGCCGTCGCGCCGGAAGGACGCGTTCTTCGAGCCGGCGGACCCGCTGCTGTGCGCTGACGGCCCGGCCAGGACGCCGGTGGAGCTCTCACTGGCGGCCGGGCAACGGCGCGGCGACGGCTCGGCCGCGATTTCCCGTCCTGGAATTCCGAACTCCTTGCGCCCGCCCGAGCCCGGCCACCAGCATCGGACGAGCAGAGACGGACGTGAGGAAGGAAGCCCACGTGAAGGTCACCAAGCTGGTCGGTTCGTGCGACCTCAAGGACTGCCCGACGATCTATGCCACGGACAGGGGAACCCTGTTGGTGCAGGGTGAAAGGCCAGCTGATCACGGTCTCGACACTCCCGCCCACGAAACCATCGTGGAGATCCCGGAGCAGCTCATCTTCGATCTCATCCGCAAGGGTCTCCGTGGTGTCTGAGACCCTGGGCGACCTGTTCGACTCGTTCCAGGAGGAAGCCTTCCGGCTGGAGACCCTGGACGACTACAGCAGGTCCGGCAACGTGGACGCGTACCGGGCCTTCCTCGCGGGAGAGGCCCGACCGGCCGACTACAACGATGGCTGGGTGGAAGAACTCCGCGGCCACACCAGCGAGGGGAGACGCGTCTACCGCGTCCACGTCCTCTCCCGGCCCCTCACCCCGTACCTCAGGTTCGAACTCGGCTGGGGCTACCGGAAGAACGCCACCGGCGGGGAGGAGTTCTTCATCCTCGACACCACGGACCGGAGCGATCCGCTGCACGGCGTCCCGGACTTCTGGCTCTTCGACGGCGCCACCGCAGCCGTGATGCGCTACGGGGAGGACGGCTCGTTCACCGGGTCCGACGTCCTCACGGACGCCCGGTCACCGGAGTTCCGCGCCTACCGGGACACCGCCCTGGCGAACGCCGTGCCCTTCGCCGACTGGTGGGCGCGGCACGGCGAGTGAACAGAGCACGGCCCGGCTCCGCGCTGCGGGCACGCACCGGGGCCGGTCCGGCGGTCTTCCGCGCACCCGAGGCCCGGACGTTCGCCCGCCCCCGGGACGAGGTGCCGGAGCCCCCGTCTTCCGGTCCTCCCCCGGGGCGGGGAACCGCCCGTACGTCGTGAAACGGCGCTTCCGCCCTCGGAGACCGGTCGTCCTGGGGGCGGAAGCGTGTCGGGGTCGGGGGACGTTCAGTCGCGGCTGCCCCGGTCCTTGTCGTCCTTGTCCTTGGGCTTGACCTTGCCGTGGGTCGTGCAGCGCGGGTCGGTGCCGTAGGCCGGGCAGTTGTTGCCCGGAGTGGCGGAGACGACCGTGTTGTCGAGCTTCAGGTCGCCGAACGGGCGGGCGTTGGTGGTGATGGAGAAGGTGATCGTCGCCTTCTGTCCGGGCGTGAGGGCGCCCCGCCAGGTCAGTGTCGGCGCCTGGTAGGAGACGGAACCGCTGGTCGCCTTGGCGTCGTTGTCGTACCTGGCGTCGTCGAGGAGGTCGCTGAGGTCGTCCGTGAGGACCGCGGGCGCCGAGGCGGTGTAGGTGGTGGTGCCGGTGTTGGTGACGGTCAGGGTGTACGTGACCTTGTCACCGGGCTTCACCGTGACGGGCCCGTTCTGCTTCTTGACGATCGTGAGCCCCGGCTTGCCGTTCACCGTGGTGGTGACGGTGTCCTGGTCGTTGTCCGGGTTCGGGTCGGGCTCGTTGCCCTTCACCTTCGCCGTGTTGGTGATCGTGGTGGGGGAGTTCGCCGCCGTGCCCGTGAGGGCGATGGTGCTGCTCGCGCCGACCGCCAGCGGGCCACCCGTACACGTCAGGGTGCCCGACGCGACCGCACAGCCCGCTGTCGTCGTGGCCGCGTTGGTCAGCCCGGCGGGGATCGTGTCCGTCACCGTCCAGCCGGACGACGCCGAGGGGCCGTTGTTGGTGACCTTCAGCGTGTACGAGACGTTCGCGCCGGTGTCCACGCTCGCCGGGCCGCTCTTGTCGATGCCCAGGTCCACCACCGGGTTCACCGTGGTCGTGGTCGTGTCCTGGTCGTTGTCCGGATTCGGGTCCGGCTCGTTGCCCTTGACCTTCGCCGTGTTCGTGATCGTCGTCGCCGAAGGCGCCGCCGTACCCGTGAGGGCGATGCTGCTGCTCGCGCCGACCGCCAGCGGGCCACCCGTACACGTCAGGGTGCCGGACGCGACCGCACAGCCCGCCGTCGTCGTCGCCGCGTTGCTCAGACCGGCGGGGATCGTGTCCGTCACCGTCCAGCCCGACGAGGGCGAAGGCCCGTTGTTCGTGACCTTCAGCGTGTACGAGACGTTCCCCCCGGCGTCCACGCTCGCCGGGCCGCTCTTGTCGATGCCCAGGTCCACCAGCGGGTTCACGATCGTCGTGGTGGTGTCCTGGTCGTTGTCCGGGTTCGGGTCCGGGTCGTTGCCCGCGACCACCGCCGTGTTGACGATGGTGGTCACGCCGGGTCCCGCCGTGCCGGTGAGCGCGATGGTGCTGCTCGCGCCGACCGCCAGCGGGCCGCCCGTGCAGGACAACGATCCGTTGGTGACCGTACAGCCCGTCGTGGTGGTGGCCGCGTTGGTCAGACCGGCCGGGATCGCGTCCGTCAGGGTCCAGCCGGACGACGGGTTGGGGCCGTTGTTCGTGACCTTGATCGTGTACGAGACCGTCCCGCCCTCGCTGACCGATACCGGCCCCGACTTGTCCACGCCGAGGTCCACGGGTGCGTCGTAGCAGGAGGTGGCGTCGACCGCGATGGACATGGCGGGCGCGGCCTGTGTCGACAGCTGGGTCAGGACGGGGGTGTCCGGGGTGTCCAGCTGGACCCGGATGATGGTGCCGCCGTTGTTGTAGAAGCCGAGGTCGCCGTTGCCGTAGGTGAACGCGCCGCCGAAGCCGGTGCCGGGCGCCGGTCCCGTCAGGATGCCGGGGTAGGAGGTGACCGTGCCGGTCGCCGGGTCGATCCGGATGATGTCGTTGTCGAGGTCGGCGCCCCAGAAGTAGCCGCCGCTGTACGCGATGTCGATGACACCGTTGAGGGTCTGGTCCAGGGTGATCGGCGTGGACGTCTTCGTAGCGATGTCGACCCGGTACAGCATGTTGTTGTAGCCGTTGCCGACGACGTAGCTCCCGGCCCCGTCGAAGGCCCCGGCGGCGTAGTTCTTCGCCCCGGTGGTCGGGGTCGGCAGCCCGGCGGAACCCAGGTCCGTGACCGCGCCCGCGTTGTCGATGCGCAGCAGGTTCAGGGAGACCCGGTCGATCGCGTAGATGTACTTGTCGTCCGGGTCGACGCCCATGCCGTTGTACTTGGCGGTCGCCGGGCCCACGGGCGTGAAGTCGATCGTGCCCGGCCCGGTCATCCCGTCGTACAGCTGGGTCGCGGTGTCGCCCGCCGCCAGCAGGATGTCACCGGCGCAGGACAGCGGCGCCCGCGCGCGGCTCTGCGGGGCGGCGGGGTGCGGTGCCACGGGCGGCGGAGCGGCCGTGGTCCGGGCCGTCTGCGGGGCGAGAGCGGTGGCGGGGGCGGGGGCGGTGGCATGGGCGGGGGCGGTGGCCGTCAGGGAGGCACAGGCCATGGAGACCGCCGTGCTCACCGCCAGCAGCCAGCTTCTCGTGATCATCCGGGGGGAGCCTTCTTCCGTGCGGGGGACCCGTGACCACGGGAACGGAGGAGGCAGGGGGCTCCGGGCCGTCTGTGGTCCACAGGGTCACTCCCCTGGCCCGCCGGAGGACGCAACCCGGACCGGGCAGGACAACACGCACGCCGCAGCCGTTCACTCGGCGGGGCGCGGCCGTACGGGGGCACGCCGGGTTCCTGGGCCGTCCGGGCGGGGCCTGGCCGGAGTCCGCCGTCGTGGGGGGTGGCGGGGCCGTACGGGTGACTCGCCGCACCCAGGACTGTGGCCCCGGAATCCTGCCCCGGACTCGGCTTCGGCTTCGGCTTCGGCTTCGGCTTCGGCTTCGGACTACGGGCTACGGCTCCGGGCTCCCGTCCCGGCGGGCCGGTGTTCAGCCGTCCGAGCGCGAGCCCCAGACGTAGACGGCGTCCCCCTCGCGCAGCAGGTTCCACAGGACGCGGGCGTCCTCGTACCGGAGGTTGACGCACCCGTGGGAGCCGGGGTCCTCGAAGATCGGGCGGTAGCTCGCGTGCAGGGCCTGCCCGCCGCTGAAGAACTGCGCGAAGGGCATCGGCCCGTCGAACTGCGTCGACCAGAACTCCTTCTCCCGCTGGTAGACCGTGAACCACCCGGACCGGGTCTCGTAGCCCGGCCTGCCCGAACGCGCGGGCACGGGCGCGACGACGAGCCGCCCGCCGTCCTCGACCCAGAGGATCTGGCGCGTCTTGTCCACGCACACGACGAGCCCGCTCCGGTCGGGGCACCCCTTGATCGCGCTCCCCTCCGCGACGGCCCGCTCCCAGACGATCGCCCGGTACGTGTAGAGGCCCGCGTACCCCTCGGCGGGCTCGATCTCGACCCGCCGCTGGAACGCGGCGATGGCCCGGCAGTCCTCCGGGGACTGCTTCCCGTCGACCGGCAGCCCGAGGTGGCGCTCGGCCTCGCGCTGGTACGGCCCCGTGGACGTCGAGCACGCGGCGGCGCCCGCCGGGGCGGCTCCCGAGCGGACGGGCCGCACCGGATCCGCCTCCCCGGGCACCGCCACGGCGGCCACGGGTATGAGTGCGGCCGACACCGCTGCCACCAAGGCCGTGAGCGGCCTGACCCACGTCATGCGACCTGGACCTCCACCGAGAGGACGGAGCCGTACCGGTGACGGCGCACGGCCCGGACGGTGCATCCCTAACCGGGCGGAGGACCCTGTCAAACCGCCACGCCGTGATGTCACTCGGACGCCGCAGTGCTGGGGGGACGGCGCCGCCGCTCCCGGCCCCTCCCGGTGGGCGGGCGGATCGGAGGGCGGGGCGCGACCGCGCGCGGGGAGACCCGTACCGGCATCCGGCCAAAGCCCCTACGGGCTTGCTGACAGGCATTCAGCCCTCGGGCCCGTCCCGCTACCCTGAGCGCCATGACGGGGGAAACTGAACAGAGTTCACGTCCTGACGGGCTGGACGGAAGCGGGGCCATACCTCTGGAACCGGGCGACCCCCGGCAGATCGGCGCCTTCCGACTGCTCGGCGTCCTCGGCTCCGGCGGCATGGGCCGCGTGTACCTCGGGGCCGTACCGGGCACGTTCGCGGCGGTGAAACGGGTCCTGCCCGTGCTCGCCGAGGACCCCGACTTCCTGAGCCACTTCGGGCACGAGCTGGACAACCTGGCCCGGCTGCCCGCCGGGGCCAACACCAAGCTCCTGGCCAGCGACCGAACGGCCAAACCACCCTGGTTCGCCACGGAGTTCATCCCGGGAATCACCCTCAACGAAGCGGTCCGCCTCCATCGCGGGCCGCTCCCGCCGGACTCCCTGTGGCGGCTGCTCCACCACGCCGCCGCCGGGCTCGCGCTCGTCCACGGCGCCCACATGGTCCACCGGGACCTGAAACCCTCGAACGTCATGCTGACCGCCTCCGGGCTGTCCCTGATCGACTTCGGGGTGGCCCGCGCCGCCGACCAGAGCAGACTGACCAAGACCGGCATGGTCATCGGGACGCCCGCCTACATGGCACCCGAACAGGCCGTCGCCGACCGCGAGTTGACCGGCGCCGCCGATGTCTTCGGGCTGGGGAGCCTGGTCCTCTACGCGGCGAACGGACGGCCCCCGTTCGGCGACGGCTCCGGTCCCGGCCTGCTCTACCGGGTCGTCCACGGAGAGCCCGACTTCGGCAGGCTCACGGAGGCGGACCCCGAGCTGACCGCACTGGTGCGGACCTGCCTCGCCAAGGACCCGGCGGACCGGCCCACCGCCGCCGAGCTGGCCGGGCTCACCGCCGCACGGGCGGAGGACGCCGTCTGGCCCGCCGCCGTCGCGGAACGGATCGCACGGCGGGCGGCCTTCGCCGCCGGGGCGCCGACCGCCGAGCACCTGGCGGAACTGGCGGCGGCCGATCCCGCCGAGGACATCGCCACGCTCCCCCTGACCCCTCGGGGCGGGAAGGAGCCCGCGACCGTACCGCCGGAGCGGGTGGTCGTGGTGCCGGGACCCGTCTCCCGGGAGAAGCGGCGCAAGCGGGCGCTCCTGCTGATCGCGCCGATCGTCGTGACGACCGGCGCGACGCTGACGATGGCCCTGGGCCCGTACGAGATCGGCCGGCTGGGCGCGGCCCCCGGCCCCTCGTCCGCACCGCCGTCCACGACGGCCTCGCAGCCCGCCGGGGTGCCGTCGTCGGGCGGAACGGGCTCGCCGTCCGGGAAGACCCCGGGCACCGGTCCGTCCTCCTCGCAGCCGCCGGGCGCCACCTCCCCGGGCGTGCCCCCGCCCGGGGACGGGGGCGCCGCCGGGGGTGGCGTGGGCGGTGCGGTCGGGGGCGGCGTCGGAGGCGGCGGTGGCGCTGTCGGAGGCGGTGGCCCCGGAGGCACCGGCACGGGGCCCGGCGGCTCGGGGAACGGGGCGGGGAACGGGAACGCGGGCGGTGGCGGAACCCGTACGACCGCGCCCGCCGGTGGGGGCACGACGACCCGGCCCGCACCCCGGCCCACACCCACGCCCACCCCGCGCCCGACGACACCCCGGCCCACCCAGCCAGGCGGCGGCTCGACGACGCCTTCGGGGACGTACTCGCTGGAGAGCGCGAGCGAGGGCACCTGCCTGGCCGAGTACGACCAAGGCTTCGCCGTCACCGTCAACGACTTCGAGTGCGGCTCCGCACCAGCCTCGGGAACGGTGGCGTACTCCTGGACGTACAAGGGGAACGGCAACGGCACCTTCCGGCTGGTCAACCGGAGGACCGGGCACTGCCTCCAGCCGTCGAGCGGCGGCCCGCCCGGCGGCGGAGCCTTCGCCTGCAACGGCTCCAGCGCGCAGAACTGGAAGGTCTTCGCGACGACGTCCTCGGGCCGCGCGCTCCAGAACGTGGGCAGCGGGCAGTGCCTCGCGGCCGGGCCGCCGTTCGTCATGTCGTGGGACTGCGACGCGGGGAACAGCAGGATGCTCTGGCGGAACATCTCCGCCCGATGACAGAAGCCCGGCGGAGGGGGCCGCCGGGCTCCTCGGCGGCCGGGTCCCCATCTCCGGGGGCCCGGCCGGCCGGTCACTTGGACTGCGTGGAGAGCGTCACCCCGCTGAAGTTCTGCGTGGCGGCGAGGGTGAAGTACACCCAGCCGGACGGCGGGTTGTCGATCGTCAGGGTCTCGCCGTTCCCGGCGTTGGTGGACTTCGCCAGGAAGCTGGTGGGCGTGGCCCAGCTGCCGCCGCCGTAGTACAGGTCGGCGTTGCCGGTGCCGCCGCTGCTGGTGATCTTCAGCTGCTTGACCCCGGCCGGCAGGTACACGAAGTGGTAGCTGTAGTTGCCGGTGGTGGCGGCGAGGTTGTCCCGGCGGCAGTTCTGGTCGAACTGGCGGATGTCACTGCCCGTGCAGAGCGGGATCGTGGTGGCCGGGGGCGTGGCGTCCGGCAGCGGACCGCAGTCGTTCGTCGCGCAGTCGTTCGTCAGCCAGGTCTCGAAGTCGGCGTCGTAGCGGGTGCCGATGGTCTGCTTCAGGAAGGTGCGGGCCCCGGTCCAGTCACCCGTGCGGTACTTGCCGAGCACGGTCTCCATGTCGGCGGGGTGCTTCTGGAGCATGTAGCGGACCGCGAGGAAGCCCCAGCGGTAGACCCGGTTCGAGTTGACCTCGGGGTCCTCCTCCTGGCCGTACACGGTGTCGAAGAGGTCGCTGAGCCTGTACGTCTTGCGGGCGGCCTCGGCGATGGCGTCGGCGTTGCGCTCGTTGCGGTAGCCGAAGGAGATGTTCTCCGCGATGCCCTCGACCCACCAGATGGTCGGCGTGGTCATGCCCGCGTCGAAGTCGCCGTGCATGTTGAAGCGGCCGTCGAGGTAGTGGGTGTACTCGTGGTTGAGGTTCCAGATCTGGAAGTCCGGGCGCAGCCAGCTGGCCTCGTGGGCGATGAAGCGGGCCTGGTTGCCGGGGACGGCCGGGTTGCCCTCCTCGTACATGCCGCCGTTGTCGACGTCGATGTTGTAGATGGCCCAGGCGTACAGCGCGTACTGGGTGTAGTCGTCGAAGGCGACGACCTCCAGGTCGGTGTTCACGTCACCGGGGATCGCGCCCTTGTCGCCGATGATCCGGTGGAAGTAGGCGTCCTGGCCGACCAGGCTCGTACAGGTGCTCGCGAGCTGGCCGGGGGACATGTCCTGGGCGCGGATCTTGAGGCCCGGGGTACAGGTGTGCTGGATCGGCAGGACGGCCGGGAGCACGCGCTGGCCGAGGTCGCAGATGGCGTAGGCCGCGCAGTTGTTCTTGTCGTACTGGCGGGTGTACCAGCCGAGGTTCATGGTGATCGGCGCGGTCGGGCCGACGTTCGGGTAGCGGTTGATCAGGTCCTTGAGGAGGGGGCGGACCCGCTCCTTCAGCTCGGGGACGTCCAGGACGTTGCCGAGGTAGCGGCCGACGTTGCTGACGACGTCGAGGCGGTTGAGCTGTGCTTCGTTACGGGTGATGAACCCGGCCCAGGTGTCGACGATCGTGGGGTCGGCCTTGAGGGCGGCGCGCCAGCCACGGGCGTCGTTCTTGGCCTTGAAGGCGTTGTCGACGACCCACTCGACGTGCTGCATGGCGAGGTTCATCTGGCCGGGCCAGGTGCCGTTGTAGCTGCCCAGCATCCACTTGACGACACCGGCGTAGCGGCCCGCCTCGTGGGTGCTGTCGATGAGCGTGACGACCTCGTTGAGGATCTCGCCGTTGGCGTCGGTGACGTCCTTGCTGCGCGGGGAGGCGAAGTAGGCGTCGAGGGCGCCGCGCGCGGCGGTCGCGAGGGGGGTGCCGTAGTCGCCGACGGTGGCGGCGTTGTTGTCCTGCACGTAGTAACCGGCGCGCAGGAACAGCACCAGCTGGCCGGTGGAGGTGCTGTTGTTGCCCGCGTACGTGGCCGCGTTGTCGCGCAGGGCGTTGGCGACGGTCACCATCTGGTCTTCGCGGAAGGCCTTCCGCGCGTTCTCGCCGGTGAGGTTGAACAGCGGGTAGGTGCAGGTGATCTGCGGCAGGGCCTTGAGCTGCTGGACGAGCGCGGCGCCGGTGGAGTTGATGACGCCGGAGAGGTCGCCGCAGGCGTTGGCGGCGGCGAGCTTCGACGTCTTGGCGGTCCCGGCGGCGGACGTGGGCGCGGGCCTCGGGCCGGTCTCCTCGGTGCCGTCCTGCGAGGAGAGGCGGAAGCGGGGATTGGCGCTGATCGCGTCGGGCGACTTGGGGACCGGGATCGCCCGGGGCGCCGAGGCTCCCTGGAGGTTCCCGGCACCCGGGGCGGTGACGCCGACGGGGGCGGCCTGGCTCTGCGGCGCGAGCAGACCGAGCGAGAGGAAGGCGGCGGCGCCGAGCACGGTAAGTCTTCGCGCTCGCGTCTTCGATATCCGGAAGGGGGGAAGCATCGGTGGGGGCCTCCGAGGCCGTTGTGCCACGTGATGGGAAACACGGGCCGCTGTCATGTGACGTGTAAAATTTCACATGTCGCATTGTTCTGGAAGTCCTCTGGCCGGATTGATCGGTCACGGACGAGAAAAATTTGGAACGCCGCTGGTCAGGGGCGGGGAGTTGAGGGCCGTAGCACGAGCGGGGGCGGGCGGGGGCCGGGACTCCGCTCCTGCCCCGCACCCCGCGAGGTGACCACCGCCTTGCTGTGCGGCGCGGCAGCCGGGCCCGTGGCCTGCCCCGGGCGCGTCCGCGAGTGCCGGTCGTCCTCCGCACCCGTAGGGCCGGATCCGCGTACGCGGGCGCTCTCGTCAGTGGCCGGTCCCGCCCAGGACCTCCTCACCCAGGACCTCCTCGTCCACGGGCGCCACGGCCGACCGGGGACTCGTCGGCCCGGGGCTCGTCGGCCCGGGACTCGTCGGCCCGGGACTCGTCGGCCCGGGACTCGTCGGCCCGGGACTCGTCGGCCCGGGACTCGTCGGCAGGTGGGACGTCGGCAGGTCGCGGAGTGTCGGCGGGCAGGGTGTCGGCGGGCGGGACGTCGGCAGGTCCCGGTGCCGCCGGATCCAGGAGAAGAGTGGGATCGGTGCGGCGAGCGGGATCAGTGCCGCGAGCGGGACCCCTGCCCCCGTTCTGCCCTCGGGTCTGCCCTCCCGGCCCTTCCCGTCCGTCCCGGGCGCCGTGAGGCTCGGCGACGGCACGGCAGGCCATCCGGAGGCAGGAGAACCATGCACGCACGGCGGGAAGCGGAGACGGACAGGGCGAACACCGCCCCTCGGGCGAGAACGGAACGGCTCGGCCAACAGGCCGACCGGATAAGGGCGTTGCAGCGGACGGCGGGCAACGCGGCGGTCGTCCAGACGATGCCGGACACCATCCTGGGCCGGGGCAGCGGCGGGCGGGGCCCCGCCGGGCTGGTGGCGAACAGCGGGGCCGCGGAGCGCGAGAGGGAGCTCAGCGAGAGGTTCGGCGTCCGCATCGGGCCGCCCCCGAGTCGCCCGAACGACCACTTCAGCCACTCCATGCTCCATCGGATCGAGACGGTCCTGAGCAGCCTCCCGGAGGCGGACGTCCGCGACAACGAGGAGTTGCGCGTGATCGAACCCGCCGCGGCCGACTCGGACAGCACGGCCAGCACGGCCAGCACGGCCAGCACGGCCAGCACGTACAACGAGGAAACGCGGACCATCACCATGGTCAGCCCCTTCGGGATGCCCTCCTGGCTCTACACGGAGCTGAACCGGAAGGTGCCCTGGCAGCGGAAGCTGATGGACCAGGGCGCGATGGCCGACTACGACGGGATCAGCGAGGCCGGGGACGAGGCCCTCGGCATCGACGGGCGGGAGCGCGAGGTCATGGGCGGTTTCGGCAACGTCCTGGCCAACGGCAACCTGGTGAAGTGGACGCTGCGGCACGAGATCGGCCACTCCGTCGACAAGCGGACGCAATGGCTGGACGGGCTGAAGCACCTGCCCCACTTCGGAGGCTGGGAGACCTACGGAAAGGCAGGGAACCAGAACATCGAGCCGATAGTGAACGCGGTCCTGCGCAGGGCCGGGCTCGGAGACCACCTGACGGTCAGGGACAAGTACCACGCCACCCTTCCCCATGCCGTGGCACTGGAGCTGAACTCGGAGAGGGCGTGGCCCGACCCCGCGCTGCTGCTGAAGCTCGCCGAGAACTTCCCAGGGCAGGGCAAAACGTTCCACGACGGGCTCGCCAAGGTCGTGGAGTTCGGCCGGCTCGCCCTCGCGCAGCCGTGGACGCTGCCGGACGGCGGCGGGGACGTCCTCACCATCGACGGCCGGACCTACCACGTCGACCACTACGGGAACTGGGTCAGCTACCTGCGAGAACAGCGGCAACTGCATGCCGTGTCGAACTACATGTTCTCCACGCCGGACGAATGGTTCGCGGAGGCGTACGCGGCCTTCCACGACCCCAAACAGGGTGCACGCGACCGGCTCCACCCGGACGCGCAGGCATGGTTCGAGGATCCCGCCGCCTAGAGGAGCGTGCGGAACCACGGGCTGCGCGCCGCTCCCCAGGGACCATGTAGAGTGGTCCTACCGACGCGGGGTGGAGCAGCTCGGTAGCTCGCTGGGCTCATAACCCAGAGGTCGCAGGTTCAAATCCTGTCCCCGCTACTATCCGAAGGGCCCGGCATCAGCCGGGCCCTTCGTCGTGTCCGGACACGACGCTCACCGGGCGGGATGCGCGGAACCGGTGCCATGACGGCGACGAGCGCACCGGCATCAGCGGACTTTCGGCCAAGGATCCGAGCGGGTCCACCAGCCCCGGTCGGGTCGGTTACGTTCACGGCGGCGGCGTCCGCCGTCCGCCCCCGGCCCGGGGCCGGGAGGTCCCGGCGCCGCCCCGGGCGATCCGTACGAACGGAAGAAGCACGCCCGTGAAGAAGACACGTCTCCTGGCCGCCGTCCTCCTGACCGTGGGCGCCCTGGCCGTCCCCGCCACCGCCCAGGCCACGGAGCCCACCGGCCCGCACCCGATCTGCGGCGGCAACTACTACGCGCCCTACCCGGGCGACGTGACGAAGTACTACCAGTGCGACGACTTCGGCAAGGTCTTCGTCCTCCAGTGCCCCCCGCACTCGGCCTTCGTCGCCGACCTCAACACCTGTGTCCCCGACTTCTTCCGTGGGGAATCGCGCTGACGGCACGGGGGCCGGTCCCGACTCCCCGGACCGGCTCCCGTGGGCGCGGATCAGCAGACGGAGTTCCCTTCGGCGTCCGGACGGGCCGGGGCGAGGGAGCTGACCTGACCGCGCCGGCCCTCGGGGAGGACGTCGACGGAACCGCCCGCCTTCCACAGGCCCTTCTCGCCCCGGTAGCCGTAGTCGGCGTACCAGCAGAAGTCGTACGGGGTGTTGTTGCGGTACGAGGCCGTGGCGTCGTTCATGTCCCACCAGGACAGGTCGGTGACATCGGGAGCGTCGACGAACCGCACGCCCCCACCAGCCCCCGAGTCCTCCCGGTACAGGCACAGCTCGCCCTCCGGGCAGACGGTCCCGTCGTACGTCCGCCAGGCGGCGCGGTGCTCGTCCCAGTCCGCCCAGGGCTGGTTCTTCTTCACCTCCGGGCCGATCTTCAGGAACGTCTTCTCCACGTCGTCGTGCGGATCGAACCCGGCGAACACCCAGCCCTTGCCCCAGATGCCGGGACGGTCCGCCCAGTAGACCCGGAGCGTCAGCTTCTCGATCGGGGCGGGTGCGCACCCGGGCGCGTCCCAGGTGCCGTTGACGATGAAGACATGGGTCGTGTGCACGATCGCCTCCCGGTAGCGGGTGGCGTCGGCGGCCGTCCGCCACTGCCCGAGCGGACACGCCCCGGCCTCCACGGCCCGCGTCACCCCGGGCGCCGCCTGCCCGGCCCGTACGGCCTCGGGCCGTGGCGCGGCCTGCGCGGCCGATGCCCCGGCCGCGCCCAGCACCGAGGCGGCCACCGTCCACCGCACCGCGCGCCGCAGACTCCTGGTCCGTCGCTCCGGCATGTCGGCATCCCTCCTCACGGACGGGCCGCCCGACCTGGCCACGGGCACCGAAACCCGTCCTCGGGAGCGCAACGACCGCACGAGGGGGCACGACACGCCGGTCGCGCCCCCGGCGCACTCACGAGAACGTTCCGGGATCAGCAGATGAGGAGAAGGGCGGTCACGGCGGCGCAGGAGCGGACCGCCGTGTTGTTGCCGGGGACCGGGTCGGCGGGTGTGATGTCGGGGAGGGCCGCGGTGACCGGCAGGGGCAGGCCGATGGTGAGGAGTCCGGCCGTCAGGCCGAGCGTCCGGGTGACGCCGGCGCCGTTGGCGAGGGGGCCCAGATCGCAGCTGGCGGTGCGGGTGGTGGCGTCGGTGGTGCAGCCGGTGGCCGTCGGCAGGCGGAAGCCGGGGCTGTACGTGAAGTTCAGTTTCGCGTGCGCGGTCGCGGGGCCGTTGTTGGTGACGGTCGCGGTGAAGGCCGCGTTCACCGAGCCCAGGCCGTGGGGCGAGGCCGCGAGGGTCACGCCCAGGTCGGCCGCCGCCGGGACGGGCGGGGTGATGTCGACCGTTCCCTGGCCGATGTCCACGGGGTTGACGCCGGTGCTCGCCGCCCTGCCGCCGATGGTCAGCGGGCCCGAGGTACCGGTCCGGACCGTCATCCCGACCTGGGTGGTGGCCGTCGCGCCGGGCGGGACGGCGGCCCAGGTGACCTGGAAGACGCTCTCGCTGTCGAACACGGCGGGGCTGCCGCCGTAGGTGTAGCCCTCGCCGCCGTCGACGTACGAGGAGTCGTTGACGTCGATCTTCGCGTTCTGCGGGGACGGGAAGGAGATCGTCAGCGTGGCCGACGGCACGGTGTAGTCGTAGGTGTTGGTGAAGGAGGCCAGCACGTCCAGGGACTCGCCCGGCGCCACGGTCCTCGGCACCGTCAGCGTCGTCTTCCCGACCGTGCCCAGGACGAACGTCTCCGCCTCCGCGCCGACCGGCACCGCACCCGCCACCGGTCCGGGTGCGGCTACCAGGCCGGATGCGGCCACCGGGCCGGGTGCGGCCGACGCCCCCGTCTGACCGCCCCACAGCGCCAGGCCCGCGACCGCCAGCCCGGCGGCCACCCTGCCCACCCGTCCGCCGGCGGTCGTCCATCCGCTGCCGGTCGTCCGTGCTCTGCCGGTCGTCCGTACGCTGCCGAACATCCCGCCACCACCCTTCAGCCCCACCCGGGGCACTCGGCACCACCGGACCGCACACCGGCCGGGACGGCCCCGGCACCACGGCCCCGGGCGATCATTCACCCGGCGCGCCCGCCGGACGCCCCGCTCGGCGAGGAACGCCCGGATAGGGCCACCGCCTGGCGGGAAAAGGCGGTGGGCGTCGACGGACGGAAGCGCGAGGTGACGGGTGGCCGCTCCGGCGAGGTCATGGGCGGCGGCCCAGGCAACGTCATGGGTGGCGCCCCGGCGAGGTCATGGGGGGCTCCGGCAAGGTCATGGGGGGCGGCTCCCGTGACGCCCCGCCCCGCCCCACGGCAGACGGATGGATCGGCCACCTCAGCACCCAGCGGGTACAGCACCACTCCCTGGCCCGCTGCCAGTTACCCGTTGCCCGCTGCCCGCTGCCCGCTGCCGGTTGCCGGTTGCTCACACCGGACGCGTGGCCGACGGGCGCGCACGCGGCCTTCCCCTGCCCCTGCCGGGAAGCACACGACCGGCGGCGACCGCGCCCCGCCGGTACCGCTCCCGGAGACCGAAGCCCGGCACCGCGACCACATTCGCGTGACGATCATGATTCTGGCTCGTTGGAGTGACAGTGCGCCGATGAGCTGACGGTCGCGCGGGGCGTGCCGTGGCCCGAGGGGGCGCGCGGCCGGGGCCGGAAGCGGTCGCCACCGCCTGCTGGTCGGCTCGTCAGTGCCCTATGACCTACGGCGATGGCCCGGAGAGCGTGAACGGGTGTGCCATCAGCCGCCGTTCGCTCACCACGTCGAACTCTCCGCGCGATGTGATGTCTGATCAGGAGGCCCCCATGCTGCAGCTGCCCGTCGAGGACATGGAGCCGGCCCCCGGACACGCCGTGGAATGGACGGTGTCCGCAGCGGGAACCGCCGGGCGCGCCGGGGGCTCCTGTCCGGGTGCCCTCGCCTCGTACAACCAGAAGGACCACTTCTCGGTCGCCCAGGGTCTCCGGGCGGCGGACATCGGCTACTCCTCGTACATCGGCGGTTCCTTCGAGATCCGGGGACGTGTCGATCTCGACGCGCTGGAAGCGGCCCTGCTGCACTTCGTGCGCCGCCACGACGTGCTGCGCTGCGACTTCGGGGAAGCCGGGCAGGACGCGGAGACCGGGCGGGGCGCGGACGGTCCCGAACCGAAGGTCGTCCCGCCGCACGACGTGAAGCTGGAGCGCGTCGACGCCGGGCGGCTCGACACCCCGGCCGAGGCCCGCGCCTACATCCAGCGCTTCCTGCAGGGCACCGACACGCTCCGGGGACCCTGGATCGTCATGGGCGCGACGGTGCGGGACGACTCCGCCACCGTGTACCTCGCCTGTGACCACCTGCTGGCCGACGGGGTCTCGACTCCCGTCGCCGTGCGGGACATCGCCGTGGCGTACGAGGCGTACGCCCAGGGCCGGGAGCCGGTGCTGCCCGAGACGGGCGGCTTCGTCGGCTACGCCACGGCCGAGCGGCACCGGGGCGCGGCGATGGGCCCCGACGACGCGCTCCTCGACCACTGGAAGGGGTTCGTCGCGCGCAACGGCGGGGAGCTGTTCCCCCGGTTCCCGCTGGACCTCGGGATCGAGCCGGGGGTGGTGTACCGCGCGGTGAACGAGGCGGACGCGCTGCTCCCGGCCGACCGCCTCGACGCGATGGAGGCGCACTGCCGTGCGGTGGGCGGCAGGGTGTCGACCGGTGTCCTCGCCGCGCTCGGCGTCAGCCTGCGGAGGGAAGGCGGGCCGGACGTCCACCGGGCGCTGCTGCCGGTCAGTACGCGTGACCGCGGCCCCGGCGCCCACAGCATGGGCTGGTTCGTGAACACGCTCCCGGTCGAGTTCCGCGTGGCCGCCGGGACGGACTTCGCGGGCGTCATGGCGGGCGCGCAGTCCGCCCTGGACGCGATGCGGCCGTACGCCGAAGCCCCGTTCGTCCGTGTCTTCGACCTCCTGACCTGCGACCAGGACGGGCCCCAGGTCTGGCCGTACGCCGTCAGCTTCTTCTCGTACCTGGACTTCAGGACGACCCCGGGGGCCGACCGGCACGAGGAGTGGAAGGCGCGCAAGTACGTCTCCACGTCGCACAGCAACGGCATCTTCTTCTGGTTCCACCGCAACCACACCGGGCTCCACCTGAACTCCATCTTCGTGGACACCCCGCAGGCCCGGCGCACCAAGACCGCCCTCGTCGGGACGCTCGTACGGTCGCTGGAGAGCGTCGCGCGCAGCGGCCGGTTCTGACGGTTCCACCCAGGTCACGGGCGGACGCCCACCATCGAAAGGGGCGCCGACCGGTGCTTCAACTCCCCAGCTCGGAGCTGGTGCTCGCACCCGGGCACGCCGTCGAATGGCGTGTGCACACCTCCGCCGCACGGACCGCCGCACCGCGCGGCACGGCCGGACCCGGTGTCCCGGAGCCGTCCCGCCCCCTGCCCTCGTACAACCAGGAGTACCACTTCGGCGCGTTCGCCCCTCCGGCCGGCGAGGCCGGGGCCGGGGGCCCCGAGCGGAACGGGAGCCGCACCGACTCCTACGCCGGGACCTTCGAGATCCGGGGCGGGCTCGACCGCCCGGCGCTGGAGGCGGCCCTGCTCCACTGCGTGCGGCGCCACGCGGCGCTGCGCGGCGCGTTCCGCCCGTCGCCCGGCGGTCTCGTCATCGAGATCGCCGCGCCGCAGGACGTCAAACTCGAACCGGTCGACCACGGGCCGGTGGTCTCGGCCGCAGCGGCCCGCGCCCACGCGGAGCGGTTCCTGCGGGCCACCGACACCCGCGACGGCCCCTGGATCGTCATGGGCGCGATGGTCCGCGAGGAGTCGACGACGGTCCACTTCGCCTGCGACCACCTCGTGACCGACGGCACCTCGATGATGATCGTCCTGAACGACATCGCCACCGCCTACGAAGCCTTCGCGTCCGGCCGCGAACCGGACCTTCCCGAGGCGGGGAACTTCGCCGACCACAGCCGGGTGGAACGGCAGCGGACCGTGCCGGTGCGCGCCGACGACGGCGCGCTGGACCACTGGAGGGGCTTCATCGCCCGCAACGGCGGCCCGTTCCCCCGGTTCCCGCTGGACCTCGGGATCGAGCCCGGCACCGGCGGTCCCGCGCGCAACACGACCGACACGCTGCTGGACGGCTCCGGCGCGGCGGCCCTGGAGGCCCGCTGCCGGGAGGCCGGTGCGAGCGTGGCGACCGGTGTCCTCACCGCCGTCGGCGTCGGCATGAGGAAGCTGGGCGGGCCCGAGGTCCACCGCACCCTGGTGCCCGTCGGCACGCGCGGTCGCGGGCGCCACGCGCACAGCGTGGGCTGGTTCGTGAACCTTCTCCCGGTCGAGTTCCCGGTGCCCGAAGGGGCGGACCTCGCGCGGACCGTGGGAGCCGCCCGGGACGCGTCGACGCGGATGATCCGGGGCGGCCGGGTCCCCTTCGTGGCCGTCCTGCGGCTGCTGGCCCCCGAGCACTACGCCCGCCCCTGGCCCCACGCCGTCAACTTCTTCTCGTACATGGACTTCAGGGACGTCCCCGGCGCGGACCGCCACGCCGACCGGGAGGCCGGTGTGTACACCTCGGTCCCCGCGACGAACGGCATGTTCCTGTGGCTGCACCGCACCCACGACGGCATCCATCTGAACACCGTCCACGTGGACAACGCGCGGGCCCGCCGGACCAAGGCGGCCCTCGTCGACGCCCTGACCCGGACGCTGGAGAACATGGCCGCCCACGGCACCCTGTGAGCCGCCGCCCCCGGAGGGGCGGCCGTTGGGAGGGGAGGCCGCCGGGGGCGGGCCGGTTCGGCGGCGGCTCGTGGCTCACCGGCCCGTGACGGACCCGTGCGTGACGGACCGGCCCGTGGCTCAACGGTCCATGGCTCACCGGTCCGTCACGCCGGGTGGGCGGCGGCGGTGAAGACCGGGACCGTGACGCCGTCCTCGCCCGTCCGGAAGCGCACCACCAGCTCCATCCCGATCCGCAGGCCGTCCTCCGGGACGTCCACGACCTCCGTCATCATGCGCGGGCCCTCCGCCAGGTCCACGACCGCCGCCACGTACGGGACGCGGTCGCCGAACGGCGGGAGGTCGTTGCGGTGCACGACCGACCAGGTGTAGAGCGTGGCCCGCCCCTCCGCCGCCACCCAGTGCACGTCCTCGCTCCAGCAGGACGGGCAGAACTCGCGCGGGTAGTGGTGCACGCGGTCGCAGGCGGCGCAGTGGCGCAGCAGCAGCCGCTCCTCGGCGGCGGCGTCCCAGTAGGGGCGGGTGAAGGCGTCGACGTCGGGGGTGGCCGTCATCAGAAGAGTCCGATCGCGTGGTCGAGGGACCAGGTCTGCCAGGACATCGCGAGGAGGGCGACGAGGGAGATCAGCGCCATCATCGCGTTCTGCCCCTGCTCGGCCCAGTCGTGGATCATCAGGACGAGGTAGAGGAGGTTGAGCAGCAGGCCGCCGACGAGGGCGACCGGGGTGAGGAAGCCGGTGACGAGGCCGAGCCCGAGGGCGAGTTCGGCGTAGACGACGACGTACGCCATGAGCTTGGGGCGGGGCGCGACGACCGCGTCGAAGCCCTTCCGGACCACGGGCCACCGGTGCCGCCCCGCGACGTCGGCGGCCCAGGCGATGCCCGTACCGCGCTCGAACCAGCCCTTGCGGTCCTTGTGGCGCCAGCTCTCCAGCCACCACAGGCCGAGGCCGATGCGGAGGACGGCGAGCCACTCGGCGCCGGTGAGCCAGACGGTCTGCATGTGCGCTCCCTCGGAAGCCTGATCTGACAGTACGTCAGTTCAGCGCAGGAGGACGCGGGGCGCAAGAGGCGGGGACACGGACGGGGTTCGGGACGCCGGATCGGACGGGACCCCGGGCGGGACCGGGGTCCGGGCGGGACCGGGGGCCGGGACGGAGCACGGGGGCCGAGGTGGGGCCGGGGGCTCTCACTGCCGGGCGCGCCCGGCCACTCCGAGCGCTCCGGCCACTTCCACCTCCCTGACCACTCCGGTCACTCCAACCGCTCCGACCGGACGCGGCTGTGGGCTGGATCACCGTTGAGGTTGACCTTGGGGCAGGGTGGAGGGTCGTCACATCGGCACGACGCCGAGCCGGGTACGACCGATGTGAAGGAGCACCATGTCCACCAGCGTTTCCCACCAGGGGCAGGACCGTCCGGAGCTGCGGAAGGCGGTCGAGGAGGTGGCCGGGTCCGGTTTCGCCGGCGTCCAGCTCCGGGTGGGCGACGAGCGGGGCGAGTGGGTCGGCGGCGCCGGGGTGCGCGAGCTGGGGCAGAGCGCCGGGGTGCGGACGGACGGACATTTCCGTATCGGCAGCAGCACCAAGAGCTTCGTGGCCGCCACGGTGCTCCTGCTGGTGGCCGAGGGCAGGATCGGCCTGGACACCCCGGTCGGCAACCATCTGCCCGAGTTCGGTCTCGACCGGCGGATCACGGTGCGGATGCTGCTCCAGCACACCAGCGGGATCTTCAACCACACCGGTGAGCTCTACGAGGACGGGACGATCGTGCGGGGGATCCCCTGGCAGGGCAGGGAGTGGGTGGACAACCGGTTCACGACCTATCCGCCCGAAGAGCTGGTCCGGCTGTCGTCGTCCAAGCCCGCGCGGTTCGCGCCGGGCACGGGCTGGAGCTACGCCAACACCAATTACGTGCTGGCCCGGCTGGTGGTCGAGAAGGTCACCGGTCATTCGTTCGCCGAGGAGCCGCGGCGGCTGGTCCTGGGGCCGCTGGGGCTGACCGGCACCGTGGCGCCGGGCGCCTCTCCGGAGATCCCCGAACCGCACAACCACGGCTACTACCGCTACGAGGAGGCCGGGAAGGAACGGACGGTCGACGTCACCCGCCAGAACCCGTCCTGGGTCGGAGCGGGTGGCGACATGATCTCGACCACCAAGGATCTGCACACCTACTTCTCCGCGCTGATGGGCGGCAGGCTCCTGCCGGCCGGGCTGCTGGCCGAGATGCGCACGCCCGAGGCGACGGCCGGCTACGGCCTGGGGATCTTCGCGCAGGAGACGCGGAACGGCACCCTCTTCCACCACAACGGCGCCGTCATGGGCTCGGCGGCGCTGATGTACGGCACCCGCGACGGCAGCAGGACCCTCACCGCCGGGCTGACCTGGACCGACGACGCCGACCTGTCGATCGCACCGGCGTTCCAGGCGGCCCAGGAGCGTCTCGTCGACGCCGTGTTCTGCGGCAAGCTGGGCTGATGCGCAACGGAGTGACGATCGGACAGGCAGCGGCATTCGTCGGCGTCACGGTGAAGACCGTGCGTCACTACCACAGGCTCGGCCTGGTCGCGGAACCGGAACGTGACGGCTCCGGCTATCGGCGGTACGGATCCGGCGAGCTGCTGAAGCTGGTACAGGTGCGGACGCTGGCCGCCGCGGGCGTGCCGCTGGCCGAGATCGGGCCCATGCTCGGCGCCGGTGCCGAGCGGTTCGGCGCCGCGCTCGCCGACGTCGAGCGGCGGCTCACCGAGCGCATCGACGAACTGGCCGCCCGCCGCGACACGCTGCACCGGCTCGCCGACGGCGACCGGGCCCTGCTGCCCGAGCGCGCCTGCGCGATCCTGGAGCGGATGCGCGGCCTCGGCTTCGGCCCCTCCTACGTGGCCGCGCAGCGCGAGGCCCTGGTACTGGCCCGGGCACTGGTGCCGGAGGGTTTCGACGGCTTCCTGACCCAGCTCGAACACGGGCTGGACGACCCCGAGTACATCGGCCTGACCCTGCGCGGCCAGGAGGCCGAGAGCTGGGAGCCGGACGACCCCAGGATCGAGGAGCTCGCGGCGGCCATGGCCGACCGCTACCTCGCCAACCCCGCCCTGTTGGGGGACCACGCCAGCCTGCGGGCATGGTCCAGGGCTTCCGCCCAGTACGAGCTGATCAACAACCACCGCGAGGACCAGGCACCGGTCGCGGCCCGGCTGACCGCGCTCACCGAGGCCAGGCTCCGCGCGGCGGGCGTCCGCGTCCCTCACCGCTGAGGTCCCGCACGCCCTCCCTCGCGACTCCACAGCCGACCGGCAGGCGGGGTGCCGGGGGCGAGCAGGCCGCGTACGGGTGGGAATGTGTGCCGACTCCCCCGTGGGCGGCCCCAGTTCCTGGCCGGAGTCACCCCCTCGGGAGCTCGCGTGATCGATTCGCAACCGAAACCCCTCCCCGTCGAGACCCACTCCGTGTACACGTCATTACGCTCAGCGGTCATGGCCTCCACTCCGCGCACCCGTCCCGGACCGCCCGCCCACCCCGTCTACGTCATCGGTGGCGGTCCCGGCGGGCTCGCGGTCGCCGCCGCGCTGGGCGCGCGGGGCGTCCGGGCCGTCGTCCTGGAGAAGACCGACGCCGTCGGCGCCTCCTGGCGCACCCACTACGACCGGCTGCGGCTGCACACCACCCGGCGCCTCTCCGGCCTCCCCGGGCTGCGGATGCCCCGCTCCTTCGGCCGCTGGGTCGCCCGCGCGGACGTCGTCCGCTACCTGGAGAAGTACGCCGAGCGGCACGAACTGGAGATCGTCACCGGCGTCGAGGTGCACCGCGTGGAACGCGCCGGGAGCGAGTGGCTCCTGCACGCCACCGGCGGACGACGGCTCACCGCCCGCGCGGTCGTCGTCGCCACCGGCTACAACCACACCCCGCGCCTCCCCGACTGGCCCGGACTCGACACGTACCGGGGCGAGTTGAGCCACGCGCGCGCGTACCGCAACCCGGAGCCGTACGCCGGGAAGGACGTCCTCGTCGTCGGCATCGGCAACACCGGCGCCGAGATCGCCGCGGACCTCGCCGAGGGGGGCGCCGCACGCGTCCGGCTCGCCGTACGGACCGTCCCGCACATCCTGCGCCGCTCCACCGCGGGCTGGCCCTCCCAGCGCTCCGGCATCCTCGTGCGGCGGCTGCCGGTCCCGCTCGTGGACCTGCTCGGGAAGCTGCTCGCCCGGGTCGCGGCGCCGGACCTCTCCGCGTACGGCCTGCCCCGGCCGGACACCGGTCTCGCCACCCGCCAGCGGGCGGGCGCGGTCCCGGTCCAGGACGTCGGCCTCGTGGCCGCCGTACGGACCGGGAAGGTCGAGATCGTGGCCGCCGTCGACGACCTCGACGGGCCCGACGTGGTCCTCGCGGACGGCACCCGGATCACCCCCGACGCGGTCGTCGCCGCGACCGGCTACCGGCGCGCCCTCGAACCGCTCCTCGGCCACCTGGACGTCCTCGACGACCGGGGCCACCCGCTGGCGCGCGGCGCCCGCACCCTCCGCCGGGCCCCCGGCCTCTACTTCACCGGCTTCACCAACCCGATCAGCGGAATGCTCCGCGAACTGTCCCTCGACGCCGAACGGATAGCCCGCCGGATAGCCCGGACCCGCCCGTCCGCGACCTCCTGACGGAACGGCCCCGCTGAGGCCCGCTCCCGTCCGGTGCTCCCCCGGACGCCGACGGCGGCGGTCCCCCGGTGGGGGCCGCCGCCGCTGGGGTCAGGGGGTGGTCAGGCCGCGGCGCCCTTGGCGGGGCGGATCTTCTGGGCGTCCACGACGGCCCGGTCCAGGATCGCGGTGAGCTCGGTGACCGTGCCCGGCTTCACACCGCCGAACTCCTTGACCTGGACGCTCCGGCTGCCGAGGTAGGTGAAGGTCGTCCGGTCGAAGACCAGCTCCAGGCGCTCGCCGTACTGCGGGTCCAGACGGGCGAGGGCGAGGCCGGTGCGGCCCGCCGCGTCCTGGGAGTTCTGGACGACGACCACACCGGGGATCTTCGCGGCGGCCCGGTAGAGCGCGGCGGCGGTCCGGGCCGGGACGAGCTGCTCGCCGATGATCGCCCTGATCTCCTGGAACGCCCGCTGGTCGCGGTCGCGCGGGCCGCTGCCCTTCGCGTAGATCGACTTCAGCAGCGCGTCGGGGTTGGTGGGCTGGGCCTTGAGCCAGTCGTACGACAGGTGGACGGGGGCCTCGCCGGGGATGTCCTTGCCGTTCACGGGCTTGGAGTGGGGGGCGTCGTCGCCGAGGGGGACACCGCCCTCGTCCTGGTAGCCGGGCTCGTCGAGCCAGCCCTTGCGCCCGTCGGGGGACTTCCAGACCTCACGCTGGTGCAGCGGCTGCACCCACGTCTTCTTCTCGCCCGTGTCGAAGTTGTGCGAGGCCGACATGAAGGAGACCTTGCTGTTGATGTAGATGTACTGGCCCGGCTTCGGCTCCGGGGTCGGCCGCTGGGTCGCGGCGTCGGCGATCCGCTGGACGGTGGAGACGAGCTGGACGGTGCTGCCCGCCTCGACCTTGACGACGGACGCTTCCACCAGGCCGGGCCTCGCGGGTCCGCCGCCCTGGGTCAGCGCGCCGACGGCGAAGACCGCGGTGAGCGCGGCGGCGGTGACCGGGACGCCGATCAGCAGGGCGCGGCGGACCGGGCGGGCCGGGGTCTTCGCCTCGGGTGCGGAGGTGCGGATCTCGTTCAACAGGTGCTCCTCGAAAAGCAGCTGACGGTCGGGCGTCATCCGGGGGGCCGACGGGGCCGGCAGCAGCCGGGCGAGCTCCGCGTGGTCCAGCTCCGGGTGGTCCAGGGGCTCGGTCCGCTTCCAGAACTTGCGGGTCATCCGTACGTCTCCTCATGCGCCTCGTACGACCGGGCCGCGAAGGTGCGGCCACCCTGTACTTGTCCGGGGCCGGGAAGCGGTTCCCGGTATTTTCTGAGTTCCTGTTCGGCGAGTTTGCGCAGTCGCGTGCGGGCGCGGGAGAGCCGCGAACGGACCGTGCCGACGGGGACGCCCAGTGCGGCGGCGGCCTCGGCGTATCCCAGCCCGGACCACACGCACAGGGTGAACACCTCGCGTTCGGTGCGGCGCAGCTTCTTCAGCGCCCGCTGGGCGGCGGCGAGTTGGTCGGCGTCGGCCATGCGTCCGACGATCTCGTCGGAGAAGTCCGGGACGGTGTCGCGGGCGGGCAGCCGCCCGAGGGCCGCCTGGTGACGGCGTGCGGCGCGACTGGTGTTGCGCAGTACGTTGACGGCGATGCCCATGAGCCAGGGGCGCGGTCCGGCCTCGTGGTCGAGGAGCCGCTCCCGCAGCCGCCACGCCTCCAGGAAGGTGAGCGAGACGACGTCCTCGGCGAGGGCGTGGTCACCGGTCACACGGACACCGTGCCGATGGACCAGGGGGGCGTGATCACGGAAGATCTCCCTGAACGCCTCGGGGTCCCCCGCGCGTATCCGGGCGTGCAATGAATAGTCCACGACCTGCCTTGTCCACCGGACGCCCCCGGTTCCGGTGACCTGCCTCACACGCGCCCTCGGCCGGCCCGCCCCCGCCGTACGGCCCCGGGGGCCGGTCGTCGAGGCCTGAAGCGTACGAGGTGCACCGCGCGGGCGGCCGCCGGTCCCACCGGTGACGAGTGACCCACTGCCAGTGATCTACGGCCTGCGGGCCCGGTGCGCGTGATCCATGCGTGTGGCCCGTTCGCCCCTGACCCGCGCCTCCCGGCTCCCGCCCGGCGCGGGCGGCGGCCAGGCGTCGGCGCCGGTCGTCCCGTACGCGACGGGGCTTTTCGTACGGCCCCGGTCCCGCCGGGGTGCCGAACGGGCCCCGCCCGGCCCCGTTCCGCGCCCCGGAACCGCCTCCGACCGTCCCGGGACGGCATCCGGGACGCTTTCCGCGCTCCTTCGCTCATCCCCCGGGGCCCGGCGCGCGTCCTCCCTCCCGCCCTAGTGGTCTAGACCTATCGACAGGGGGCCCGGCGGCCCCCGAAGAGGGACGGAAATGCGACGTCACACGTGCGCCCGGGGAGACTGCGAACTGATCCTCACCCGGCCCGACCCACGACTGCGGCCCGGAGTCGTCGGCTACTGCCTCTACCGCCTGACCGGAGACGGCCCCCGGCAACGGATCTTCGCCCCCGGCGGCGCCGTCTCCCTCTTCCTCGGCCTCGACGGGGAGATGTCGGCGGGCCACACGGGACCGGACGCCCCCGTCTCGCTCCGCCGGTCCTCCGCCTTCTACGGCCCCCACCTCCACCCCAAGCTCCTCGGCCACCGGGGAACCGCCGAGGGCGTCGAGATCAGCGTGCTGCCCTGGGTCGCCCGGCTGCTGTTCGACGCCCCCCTGGGCGACCTCGCCGACGCCGTCGTGGAGGCCGACGCCGTCCTCGGCCGCTGCCTCCCCTCCCTCGCCGAGAACCTCCGCTCGGCCCCCGGCCCCCGCGCCCGCTTCGACGTCCTCGACCGGCACCTGCTGCGCTGGACCGCCTGCGCCGACGCCGCCCGCGCCCCTTCCCCGACCGTCCTGCACGCCTGGGACCTCATCACCCGCTCGGCGGGCACCCTGACCGTCCGGGACATCGCGGCCCGCACCCGATGGAGCAGCAGACTGCTGGAACTCCGGTTCCGCGAACAGATCGGCCTCTCCCCCAAGCGCCTGGCACGGGCCCTGCGGATGGAACGGGCCATCGGCCTGCTCGCCACCGGCCGCAGCCAGACCGACACCGCGCACACCGCCGGGTTCAGCGACCAGCCGCACCTGTCCCGCGAGTTCAGGACCCTGACGGGACTGCCGCCCGGCCGCTTCCTGAACCACCTGGCCCCCGGCTGCGCCTGGCCGACCGTCGCCCAGGACAGCACCTCGTCCTTCGCATTCGTACAAGACCCGGCCGGAACCCCACGACGAGACTCGGACCACGACGGGACACCACACCCCGCGAACGCGCACCAGCACCAGCACCCATATCCGTACCCGTACCCGTACGTCTCCCTCGAGAGGAACCCGCGATGACCCGCGCAACGAACCGCCTCCTCGGCCGCGCCGCCGCCGTGACCACCGGCCTGGCGGCCGTGCTGGGCACGGCGCTCGCCGGGGCACCGACCGCGTCGGCGGTGGGCAGCTCCATCCCCAGCTACCTGACCGACAACAACTCCTGCATCGGGATCGACGGCAACGGCTACGCCATCCTGTGGAGCTGCAACGGCAACCCCGACCAGCGGTGGACGTTCGTCGCCGCCGGCGGCGGCTACGTGCGGCTCGCGAACGAGCAGAACGGCTGCCTCGACATCCCGCAGGGCTCCACGGCCCCCAACACCCAGGCCATCCAGTGGTCGTGCAACAACGGAACCAACCAGCAGTGGAAGGTGGAGAACCTCCCGAACAGCAGCTTCCGGCTGCGCAACCGGAACTCCGGCCTCTGCCTCGACGCGGCGGGAGCCTCCTCCGCCAACGGCACCCGTCTGATCCAGTGGGACTGCAACGGCGGCGACAACCAGCGCTGGCTGTACTGACCCCTTCCGGACGCCCGGGTCCCTTCCGGCCGGACCGGTCGAAAGGGACCCGGGGCCCTGGGCCGACCGGAAGGGGCCCGGGGCCCGGGACCGACCGTAAGGGACCCGGGGCCCGGGACCGGCTGGAAGGAGGCCGAAGGAACCGAAAGGACCCGTCCGGCCGGACGATCGGCACCCCACCCGTACCGTCCGTTCACGCTTCCCCGCGCACAACCATTCCTGACAGACTGTCAGTTCGGTAATCTGACTAAGCGTCAGGTGTATACGGATGGGTGAAGGGCGGGCGGAACACATGCTTGGATCGACTCACGGCACCTTCACGGCCGGACTCCGCGCCCGTGTGGTCGCCTGCGGGGAGCCGGACCGCGAGGCCGTGCACGGCACCACCGCCGCCCCCGGCGACCTGGACGTCAGCGGACGCCCGCTGCACGCCCCCGTACCCGACCTCGACCGCTTCTTCCGGCCCGAGTCCGTCGCCGTCGTCGGCGCCTCCGACACCGAGGGCCGCCCCAACACCGGCATCACCCGGCAGCTCCTCGCCTGGGCCGAACGCGTCGGCGCCCGGCTGGTGCCCGTCCACCCCACCCGTACCAGCGTCTTCGGGATCGACTGCGTCCCGTCCGTCGCCGCCCTCACCGAACCCGTCGACCTCGCCGTCCTCCTCGTCGCCGACCCGCTGCCCGTCATCGAGCAGCTCGCCGACACCAAGGTCAGGTTCGCCGTCGCCTTCGCCTCCGGCTTCGCCGAGACCGGCGAGGCGGGCGCCGCCGCACAGGAACGGCTCGCCGCCGCCGTGCGCCGCTCGGGGCTCCGCCTCCTCGGCCCCAACACCAACCTCAACGCCTTCGAGCACTTCCGCGAGGACCTCGAAGGCCCCGCCGTCGCCCTCATCACCCAGTCCGGCCACCAGGGACGGCCCGTCTTCTCCCTCCAGGACATCGGCGTCCGCCTCTCCCACTGGGCCCCCACCGGCAACGAGGCCGACCTGGAGACCGCCGACTTCCTCTCCTACTTCGCCGGACGCCCCGAGGTCGGCGCCATCGCCTGCTACGTCGAAGGGCTCAAGGACGGCCGTTCCTTCCTCCTCGCCGCCGACCGCGCCGCCCGCAACGGCGTGCCCGTCGTCGCCGTCAAGGTCGGCCGCACCGAGACCGGCGCCCGCACCGCCGCCTCCCACACCGGCAAGCTCACCGGCGCCGACCGGGTCGTCGACGCCGCCATGCGCCAGTACGGCGTCATCCGCGTCGACGGGCTCGACCAGCTCCAGGACACCGCCGCCCTGCTCGCCCGCGCCCGCCGCCCGCAGGCCGACGGCGTCGTCGTCTACTCCATCTCCGGCGGCACCGGAGCCCACTTCGCGGACCTCGCCACCGCCGCCGGACTCCGGCTGCCCACCCTCACGGAAGCCAAGCAGGACGAACTCCACACCTGGATACCGGAGTACCTGAACGTCGCCAACCCCGTCGACAACGGCGGCCACCCCGTCGGCGACTGGCGCGGCCGGAAGATCATCGACGCGATCCTCGCCGACCCCTCCGTCGGCGTCCTCGTCTGTCCGATCACCGGCCCCTTCCCGCCCATGAGCGACAAGCTCGCCCAGGACCTGGTGGACGCCGCCGAGGCCACCGACAAACTCGTCTGCGTGGTATGGGGTTCCCCGGTCGGCACCGAGGACGCCTACCGCACCACCCTCCTCGGCTCCTCCCGCGTCGCCACCTTCCGCACCTTCGCCAACTGCATCGGGGCCGTGAAGTCCTACCTCGACCACCACCGCTTCACCGCCGCCTACCGCTCCCCCTTCGACGAGGCCCCCCGCACCTCCTCCCCCTCCTTCCGCAAGGCCCAGGCCCTCATGCGGCCCGGCCACCGGCTCAGCGAGCACGCCGCGAAACAACTCCTGCGCGCCTACGGGATACGGGTCCCCCGCGAACAGCTCGTCACCAGCGCGGCGGCGGCCGTCCGCGCCGCAGGGCTCGTCGGCTACCCCGTCGTGATGAAGGCCTCCGGCGCCCAGCTCGCCCACAAGACGGAACTCGGCCTGGTGAAGGTGGGACTGACCTCCGCCAGCCAGGTGCGGGACGCCTACCGGGAACTCACCGACATCGCCCGCTACGAGTCCATCGACCTCGACGGCATCCTCGTCTGCCAGATGGTCGGGCGCGGGGTCGAGATGGTCGTCGGCGTCACCCGCGACGACCTGTTCGGCCCGACCGTCACGGTCGGACTCGGCGGGGTCCTGGTGGAGGTCCTCGACGACACGGCCGTACGCGTCCCGCCGTTCGGGGAGCAGGAGGCCCGCTCCATGCTCGGCGAACTGCGCGGCCGGGCCCTCCTCGACGGCGTCCGGGGCGCCCCGCCCGCCGACGTCGACGCCCTCGTCGAAGTGGTCCTGCGCGTGCAGCGCATGGCCCTCGAACTCGACGGCGACCTCGCCGAACTCGACATCAACCCGCTGATGGTGCTGCCGCGCGGCCAGGGCGCGGTGGCCCTGGACGCGCTCGCCGTCTGCCGACAGGAGCCCCTGGCATGACCGCCGACCCCGCGCACACGGACCCTCAGCACTCCGACGGCCCACCGCACACCGACCCGCAGCACACCGGCGACCCGCAGCACACCGACGACCTGCTGCACACCCTCGGGAACGGCGTCTCCCGGATCGTCCTCAACCGCCCCGAGGCGATGAACGCGGTCACCTGGGACCAGCGGGAACGGATCATCGCCCTGCTCGAAGCGGCCTCCGCCGACCCCGCCGTACGGGCCGTGGTGATCACCGCCACCGGACGCGGCTTCTGCGCGGGCGCCGATCTGCGGGGCGCCCCCGCGACCGGCGAACGGACCGCCGGGGACGTCACCCGGACCATCCGGCGCGGGGCCCAGCGGTTCATCGGAGCCGTACTGGACTGCGAGAAGCCGGTGATCGCGGCGGTGAACGGGACGGCGGCGGGGATCGGGGCGCACCTGGCGTTCGCCTGTGACCTGGTCCTGGCCGCCGAGTCCGCCCGCTTCATCGAGGTGTTCGTCCGGCGGGGTCTGGTCCCGGACGGGGGCGGGGCGTATCTGCTGCCCCGGCTGATCGGGCCGCAGCGGGCCAAGGAGCTGATGTTCTTCGGGGACGCGCTGTCGGCGGCGGACGCGCGGGAGTGGGGCCTGGTGAACCGGGTCGTCCCGGCGGAGGACCTGGAGAAGACGGCGACGGAATGGGCGGAACGCCTCGCCCGGGGCCCGACCCGGGCCCTGGCCCTCACCAAGCAGCTGGTGAACGCGGCCCTGGACACCGACCGGGCGACCGCCTTCGCGGCGGAGGCGACGGCACAGGAACTCAACATGACGACGAGGGACGCCCAGGAGGGCGTGGCGAGCTTCGTGGACCGCCGGGAGGCCCGCTACCAGGGGAGATAGTCGCGCGACGAGTGTCGGGGGCTGCCCGTAGGGTGTGACGCGCATATGACACACACCGCTCCGGGGGGAACGGAAACATGCTCCATTCCGCGCGTTCGCGCAAAAGATCCAGACGCTCGCCCAGGACCGCGCTGCTGGTCCCCGCCCTGCTGACGGCCCTACTGGGCCCGATGCTCCCGGCGGGGACGGCGTTCGCGACCACGGGACCGGGAGCGGGAGCGGCCACGGGACCGGCACCGGCATCGGCCACGACGTCGGTCCCGGCGCCCGCCACGGCCCCGGCGAGCGGCGCGCCCGCGCCGGAAGCCCCGGCCACGACGGCCCCCGCGCCCGAGCCGACGGCCACCACCTCGGAGGAGCCGACCGGCGAGCCCGCGCCCGAACCGTCGCTCACCACCGAGCCGACGCCCGAGCCCACGCCGACCAAGGCCCCCTGCCCCGCGCTGCCGCTCGCACCGCTGGGCGATCCGGGCGACGCGGTCAGGGACGTCACCATCGAGGGCGACGGCACCGCGTGCTTCACGGTCACCGTGGAACGGCCCGGCACCCACCGCCTCGCCATCGACGGCAGCCACGACACCTACCCGGCGCTGTACGCGGGTGAGGATCAGGTCACCTGCCAGACCTGGTCCTACAAGGAGGCCTGGTGCGACCTGGCCGCGGGCGCGTACACGCTCCGGCTCACCCACCATGCCTGGGGGACCGCCAAGAACCGGGTCGCCCTCGTCCCGCTGATGAGCAGCACACCGGGTGACTGCCCCGCCATCCCCGGCACCGGGTACGACACCGCGCCGGTCACCGGCACGGGAACGGGCGCGCTCGGCGTCGTCTGCCACTCCTTCACCGCCGCTCCGGGCGATCGGATCACCACGGAGCTGCAGCGCGTCAACTACGGCGAGTCGGCGCAGTGGGTCTCCGACGAGACCGGCGGGCGCCTCTGCGTGCAGCGCAACGAGGACGGCTCAGAGGGCTGCGTCCTGCCCGGGGGGAGCCGCGGCTACCGGGTCTACGGCATCGTCGAGGACGAGTCGGACGGCACCCGCGCCCCGTACACCCTGACGGTCCGGCGGCTGTCCGACCCCGCGGGCTGCGCCACCGTCGCCCCGTCCGTCTACGGCACCGCGCCGGACCGGTCCGGGCCCGCTACCGGCTGCAAGACCTTCACTCCGACCGTGACCGGCGGCTACGACGTGCGGTCCGTGAGCGAGAGCGGCCAGCGCGACAAGGTCTCCGTGTACGAGCGGGACGGCACCTACGCCTGCCGCGGCTACGAGAATCTGTGCACGCTCACGGCGGGCAGGACCTACACCGTCCTCACCGACCAGGCCGTCCAGGTCCTGGGCCGCACCTCCACCAGCGGCTGCGTCGGCGGGGTGACCCTCGCCACCCCGTACCGGGGCACGTTCTCCGCCCCCGGCGAGGTGGACTGCCTGAACCTGGCGCTGCCCCCGGGCGCGCACCTCGCCGTCCAGTCCGACCGCACCACCGACATCACGGTGTACGACGCGAGCGGCGTCGAGCAGTGCCTCAACGCCACGAACCTGTGGGACGCCACCTGTGTGCTCGGCGGCACCGCCCCCTACCGCGCGCTCGTCACCGACGAGGACATGACCGAGGGCGGCGACCGCTACGGACTCGTCGTCCACCGGACCGACGCACCCACCGCCTGCCCGGCCTTCGCCGCCGCCGACTTCGGCGCGGTCCCGGCCCGGTCGGTCATCAGGACCGGCGGCGGAGTCTTCGCCGGATGCCTGACGATCCCCGCCACCGCCCACTCCTCGATGGAGGTGTTCCAGATCAGGCAGGGCGCCGGAGGCTCGTACGCCGAGGCCGTCGTGGTGGACGCCAAGGGCAGGGTCAGCTGTGAGATCCGCAGTTACCACGGCACCTTGTCCGCCTGCGACCTGACGCCGGGCCTCGCCCACACGGTCCTGGTCCAGGGCCGGGACGTGAAGGCCGAGACGCTGCTGACCCGACAGGACGTCACCGCCACCGCGCGCGGCTGCGTCAGCACCCCGGCCGTCGCCGTCGGCGGCCCGTCCACCGGAGGTGTCCCGGCCGCGCCCGGCACCTTCACATGCCACCGGGTCACCACCCCGGCCGCCGGGGACACCCTGCACCTGGACGTGCGGGACGGGAACGATACCGTCCGGCTCATGGCCTTCGACGCCAAGGGCGAGGTGGTGTGCGACTACTTCTCCAGGGGCTGCGCCACCAGCGGCTCCGCCGCCTACCAGGTGCTGCTCCACGTCCCCGTGGGTGGCACCGCACCCACCGCCTACCGTCTCGACGCCGCCCGGATCGCCACGCCGACCGGGCCCGCCCCCGGGTGCGCGAAGGTGACGAACGTGAGCTACGGCTTCGGTCCGCTCACCGGCACCCTCACCGAGCAGCGAGCGACCCAGTGCTGGGCGCTGCCGACCGCCGAGAACGACCGCTTCAAGGTGGCGTTCGGTCCGGCGGGCACCTTCGAGACCATGCCGCGGCCCCGGATGTACGACGCCGTCAGCCGGGTGGACTTCTGCCGCGGGTGGTACACCGGCGAGGGCCAGATCTACCAGTGCTCGCTCTCGGGCTCCCATGCGAAGGCGGCCAAGCCGACCACGCTCGTGATCGGACTTCCGGAGAAGCCCGCGCAGACCTCCCTGCCGGTCCGGGCGCAGTTCTCCTGCGACAGCTTCCTCTGCGGCACCGACGAGCGTTCCATCGGCACCGTGGGCCCGGCCACGGTCGGCCGGGGGAAGATCTCGATGACCGTCACCGGTTCGGCGCTGCCCGACTCGGCCAAGGTCGTCGTGACGAACGGGTCCTTCCGCGCCGAGTCCACCACCCTCTCCGTCGCCCCGGACCGGCGCGGCATGACGGTGGGCCTGGACCTCACCCGGGCCCCCCTGGGCCCGCTGGGCGTCAGCGTGATCATGTCGGGCACGCAGTACTCGATGCCCTCGGTGACCGTCGTCGCCGCCCTGCGCAACACGGCCGTGCCCGGCTACTCCGGTACGGCGGCCGTCGGCGCGAAGGTGACGGCGAAGACCGGGTCGTGGTCGCTGCCGGTGACCTCGCTCGCGTACCAGTGGCGGGCCAACGGGACCGCGATCGCGGGGGCCACGGCCGCCACGTACACGATCCCGGCCGCGCTCCGGGGCAAGCAGCTGACGGTCGCCGTGATCGCGCGGAAGACCGGGCACCCGACGCTCACCTCGGTCAGCGGCTTCCTCGTCGTGAAGGGCGCGGCGCCGAAGGCGACCAAGGCCCCCGCCCTCACCGGGACCGTCAAGGTCGGGCGGACGCTCACCCTGAACCGGGGGACGTGGACGCCCGCGCCGACCTCGTACGCCTACCAGTGGTACGCGAACGGGCGGGCCGTCGCCGGGGCCACCCGGGGCACGTTCACCCTCACCAAGGCGCAGCGCGGCACGAAGATCACCGTCCGGGTGACCGCGCACCGGACCGGGGACCTCTCGGGGGTCGCCTGGACCCGGGCGAGCGGGGCGGTCGCGGGCTGATCCCCCACCGGGGGGACCGGACGGCCACGGGCTGATCCGCTCCCGGGGAGACCGGACGGCCTGCGGGCCGGTCCGCTTCCCCCTCGTCCACGAAGCCCCCGGGGCGACGGAACCGTCCGTCGCCCCGGGGGCTTCCCATCTGACGAGTCGTCAGTTTCAATGGGCGGTGTGATGGGACACGCGGGGATGGCGGCCAGCGCCGTCCGACACCTGAGAGCGGCCGGTTCGCCGACGGCCGTGGAACCACTGCCCCGGCCCGTGCTGCGCGCGGTACGGGACGACGAGCGACCGCCCCTCGACCCGGCCGAGTTCCGCCGCGTCCTGGGCCACTTCGCGAGCGGCGTCACCGTCGTGACCGCCCTCGCCCCGGAAGGACCGGCCGGATTCGCCTGCCAGTCCTTCGCCTCCCTCTCCCTCGACCCGCCGCTCGTCGCCTTCATGGTCGCCCGCACGTCCACGACCTGGCCCCGGATCGCCGCCGCGGGCGCCTTCTGCGTCAATGTGCTCGGCGCCGCACAGGACGGACTGTGCCGGTCCTTCGCCGTCAGCGGCGCCGACAAGTTCGCGGGCGTCGACTGGGCCCCCGCCCCGGTGACCGGCGCGCCCCGGCTGACCGGCGCGCCCGCCTGGATCGACTGCGCGATCACCGCCGTCCACACCGGCGGCGACCATCTGATCGTGGTCGGCCGCGTGGAGGCGCTCGGCGCGGCCGGGGCCGGGGACCCCCTGCTCTTCCACCAGGGCCGGTTCGGCCGGTTCAGCCGCCTCGACGGCTGAGACGGGCCGGTACGGGCGGTCCCCCGGCGAGCGTCGGCTCAGACCGTCACTGCCACCGTCACTGCCACTGCCACTGCCACTGCCACTGCCACTGCCACTGCCACTGCCACCGTCACCAGGCGTCCTCGGCCGCGAACAGTTCCCGTACCCAGTGGGCGCTCGCCTCCCGGCTGTCGGCGAGCGGGGTGCCGGGGAAGAGACGGAACCAGGAGCCCGCGCGGCCCAGCGCCGCCAGCCGTACCGCGAGGAGCGCCGCCCCGCGCAGTTCCCCGGCCGAAGGACCCAGGTCCGCCCACGGCTCCAGATACGCCTCCACCAGCGGGGCCACGGCACCGGGGCCGTACCGCTCGGCCACCGCCCGCACCGGGACGAGGAGACTGCCGAAGGGGTGCGCCACACAGGCGTCCCCCCAGTCGAAGAAGGTGAAGCGGCCCGGTGCCGGGGCGAGGATCTGGCCGTCGTGCAGGTCGCAGTGGTCCAGCGAGTCGGGCACGCCGTACGCGTCGAGTTCCGCGCACCAGTCGACGAGCAGGGACCGCCGCCCCCGCAGCGCGGCCCGCTCGGCCGCGTCGAACAGCGGATTGCCCTCGACGAGCGCGTCGAAGACCTCCGGCAGGTCCCGCGTCCGGGCGCCCGGCACCCCGAGCCCCACCATCCGGTCCGCGTACGGCAGCAGCCGCCGCTGGGTCCGCGCGTACCGGCCGACCGCCGCCGCCCACTCCGCCGGGCCCGCCGCCCCCGCGTCGAGCACCTTCCGGAACAGCGGCCCGCCGTCCGGCAGCAGCGTCCAGCCGCGCTCCGCGTCCACCGCGAGCGGCGCCATCACGTCCTGCGGCACCCACTCCGCGAGCGCCTCGGAGAGCCCCGCCTCGAAGGAGTTGGCCGGCGCACCCGCCTTCAGCCAGGCCGCGTCCCGCTCGCCCTCCCCCGTACGGAAGCGCACCAGGACCGACCAGGGGCGCACCCGCACCTCGCGCGGCCCGGTCGCGGTCCTGCCGTGCGCGGCGAGTTCCCGCCCGGCCCAGCCGAGGGCCTCCCGCCGCCACTCCCGGTCGTCCCAGGGCGTCACCGCGTCCGGGTACAGCCCCCGGTCCACCACCGTCTCGGGCTCTCCACTCGTCCTCATCGCCCGATTCCACCACCGGCGTCCTGCCCGGCGCACCGGATTATGGGGGGGGCTCAGGCGGCGATCACGCCCGTGCTCAGGCCGACGCCCCCGAGGGCCAGCGTGCCCAGGACCGCGAGGGTGCCCCAGTACAGCAGGCGCACGAACCAGCCCCGGCGGGCCGGGCGGGTCAGCAGGACCGTCACCGCCAGGACCGCCGCGCCCACCGGCCAGGCCCACCATCCGGCGAACGGGACCAGGAGGGCGCCCGCGGCGCCCGCGAGCGTCAGCTGCCAGCCGATCGGGCACCCGCCCGCCTTCCGCGCGAGGCCCTCGCCGCCCAGCACGGCGGGCAGGACGACCGCCGCCGACACCACGACCGCCGCCAGCAGACCCAGCAGCGTCACGAACGGAAGCCCGAAGAGCTGGAGCGGACTGAGCAGCGACCCGTCCTCCGCCGGCCGCCCGGCCTCGCCGAACACCACCCCCAGGACCATGAACAGCGCGCCTTGCAGCGCCAGGGCCAGCACCGAGACCCTCACCATGCGGGCGTACGTGCGCCCTTCGACCGGACCGCTCATCGCGATCACCCCCTGAGGGTCATCATGCTCCCGCCATGACCGGCGACTGTGCCCGGGGCCGCCTGATCACCAGCGCCATCAGCGCCGCCGCCGCGCACAGCGCGCCCGAGGCGTACCAGACCACGTCGTAGCTGCCGAAGACGTCCCGGGCGAGCCCGCCCGCGAACGCGACCACCGCCGCGCCGACCTGGTGGGAGGCGAGCACCCAGCCGAAGACGATCGCCGAGTCCTCGCCGTAGTGCTCACGGCAGAGGGCGATCGTCGGCGGGACCGTCGCCACCCAGTCCAGACCGTAGAAGACGATGAAGAACACCATCGGCGGCTGGACCGTCGGCGCCAGCAGCATCGGCAGGAACAGCAGCGAGATCCCGCGCAGCGCGTAGTAGACGGCGAGGAGCCTGCGCGCCTCGAAGCGGTCGGTGAACCAGCCCGAGGCGATCGTCCCCACCACGTCGAACACACCGATCACCGCGAGCAGTCCCGCCGCCGCCGTGACGGGCATCCCGTGGTCATGGGCAGCGGGCACGAAGTGCGTCTTGACCAGGCCGTTCGTGGAGGCCCCGCAGATCGCGAAGGTGCCCGCGAGCAGCCAGAAGGGGCCGGTGCGGGCCGCCTTGAGGAGCACGCCGACCGCGCGCCGGGCGGCGCCGGGCACGGGCGCGGGCTTCTCCGCGTACTCCCCGCCGTACGGGGCGAGCCCGACGTCCGCCGGGTGGTCGCGCAGCAGCAGCCACACGAACGGGACCACCGCGAGCGCGGCGAGCGCGACCGTCACGGCGGCGGGCCGCCAGCCGTGGTGTTCGACCAGCCAGGACAGCAGCGGCAGGAAGACGAGCTGCCCGGAGGCCCCGGCGGCGGTGAGGATGCCGGTCACCAGACCCCGGCGGGCGGTGAACCAGCGGTTGGTGACGGTCGCCGCGAAGGCCAGCGCCATGGAGCCGCTGCCGAGCCCGACGAGGACGCCCCAGAAGAGGACGAGCTGCCAGGCGGCCGTCATCCACACGGTGAGCAGCGATCCGACGGCGATGACCGTCAGCGCGACGGCGACCACCCGGCGGATGCCGAAGCGGTCCATGAGGGCGGCGGCGAAGGGGGCGGTGAGTCCGTAGAGGGCCAGGTTCACCGAGACGGCGAAGCCGATCGTGCCCCGCGACCAGTCGAACTCGGCGTGCAGGGGCTCGATCAGCAGACCCGGCAGGGAGGCGAAGGCCGCCGCCCCGATGATCGTGACGAAGGTGACCGCCGCGACGAACCAGGCGCGGTGGACACGGGCGGTGCGGGTGGTGCGGGGTGTCCGCCCGTCGGGCGTACGGGCGGGCGTCTCGGTTGTCTGGGCCATGCCACGAGCATCCCGGCCCGCCCGGCACCGGACCATTGGCCCGAATGACAGCTTTCGAACGGATCGGGACACGGGACCGGGGCCCGCCGGGCGGGCGGGGGCACAGGACGGGACCCCGCCGGGCCGCCGGGCCCTCCCCCGCTCATCCCCCGCCCTGGTCCGTCCCCCTACACCCGTGGCAGCGTCTGCACCCGTGGCAGCGTCCTGATCGGACGGACCACCAGCAGCGCGCACACCACGAGTACCGCGATGCCCGCGCCGGTGAGCAGGACCGCCTCCGTGCCGACCAGCCCCGCCACCGGGCCCGACAGGGTGCGGCCGACGCCCATCATCAGGAGCGAACCGGCCACGTCGTGCGCGTGCATCCGGTTCAGCGCCTCCTGCGGTACGTGCGTCTGCACCGCCGTCGACCACATCACCAGCCAGAACGCGAAGGCCGCGCCGCCGATGAACTGGCCCGCCCCGAGCAGCGCCACGGGCGCGCCGAGCCCGAGCAGCACGAGGCCCACGGGGAGCCCGAGGAGGGCGACCGCCCCCGCCGCGAGCGGCTTGCGCGGGCGGACCCGGAGCGCGAGGAGACCGCCGACGGCACTGCCCGCCCCGTTGACGGCCATGAGCACGCCGTACGTGGCCGCGCCGTGGTCCTCGGTGACCAGGCTCGCGGTGAGCGGCACCATGGGCCCCGCGACGGTCAGCCCGTACACCGTCCAGATGGAGATGACCCCCCAGAGCCACTTCCGGGCGGTGAACTCCCGCCAGCCGCCGACGAGTTCGACACCGAGGGAGGCGCGCCGGATCGAGTCGGAGGGCAGCGGGGCCATCCGCAGCAGGACGAGGCAGAGGGCGCTGGCCGCGAACGTGGCGCCGTTGACGGCGAAGGCGGAGCCCGCGCCCCAGAGGGCGACGAGCAGACCGGCGGCGGCCGGTCCCGCCATGGTCATGAGGGCTTCGGCGACGCGCAGCACCGCGTTGGCGCGCTGCACGTCGGGGGCTATGCGCGGGATCGTGGAGGCGACGCCCGGCTGGAAGAGGGCGGCGCCGACGCCCATGAGGACGGAGAGGGTGTAGACCGCCCACAGGGGCGGGCTGCCGAGGGCGAAGGAGACGGCGAGGACGGCGGCGCCGGGCAGCCGCAGCAGATCGGCGAGGATCATCATCCGGCGGGCGGTGAACCGGTCGGCGAGGACCCCGCCGAAGAGGACGAAGAGCGCGAAGGCGGCGGTCCAGCCGCCGAGCGCGTAACCGACGGTGGCGCCGGAGTGCCCGGCGCCGAGGAGTCCCGCGGCGAAGGCGACCGGGACGGTGCCCTCGCCGAAGACGGCGACCGCGCGGGCGACGAAGAAGAGCCGGAAGTTGCGGTTCCACAGTGCGGGCGGCTCGGCCGGTACGGGAATCCGTTCGGCGGCCTCAGACTTGTACGTGTTGTCCGTCACGGACACGAAGAGCTACCAGTGACTGGTCTGAACCACCACTGAATTTCGGAGGGAGCACCGCCCGTGCCGTCGCCGCACCGTGTCGCCGTCCTCGCCCTGCCCGGCCTCCTCCCCTTCGAACTGGGCATCCCGCACCGCATCTTCGGGCGCGCCCGGGACGCCTCGGGGAACCCGCTGTACGAGATCGTCACCTGCGCCCCGACGGCCGGGCCGGTCCCCACCGACGCCGACTTCTCCATCCACGTCGAGCACGGTACGGAGGTCCTCGCCACCGCCGACACCGTCGTCGTCCCCGCCTCCTACGAGCTGGGGCCGGTCTTCGACGAGGGGCGGCTCACCGGGGAGCTGGCCGCCGCCCTCGCCCACATCCGGCCCGGCACCCGGCTGGTCTCCATCTGCACCGGCGGGTACGTGCTCGCCGCCGCCGGGTACCTCGACGGCCGCCCGGCCACCACCCACTGGGCGACCGCCGCGCACTTCCAGCGGGTCTTCCCCCGGGTCCGGGTCGACGCCGACGTCCTCTTCGTCGACGACGGCGACGTCCTCACCTCGGCGGGCGTGGCCGCCGGGATCGATCTGTGCCTGCACATCGTGCGCCGCGACCACGGGACGGCGGTCGCCAACGACGTGGCCCGCAGGACGGTCGTGCCGCCGCACCGGGACGGCGGGCAGGCCCAGTACATCGAGCGCCCGCTGCCGCAGGCGGGCACCCACACCACGACCGCCGCGCGGGCCTGGGCCCTGGCCCGGCTGCACGAGCCGATCCAGCTGCGGGACCTCGCGGAGAAGGAGGCGATGAGCGTACGGACGTTCACCCGCCGGTTCCGCGACGAGGTCGGCATCAGCCCCGGCCAGTGGCTCACCCAGCAGCGCGTGGAGCGGGCCCGGCACCTCCTGGAGACCACCGCGCTGCCCGTCGACCGGGTGGCCAGGGACGCGGGCTTCGGCACGGCCCAGTCACTGCGGGTGCACCTGATGGGCGCGATCGGCGTGACCCCGACGTCGTACCGGCGCACGTTCCGGGCAGGGACGGAGACAGGGGTGGAGACGGAGACGGTCTAAGGGGTCCGGCCGGTACGGCCGGTCTGCCCGTACGGGCCCGGGCCGGGCACTAGGGGACACCCGTACGGGGTGGCCTACCGGTTCGCCTTCCGGGCCAGAGTCTCCTCCGGAAGCGGTGCGGGGCTCCGGCGGTCCGCGCGGTGTTCGCCCAGCGCGCCGGCGAGGGTGAGCAACAGGGTCAGGCCGACCCCGCAGAGGATGGCCGTGGAGGGGGCCACCACGTGGAGCAGCCCGCCCGCGAGGGCGCCGCTCACCGCGTAGCCCGCGCCGACGGCCGCGTACATCACGGAGTACCCGGCGGCGAGCGCGGACGGCGGCAGGAGCTGCCGGAGCGTCAGGTTGCGGGCGAGGCTGGCGGGGGCCATGAGGAGCCCGGCGCAGGCCAGGGCGATCCCGATGGCCGGTGTTCCGGGCAGGACGGCGACCAGGGCAACCCCGGCGGTCACGCCCAGGATCAGGACCAGCGACTGCACCGGCAGTCTGCCGGGCCAGCCGCCCCGGAGGCCGTACACGAAGGCGCCGACGGCCGAGGCGACCGAGAACCCGGCGAGCAGCGGGCCGGTCCAGCCGATCCCGATCCCGCGCTGTTCGAGGAGGGCGGGCAGGGTCAGTTCGGCGAGCGCGAGCAGGGTCATGGCGCCCGCGCCCATGAGGTACACGGGCCAGGCGGCGAGCAGCGCCCGCCGTACCGACGCGCCCTTCTCCTGCGGCCCACCGGCCCAGCCGGGCGGGAGCAGCCACAGTCCGGCGGTGGAGAGCGCCATGGACGTCCCGGCGAGCAGCAGCGGGAGGGCGGGGTCGACGCCGAGCGCGAGCCCGGTGGCGAGGGCGGGGGCGGCGGCCCAGATGCCGAAGGTCAGTACCGATTCCATGCTCATCGCCTGGGTGACGGCCCGCTCGGGGACCAGCCGGGTGAGCAGGGCCCGCATCCCGCCGGGCACGGCGGCCGGACCGGCGCCCGCGAGCAGCGCGAAGGCGGCGAGCACGACGGGGTGGGCGTCGGGCCGGAACCCGATGCCGAGGAACCCGGCGGCGCCCGCCGCGAGCCCGGCGGCGAGCTGTGGCCGGGCCCGTTCGGCCTTCATCCGCAGCCCGAGGACGGGTGCGGCGAGGATCTCCCCGAGGACGTACGCGGCGGCGAGCACCGCCCCGAGCGCGTACCCGCCGGGCCGCTCCCGCACCAGGAACACCAGCGCGAGCGGCGCCATGGCGACGGGCAGCCGCCCGGTGACGGTGACGGCGGACCAGACGAGGACGGGACGGGTGGCGAGCGAACGGTAGGACATGCCCAGGACCGTAGGGGCTGACGCCCCTGTTGCCCAGGGGGTGCCGGGCCGCCGGGCCGCCCGTACGGGAGGACCCGCCCCCGCCGGACCCGCCCGGCAGGCGGCCGTCCGGCGACCGGCCGGTGTGCGGTCCGCCCGCCGTGGTCAGAAGGTCAGGACCCCCCGGGCCACCTTCCCCGCCTCCGCGTCCTCCACCGCGCGGGCGAAGTCCTCCACGGGGTAGGTGGCGGTGACGAGTTCGTCGAGCAGGAGGGTGCCCGTGCGGTACAGCTCCGCGTACAGCGCGATGTCCCGCTGGGGGCGGGAGGAGCCGTAACGGCAGCCCAGGATCGACTTGTCGAGGAACATCGCGGCGGGCAGGAACGTCGCCTCCGCCTTCGGGCCGGTCATGCCGAGGAGGACCGCCTGCCCGTGCCGGTCGAGCAGGTCCACGGCCGTGCGGACCAGTCCGGTGTGCCCGACGCACTCGAAGACGTGGTCGGCGCCGGTCGGCAGGATCTCCCGCACCCCGTCCGCCGAGGACAGGAAGTGGGTCGCGCCGAACCGCCGCGCCACCTCCTCCTTCGCCGGGTTGGTGTCCACGGCCACGATCGTCAGGGCGCCCGCGATCCGGGCCCCCTGGAGGACGTTCAGCCCGATGCCCCCGGTGCCGATGACGACGACGGTCTCGCCCCGGCCGACCCTCGCCCGGTTCAGCACCGCCCCGACCCCGGTCAGCACCCCGCAGCCCATGAGCGCGGCCGAGGTCAGCGGGATGTCCTCCGGAATGCGCACCGCCTGCACCGCCTTGACGACGGTCCGCTCGGCGAACGACGAGTTCGACGCGAACTGGTACAGCGGGGTGCCGTCGCCGGTCCGCGAGAACGGGCGGCCCGGCCGCCCGATGGCCTTCCGGCACATCGTGGGCCGCCCCCGGTCGCAGTCCGCGCAGGCACCGCAGTTCGCGAGCGTGGACAGGGCCACGTGGTCACCGGGGACGACATGGACGACCCCGGGACCCACCGCCTCGACGACCCCCGCGCCCTCGTGCCCGAGCACCACCGGCACCGGGAACGGGATGGTCCCGTCGACCACCGCGAGGTCGCTGTGGCACAGTCCGGCGGCGGCCACCCGGACCAGTACCTCACCGGGCCCGGGGTCCCGGACCTCCAGGTCGTCGACGACCTCGATCCGCTTCCCGTCGAAGACCACCCCCCTCATGACGACGCACCCGTCTCACCGGAAGCACCGGACGCACCCGACGCACCGGACGCACCGGACGCACCAGAGACACCAGAAGCACCAGAGGCCCCCGCCGGGCCCCCCGCACCCGGTGCTCCTCCCCCGCCCGCGTCCGGGCGGGCACCCGCGTCCGGGCGGGCCCCCGCGTCCGGGCGGGCCCCCGCGTTCGGACGGGCTCCCTCCGCCGCCGCCCTGGCCATCTCCTCCAGCCGGGCCAGCATCGGCATCGGGTCGACGCCCACCGTGCCCGGCAGGAAGTCGGCGATGCGCTCCGGGGTCCAGCCGCCCTCCGCGTACCCGGCGCGCAGTTCGCGCGGCTGGGCCCAGACCGCGATCTTGGGACCGGCGATCGTGTAGACCTGCCCGGTGATCTTCTCCTCCCTGGCCCGGTCGGAGAGGAGGTAGACGACGAGCGCGGCCACGTCCTCCGGCTCCCCGATCTCCTTCAGCTCCATCGGCACGTTGGCCGACATCCGGGTCCGCGCGACCGGCGCGACCGCGTTGGCGGTGACCCCGTACTTGTGGAGGCCGAGCGCCGCCGAGCGGACGAGCGAGATGATCCCGCCCTTGGCCGCCGAGTAGTTGGCCTGGGCCACGGAGCCCTGGTGGTTGCCGCTGGTGAAGCCGATCAGGGTGCCGCCGCCCTGCTTGCGCATCACCGCCGAGGCCGCCCGGAAGACGGTGAACGTGCCCTTGAGGTGGGTCGCCACGACCGGGTCCCACTCCTCCTCGGACATGTTGAACAGCATCCGCTCGCGCAGGATGCCCGCCACGCACACGACCCCGTCGACGCGCCCGTACTCGGCGAGGGCCACGTCCACGAGCCGCTGCCCGCCCGCCATCGTCGCGATGTCGTCGGCGACCGCGACGGCCGTGCCGCCCGCCGCCTCGATCTCCTTCACCACCCCGAGGGCGACCTCGGAAGCGGGCTCCCCGCCCTCGATGGACACCCCGTAGTCGTTGACGACGACCTTCGCCCCCTCCGCCGCGCACGCGAGGGCGACGGCACGGCCGATGCCCCGCCCCGCGCCCGTCACGGCGACGACCTTGCCAGCCAAGAAGTTCCCCATGCCCGGCCCCTTCCCGCACTTTCTGACGGTCCGTTAGATTCATTCGTCGAACCGGATTCTACGACCCGTCAGATACCGGATAACAAGACCCCGGAGGCCCCCGATGTCGCTGCCCGCCGCATTCCACGAGATCGCCGCGCGCGTCAACAACTGGGGGCGCTGGGGCCGGGACGACGAGATCGGCACCCTCAACCTGATCACCGACGAGGTGGTGCGGGAGGCCGCCGCGACCGTCAGGAGCGGACTGCGGGTCCCGCTCGCCGTGGAGCTGAAGCAGGACGGCGTGCAGACCGGAATGATCCCCGGGCGGGTGAACCCGCTCCACGCCATGGTCCAGATCAACCAGGAGCTCTTCGGCCCCGGCACGGTCGCCACCAGCGACGACACCGCGACCCTGGGCCTCCAGGCGGGCACCCACTGGGACGCCCTGACCCATGCCTCGCACTCGGGCCGCCTCTACAACGGACGCCCCGCCGACTCCGTCACCCCGCACGGCCGGTCCGCGTACAGCGGCATCCACACGGCCCGGCACCTGGTCTCGCGCGGGGTCCTGCTGGACGTGGCCGCCGCCAAGGGCGTGGACCGGCTGCCCGGCGACCACGCCGTCACCCCGGAGGACCTGGACGAGGCGGCCGACTTCGGCGGGGTGACCGTACGCGCCGGTGACGTGGTGCTCGTGCGGACGGGTCAGATGCGGCTGTACCTGGCGGGGGACCGGCACGGGTACGCCTTCCCGTCCCCCGGGCTCTCGATCCGCACCCCGGAGTGGTTCCACGCGCGGGACGTGGCCGCCGTCGCCGACGACACCCTCACCTTCGAGATCTTCCCGCCGGAGATAGAGGACCTGTGGATGCCGGTGCACGCCCTCGACCTGGTCGAGATGGGGATGCTCCAGGGGCAGAACTGGAACCTGGAGGAACTGTCCACAGCCTGTGCACAGGAGCGGCGCCACTCCTTCCTGCTCGCGGCGACGCCGGAGCCCTTCACCGGTGGCACCGGCGCTCCGGTGGCGCCGGTGGCGGTCCTGTGATCCCCCCACGGTCCTCGCGGGTGGCGGCGCGCTCGCACGCGCCCCGAGCGCGGCACGGACGCCGCCACCCGGTCACGACCCGCACCTGTCGAGGGCCCGCCCGGACAGACGCCGGACCGCGCGGCCCTCGGCTCCCCTCGCCACGAATCGCTCACTCCAGAGTGGGCAGAACGCCATGAACCGTCAACAGCGCACCCGTCCGGGGGACATCGTTCCCGGCCCGTGCCCGGGGGCCGCCGGCGCCCGGTCCACCTCGCACCAGATGTTCTTGCCGCGCCCCTCGGGCTCCCAGCCCCACCGGTCCGCGAGGCCGTCCACCAGCTCCAGACCGCGCCCGTTGGTGTCCCCGCCCCGCGCGTGCCGGGGTCTCGGCGGGCGGTCGCTGCGGTCGGCGACCTCGACCCGTACCCCACCCTCGGACCCGAACAGCATCCGGAGCACGGCCGGGCAGCCGGTGTGCACCACGGCGTTGGTGACGAGTTCGGAGATGAGCAGCACCAGCGTCTCGGCCAGCGGCTCGTCGTCGCCTATGCCCGAGCCCGCGAGCCGCGAACGGGCCCACCTCCTGGCCCGCCCCACCTCGGCCGGGTCGGCCCCGACCTCCAACTGCATCTGAAGCACCTGCACCGCTCACACCATCCGAACCGGCGGACACACCTTCACGGAACGTGATTCCCTTGTGGGACAGCATGGTTGACGTAAAGTCACCGCAACAAGCGCTTCGGGCATATTCCAGCGCGAAGGAGTACGTGTGCTCCATACTGTGCGACGCACGTCGCGGGGAGTCGAACGCCGGGCGCGAGAAGCGGGCGTTCCCCGTCGCGGGGCCGCCCCGGGGGCGGCGCCGGGACGATCCGGGCAGACGAGCACGCGCATCCCACGGAGAGTACCGGAGGCGGGGGCCGACTCCGGGCCGTGACGGCCCCGCCCGAGGACACGACACGGTATCGACGGTGCGTGATCCGGCGGACGCGGAGCGCGACTCCCCCGGTCACCCTGCGGAACCGGCCTCCGCCCCGGGCGGAGGGCGGCGGCCCCGCCCGGTCACAGCGCGGCGGCGAGCACCTCCTCCGCGCGAGCGGCGGGCAGCCGCAGACCGGCCCGTACCCAGGCCCGTTTCAGATGCAGATGGACGTCCGCCTCCCAGGTGAAGCCCATGCCGCCGAAGACCTGGAGGCAGTCCCGGGCGTTGGCGGCGGCGGCCGTGTCGGCGAGCAGTTTCGCCCCGGCGATCTCGACCGGGTGGGCGGTGAGCGAGGCCGCGCGGACGGCGACCCGGGCCAGCTCGGCGCGTACCAGCATCCCGGCGCACAGGTGCTTGACGGCCTGGAACCCGCCGATCACCTGTCCGAACTGTTCCCGCTGTGTGGCGTGGGCCACCGCCAGGTCGGTGGTGGCCGTCGCGCCGCCCACCTGTTCGGCGGCGGTGAGCAGGATCTCGACCGGTCCGCCCGCGTCCCGCCCGCCGGGCACCCGGTGGAGCGGGGTGAGGGGGTCGAGGGAGCGGATCGGGACGGCGCCCGAGGCGTCGCCGACGACCACGTCGGCCTCGTCCAGCCAGGCGACCAGGCCCTCCCCGACGGAGGTGACGACGACGGAGCCGTCCGCCGCTCCCGGCACGGTCCCGGCCGCCGCGTGGGTGGCGGCCAGCGGGCCGGGCAGCAGGGCCCGGCCCGCCTCCTCGAAGACGAGGACCGCCTCGGGGAGGCCGAGGCCCACGCCGCCGTCGGCCTCGGGGAGCCGGAGCGCGAAGAACCCGGCCGCGCCGAGTTCCCGCCAGAGGGCGCGGTCCAGGGTCCCCCCGGAGTCGACGGCGGCCCGTAGTCCGGTCCGTCCGAAGCGGCCTTCGAGGAGGTCCCGCACGCCCCGGCGCAGGGCCCGCTGGTCGTCGGTGAGTCGGAAGTCCACGGCGGGTCACCGGCCCTTCGGCAGGCCGAGGAGGCGCTCGGCGACGATGTTGCGCTGGATCTGGGAGGTGCCCGCGGCGATCGTGTACGAGAGCGAGGACAGCCGGTCCAGGGTCCAGTCGCGGCCGAGGTCGAGCGCGTCGGGGCCGAGGACGTCGGCGGCGGTGTCGTACAGCTCCTGGCGCGCGTGCGAGTAGTGCAGCTTGAAGACGGAGCCGCCCGTGCCCGGCACCCCGCCGGTCGCCCGGGCCTCGCTGACATTGGCCTGGGTGAGCCGCCAGAGGGCCAGGAACTCGGCGGAGAGCCTGCCGAGGCGGCGGCGCAGGACGGGGTCGTCCCAGGTGCCGTTCTTCCTGGCCGTACGGGCGAGTTCGCCGAGGAGGCGGCGGCAGGCGACGACCTCGCCGACGAAGGCGGTGCCGCGTTCGAAGGAGAGGGTGACCATGGTGACGCGCCAGCCGTCGTTCTCCTCGCCGACGCGGTTCTCGACGGGGACGCGCACCTCGTCGAGGAAGACCTCGGCGAACTCGGTGGAGCCCGCGAGGGTGCGCAGGGGGCGCACGGTGACGCCGGGGGCGTCCATGGGCATCGCGAGCCAGCTGATGCCCCGGTGCCTGGGGCCGGCCGCCGGGCCGGTGCGGACGAGGAGTTCGCACCAGTCGGCGACCTCGGCGTGGGAGGTCCAGATCTTCTGGCCGGTGACGACGTAGTCGTCGCCGTCGCGGACGGCCCGGGTGCGCAGGGCGGCGAGGTCGGAGCCCGCCTCGGGTTCGCTGAAGCCCTGGCACCAGACCTCGTCGCCGCGCAGGATCGGCGGGAGCCAGCGGGCGCGCTGCGCGGGGGTGCCCTCGGCGGCGACGGTGGGGCCCGCGTGGAGGAGTCCGACGAAGTTGGCGCCGACGTAGGGGGCTCCGGCGCGTTCGGTCTCCTCCAGGAAGATCAGGCGCTGGGTCGGGGAGGCGTCCCAGTGGACGTCGGCCCAGCCCGCGTCGTGGAGCCTGCGCTGCCAGCCGCAGTCGTAGGCGCGGCGGGCGGGCCAGTCCAGCGGGTCGGGGCGGGCGGGGAGGTCGGGCAGGGCGGTGGCGAGCCATTCCCTGAGGCGGGCCCGGAACTCCTCCTCCTCGCCGGTGCTGCCGAGGTCCATCAGACGATGCCGAGGTCGAGCATGCGGATGGCGTTGCCGCGCATGAGTTTGTAGACGGTCTCGTCGTCGAGGCCCCGGACGTGGTCGAGGGCGACCTCCTTGGTGTGCGGGAAGGTCGAGTCGACGTGCGGGTAGTCGGTCTCGAAGGTGGCGTTGTCGCGGCCGACGACGTCGAGCGAGGCGATGCCGTGCTTGTCGCGGAAGAAGCAGCAGAAGATCTGCCGGTAGTAGTACGTGGAGGGGGGTTCGGGGATCAGGTCGCGGACCCCGCCCCAGGCGCGGTGCTCCGCCCACACGTCGTCGGCGCGTTCGAGTGCGTACGGGATCCAGCCCATCTGGCCCTCGCTGTAGGCGAGCTTGAGCCGGGGGAACTTCACCAGGACGCCGCTGAAGAGGAAGTCCATCATCGAGGCCATGGCGTTGTTGAAGCTGAGGGAGGCCTGGACGGCGGGCGGGGCGTCGGGGGAGGCGGCGGGCATCTGGCTGCTGGAGCCGATGTGCATGTTGACGACGGTGCCGGTCTCCTGGCAGACGGCGAAGAAGGGGTCCCAGTACCCGGAGTGGATCGACGGCAGGCCGAGGTGGGTGGGGATCTCGGAGAAGGTGACGGCCTTGACGCCCCGGGCGGCGTTGCGCCGGATCTCGGCGACGGCGAGGCCGATGTCCCAGAGGGGGATGACGCAGAGCGGGATGAGGCGTCCGCCGCTGTCCCCGCACCACTCCTCGACCATCCAGTCGTTGTAGGCGCGGACGCAGGCGAGGGCGACCTCCTTGTCGTGGGCCTCGGCGAAGGTCTGCCCGCAGAAGCGGGGGAAGGTGGGGAAGCAGAGGGAGGCCTCGACGTGGTTGAGGTCCATGTCCTTCAGCCGGGCGGCCGGGTCCCAGCAGCCCCGGCGCATCTCCTCGCGGGTGATGCCCTCCAGGGTCATCTCGTCGCGGTCGAAGCCGACGGCGGCGATGTTCCGCTTGTACGGGAACTTGAGGTCCTCGTAGATCCACCAGTCGGTGGGCGGTCCGGCGGGGTCCATGGTGATCCGGTACTTCCCGCCGACGTACTCCAGCTCGCCGATCCCGGCGGTGAGCGGGCGGGGGCCCCGGTCCCGGTACTTCTTCGGCAGCCAGGTGTCGAAGAGGTGGGCGGGCTCGATCACATGGTCGTCGACGCTGATGATGCGGGGCAGTTCCGTCATGGCCCGTCCTCTTCCCGAAGGCTTTTCTGATGACCCGTCAGATATCGGCTGGACATCAGGCTAGCCCCGCACCCCTGGACCGACAAGGACCGGACCTCTACGCTCTCCGCACGATCTGACACTCCGTCAGTCACGAGGGGGTACGGGCATGAACGCCACCGCACACGCCCTGAGCGGGTCCCGCACGCTCTGGGAACTCGTCGAACGCCGCGCCGCCCTCACCCCCGACCGGCCCGTCCTCCTCCAGGACGACCGGACCCTCACCTTCGGCGGGCTGCGCGACCGGGCCGAGCGGTGCGCCGCCGGTCTGTACGGCATGGGGGTGCGGCCCGGCACGGTCGTCGCCTGGCAGCTGCCCACCCGGATCGAGACCGCCGTGCTGTCCTTCGCGCTCGCCCGCCTCGGAGCCGTACAGAGCCCGGTCATCCCCTTCTACCGGGACAAGGAGACCGGCTTCGCGCTGCGCGCCTCGGCGGCCGAGTTCTTCGCCGTGCCCGGCGTCTGGCGCGGCTTCGACCACACGGAGATGGCCCGGCGGCTCGGCGCGCGCGGGATCTTCGAGGTCCACGGCCCCGGCACCCTGCCCGACGGCGACCCGGCGGTGCTTCCCCCGCCGCCCGCCTCCGGCACCGACGTCCGCTGGATCTACTGGACCTCCGGCACGACCTCCGACCCCAAGGGCGTGCTGCACACCGACCGCTCCCTCCTCGCGGGCGGCTCCTGCCTCGCCCACGCGCTGCGGCTCACCGACGCCGACGTCGGCTCGATGGCGTTCCCGTACGCGCACATCGCCGGGCCCGACTACACGGTGATGCTGCTGCTCTACGGCTTCCCCGCCGTCATGTTCGAGCAGTTCGCGCTGCCCGCCGCCCTCGACGAGTACCGGCGGCACGGCGTCACCGTGGCGGGCGGCTCCACCGCCTTCTACGCGATGTTCCTCGCCGAGCAGCGCAAGCGGCCCGACGAGCCGGTCATCCCCACCCTCCGGCTCCTCGCGGGCGGCGGCGCGCCGAAACCCCCGGAGATCTACCACGCCGTCCGCAAGGAGCTGGGCTGCCAGCTCACCCACGGCTACGGCATGACGGAAGTCCCCATGATCACCATGGGCGACCCGGACGACACCACCGAGAACCTCGCCACCACCGAGGGCCGCCCGCCCGCCGGGATGGAGATCCGGATCACCGGCTCGGGCGAGGTCCTGCTGCGCGGCGAGGCCGTCTGCGCGGGCTATCTCGACCCGGCGCAGACCGCCGCCGCCTTCGACGCGGACGGCTTCCTCATCACCGGGGACCTCGGACACCTCACCCCGAGCGGCCACCTCGTCCTCACCGGACGCCTCAAGGACATCATCATCCGCAAGGGCGAGAACATCTCCGCCAAGGAGATCGAGGACCTCCTCCACGAGCACCCCGGCGTCGGCGACGCCGCCGTCGTCGGGCTGCCCGACCCCGAGCGCGGGGAACGCGTCTGCGCCGTCGTCGAACAGCCTCCCGGCGCCGCCCCGCTGGACCTCCCGGCCGTGACCGCCTTCCTGCGCGGGGCGGGTCTCGCCCCGCACAAGCTGCCCGAACAACTGGAGGTGGTGGACGCGCTGCCCCGCAACGAGACCCTGCGGAAGGTCCTCAAGTACCGGCTCAGGGAGCGGTTCGGCGCGCCACGCTGACGCGCCGGGCGTGGGGCCCGCGCGCGAGGGGCACCCGGGCGTCGCCCCCGGGGGCGCCGGGCCCGGCCTCCACCGCCTCGGCCACGCTCCCGTACACCTCGAAGAGGCGGCGGACGCCCAGGGTGGCCAGCACCTTGCCGACGTGTCCCTCGCGGTCCTCCGGCAGGATCAGCCGGAGCCGCCCGCCGCAGGACCGCAGCAGTCTGCGGGCCGCGATCAGCACGCCGACCCCGCTGGAGTCGCAGAACCGCACCCCGGACAGATCGACCACCAGATCGTGCCGGCCGCCCGCGACCGCGTCGTGGACCCGGCGGCGTATCCGGGGGGAGGTGATCAGGTCCAGCTCCCCGCGCACCCGGAACACCGTCCAGGCGCCGTACTCGTCCTCGTCGACCTCGATCGTCGTCACGCCCCCCGCCTGCCCCGACGGGAACGGACGAAACCCCCGGACCGACCGTGACGCCCTCCTTACCACCCGCGCCCGCGTCAAGGGCGCACTTGCGGCAAACAGGCGTGCGCCGTCCGCACGGCCGTTACTTTGGAAGGGCACCCGGAGAACCGGGAGACCGCGGAGCCGCACGGAGGCCGGGAGGGGCTGGAGGACCGGATGGCGATGGACACACCACCGCGCTGGGACCGCAGGATGCAGCAGCGCCTGGCGCGCGGCGAGGCCGCCGCGCTCGGCGAGCTGTACGACCGGTTCGCCTCCCTGGTGCACAGCCTCGCCCACCGCGTCCTCGACGACGACGACGCGGCCGACCAGGTCACCCGCGAGGTCTTCGGCTACATCTGGGAGAACGCCGACGCCTACGACCCCAAGCAGGGCAGCATGAGCTCCTGGGTCGCCGGGCTGACCCAGCGGCAGGCCGTCCAGCGGCTCCGGCAGACCGAGGCGACGGCGTACGCGGAGACCGGCCGGGGCTCCGCCGAGGAGCTGGAACAGAAGGTCCGCCGGGCCTCCGCCGCCGCCCGCGCGGACTACATCGTCACCTCCATGCCGACCCCGCTGAGAGCCGCCCTCGAACTGGCGTACTTCCAGCGCCGCGACTACCGTCAGACCGCCGCCGACCTCAGCATCACCGAGGACGAGGCCCGGCGGCGGCTCAGACTCGGTCTCCAACTGCTCTCCTCGGCCAACATCCGGCCCTTCGAGGGCGGGGCGCCGCCCGGCTTCGGGCGGACCCGGTGACCGGGGCGAACGGCGGCGCGGAGGACGTCGCACGCGCCTCCCGGGCCCCGGTTCGACACCGGGCCCCGGACCACCGCGCGGACCTCCCGTCCGGCTCGACGGCGGACCTGGCCGGGGACCCGGCGGCCCCCGTGGGGGGCGCGGCGCACGGCGACGACACGGAGGGGAAGTCCGGGGTGGCACCCCACGAGACGTCCGGCACGGAGGCGGAACCGGAGCCCGAGGTGCCGGTCCTGACCCATGGAGTGCTCAAGTCCCTGCTCGGGGCCTGGGCGCTCTCGGCGTGTTCGGCGGGCGAGACCAGAGCCGTCGAGGACCATCTGACCTCGTGCGCGCCCTGCGCCGACGAGGCCCTCCGGCTGCGGGACGCCGTGGCCCTGCTCCACAAGGACCGCGAGCTGGACCTCGACCCGCTGCTGCGGTCCCGGGTCCTGGAGAACTGCCTGGGCCGCCGCCCGGCCCGCATCCCCGTACCGGACTGGGTCACCCCGTACGACGCGGAGACCGCGCGGCTCGACGCCCTCCTCCGGGACATCGACGAGTCCGAGTGGCACGCGCCGGTGCGCCTCAAGTGGTACGAGGAGGACCGGCCGGTGCGCCGCAAGGCGACCGTCGCCGGGGTCATCGGGCACCTGCTGGCCGTCGACGGTCTGGTGACGGCCGCGCTCGGACTCGACGACCCGCTCGGCGCGGGCACCCCCGAACTGTCGCCGACCGAACGCACCGAGACGTTCTGGTCGGGGCTCGACCACCCGCCGGGCCGGACCCTGCGGGGGCCCTGGCGGGACCAGACCCACACCCTGATCCGCACGGTCTCCTTCGCGGGCCGGGACACGGCGGACCTGACGGTCACCTACAAGGACTTCGCGCTGCCGCTGCGGGACTCGCTCCTGGAGCGGGCCTTCGAGTGCTGGGTACACGCGGACGACATCGCGAACGCGGTGGCCTACCCGTACGCCCCGCCGAGCAGCGCGCATCTGCACGGGATGATCGACCTGGCGGCACGGCTGCTCCCGGCGGCGCTCGCGGGCCGACGGCGGGCGGGCCGGGCGGCCCCGGCGCGCCAGCTGGTCGCGGCGGGCGCACCGGGCCGTTCGCTCCATCTGGAGGTGGAGGGCGCGGGCGGCGGCCACTGGTACATCGCCCTGGACTCGCCCGCCGCGATCGGCTCCCCGGACCTGTCGGTGGCCCAGGTGGCGATGGACGGGGCGGAGTTCTGCCAGCTCGTCGCGGGCCACATCTCCCCGGAGGACGCGGCGGCGGGCCAGGACGGCGACCGGGAGGCCATCCGGGACGTCCTGTCGGCGGCGGCGTCCCTGAGCAGACTGTAGGCGGGGCGGCTCCGCCGGGCCGACGGTGAACGGGCCGCCTGTGGGCGGGCCGCCTCCCGGGCGCCGCCCGCGGGCCGGGTGCCTTCCCCAGGTGGACCCCACAGGCCGGGGGCCTCCCCCGAGTGGACCTCGCAGGCCGGGATCTCCGGCCCCCCCTCGCTCAAGTGGCCCACTCCCAGGGCCCGTCAATGGACCAAGGCGTGCGGGCCATTTCGCCATACCGTCGTGTCCATGGCGAACACTTCCCTCCCCCCGGAACACATCGGCGACGGCCTCGGGACCACCCGCGCGCCCCGCGCGCTGCTCCTCGCCCAGGGGAGCAACTCCGTCGGCGACGGCGCCTTCTACGTGGCCTCCGCCCTGTACTTCACCGAGATCGTCGGGCTCTCCGCCGCGCAGGTCGCCGCCGGTCTCGCGGTCGCCTGGGCCGTCGGCTCGATCGCCGGGGTGCCGCTGGGGGCCCTCGCCGACCGGCGCGGACCGCGCGGCACCTCCGCGCTCCTCGCGCTGGTGACCGCCCTCGCCGTCGGCGCCTTCCTCCTCGTCGGCTCGTTCCCCGCCTTCCTCGCCGCCGCCACCCTGTACGCCTCCGCGCAGACCGGCCTCGCCGCCGCCCGGCAGGCACTGCTCGCCGGGCTGGTCGCCCCCGCCGCCCGCACCGCCGTCCTCGCCCGGCTCCAGGCCGTCCTGAACGCCGGGCTCGCCGTCGGCGCGGCCCTCGGCGGGATCGCCCTGCACGCGGGGACGCGCGGCGCCTACCTCACCGTGTTCGCGCTCGACGCCCTCGGGTTCCTGCTCTGCGCGCTGCTCCTCGCCCGGCTCCCGGCCCCCGTGCCCGCCGCCGCCGGGCCCGTACCGGAGTCGCGGCGGTCCGGGTGGGGGGCGGACGTGCTGCGAGACCGGCCCTATGTGCTGCTCACCCTGCTGAACGCGGTGATGCTGCTGCGGATGCCGGTCCTGAGCCTCGCCCTGCCGCTGTGGATCACCCAGCGGACGGCCGCGCCGGGCTGGACGGTCTCCGCCCTGTTCGTCCTCAACACCGTGGCCGTGACGCTCTTCCAGGTCCGCGCCGCCCGTTCCGTCACCGGTACGGACACGGCCGCCCGCGCGGTGCGGGGAGCGGGCGCGGTCATGGGCGCGGCCTGCGCCGTCTTCGCGGTCACCGCCCTGCCCGGGCTGGGCGCGGGACCGGCCGTGCTGGTCCTCGTCCTCGGTTCGGTGCTGCTGGTGGCCGCCGAGATGCGGCACTCGGCCGGGTCCTGGCAGCTCGGCCTCGGGCTCGCACCCGCCGACCGGGTCGGCGCGTACCAGGGCTTCTACGGCGCGGGCGTCCCGGTGGCCCGTACGCTCGGCCCGCTCGTCGTCACCACCCTGCTGGTCGGCGGCGGTCCGGCGGGCTGGCTGCTGCTGGGCGGGGTCTTCGCGGCGGCGGGGGCGGCGACCGGCCCGGCCGCCCGCCGGGCGGCCCGCCCGGCACCCCGCACGGCCCCGGTCCCCGCGCCGTGAGGCCCGTGGCCCGTACGCCGGACCTTCCGCGACACCTGTCAGGCGAAGACGACCGTCCGGCGCCCGTTGAGGAGGATGCGGCGCTCCGCGTGCCACTTGACCGCGCGGGCCAGTGCCTGGCACTCCACGTCGCGGCCGATGGCGACGAGCTGGTCCGGGGTCACCTCGTGGCCGACCCGCTCGACCTCCTGCTCGATGATCGGGCCCTCGTCGAGGTCGGCCGTCACGTAGTGGGCGGTCGCGCCGATCAGCTTCACTCCGCGCGCGTGCGCCTGGTGGTACGGCTTCGCGCCCTTGAAGCTGGGGAGGAAGGAGTGGTGGATGTTGATGATCCGGCCGGAGAGCTGCTTGCACAGGTCGTCGGAGAGGACCTGCATGTAGCGGGCGAGGACGACCAGTTCGACGTCCTCCTCCCGGACGAGGTCGAGCAGTTCGGCCTCGGCCTCCGCCTTGGTGTCCTTGGTGACGGGGATGTGCCGGAACGGCAGCCCGTAGGAGCCGACGAGCTCCTCGAAGTCGGTGTGGTTGGAGACGACGGCGACGATGTCCACCGGGAGCGCGCCGATCCGGGAGCGGAACAGCAGGTCGTTCAGGCAGTGGCCGAACTTCGACACCATGAGGACGACCCTCATGCGGTCGTCCGCGCGGCTGATCCGCCAGTCCATGGCGAACGAGTCGCCGACGGCGGTGAAGCTGGCGCGCAGCTTGTCCACGTTCACGGGGGCTTCGGCGGAGAAGTGCACCCGCATGAAGAAGAGCCCGGTGTCACGGTCCCCGAACTGCTGGCTGTCCTCGATGTTGCAGCCGGTGATGAACAGGTAGCTCGACACGGCGTGCACGATGCCCTGCTTGTCCGGGCACGAGAGCGTGAGGACGTACTGGTCGGTCATTCCGTCAGCCTGCCACACCGGGGGGTCCCGGGCCGTGCACCGTCCGTCAGACGGACCGCGTCATGACGCGGAGCGCTTCGAGCGAGCACGGGGGCGTGTCGGGGTCGTCGCCGTCCGCCCGCGCGAGGCGGACGTGGGCCTCGCGGGCGGCCCGGACGGCCTCGGGCCAGCCGGGGTCGGCGAGGTAGGCGGAGACGGGGGCGTCGGGTCCCACCTGGTGCGTGATGCGCACCACCCGGTGGACGGCGGCGTCGACGAGCGCCGCCTCCGCGCCGTCGCGGAAGATCGAGCCGACGTACTTCTCGGCGGACCAGTTGTCGAGCCAGGTGTCCTCGACCAGGCGGTAGACGGCGTCGGTGACGTCGCCGTACCCGTCCCGGCCGGCCAGCCAGGTCGTCTCGTGGAACACGGGGTCGGAGAGCATGTGCAGCGCCGAGCGCACGTTGCTGCGCCAGCGCCACCACGGCATGTCGTTGAGCGGCATGACCCCCATGGTGGAGGAGCGACGGCCGCGACGGGAAGGGTTCTCCGTACCGGAGGCGGGAGGAGAGGCCGGGCCGGAGGCGGGCGGGGAGGCTGGACTGGACACCTTCCGATCGTACGGTCCCCCGTCCGGTCACCGGACGCACCCCCTCGCCGCCCCCGCAATTCACCCTCGCGTCACCCACCGTTGAACCCCGCTCACTCCCGCGTTACCCCGGGGGCGGAAGCGTACGGGTCCATGACCGGCAGGCGACTGACCTCACTCCTCGCGTACGTCACGACCACGGCGGCCGGAGCCTCGTTGCTCACCGGGTGCGGCGTGCTCCCCGGGACCCCGGGTGGCTCCAGGGAGCCCATCACGGTGATGACGTGGGCCCCCGACCGGACCCGTGCGACCAACATGCCCGGGATGCCCGCGATGGCGCAGGCGTACGCCCGCTGGGTCAACTCCCGGGGCGGCATCGACGGGCACGAACTGCGCGTCCTCACCTGCAACGAGCACAACACCCCCACCGGCGCCGCCGACTGCGCCCGCCGCGCGGTCCGCGAGCGGGCCGTCGCCGTCGTCGGCTCGTACAGCCAGCACGGCCGTGCTTTCATGGCCCCGCTCGAAGCGGCCGAGATCCCGTACATCGGCGGTTACGGGCTGGCCAAGGACGAGTTCAGCAGCCCGCTGTCCTACCCCGTGAACGGCGGACAGGCCTCGCTCGTCGCGGGGCACGGCATGCAGCTCGCCGAGTCCTGCCGGACGGTCTCCCTGGTCCGCCCCGACACCCTCGCGGGGAACCGGCTGCCCGCGCTGCTCGACTCCGGGCTCCGCGAGGGCAGCCACCGCGGCGCCGTGGACATCCCGGCCGTGGAGGACGCCGCCGAGTACGCCGCGCAGGCGTCCCGCGCCCGGGAGAGGGCCGGGGACGACAAGGGTTGCGTCGCCGCCGTCCTCGGCGAGCGCACCCAGACCTTCTTCGACTCCTTCCGCCGCCTCCCCGAGGAGGAGGCCGGGCGGGACGGCGACGGCGACGGCGACGGCGGGGAACGGAACGGGGTGCGGATCTCCTCGGTGCTCGGCAGTGTCGACCAGCCCCTGATCGACCGTACGGGCGGCGCGCACAGCCCCTTCGAGGGCGCGTTCGTCACCGGCTGGTACCCGGATGCCGAGGACCGCAGCTGGGCGCCGATGCGGGAGGTCATCCGGGAACACGCCTTCGTCGACAACCGGGTCGATCCCACCGACACGGGCGTGCAGACCACCTGGATCGCCTACACGGTCCTCAAGGCGGTCGTCGAGTCCCTCGACACGGACCGCGTCACGGCCGTCCGGATCGCCCAGGCCCTCGACCGGGGCCAGCGGATCGACACCGGCGGCCTCACCCCGGACCTGCGCTGGAAGTACGAGGACCTGCTCGGCGCGGCGGACTTCCCCCGGATCGTCAACCACGAGGTGACGTTCCACGTCGTGCGCGAGGGACGGCTGGTGGCACAGCGCCCCGGCTTCGTGGACGTCGGGGAGACCGTCCTCGGCGCGCAGTGAACGGGCGGGCCGGGCGACGGCGGGGCCCGGACAGCGGGCCGCCGGTGCCGGGCCCGGTGGGGGTCCCGTCGGTGAGGGGCCCCGGCGGCGGACCGTTCCCGCCGCCGGGGGCGGCCCTCAGAGCTGGGTGAACGTCCGCTTCTCCAGGCCGTACTTGGCGGCGGTCGGGTTCCAGAGCCCGGCCGCCTCCTTCTTGGCGGTGGTGGCCTCGCCGCTCTTCGCGTTCGCCGCCGCCGTCCGGTTCGTGGAGCGGGCCTTGCCGCCCTTGCACGCCTTCTTCGACTTCATCTGGTCGGCCCAGGCCGCGTAGTGGTCGTCCGCCTCGGCGGACGCCCGCCACGCCTCGGTGAGCGCCTCGGTCAGCGCGGGGCTGTCCGGGATCTTGTCGACGTCGAGGGACTGGAGCCGGGTCACCAGGCCCCGGCGCTGCTCGGCGGCGCCCCGCAGGTCGTTCGCCGCCTTGTCCAGGTCCTCGCACCGCTTGATCAGCTCGACCGAACTGATCACCGTGTCACGGCTGTTGCTGCTGTCCGCGAGGAGCTTGCTCAGCTCCCGCGCCTGCGGCTCCGCCGGGTCGGCGGGCTTCTCCTCGGCGGGCTTCTCCCCCTCGGAGGGGGCGGCGGAGCTCGCGGCCACGTTCTGGCCGGGCTTGTCGGACGGCTTCTCGCCGCCGCTGAGCAGCGCACCCGCGCCGAGCCCGACGACGGCGCAGCCCGCCACGACGGCCGCGATCAGCGCGACCGGCGACTTGCGGCGCGGCGGCTCGGGCTCGCCGGGACCGTTGTCGTAGTACGCGTCCTGGTAGGCGTACTGCTGGGGCGGCGGCGGAGGCGCCTGATGCTGCTGCTGGTACGGGGCGGGGGGCTGCTGGTACGGAGGAGGGGTGTGCGGCTGCTGGTACGGGGGCGGGGTGTGCGGCTGCTGGTACGCCTGCGCCCGGGGCTGCTGGGGGGCCCTCGGCGCCTCCGTGCGGAAGAGGCTGTCGAACTCGGGGGGCGGCTGACGCTCCCCGGGCTCCCGCGCCGGTACGGGAGCGATGTACTGGGTGGCGTCCGACGCCCCGGCGGGCCCGGCGCCCTGCCCCGGGACCGGCCCGCCGCCCGGGAACCGCGCGGCTCCCGCGTCCTGGGCCGGCGGCACCGGCGGTATGTGCTGCGTGGCCCCCATGTCTCCGGCGGGCGGTGGATAGCCGTATCCGGGCTGCGGTCCCGGCGGGTAGGCGGGGGGCATCGAGCCCGGCACGGGGGCGATGTGCTGGGTGGCGCCCATGTCCCCGGCGAAGGGCGGCGGATAGCCGTACCCCGGCTGCGGCGGGACCGGCGGCAGGTACTGGGTCGACTGCGCGTCGGCGCCCCCGGGGGTCGCCTCGGGAGGCAGCGGCTGCGCGGGCGGCAGCGGCTGTCCGCCCGGCTGCCCGGCGGCGGGGCCCCAGGCTCCGCCGTCCCACGACGGTGTTCCCCCGTGGGCGTCGTACGCCGGGGGCACCGCCGGGTACTGCGGCTCCGGACCCTGTCCGTTCTGCGTCACCGGGACTCCTACTGATGGACCAACGGAATCGTCGGCTCACGCTACCGGGTGGGCGCGGGGCTCCGCACACACGTGTGAGCCCGGTTACACCTCCCTTCACGAACGGCCGCGCCCGGAGGGCTCCTTCCCGTTCGCGGGCCGGTCCGTACGGCTCTGGCGGCCCGGGGCGCCGCCCGTGGCCGCCGGGCCTCCGGGCGGTTCCGGCAGGGCCGCGCGGAGCCGGTCGAGAAACACCCTGGCCGCGGGCCCCGAGGGTCCGGCGGCGCGCCAGGCGACCGCGACACGGGCCCGCACCCCGGGCCGGACGATCCGCAGGGTACGGAGCCCGGGGCCGGGGCCCTCCTCCCCCGCCGGGAGCACGGCGACGCCCAGACCCCGGGCCGCGAGCTGGGCCAGCACCCGGGGGGCCGCCGCCTCGAAGGCGACCCGTGGCCGGAACCCCGCCCGCGCGCAGCCGTGTTCGAGGGCCGCGCGCACCCCGGTGCCACGCGGCAGGCAGATCAGCGGGCGGTCGCGCAGCGCGGCGAGCGGGACGGTCGTACGGCCCCGGCGGCCGAGGAGCGGATCGCCGGGCGCGACGGCGGCGGCCAGTGGGACGTCGAGCACGGTCCGGAAGGCCACTCCGGGCCCCGGCGCCTCCGCCCCGAGACCGAGGACGGCGAGGTCGAGCTCGCCGGACAGGAGCGCGGCCGTCATCCGTTCCGTGGTGTCCTCGGTGAGCGCCACCTCGACCGAGGGGTGGTCGTCGTGGAAGTCCGCGAGGAAGGCGGCGATGTCGAAGGCGTGGCCCGTGGCGCCGGAGACCAGCCCGAGCGCGACCCGGCCGCGCAGCAGCCCCGTGCAGGCGTCCACCGTCTGCCGCACCGCGTCCACGGCGGCGAGCGCGGCACGGGCGTGGGGCAGGACCGCCCGGCCCACCTCGGTCGGTGTCACCGTACGACCGGAGCGGTCGAGCAGCGGCTGGCCCAGTTCCCTCTCCAACTGCCGGATCTGGGAGCTGAGACCGGGCTGGGCCAGGTGCAGCCGGGCGGCGGCCCGGGTGAACCCGCCCTCGTCGACGACGCTGACGAAGTAGCGCAGTTGGCGGAGCTCCATAAGCGCTGATTCTAGGTGGCAGCAGAACTGTCTACTGGAGTTGTGGGCGGTCCGGTCACAGGCTTGGCCCATGGGAAACGTGACGGCACGCGAGGAGAAGAACGCCGGGACCAGGGCCGCCATCGCGGCGGAACGCCGGGAGCTGGCCGACCTGTTCGACAGCCTGCGGCCCGTTCAGTGGGACGCGCCGAGCCTCTGCGGGGGCTGGCGGGTGCGGGAGGTCGTGGCCCACATGTCCATGGGCTTCCGGCTGTCGCTGCCCGCGACGCTCGGCGAACTGGTCAGGGCGGGCGGGAGCCTCCACCGGATGACGGACCGCGTCGCGCGCCGGGACGCGGGCGCCCACGCGCCCGCCGCGCTCGCCGCCTTCCTGCGGGACAACGCCCACCACCCCTGGAAGCCCCCGGTCGGCGGGCTCCCGGCGGCCCTCGGCCACGACGTGGTGCACGGTCTCGACGTCACCGTCGCCCTCGGCATCGGCCGTCAGGTCCCCGAGGAGCGGCTGCACCCGCTCCTCGGGGAGATCCGGCCCAGCGGCCTGAGGTTCTTCGGCGCCGATCTGGACGGCGTACGGCTGTGCGCGGAGGACCTCGACTGGTCGTACGGCTCCGGCCCGCCGGTGTACGGCCGCGCCCAGCACCTCCTGCTGCTGGCCTACGGCCGCCGCCTCCCGGCCGGACTGCTCCGGGGAGAGGCGGCCGACCGCTTCACCCGCGCCCCGGACCGCACCTGAACGACGGCCGTCCCGCCCGCCGCCGTCACCGCCCGCCGACGGGTCGGCCCCGGACCCACCGAACCCACCGAACCCGCCGGACCCGCCCGACTGGCCGGGAAGGTCCTGCCGGGCCGACGGAGCCCGGCGGGGCGCCCCGGCCCGGCGGGCTACGCCGCGTACATCTCCATCCGGGCGCCGAACTCCCTCACCACCGGCTCCCCCGCGTACGGCGACAGGCGTTCGCGCAGGTCGTCCAGGTACTCCGCGCCCCGTGACGACCGCAGGGTGCCCAGGAGTTCCAGGGCCTCCGTGCCGATCCGGCACGCCTGCTCCACCTCCCGCTGCTGCACCCGCGCCGAGGCCAGCAGGGCCAGGCCGATCGCCCGGCGCCGGGCCCGGGTCTGCGGATGTCCGGCGATCGACTCCTCCGCGGCCCGCGCCGCCGCCTCCGCCTGCCCCAGGTCCCGGTGGCAGTGGGCCAGTTCGTCCGCGAGGTACGCCCCGTCGAAGTGCGCGATCCACGAGGGGTCGTCGCCCGCCGCCGGTTCGGCCCGCTCCAGCGCCTCCAGCGCCCGGCCCGCCGCCGTCTCGAAGGCGCGGACGTCACCGAGCAGCGCGTGTCCGCGCGCCTCCGCCGCGAAGAACATCGCCTCCGCGCGCGGCGGCACCTTGCCCCGCGCGCCCTCCTGCGCCGCCCGCGCGAGCTGCGCGATCTCCCGGGGGTTGCCCAGCTGGGCGGCGAGGTGGCTCATCGAGGCGGCCAGCACGTATCCGCCGTAGCCCCGGTCACCGGCCGCCTGCGCCATCCGCAGCGCCTGGATGTAGTACCGCTGCGCCAGGCCCGGTTCACCGGTGTCCACCGCCATGTACCCGGCCAGTTCGGTGAGCCGGGCGACCGCCGCGAACAACTGCCTGCCGACCGCCTCCCGGTAGGAGCCGGACAGCATCCCCGACACCACGCTGTTGAGGTAGTGCACCACCACCTGGCGCACGTGTCCGCTGCCGAACCGCCGGTCGAGATCGACGAGCGCGTCCGTCATCTCCCGTACGGCCGCGACGTCCGCGACCCCGACGCGGGCTCCCGCCGTCCTGGCCACGTACGGGTCCGGGCCCGTGATCAGCCAGTCCCGGCTGGGTTCCACGAGCGCCGACGCGGCCACCACCGAACCGGACAGGAAGTCGCGCCGCCCCACGTCGCTGCGCCACAGCTCGCAGACCTGCTCGATCGCCCCGGGCACGGTCGGCGCGAACTGGAGCCCCACGCCCGCCGCGAGGTTGCGGCCGTTGGCCATGCCGACCTCGTCGATCGTGACCGTGCGGCCGAGCTTGCGGCCCAGCGCCTCGGCGATGACGCCGGGCGCCCGGCCGCGCGGTTGTTGCCCTCGGAGCCAGCGGGCCACCGAGGTCTTGTCGTACCGCAGGTCGAGGCCGCGTTCCGCGCCGACCATGTTGACCCTGCGGGCGAGGCCGGCGTTGGAGCACGCGGCCTCCTGGATGAGCGACTGGAGCCGTTCGTTGAGCTGACGCGGAACGAGTGGCCTGGCTGCCATGAGTACCCCCTGAGCCGTGCGGAGATCACCGGAGGAGTGATCAATGCCCGGCGGATATCCGGTCAATGCCGATGTGAACACGCGAAACCGGACACGCCGGTCGCGCACGCTCCGGCGCCCCCCTCCTCTCCGTACCCACCCCCGCTCCCGGCCTCTCCACGCGCCCCCGCACGTGCTCCGATGCGCCCCGCGTGCGGGATCGATGCCCCGGACCGCCGCACGCCCCGCCCGTAACTCCCGGTGGTGGGCGGAGTTGTGCTCAGCGTGGAAGAGACCATGGGAGTCACGGACGTCGCCCAGATCCCCGGGCAGCGGGGCGAGCAGCTGCTGGACAGCGCCGTGCGGTACGCGGAAGAGCGGCACTGGGACGTGTTCCCCGGGACCTGGCTGGAGGCCGTCGAAGGCCGGGAGCGCTGCTCCTGCGGCGCGCAGGAGTGCGTCACGCCCGGCGCCCACCCGGTCCGGCCCGACTGGTCGACGCAGGCGACCGGCAGCGGCGTCGGCGCCCGCCGGATGTGGTCGAAGCAGCCGAAGTCCTCGATCCTGCTGCCGACCGGCCGCACCTTCGACGCGATCGAGGTGCCCGAGTCCGCCGGGTTCCTGGCGCTCGCCCGCATGGAGCGGATGGAGCTGACGCTGGGCCCCGTGACCTGCTCCCCGGACCGGCGCATGTACTTCTTCGTCCTGCCCGGCGCCGCCACGAAGGTGCCGGACCTGGTCCGCAGGCTCGGCTGGGCCCCCGCCTCCCTCGATCTCACCACCCTCGGCGAGGGCCACTACGTCGCCGCCCCGCCCACCCGCGTCGGCGGCAGCGGCGCCGTGCAGTGGGCCCGGCGCCCCACCCAGGCGAACCGCTGGCTGCCGGACGCGGAGGAGCTGATCAGCGCCCTCGCGTACGCCTGTGGCCGGGAAGCGGCGGAGACCAGGGCCCGGACGGTCTGACCCCTGGGAGCCGTGACGCCTCACCCGTAGGGTGGTGCCCGTACGAACGGGGACCACCGAAAGGGTGACGCACCATGCCTGACCAGGCATCTGACGGAAAGTTCGACGTGGCGGGCGCCGCACCGGGAGACAGTGCGACGCCCGCCGTCCGCGTCGAAGGACTATGGAAGCGTTTCGGCCAGCAGATCGCGGTGAACGGGATCGATCTGGTCCTGCCCGCGGGCAAGTTCATCGGGCTCGTCGGACCGAACGGCGCGGGCAAGACCACCACCCTGTCCATGATCACGGGCCTGCTCCGGCCCGACCACGGCCGCATCCTGGTCGCCGGGCACGACGTGTGGGCCGACCCGGAGTCCGTCGCCCAGGTCAAGGCGCGGATCGGCGTCCTGCCGGAGGGCCTGCGGCTCTTCGAGCGGCTCTCGGGCCGTGAACTCCTCGCGTACAGCGGACGGCTGCGGGGGCTGCCCGGTGCCGAGGTCGACAAGCGGGCCGCGCAGCTCCTCGACGTCCTCGACCTGACCGGCTCGCAGAACAAGCTGGTCGTCGACTACTCCACCGGCATGCGGAAGAAGATCGGCCTCGCGGCGGCGCTCCTGCACAACCCGGAGGTCCTCTTCCTCGACGAGCCGTTCGAGGGCGTGGACCCCGTCTCGGCGCAGACCATCCGCGGTGTCCTGGAGCGGTACACCGCCTCCGGCGCCACCGTCGTCTTCTCCAGCCACGTCATGGAACTGGTCGAGTCGCTCTGCGACTGGGTCGCCGTGATGGCCGCGGGCCGGATCCGGGCCCAGGGCACGCTCGCCGACGTGCGGGGCGACGCGCCCTCGCTCCAGGCGGCGTTCCTCGAACTGGTCGGCGCGCACGGGCGCGACACGGCCGGGGACTCGCTGGACTGGCTGGGCGGCGGTGCCGGGCGATGAGCGCCGTCACGACCCCGGCCGCCCCGGCGCAGTCCCTCACCCGGGTCTTCGTCCTGCTGAAGCTGGCGCTGCTGCGCAACGGGCTGCGGCAGTCGGGCGGCCGGACCGCCGCCTACATCGCCACGATCGTCTTCGGCGCGGTCTTCGCGGCGGGTGCCGTGCTGGGCTTCGTCCTGCTGCGGGGCCGTACCGACGCGGACACCGTCGCGGTGCTCCTCACCGGGGTCATCGCGCTGGCCTGGACCGTGATGCCGCTGTTCATCCCGAGCGGTGACGAGACCCTCGACCCCTCGCGGCTCGTGATGCTGCCGCTGCGGCCCCAGCCGCTGGTCCGGGCGCTGCTGGTGGCCTCGCTGGTCGGTGTCGGGCCGCTGTTCACCCTGTTCCTGGTGTCCGGTGCCGTGCTGTCCGTCGCCCAGGGGGCGGCGGGGACGGTGTTCGCGGTGCTCGCGGTGCCGCTGGTGACCGTGACGTGCGTGGCGCTGTCCCGGGCGGTGGCCGCCGCGAACATCCGGCTGCTGACCTCCCGCAAGGGCCGGGACCTGGCGCTGCTGAGCGGTCTGGTGATCGCGGTCGGCATGCAGCTGGTGAACTTCGGCGCCCAGCGGCTCGGCCAGGCCGGTGGCCTGGAGTCCCTGGAGCCCGCGACGGCCGTCGTCGGCTGGCTGCCGCCGGCCGCCGCGATCGGCGCGGTGGACGCGGCGAGCCAGGGCTCGTACGCGGTGGCGGCGGCCCGGCTGCTGCTCACGGCGGGCGCCCTGGCGGCGCTCGTGCACTGGTGGCGGCGGAGCCTGGTGCGGCTGATGGTGGAGCCGGACGGTTCCACCATCGGTGCCGCGCCGGACGCCGGGCGGGAGAAGTCCGCCGGTGCGGGGCGGCTCGGGCGGCTGCTGCCGGGCGGGCGGACGGGCGCGGTCATGGAGCGCAGCCTGCGGTACATCTGGCGCGACCCGAAGACGAAGGCGGCGTGGGTGACCTCGCTGGCGGTCGGTCTGATCGTGCCCCTGTTCAACGCCTTCCAGGGAACGGGCTCCATCTACTTCGCGTGCTTCGCGTCGGCGATGCTCGGCATCCAGATGTACAACCAGTTCGGGCAGGACACCTCGGCGTTCTGGATGGTGGCGCAGACCATCTCGACGGCGGCCGACGCGTACGCCGAACTCCGGGCGCGGGCGCTGGCACTGCTCGCGGTCACCCTGCCGTACACGGCTCTGGTGACGGCGGTGACGGCCGGGGTCCTCGGTGACTGGTCGCAGCTGCCGGAGGCGCTCGGCGTGGCGTTCGCGCTGCTCGGCGCGATGCTGGCGACCGGCGCGGTGGCCTCGGCGAGCTTCCCGTACTCGATCCCGCAGGACAGCGGCTACAAGAACGTGGCGCCGGGGCAGGGCGGGCTCGCCTGGATCTCGATCCTCGGCGGCATGGTGACGGCGGCGGTGCTGTGCGCGCCGGTCATCGCGGCGACGGTGTACCTGCACGTCTCCGACCAGGAGTCGCTGCTGTGGCTGCTGTTCCCGGTGGGCATGGCGTACGGCGCGCTGATCGCCTGGGCGGGTCTGAAGGCGGCGGCGCCGCGCGCGGCCCGGCGGCTCCCGGAGATCCTCGCGGCGGTCAGCAAGGGCTGAACCGTCCGGACGCGCCGGGTCGTCTCCTTGGGGGAGGCGTCCCGGCCGTCCCCGGGCGCGGGCCCCCTCCCGTACGTCACCGCCCCGGCCCGGACGTCACCGCCCCGGCCCGCCCGCGCCGAGCGGCCCGCTACCGCTGAGGGGGCCCGAGGTGGTGGGTCGGCGCGGGGCCGTGGCGCCCGGTCGGGCCTCCGGCGCCGTCCGGCCCCGGCCGCCGGGTCCGGGCGGGGCTGCCCGGTCCGCCCCTGGCCGCCCGTCAGGCCTCCGGCTCCCCCCTGGGGTGCGTGCTCAGCGTCCGAGGAGGTCGAGGGCGGCCCGGACGGTGTCCAGGAGGGGCTGGCCCACCGTTCCCACGGCCACGGCGACGGCCGCGAGGGCCATCAGCGACCGGCGCTGGGCGCCCGGCCCGGCGGCCGGTTCGGCCGCGAGGACCGGCAGCGCCGCGTCGATGGAGGCCCGGTCCTCCTCGGGGACCTCGCCGCGCAGCGCCCGTGCCAGGTCAGCGACGGCTTTCAGCGTCTCCTGGAGCGTGGGCGCCGGGGCGTGATGGTGGTGGACGATACCCTGGTGGTTCTGGCCGCCGTGGATGTTGACCACGTCCCCGAAGTGCCGGTCGCCGCCCGTCACCGGGTCACTCCCGTGTGCCCGCTGCCGCCGTAGATGTTGACCGAGTCGCCGAAGTGGTAGTTCCCGTAGTTGGTGATCGCCAGCGACGCCACCGTGGCGTGGAGTTCCGCGTCCGGCCGGTCGATCGCCTCGGCGATGGTGAGCACCAGACCGTTCAGGTAGTCGCGCCGCCCTGTCACCAGGGCCGTGGACCGGCCGTTCGTCTCCACGGCGAGGACGGGGTGACTCACCGCGAAGACCACCGCGAGCATGTCGCCGATGAAGTAGACGAACAGGCATCCCGCGACGAGGAGGGCGAGCCCCAGGAAGTCCTCGATCCCCGAGGACGATCCGTAGCCGCCCGTCGAGTCACCGATCCACGTCAGGAGCAGGATCAGGAGCAGGGTGAAGCCGCCGCGCTTCAGGAACCGGGCGAACGCCTCGCCCCTGCGCGGTCTCAGTTTGAAGGTGTAGACGCGGACGATGTTCTCCAGCGGATACGCGGCCCCGTGCACCCAGAGCAGCCGCTTGCTGATGACCAGGCCCTGGCGCGGCGGGACCCCGGGCCGGGGTGCGGACGACGGCGCACGGACGGACGGCGGGACCGGCGCGGCCCTCGGCGGCCCGGGAGCCGGGGCCGGAGGCGTGGGGACCAGTGGTGTGGGGGCCGGAGCCGACGGGCGGGCCGGACCGGAGGCAGCGGCCGGACCGGACGAGGGCGCCGGACCGGACGCCGGGACCGGACCGGACGAGGAGGCCGGATCGGGCACGCGCGGCGCGGGCGCCTGCGGCGGCGCGGGCTCGTGCGTCGGTCTCGGCGGTGGCTCTTCGGACGTCCCCATCTTTCCCCCCGAGCTGGAACCGTTGCGGCGTGGCACTCATTACGCTCCCGAACCACCTTTCCCACAAGGCGAGTTCAGGACTGCCGGGTGGTGGATCGCGCCACTGTGCGGGCCGTGGGGCCGTCCGGGTCAGGGGGTCAGGACGCCGTGCAGGAAGGGGGCGACGGCCTCGTGCCAGGCCCCCGGGTGCTCGTAGTGGAGGAGGTGACCCGCGTCGGGGATCTCCGCGTACGCCCCGTGGGGCAGCACCCGGACCATCTCCTGGGCCTCGGCGCGGCCCAGTTCGCCGTCGAGGCCACGGACGACGAGAGTGGGGCAGCGGACCTGGGCGAGCGAGTCCCAGTGGGCGTCGTGCACCCAGGTCTCACGGGAGGCCAGCATCTGTTCCGGGTCGAAGACCGGGCGCCAGCCGTCCGGGTGCTCGACGAGGACTTCGGCGAAGAAGGCGCCCCGGGCCGGATTCGGCCGCTCGACCCACGGGTCCTCCGCGCCGAACCAGCGGCGGGCGTCGTCGAGCGACGCGAACGGGACGGGCCAGCGCGGGAACCAGTCCCGCCACTCGCGCTGCGAGGCCGCCCCCAGCGCCGAGGCGCGCATGTCGCAGATGACGAGCGCGCGGACGAGGTCGGGACGCTCGGCGGCGAGCTGCCAGGCGGTGAGGGCTCCCATGGAGTGCCCGATGAGGGTCACCGGACCGAGCCCGAGCTGCTCGACGGCCGCCGCCGCGTCCGCCACGTACGCCTCACGGGTGAAGGGGGCGGTGGCGGGCTTGTCGCTGTGCCCGTGGCCGCGCTGGTCGAGGGCCACGGTCCGGAGGCACGGGCCGGGTTCTTCGCCGGGCCGGGGGCCGGCCGCGAGACGGGCGACGGCCGGGGCCCAGTGGGCCGCGTGGCCCATGAGCCCGTGGAGGAGCAGGACCCCGGGGCCGGTCCGGGGAGCCGCGTCCCCGGGTGTGAGGTCCCAGGCCGCCAGCCGCACGCCGTCGGCTCCGCTGACGTCGAGTCGTCGCGCCATCCCTGGCACCCCCTCTTTCCGTCGCACCACACCAGACTATCGAACTCGCATTCGAAAATGCGCTCCTGCCACACAACACCCCTCGTTCGAGTGACAGGGCTCAAGGATTGGCCGCCACCGCCGAGGGGAGATCTTGAACGGGAGGCGGACCGCTCGGGGAAGACGGTCCGCGGGGACCGACCTCGGGAGCTCGGGGCTCCAGGTCGGACAAGGGGAGGGCAGGCCCCGGCGCCGCGAGGCGCCGGGGCCTTCTGTCTCCGGGGCGGGCCCGGTCGGGCACACGGAAAGCGCTCGCCGCACGGCCCCACCCCTCCCGGTCTCGCACCTCTCGCCCCAGCGTGGCACGCCGAGGAGTCGGGCGTGGCCCATTCCGGCGTAAACCGGGGCGCACACCCGCCACCTCACCGGAAACATTCGAATATCCGTACCCACTGGCCCCCGCCGGAGCCCCCGGACCCGCCGGAGGACCCGGGCACCGCCCGAGGTTCCCGGAACGGCGAAAGGGGGTGCCCCACCGGGTCGGCCTTCCGGCGACCGGCGGGACACCCCCGAAAGGACGGCGTCCTCAGCGCTTGGCGACGAACACGTGCGCCGCGACCTCCGCGTTCAGCTCCGCCGCCTCACCGCTGCTGCCCACCAGGACACCACCGGCCGACTCCGTCACCGACACCACCGAGCCGGGCTGCACGCCCGCCCTGCGCAGCGTGTACATCAGCTGGGCGTCCGTCTGGATCGGCTCGCCGATCCGCCGCACGACCACGGTCTTGCCCTCGCTCGCGTCCAGGTCCGCGAGCGACACCATCGAGTCGTCCAGGAAGGCCTCGGCCTCCGCCTTCTCTCCCAGCTCCTCAAGGCCCGGGATCGGGTTCCCGTACGGCGACTCCGTCGGGTGCCGCAGCAGCTCCAGGACGCGCCGCTCCACGGCCTCGCTCATCACGTGCTCCCAGCGGCACGCCTCCGCGTGGACCTGCTCCCACTCCAGGCCGATCACGTCGACGAGCAGGCACTCCGCGAGGCGGTGCTTGCGCATGACGCGGGTGGCGAGGCGGCGGCCCTCCTCGGTGAGCTCCAGGTGCCGGTCGCTGGCCACGGCCACCAGGCCGTCCCGCTCCATCCGGGCCACCGTCTGGCTCACCGTGGGGCCGCTCTGGTCGAGCCGCTCGGCGATCCGGGCGCGCATGGGGACCACACCTTCTTCCTCGAGCTCGAGGATGGTGCGGAGGTACATCTCCGTTGTGTCGATCAGTCCGGACATACGTGCCCCTCAATGAGTCGTGCGCTGGCCCTGCACCAATTCTGACGCATCGCGCCGACAACCGGACCGTACCGGCCTCCGGCGGTATTGACAGAGCAATGGTCCAGACCGCACCGTGAGCGGCGACCAGGGCACGACCATGACACGACGGCGACACCACGGCGACGAGAAGGAGCTTCTGGAATGGGCGACAGCGTGGGCGAGAGCAAGCTGGCCGGACAGTTCTTCGACGCCGCGATCGGCCTGCTCCAGCAGGTCAGGGACGGCGACTCGGCCGAGATCGCCGCGGCGGGCGCCGCGATCGCCGGGGCCGTCGAGAACGGCAACCGCCTCTTCGCCTTCGGCGCGGGCCACTCCTCCCTCGCCGCCCAGGACGTCGTCTACCGGGCCGGCGGCCTCGCCCTGATGAACCTGCTCGTCGTCCCCGGCGTCCTCGGCGTCGACGTCATGCCCGCCACCCTCGGCTCCGCCCTGGAGCGGGTCGACGGCCTCGCGGGCGCGGTCCTGGACTCCTCCCCCGCCAAGTCCGGGGACGTCCTGATCGTCATCTCCCTCTCCGGGCGCAACGCCCTGCCCGTGGAGATGGCGATGAACGCCCGCGCGCTCGGCCTCACCGTCATCGGCGTCACCTCGGTGGCCTACGCGACGGAGACGAAGTCCCGGCACGTCTCGGGCACGTACCTCAAGGACCACTGCGACATCGTCCTGGACTCGAAGATCGCCGTCGGTGACGCCGAGCTCAGCCACGAGGGCATCGAGGCCCCCTTCGCCCCCGCCTCGACCGTCGTCACCAGCGCCCTCATGCAGGCCACCCTCGCCGCCGCCGCCGAGGAGCTCGTCCGGCGCGGCATCGAGCCCCCGCTGCTGCGCTCCGGGAACGTCGACGGCGGACACGAGTGGAACGGCCGGGTCATGACGGAGTACGGCGACCGGATCTTCTACCGGCACTGACCGCCGGGGCCCGCCCCGCGGGGCATCCACCGCGCCGCACGGCGGCGCGCGGCCCCGGACGCACGGGCGGGGCGGAGGCACTCCCGCCCCGCCCCGCCCGGCCGCAGGGCGGACCTCGCCCCCTCCGCCGCTTCTCCCGCGCCCCCCGTCACCGGGTGCGCCTCAGCCCCTCGCGAGGAAGGGCCTCCGCGGCGGAGCGCCTCAGTACCGGAGGTCCTTCTGCTCCGTGATCAGGCGGCCGGCGATGGAGAGGTTCCCGTCCGAGTCGAGCACGGCGATGATCTTCTTCGTCGCACCGTGGTGGGTCGTGAAGTAGATCTTATCGGCCTCCTGGGAAGAGGAGTGGTTCGTGTTCACCGAGAGCTCGATGCTCACCGGCGATCCGATGACCAGGTCCTTCTTGTCCGAGTTCGGATAGACCCGGCTCGACTGGAGCGAGATGCGGGCGTGGTTGTCGCCCTCGTTCCAGTCACTTGCCACCCCGAGATCGATGTCGGTCATGATGCGCGTCCCTCCGACGTCCGGTGCATGGGCTTCCAGGCCGGAGGGCACACACATCACCCCCCGAACCGCTACGGAACCTACCCAGCTCCTCCACGGCCGGGCAGGGGACCTGCACGGCAATGACCGATTCCGGAGCCGTCTTCGTCTCGATACGCGACCCTCGGGTCACCACGCGTCACGGAAGGGGCGGGAGGTCCAGGGCCGCCGCCACCCGTGAGGCGACCGCCTCGGCGAAGACCACGTCCTCGCGCTCGAACGCCGGGCGGCAGGCGGCGCGCAGGAAGGTCACGACGCCGAGCGTCCGGCCCCGGGAGCGCAGCACCGCGCACACCGCGTGCGCCGCGTCCCCCGGCCACAGGTGCGCCTCCGCCCACACCTCGGCGGTACGGCCCGCGCTGGCCCGGACCGTGCCCACCCGGTCCCAGGCCTGGAGCGCCGGGTGCCGGGGCCCGTACCGCAGCGGGATGCCGCCGCCCACCACCGGGGACGACGGGCCGGGGGCGGTGGACGCCGGGGTGGTGAGGGTCCGGGTCAGCCGCCGCTCGCCCGCGGGCCGGTCCACGAGGGCGTGGTCGGCGAACCCGGCCAGTGCGAAGTCCAGCAGGACCGCCGCCGCCTCCGCCGGGTCCTCGCACTCGGCCGCCGCCGCGCCCGCCCGGTGCAGCTGGCTCCACCGGAAGCGCAGCCGGTCCGCCTCGCGGGCGGCCAGCCGCTCCTCGGTGACGTCCTGGAACAGCCAGGCCACCCCGAGCGGCACGGGCTCCTCCGCCATCGGCGACGACAGCCGCAGGAAGCCGCTGCGCCAGCACCGGCGCCGCTCCCCCGAGGGGGTCCGCAGCGTCACCCACACCTCGGCGGGCGCGGACGGGGTGCCCTCGGCGAGGACGTGCTGGAGGGCGGCCTCCAGTTCCTCGGCGCCGTGCACGACGACATCGCCGAGGGGGCGGCCCAGGAGGGACGTGCGGCCGGTGCCGAGGGCGCGGCCCGCGTGCGCGTTGACCGTGGCGGGGCGCAGGTCGGCGTCGACGAGGACGACGCCCCAGGGCGCGCCGTCGAAGAGGGCCTCGCTGAGGGCCACCGAGCGTTCCAGGTCGAGCTGGACGTGGACCTCGCTGAACGCGCAGTACACGCCCGCGGGGGCGCCGTCCGCGCCGCGCACGCCCGCCGCCTGGCTGCGGACCAGGACCCGGCCGCCGTCCTTGCGGAGCAGGGCGAGTTCGAGGACCTGGCGTCCGGGGCCGTTCATGACGCCCATGAGTCCCCGGAGGATGTCCTCGGCGTCGGCGCTGCGCGCGGCCCAGCCCTCGAAGCCCCGGCGGCCGACCGCCTCGGCGGCGGTCCAGCCGAGGATGCGTTCGGCCTCGCGGTTCCAGTGGGTGACCGTGCCGTCGGCGGCGAAGGCGCAGAGTGCCGCGTCCATCCCGTCGAGCAGGGCGGCCAGCAGGTCGGCCCCCGCTCCGGGAACGGATGCGGTGTCGCTCGCGGACCCCGTGAATGCGCTCATCCCCCACCCCCCATGCTGCGGCCATTCAACTGGAACGTGACGCAGGGCACATCACCTTCCGGGAAATCGTCGCATCGAAGAGACGAATCAGGGTAGGCCGGGTCTCCCGCGCCGGACGGGTCTGTCAGGTCGGAGCCCCGCGGGGGCCGTCCCCGCCCCGGCGGGGCCCTGGCCGGTCCCGGGAGGGCTCAGGGCGCCAGTCGTTCCACCCGCCAGGTCTCGCCCCGGGGGCCGCCCTCGCGGACGTAGCGGAGACGGTCGTGGAGGCGGTTCTCGTGGCCCTGCCAGAACTCGACGGCGTCGGGGACGACCCGGATGCCGCCCCATTCCGGCGGGACGGGCACCGGGGTGCCCTCGGGGTGGCGGGCGGCGAGGTCCGCGTACCGGGTGAGGAGTTCCTCGCGGGAGCCGATCACCGAGGACTGGTGGCTGGCCCAGGCGCCGAGCTGCGAGCCGTACGGCCGGGTGCGGAAGTAGGCGGCGGTCTCGTCGCGCCCGATGTGCTCGGCGCGGCCCGTGACGACGACCTGACGGGCCAGCGGGTGCCAGGGGAAGAGCAGCGAGACGTACGGGTTGGCGGCGATCTCGGTGCCCTTGCGGGAGCCGTAGTTGGTGAAGAAGACGAAGCCGGACCGGTCGTAGTGCTTGAGCAGGACCGTACGGGAGGACGGCCGGCCGTCGGGGGTGGCGGTGGAGACGATCATCGCGTTCGGCTCGTGGATCGCCGGGTTCGCGGCGGTCTCCTTGAACCAGCGGGTGAACTGTCCGATCGGCTCGGGCGCCAGGTCGTCGGCGGACAGCTCCGTGGTGCGGTACTGCTCGCGCATGTCGGCGGGATCCGGGGCGTCGGGCGCGGGATCGGTCACGGGATCGGTCACGGCCTCATTGTGCGGCAGCGCCTCATTGTGCCCGGCACCGCCCGGCGTCAATCCTCAGTCGCCGGATCGGCGCAGTGTGCCGGATGTCACGCTTCCCCGCATCATCGGAACCGTACAGACTCTGGGGCTGGACGACTGTTGAGACCCGACCATCGACCAGCACTCGGTTGATCGATCATCGATTAGAGGAGCCGCCTGATGTCCGACTTCGTACCCGGGCTCGAAGGAGTCGTCGCGTTCGAGACGGAGATCGCCGAACCGGACAAGGAGGGCGGCGCCCTCCGCTACCGCGGGGTCGACATCGAGGACCTCGTCGGTCACGTCTCCTTCGGCAACGTCTGGGGCCTCCTCGTCGACGGCGCGTTCAACCCGGGGCTGCCCGCCGCCGAGCCGTTCCCGATCCCGGTGCACTCCGGCGACATCCGGGTCGACGTGCAGTCCGCGCTCGCGATGCTCGCGCCCGTCTGGGGCCTCAGGCCGCTCCTCGACATCTCCGCCGAGCAGGCGCGCGACGACCTCGCGCGCGCGGCCGTGATGGCGCTCTCGTACGTCGCCCAGTCCGCGCGCGGCCAGGGCCTCCCGATGGTCCCGCAGAGCCAGATCGACAAGGCGGAGTCGGTCGTCGAACGGTTCATGATCCGCTGGCGCGGCGAGCCCGACCCCCAGCACGTCAAGGCCGTCGACGCCTACTGGACCTCCGCCGCCGAGCACGGCATGAACGCGTCGACCTTCACCGCGCGCGTGATCGCCTCCACCGGCGCCGACGTGGCCGCTTCCCTGTCCGGCGCGGTCGGCGCGATGTCCGGCCCGCTGCACGGCGGCGCGCCCTCCCGGGTCCTCGGCATGATCGAGGAGATCGAGCGGACCGGTGACGCCGCCGCGTACGTCCGGCAGGCCCTCGACAAGGGCGAGCGGCTGATGGGCTTCGGCCACCGGGTCTACCGCGCCGAGGACCCCCGCGCGCGCGTGCTGCGGCGCACCGCCCGCGAGCTGTCCGCGCCGCGCTTCGAGGTCGCGGAGGCGCTGGAGAAGGCGGCCCTGGAGGAGCTGCACAACCGGCGCCCGGACCGCGTCCTGGCGACGAACGTGGAGTTCTGGGCCGCGATCGTCCTCGACTTCGCACAGGTCCCGGCGCACATGTTCACCTCGATGTTCACGTGCGCGCGGACGGCCGGCTGGTCGGCGCACATCCTGGAACAGAAGCGCACCGGCCGCCTGGTCCGTCCGTCGGCCCGCTACACGGGTCCCGGCCAGCGCGACCCGCGCGACATCGAGGGCTACGCCGACATCGCCGACATCGCGGGCTGAGCCCGGCGGCTCGTCCCGGGGCGCGCCTGGGGGTCGGCCTCGGGGTGCGTCCCGGGGTACGTCTCCGAGTGCGTCCCCGGGTACGTCTCCGAGTCCGCCTCGGGGAGCGTCTCGGGGAGCGTCTCGGGGTGCGTCTCCGGGTGCAGGAGGAGGTCCGCGTGGTGGCGGGCCGCCACCAGCGGGTGGGCCCGCATCTTGCCCTTCAGTTCGTTGCGCCCGTACTCGGCGAACAGCGGGTTCGCCGGGTCGGCCGTGGCACCGGGCGCGGTCGACGCGTACGGGAAGTCGAGCGGAGCTATGTGGGCGTCGAGCCTCGGATTGTGGAAGAACGGCACGGAGTAGCGCTCCGTGGTTCCGGGCGGTGACACGACCCGGTGGTCGGTGGCGAGGAGATAGCCGTTCGTCGCCACTTCGAGGAGTTCGCCGAGGTTGACCACGAAGGCGCCCGGCAGCGGCGGCACGTCGTGGAACTCCCCGTCCTCCCGCTGGACCTGGAGCCCGCCGACCTCGTCCTGGAGGAGCAGGGTGAGGAAGCCGTAGTCCTTGTGGGCGCCGACGCCCTGGGCGTCGCCCTCGCCGCTGCCGCCGGGGTAGCGCACCAGCTTGAGGTGCGGGTGGGCGCGCGGTCCGAAGGCGTCGTCGTAGAAGTCGGGGGACGCGCCGATCGAGGTCAGCAGCTCGCGCAGCAGCCGGTCGGCGACCCCGCCGAGCCGGTCGATCCAGTGCAGGGCGGCGGTGCGCAGCTCGGGCAGGGCCCCGGGCCACTGGTTGGGGCCTTCGAGCCACCAGTAGGGGGCTTCCCAGGGGGCGGGGGCGCGCGCGGGCCGTTCGGCGCCGATGTCGAGCTGGTCGCGCCAGTCGCGGGAGCCGCCGGTGCGTTCGTCGCCGACGCGGGTGTAGCCGCGGAAGTGCGGGGAGTTGATGTTGTCGAGGGCGAGCCGGTCCGCCTCGGGCAGCGCGAAGAAGGCGCGCATGGCGGAGGTGAGGGCGCGGGTCTCGGCCTCGGTGACGCCGTGTCCCACGAGCTGGAAGAAGCCGACGTCGTGGGCGGCGGAGTGGAGCTGCGCGTGGAGCAGTCGGCGGGCCTGGGGGCCGCGGTCGGCGGCGGAGAGGTCCACGATCGGGAGCTGCTGGACGTACGGGCTGTGAGTCATGGCTGTGTCCGCGGGGTGTACGGGTGCCCGGGGCGGCCGCCAGGGGTGGGGCGGGGGCCGCGGGTGCCGGTCGGCTGGGGCTCTGGGGGACCCTGGGGCGGCTCGGTGATGCCCTCGGGTCAGGCGGAGCGGCGACAGCTCATGCTCGTGACACGGACGAAGTCCACGTGGCGACGGCGTACGAGCGTTGACATGCGACCAGCGTACTGCGGTGCGCCCGGGGTGACTGTGGCCCGGGTCACTCGGGGCGGGACGGGGCCCGACCCCTCAGGGGCCCGGGGTCGTGGTCCGGGCCCCGGGGGGCTGGGTCGTGGTCCGGCCCCGGGGTCCTGGCCGGGGGCACTACGGGCCGGGCGCGGGCCCGTACCTCCCCGCCGCCGTCCGGCTGCCCGGCCGTACCCCGTACCCCCGTTGCCCCACGCCCCCGCGCCCCCGCGCACGAGGGACTACGACCGCTCCGGCCGACCGTCCTACAGCGCTTCGTCCAGCAGCCGGGACCACTGGGACACCACGCGTTCGCGGCGGGCGCGGTCGTCGGTGAGGAGGGTGGCGAGGCCGAGGCCCCGGGCCATGTCCAGGAGGCCCTGGACGGTCTCGCGGACCCCTGGGCGGGACTCGTCCGCGCCGAGGACGTCGACGGCGACGCGGTGCGACTCGCGGCCGACGCGGGCCTCGAGTTCCGTGACCCGGGCCCGGAGCTGGTCCTCTCCCGAGGCGGCCACCCACAGGTGGAGGGCGGCCCGGAAGAGCGGCCCGGTGAAGAGGTCCACGAGCGCGGCGACGGCCTCGTGCCGGTCGCGGGAGGGCAGGGCCCGCAGGGCGTTCGAGCGTTCCTCGGCGACGTACTCGACGGCGGCGGTGAACAGGTCCTCGCGGGTGGGGAAGTGGTGCTGGGCCGCGCCCCGGGAGACCCCGGCCCGTTCCGCGACGACGGCGACCGTGGAGCCCGCCCAGCCGTGCTCCGCGAGGCAGGCCACCGCCGCTTCCAGGAGCCGCTGCCGGGTGGCGCGGCTCCGGTCCTGCTTGGGTGCGGTCACAGCCGCCATGCGGGGTCCCGTCGTTCGAGGAAGGCCGTCATCCCCTCGCGCGCCTCGGCGGAGGCGAAGAGCGTGGCCGACCTCCGCACCAGGTCCTCCGCGTCACGTTCGAAGGTTTCCAGGACTCTAGCGGTGACCAGCCGCTTCGCCTCGCGCAGCCCCTGCGGGGAGGCGGCGCGCAGGGCGTCGAGGATGCCGGGCAGTTCGTCGTCCCCGGCGGTGACGAGGCCCGCCGCGAGCGCCTCGGGGAGCCCGAACCGTTCGCCCGTGAGGAAGAGGCGGGCCGCCGCGCGGGGTTCGAGCCGGGGCAGCAGGGTGAGGGAGATGACGGTGGGCGCGACCCCGATCCGGACCTCGGTGAGCGCGAAGTCCGCCGTCGGCGCCGCCGCCACGAGGTCGCAGGCGCCGAGCAGTCCGAGGCCGCCCGCGCGCGCGTGCCCGGTGACGTGGCCGACGACCGGTTTGGGCAGGGCGACGATCTGCCGGAGCAGGTCCACGAAGGCGTACGGGCTGGGCGGGCCCTTGAGGTCGGCGCCCGCGCTGAAGGTGGTGCCGGTGTGACCGAGGACGACGGCGCGGACGGCCGGGTCCTTGCCGCAGGCGGTGAGCGCGTCGGCGAGTTCGGTGACGAGCGCGGCGGAGAGCGCGTTGCGCGTGGCCGGGGAGTCCAGGGCGAGCGTGGTGATCCCGCGTTCCTCGGTGATGGCGACCAGGTTCATGTGCGGTCCCTCGTCTCTCTGTCCCGGAGCTCCCTCCGGAGGATCTTCCCCGACGCGGCGCGGGGTACGCCGCCGATGAACTCGACGGCCCGGACCTTCTCGTACGGGGGGACGCGGGCGGCGACGTACGCCATGAGGTCCTCGGCGGTGAGGCCGGGCGCGGTGGCCCGGCGCACCCCGTACGCCTCGGGGATCCCGGGCGCGGGCACGAGTCCGGCGGGGACGGGGTCGTACGGGCTGTGGAACACCATGCGGGCCTCCTGGGGAGGGGAAGGTGAGCACCGGGAGCGCGGTGACCGCCGCGATGCCGGGTGACCCTTCCAGTACCCCGGAGAACAATCAAGCACGCATGCATGATTCGGCCCGGACCGGCACCGCCGACAGCGGCGAGCGCACGGACCACAGACCGGTACGGCCCCGCACCGGAGTGCGGGGCCGTGGGAAATCCAGCGACCGGGAAGCGGCCGGAACTACAGGCGGCCGTCCCGGACCGCGTCCACCAGGGCGCCGAGGGCGCCGAAGCCCAGCAGCAGCGCGGGGCCGGTCGGCGCCTTGCTGTCGCGGACGGCGACGATCCGCCCGGCCTCGTCGACGATCCCGCACTCGACGCACTGCGCGGCGCTGTCCGAGTACGTCGACTTCCACCAGGTGGTGGGCAGGGCGGAGGCGTCGGCGATGTGATTCATAGGGAGTTCCTTATCTCGGTGATCAATTCCGCCGACTGCTCGACGGACTCAGCGGCGGAGGTGAGCCGCTGTATCGCGTCCCGGTACATGGCGACGTGCTCGCGCTCCTCCACGTACAGCGCCGCCGTCAGCGACTCGGCGTGGACGACGTCGAGATCGGGATGGTCCCCGAAGCCGAGGACCGAGAAGCTGCCGACCAGGCCCACGTTCGGCGGGGCGTCGGAACGGAGCACCTGGATGTTCACGTTCGGGCGCTCTCCGAGGAACAGCAGGCGTCCCAACTGGTCGCGCATGATCGCCGGATCGGCCGTCCGCGTGCGCAGCGCGCCTTCCGCGATGATGGCCCACAGGGTCAGCGGCTGTTCCCGCGTGAGGATGGACTGCCGCGCGAGGCGGACCTCCACCAGCGCGTCCACCTTGGCCTCGACCCCGTCCGACATGGCGGTGGCCCGGATGATCTCCCGGGCGTACTCCGAGGTCTGGAGAAGTCCGGGGATGATGCCGATCTGCCAGGTGGCCACGGAGGTCGCGTCGGCCTCCAGACTGATCAAGTCCTCGTAGACGGGGGCGAGAACACCCCGGTACGAGTGCCACCAACCGCGCTGCGCGCCCTCGCGGGTCAGGGTGATGAGCGCCTTGCGCAGCTCGTCGCCGACCTCGGCTCCCAGCCCCGCGAGGACATCGAGGAGGGCCTCGACGTCCTTGGCCTTCGCCGCGTTCTTGGCGTTCTCGAACCGGCTGATCCTCGACACGGTGAAGACACCGCCGGAAGCCGTGGAGACCTCCTCGATGGTCCGGCTGCCGCGCAGAGCGCGCAGCGTCGCACCGAGTCTGCGTCGACGCACCGTAGGCGCACTCACTCTGTCCCCTCCCTGCCCACCTGTCGCCCGGTCAGTCTGCCGTGCGGCGCCGCCCTCTGTCATTCGTCAAAGCTCTCGCCATCGCTATTCGCACGCAAGCATGCAAATTTCTACGATCGAGTGACTTTGCTTGCACAGAGAGGAGTTGGGCGAGCAGCATGAATGCATCAACTGCGTTGTGCTTATGCGGTCATGGCAGAGCCATGTGCGGATGAGCGCAGGAAGCGGAGGGATTCGCGTGACCACCATGCCGCCAGAACGGTTACCCGCGCCCGACCACCCGATGCCGGAGGGTCCGCCCCCGCAGAAGCGGTTCGCCGGGGCTCCGGAGTCCGTGAGAGCCGCACGCGACTACGTCCGCGACATCGTCAACGCCGCTCCCCACACCCTCACCCCCGACCAGGTGAACGACATCCGGCTCGTCGCCTGCGAACTGGCCACCAACGCCGTCCGGTACGGCACGGAGCCCGGCGACTCCTTCCTCGTGAAGGTCGTCGCCGGGCCCGGAACCGTACGGGTCGAGGTGCACGACCCCACCCGGCGGCGCCCCCGGCTGCGGCCCGAGTCGGAGGGCCGCCGCCGGGGGCGCGGACTGCACATCGTGGAGGCCCTGGCCACCGCGTGGGGCGTCGACGACCGGCCCCTGGGGAAGGTCGTCTGGGCCGAGTTCGGGTGACAGGTGTCACCGGCCCGCTCCCCCGCGGCGGGCCGGTAGTCCGTCAGCTCTCGCAGCCCACGCCGTCGCCGTCGCGGTCGAGGTGGCGGCCGTAGCCGGGGTCACCGCGGTACACCGGAGCGGCTCCGGCCGCGCGGGCGGCGGAGCAGTTGCGGTAGTAGGCGCTCTCCTGGGTGGGCTCCGGCTCGGGGGCGATCGTCGGGGGCTCCGTGGTCGGGCGCGGCTTCGGGGGCGGGGTCGGCTTGGGCTTCGGCTTCGGCTTGTGGAGCACCGTGTTCGGGGACGCGGGGCACGGGACGCCCGGCTCCGTCAGGTACACCACCGGCACCGTCGACGTGACCGGCGCACCGGCGTCGGGGCGCTGGAAGCAGACGAGCCAGGTGCCGTGCTCGGCGGGGAGTTCGACGTCCTTGTAGGCGGCGTAGACGCGGCCCTCGTTCTCGGCGAGGACCTCGGCGGCGGCGGCGTGGTCTCCGCCGACAAGCGAAGGCATCATCGGGACTTCAGGGGTCTTCGACGGCGTCGGGGTCGGGGTCGGCGTCGGCGTCGCCGTGGCACTCGGGGTCGCCTCGGCGGTGGCCGTCGGGCGCTCCGCCTTCGCGTCCGCCTCCGGCTTCTCCTCGGAGGGCGTGAGGAGGACCAGGAGGAACCACAGGCCCGAGAGGACCGTCGCCACGATCTTCTGCTTCTGCTTCCAGAGGCTCGTCCACACCAGGGCGATGCCCGCCGGCGCGAAGAACACCAGGAGCACGATGATCAGCGCCGGGCGCTGCCACCAGCGCCGGACGGGCGGGCGCGGGGGCAGGGGCGGCGGCGGAGGCGGGTACGGGTGGCTGGACGGCGGCGGATACACGGACGGATCTCCCAGAAGCATGAACGACATGTGAATGAGCTGTGTGCGAAGTGACGAGATCGTACACACGCTGTTCACGTCAGGAGACCCTCCGTGCGGAAATCGGGGACCATGACAGGGCCTCCGGTCCACCGGGCCGGGCCTGTCGGTCCCGACCCGACGGACCTGGTCCTCTGGCACTCCGGCCCTCCGGGACGGGTCGGGACCGTGCGGGACGGCTCCACCCGACCCTTACCGCCGGAAAAGGTTGTACGCGGAGGATCTTCTTTTCCGCTTGCCACGAGGCTTACGATCCGGACGCTGCCGACACGTCCCGTGTGGCGCCACCTCCGCCGGAGCCCCTCCGCAGCGGCCGTGGGCCCCGCCCCCGTCGGCCCCGCGTACACGGGACCGCGCTCCCGTCACCCCGTCCCAGGAGGGACTTTGCCTCACACGCATCACCCGCGCCGCGCCCAGCGCCTCGCGGTCTGCACGGCTCTCGCACTCGGCATGGGCCTGGTGTCCACGGGGCCGGCCGCCGCCACGAACCCGGCCGGCACCGGCGGCTCCCCCACGGCCCAGTCGTCCACGACCGCCCAGGCCGCCGCCGCGGCCCGCGCGAAGCCCCGCTTCGACCGGGACGGCGACGGCCGCGGCGACCGCGTCTACCGGTCGGCCACCACCGGCAAGCTGGCGGTGATCCTGTCGAAGACGAGCACCAGCGCCTCCTTCTCCCTCGCCGACGACGACGCCGCCAAGAACTCCAGCCTGGAGGTCCTGCCCGCCGACAACCTGGTCGGCACCCCCGCCCAGGACCTGCTGCGGCTCCACCCCGACGGCACGCTCCGGCTGTACGCCACCACGAGCCCCACGGCGGTCGACCGGGCCGTCTACTGGCAGGGCAACGGCTGGCACATCTACAACAAGGTCGTCGCCCCCGGCGACCTCACCAAGGACGGCCGCCAGGACCTGCTGGCCCGTACGCCCGCCGGCACGCTCTACCTGTACGCGGGCAAGGGGACCGTGGCCGACGGCGGACCGTTCCGGACGCGCGTCGAGGTCGGTCAGGGCTGGCAGGCGTACGACCAGGTCGTGGGCACCAACGACCTCGACGGCGACACGATCGCCGACCTCGTCGCCAGAACACCGCGCGGCGACCTCTACTTCTACAAGGGCACCGGCTCCGCCACCGCCCCGTTCAAGAAGCGCGTCAAGGTCGGAGGCGGCTGGAACGTCTACAACCAGATCATCGGCGCGGACGACCTCGACAACGACGGCAGGGCCGACCTGCTGGCCCGCACCCGCGACGGCGGGTTCTACCGCTACCTCTCCGCCGGTGGCGGCACGTTCAAGAAGCGGACGTACTTCGGCGGCGGCGGGCAGAACCTCTCCTACTACCTCGGCCAGGGCGGGGTGCCGGCCCACGGCAAGCGCGGCCTGTTCACCGTCGACGGCGCCGGGACCGCCTTCACCCACCCCGCTTTCGCCAACGGCGTGTTCGGCGCGCGCAAGCAGGTCGGCGAAGCGGGTCAGTACGCCTACCACTGGGGGACGTCCACCGTCCACGGGATGGACGGGGAGGACCGGGGCGTCCTGCTGAGCGCCGACAGCGGCGGCCTGTGGATGGAGGGAAACCGGATCTCGGGCAGCGCGGCCTTCCGCGACTACTACACCAGGCTCTCCGTCCGTGACGTCACCGGCGACGGCAGGAGCGACGTCCTCGGCCTCGACCCGTGGGGCAACCTGTTCCTCCACCCGGGCCTCAAGTACACGATGCCGACGTCCGTCGGCGCGGCCGTGCGGATCGGTACGGCCTGGAAGACGGACACGCTGGTCGGCACCGGGGACGTCACCGGCGACGGCCGCCCCGACCTGGTGTCCCGCTACGACGGACGGCTGTACGTGCACCCGGGCACCGGCTCGGCCACCGCGCCGTTCGGCGCGCGCGTGCTGGTCGGCACGGGCTGGAACGGATACGAGTACCTGGCCGCGCCCGGAGACATGGACGGCGACGGCCGGTCCGACCTGGTCGCCGTCACCCCCGGCGGCGACGTCTACCGCTACTCGGCCACCGGTCTGGGCGGCACCTCCACCTTCGCCGCCCGCGTCAAGATCGCCTCGGGGTGGAAGTACCAGCACATCAGCTGAACCCACCGGTCCGGCGCCCCCCTCCGGGGTGCCGGACCGGCACCGCTCAGTACGACTTCGGCAGCCCCAGCGTCTGGTGGGAGACGTAGTTGAGGATCATCTCCCTGCTGACCGGGGCTATCCGCGCCACCCGGGCCGCCGTGACCAGGCGGGCCAGGCCGAACTCCCGGGTCAGGCCGTTGCCGCCCAGGGTGTGGACGGCCTGGTCCACCGCCCTCACGCACGCCTCGGCCGCCGCGTACTTGGCCATGTTCGCGGCCTCGCCCGCGCCCGCGTCGTCCCCGGCGTCGTAGAGCTGCGCCGCCTTCGCCATCATCAGCCGGGCCAGTTCCAGCTCGATGTGGGCCTGGGCCAGCGGGTGCGCGACCGCCTGGTGGGCGCCGATCGGGGCCTTCCACACCTGCCGTTCCTTCGCGTACGCCACGGCCCGCGCGAGCGCGTACCGGCCCATGCCGATCGCGAACGCGGCCGTCATGATCCGCTCCGGGTTGAGCCCCGCGAAGAGCTGGAGCAGGCCCGCGTCCTCGTCGCCGACGAGCGCGTCCGCCGGGAGGCGCACCTCGTCCAGGGTCAGCTCGAACTGCTTCTCGTTCGCGTCGAGTTCCATCTCGATGTGCCGCCGCTGGAAACCCGGCGCGTCCCTCGGCACGATGAACAGGCACGGCTTCAGGTTCCCCGTGCGGGCGTCCGACGCGCGCCCCACGATCAGGGTCGCGTCCGCGATGTCCACGCCCGAGACGAAGACCTTCCGGCCGCTGAGGACCCAGCCGTCCCCGGTGCGGGTCGCGGTGGTGGTGATGCGGTGCGAGTTGGACCCGGCGTCCGGCTCGGTGATCCCGAACGCCATCGTCAGGGAGCCGTCCGCGAGCCCCGGCAGCCAGGCCCGCTTCTGCTCCTCGGTCCCGAAGCGGGCGATGACCGTGCCGCAGATCGCGGGCGACACCACCATCATCAGGAGGGGCGCCCCGGCGGCCCCCGCCTCCTCCAGGACCACCGACAGTTCGGCCATGCCGCCGCCCCCGCCGCCGTACTCCTCGGGCAGGTTCACACCGAGGTAGCCGAGCTTGCCCGCCTCCGCCCACAGCGCCGCCCGGTCGAAGCCGGGGCCGTGGCGGTGGCCGAGCGCGGAGACGGCGGCGCGGAGCGCGGTCAGCTCTTCGCTTTCGATCATGGAGCTCATGCGGTCTTCTCCTCCTGTGCTGCTGCTTCGGTCGGAGCGTGGTCCTGCGTGATCCCGGTCGGAGCGTGGTGCTGTGTCGTCGGCTCGGTCGGGGCGTGATCCTCCGTCGCTCCGGCCGAGGTGTGGTCCTGTGCCGTCGGCTCGGCCGCCGGGACGTGGCCCTGTGCCGTCACATCGGCCGCCGGGGCGTGATCCCGCGCCGTCGCCTCGGTCCTCGTGTCGTCCGAGACGACGGCGAGCAGGGCGCCGACCTCGACCTGACGGCCGGGGGCGGCGTGGAGCGCGGTGAGCGTGCCGGAGGCGGGGGCGATGACGCGGTGCTCCATCTTCATCGCCTCCAGCCAGAGCAGCGGCTGCCCGGCGGTGACCCGGTCGCCGACGGCGAGGCCGTCCGCCACCCGGACGACGGTGCCGGGCATGGGCGCGAGCAGCGAGCCGGGCGCGGTCTGCTCGCGGGGGTCGGTGAACCGGGGCCGGGCGGTGAACCGGTGGCGTCCGGCGTGGACGATCCCGTCCCCGTACGAAGCGACCTCGAAGTGCCGTACGAGTCCGGCGACTTCGAGGCTCACCCGGTCCGGGGAGGCCGCCGCGACCCGGATTCCGGCGGGGGCGGTGACCTCGTGGCCGCCGTCCCTGGTGGGCCGGTAGCGGACCTCGTGGCCGCCGTACGTCCGGCTCTCGTCCCGCGAGCGCAGATTGCGCCAGCCGCCGCCGAACCGGCCCCGCCGGGCGCTCGCGGCGGCCAGCGCGGCGGCGACCGCCGCGAGCCGCTCGTCGTGGCCCTCCTCGCCGCCCTCGCCCCGGTCGCCCTGATCGCCCTCACCCCCGCCCGGGGTGGTCAGCGCCGTCAGGTTCCGGCCGTAGAAGCCGGTGTCGAGCCCTGCCCCCGTCGCGTACTCCGGGTGCCGCAGCGAGGCCACCAGGAGGTCCCGGTTGGTGACCGGGCCGTGCACCCGGGCCCGTTCCAGTACGTGGGCGAGCTTGCGGACGGCCTCCGCGCGGGTGGCGGCGTGGACGGTCACCTTGGCGAGCATCGGGTCGTAGTGGACCCCGATCCCGTCCCCGGAGACGTACCCCGTGTCCACCCTGACCCGGCCCTCACGGGGTACGTCGAAGGCATGCAGGACTCCCGTCTGCGGGGCCCAGTCCCGGGCCGGGTCCTCCGCGTACAGCCGGGCCTCGACCGCGTGCCCGCGTGGCGACGGCGGCTGCGGCGGCAGGGCGCGGCCCTCGGCCACGGCGATCTGGAGGGCGACGAGATCGACCCCGTACACCTCCTCCGTCACCGGATGCTCCACCTGGAGACGGGTGTTCATCTCCAGGAAGTGCGCCCGCCCGTCCGCGACCAGGAACTCGACCGTGCCCGCGCCGACGTATCCGACCGCCTTCGCCGCGCGGACCGCCGTGTCCAGGAGGGACGCTTCGAGCGCGGCGGGCAGACCCGGCGCCGGGGCCTCCTCGATCACCTTCTGGTGCCGCCGCTGGAGCGAGCAGTCACGGGTGCCGAGCGCCCACACCGTGCCGTGGGCGTCGCCGAGCAGCTGCACCTCCACGTGCCGCCCGTTCTCGACGTACGGCTCGACGAAGACCTCCCCGTCCCCGAAGGCGCTCGCCGCCTCCGCCGACGCCGACATCAACTCGCTTTTCAGTAGTGCCAGTTCGCGGACGATCCGCATACCACGTCCGCCGCCGCCCGCCGCCGCCTTCACCAGGACCGGCAGGTCCTCCTCGGTGACGTCCGTCAGGGGCGCGATGCCCAGGAGTTCCTTCGCCCGGGTCTTCGAGGCCATCGCCTCGATCGCCTCCGGCGGCGGCCCGATCCACGTCAGCCCGGCGGCGAGCACCGCCCGCGCGAAGTCCGCGTTCTCGGAGAGGAAGCCGTAGCCGGGGTGGACGGCGTCGGCTCCCGCCGCGAGCGCCGCCGCGACCACCAGGTCCCCGCGCAGATACGTCTCCGAGGGCGCCGCCCCCGGCAGCCGTACCGCCGCGTCCGCCTCCCGTACGTGCAGGGCGTCGGCGTCCGCGTCGGAGTACACCGCGACGGTGGCGACGCCGAGTTCACGGCAGGTCCGGAAGACCCGGCAGGCGATCTCCCCCCGGTTCGCCACCAGGACGGAGCCGATGGGGGACGGGGGCGGCGCCGGGGACGGGGATGGAGACAGGGGCGGGGACGGAGACAGGGGCGGAGGCAACTTCCCTTCCTGGTAGGGGATTCGCTGGCTTCCCGTCGCCTGGGGGCTCACCTTCGGAAGACTCATCTGGGCCTCACATCCGGAAGACGCCGAAGCCGCCGCGCGCGCCCTCGACCGGTGCCGTGTGGATCGCGGACAGGCACAGCCCGAGGACCGTGCGGGTGTCGCGGGGGTCGATGACCCCGTCGTCGTAGAGCCGTCCGGAGAGGAACATCGGCAGCGACTCGGACTCGATCTGCGCCTCGACGAGGGCCCGCAGTCCCGCGTCGGCCTCCTCGTCGTACGGCTGCCCCTTCGCGGTGGCGCTCGCCCGCGCCACGATCGACAGGACCCCGGCGAGCTGCTGCGGGCCCATGACGGCGGACTTGGCGCTCGGCCAGGCGAAGAGGAAACGGGGGTCGAACGCCCGCCCGCACATGCCGTAGTGCCCGGCGCCGTAGCTCGCGCCCATGAGGACGGAGAGGTGCGGGACCTTCGAGTTCGACACCGCGTTGATCATCATCGCGCCGTGCTTGATGATGCCGCCCTGCTCGTACTCCTTGCCCACCATGTACCCGGTGGTGTTGTGGAGGAAGAGCAGCGGCACGTCCCGCTGGTTGGCCAGCTGGATGAACTGCGCCGCCTTCTGCGACTCCGGGCCGAACAGCACGCCCCGCGCGTTGGCGAGCACCCCGACCGGGTAGCCGTGCAGCCGCGCCCAGCCCGTCACCAGGCTCGGCCCGTACAGCGGCTTGAACTCGTCGAAGTCGGAGCCGTCCACGATCCGCGCGACGACCTCGCGCGGATCGAACGGGGTCTTCAGGTCGCCGGGCACGATCCCGAGGAGTTCCTCCCCGTCGTACCGCGGCGGCTGCGCCGGGCCCGGATCGGCGTGGTGCTTGCGGTGGTTGAGGCGGGCGACGATCCGGCGGGCCTGGCGCAGCGCGTCCGCCTCGTCCACGGCGTAGTGGTCGGCGAGCCCCGACACCCGGGCGTGCATCTCGGCGCCGCCGAGGGACTCGTCGTCGCTCTCCTCGCCGGTCGCCATCCTCACCAGCGGCGGACCGCCGAGGAAGACCTTCGACCGCTCCTTGATCATCACGGTGTGGTCGGACATGCCGGGGACGTACGCCCCTCCGGCCGTCGAGTTGCCGAAGACGACCGCGACCGTGGGGACGCCCGCCGCCGAGAGCCGGGTCAGGTCCCGGAAGAGCGCCCCGCCGGGGATGAAGATCTCCTTCTGGGACGGCAGGTCGGCGCCGCCGGACTCGACCAGCGAGACGAGCGGCAGCCGGTTGGCGAACGCGATCTCGTTGGCCCGCAGGGCCTTCTTCAGCGTCCACGGGTTGGAGGCGCCGCCGCGCACGGTCGGGTCGTTGGCGGTGATCAGGCACTCGACGCCCTCGATCACCCCGATGCCGGTGATCAGGGAGGCCCCCAGGGCGTAGTCACTGCCCCAGGCGGCGAGCGGCGACAGCTCAAGGAACGGGGAGTCGCGGTCCACGAGCAGCTCGATGCGCTCGCGGGCCGGCATCTTGCCGCGTCGGCGGTGCCGTTCGGTGTACTTCTCGCCGCCGCCCGCGAGGGCCTTGGCGTGCTCGGCGTCGAGCGCGGCCAGCTTGTCGAGCATGGCGTCCCGATGGGCCCGGTAGTCGGCCCCGCCGGTGTCGAGGGAGGTGCGGAGCACGGTCACGGGAGTGCCTCCGGTACGGGGACGGGGGCGGGCGGCGTCGGGGCGGGCGAGGCCGGTGGGACGGGGATCTCCCCCGGTGGGGCTGGAACGGTCGGTGGGGTGAGGGCGGCCGAGTGGGAGGGAGCGGCCGGGTGGGAGGAGGCGGCCGGGTGGGTCGGGGCTGCTCCTGGGGCGGGCCCGTAGGGGGTGGTCACAGGAGGTCCTCCGGGACGTCGAGGTGGCGGGAGCGGAGCCATTCGCCGAGCGCCTTGGCCTGGGGGTCGAAACGGGCCTGGGAGGCGACGCCCTCGCCGAGGATCCCGGCGACGGTGAAGTTGAGGGCGCGCAGGTTCGGCAGGACGTGCCGGACGACGTCGAGGCCCGCCGTCTCCGGCAGGAGTTCCCGCAGCCGGTCGACGGTGAGCGCGTGGGCGAGCCAGCGCCACTCGGCCTCGGTGCGGACCCAGACCCCGATGTTGGCGTCGCCGCCCTTGTCGCCGCTGCGGGCTCCGGCGATCCGGCCGAGCGGGACACGACGGACGGGCCCCGCCGGGAGCGGCTCGGGAAGCTCCGGTTCCGGTACGGGTTCCAGGATCCGGCTCGACGGCGGTACGGGGACGGGCAGGCGGGTCCCGTCCGGGAGCACCGCCGTGTGCGGGACGTCAGCCGCGGGCACGTACGCGCTCTCGCACACCCCGTAGGGGGCGCCCCTGCCAGGTGGGGCGGTCACATGGAAGCCGGGGTAGCTGGCGAGGGCCAGTTCGATCGCCGCCCCTGTCAGGGTCCGGCCGGTCCGCTCCGGGTCGGGGTCGCGGACGACCAGCCGCAGCAGGGCGCTGGCGGTCTCCTCGGTGGTGGCGTCGGAGTGGTCGGTGCGGGCCAGTTCCCAGCGCACGTCGGCCGGGGGCGCGGCAGCCAGCGCGTCGGCCAGCTGGGCGCGGACCAGGGCGGCCTTCTCCTCGATGTCGAGGCCGGTGAGGACGAACACGACCTCGTTGCGGAAACCGCCGATCCTGCTGACGCCGACCTTGAGGTCGGGGGGCGGGGCCTCTCCCCGTACGCCCTCGATCCTGACCCGGTCCGGGCCTTCGGCGACGAGCCGCACGGTGTCGAGGCGGGCGGTCGTGTCGGGGCCCGGGTAGCGGGCTCCGGCCGTCTCGTAGAGGAGCTGCGCGGTGACCGTGCCGAGGTCGACGAGACCGCCGGTGCCGGGGTGTTTGGTGACGACCGCGCTGCCGTCCTCGTGGAGTTCGGCCACGGGGAAGCCGGGGCGGCGCAGGACGGCGGGGTCGAGTTCGCGGAAGAAGGCGTAGTTGCCGCCGGTGGCCTGGGTGCCGCACTCCAGGACGTGCCCGGCGACGACCGCGCCCGCCAGTCTGTCGTACTCCTCGGGGCCCCAGCCGAAGTGCCACTGGGCCGGTCCGGTGACGAGGGCGGCGTCGGTGACGCGGCCGGTGACGACGACGTCGGCGCCCGCGCCGAGACAGGCGGCGATCCCGGCGCCGCCGAGGTAGGCGTGGGCGGTGAGGGCGCCTCCTCCGGCGGGCAGCCGGTCGCCCTCGACATGGGCGATCCGGGTCGGCAGGCCGAGCTTCGCGGCGAGCGCGCGGAGGGCGTCGGCGAGCCCGGCGGGGTTGAGTCCGCCCGCGTTGGTGACGATCCGGACGCCCCGCTCGTGGGCGAGTCCGAGGCCCTCCTCCATCTGCCGCAGGAACGTCTTCGCGTACCCGCCGGAGGGGTCCTTCAGCTGGTCGCGGCCGAGGATGAGCATGGTCAGCTCGGCGAGGTAGTCGCCGGTGAGGACGTCGAGCTCCCCTCCGGTGAGCATCTCGCGGACGGCGTCGAAACGGTCGCCGTAGAAGCCGGAGGCATTGCCGACACGGAGCACGGCTCAGCCCTCCCCGGGACGGGGGGCCGCGTGGGGGCGTCCCTGGGGGGCGGGGGTCCCTTGGGGGGTTGCGGGCCCGTCCGGGACGGGCGTCCCCTCCGGGGTGGGGGTCCCGTAGGGGGTGGGGGTCCCGTAAGGGGCTGCGGGACCGTAAGGGTTGGCAGTCCCTTCCGGGGCGGGGGTCCCGTAAGGGGTGGGCATCCCGTAAGGGTCAAGGGCCCTCTCCGGGGCGGCCGTTCCTTCCTGGTCCCCCGGCCCGTCCAGGGCACGGTCACCGCTCCGTGTGCGTCCCGGGCCCGCCGGGCCCGCGAAGGCCTGGGCGATGTCCAGCCAGCGTCCGGCGTCGGCGCCGTGCGCGACGAGGGCGGTGTCGGCGCGGTGGACCCGCTGGGTGACGAGGAGGCAGAAGTCGAGGGCGGGCCCGGTGACCCGGTCGGCGGCGCCCTCGGGGCCGTACGTCCACAGGGTCCCGTCGGGGGCGGCGATCTCGACCCGGACCGGTCCGGCGGGCACGGGGAGGCCCCGGACGAGGAAGGCGTAGTCGCGGGCGCGGTGACCGATCCAGGCGACGTGCCGGAGCCGGGCGGTGGGCGGGCGGACGGCCCCGAGGGCGTCGGCGACGTCCCGGCCGTGCGCCCAGGTCTCCATGAGCCGGGCGGTGGCCATGGCGGGGGCGCTCATCGGCGGCCCGTACCAGGGGAACCGGGCGCCGGGCGGCACCGCGCGCAACGCTTCCTGGAGCAGTTCGCGGCCCGTGCGCCACCGGGTGAGCAGTTCGGCGGGCGGCAGCTTCGCGCCTTCCTCCGCGCCCTCGTCGACGAAGCGTCCGGGTGCGGCGAGCGCCTTGCGGGTCTCGGCGGCGAAGGCCTCTGCGTCGGTGGCGGCGAGGAGCGCGGCGCGGTCGGTCCAGGCGAGGTGGGCGATCTGGTGGGCGAGGGTCCAGCCGGGCGCGGGGGTGGGCCCGGCCCACTGTTCCTCGCTCAAGTCCGCTACGAGACGGTCGAGTTCGTCACTCTCGTCGCGCAGGTCGTCGAGGACGACGGCGGGGGTCGGACACGGTGCGCTCCCCTCGGGGGACGGGCGGTCTCGGGCCTTCGCGAGGAGCATGGCAGCGCCACCATAAACAATCAAGCGTGCTTGCTTTACTCGATGGACGGGGCGGACCGGTGCACGCGCTCCGGGCGGAGTGACGGGCCGGGCGCGGGACGGACGACCGTGGTCAAGGTCGGCCGCGTCACGGCTCTGTCCCGGCGGGTGACAACCGCGCACGGAGCGCGCGGAGTTGGGGAACCACGGCGGGAACCGTCGTCCTGCCAGGTCAGCGGCGCCCCACCGGTGCCGGGCGGGCCTCCCGGCGGGCGTCGCGTGTCACAGGAAGGTACGAGCGGGCGGGCGCCCGGAACGGTTCTCCGGGCCGGGCGCCTCCTGGTGGGCAGAAGCACCCGCTCGTACGGAACAGCCGCTCGTACGGAGCACCCGGAACCGCCGACCGAAACTGGGGAAGAAACGATGCGCGTCCACAAGGTCACCTTCGCCGTCCTGGCCCTCGCCGCGAGCCTCTCGCTCACGGCCTGCCAGAGCACCGACGCCGCTGCGGGGAAGAGCGACCCGTCGTCCGCGCCGTCCTCCTCGGACGCGCGGCCCTCGTCCGGGGCCGCCGCCCCGGCCGGTGGCGCGAAGGCGGACGGCGCCGGTCCGGCCGGTACCGGCCAGGACGGCGGGTCGGGCACGGGCGGGTCGGACGCGGGCGGGTCCACCGCCGGGGGGACGTCCTCAGGCGGTACGCCCTCCGGGAAGAAGGGCTCCGGCGGTACGGGGGCGGGGTCCGGGTCCGACGCGAAGGCCACGGTCCCGAAGTGCACGACCGGCGACCTGAGGATCACCGCCTCGGACCGCACCATCGACGGCGACGGCGAGGGCACCGTCGCCGTGGAGCTGACGAACCGGGGCGGCCGGACCTGTGTGGTCTCCGGCTGGGCGGGGGTCGACCTCAGGACCAGCGCGGGAACGCTGTCCGCGAAGCGCAGCGGCGAGAAGGCCGGTCCGGTCACCCTCAAGAGCGGTGCGTCGATCCCGTTCGGCGTGCACTACCCGCTCAACGAGTCCGGCGGCTCCGGCATCCGCGTCACGGGTCTGGTCGTGACCCCGCCGAACGAGACCACGCCGGTCACCCTCTCCTGGCCGGGCGCCGCCACGCTGCCCGTCACGGAGGGCGGCGGCTCCCCGGTGCGCGTCGGCCCGCTGGGCGGCATCGGCCAGGGCGGCTGATCCGGCCACCTGGGTCCGGCAACCCCGGCCCGGCCGACCCCGGCCCGGCCTCCTGATGCCGACGGACGCCCCGGTCCCTGGACCGGGGCGTCCGCGCGTCCCTCTCCCCCTGCTTCCCAGCCGCCACGGAAACCCGCGGGCGCCCCTGATCTCTTCCAGCAGGCCATTGCCGTTGTAGTCGTAGGTGGCCGAGGTGCCGTCGCGCTCGTTGTCCGCCGAGGCCAGCCGCCCGTAGCTGTCATAGCCCAGCTTCACACCCCGCAAAGACGTCTGCACGGACCTGCCTTGCTCGTCTGCGGGCAGCCGGTCGTCCCCCTGTCCGGGTAGCGGATGTAGGCCGCCCTGTGAGGGAACGTCGAATTTGAATCCGACGGTCTCGACGTTCGTAGTTCCGTCGACGGATTCGGTCCGGACCTCGTGTTCGTCCTCGCCGTAGGTGTGGAACAGCGCGGCAATGGGCTGCCCGTAGCAGTCGACCGGCAACCGGGAGCCCTCGTAGCGGGCCTCGGCGAGCTTGCCATCGTCGGTGGACGTGAAGCTCTCCAGTCCGTCCGCGATGTAGCTCTCCGACATGCCGGTGCCCGCTTCCGCTCACTCGACATGCAATACACACCGAACGGTAACCACGAAGGTCAATGATCAAGAGATCCAGAAGGCCACCCCATAGACTTGCCGGACTTGCCGGACTTGGCAGATAGCTTCTAGCGCTGGTTGAGGTTGATGGGGCGGCGGATCTCGCGAGGCGCCGTCATCAGCCAGGGGCCGTAGCCCTCGAGCAACAGGACGCGGCCATTGGCCCCGCCCTTGCTGCGCATGTCGTTCACGCGCCGGTAACGGTTCTCCAGGAGGACGTAATCACCGATGCCGACGTCGCCGGGCGGGCAGTGCGTTGGCATCGTGCTACCCGGCGGGGTCGGCTTGTTCTCGGGTGTGTCGTCCACAAGCGTGCATCGCTTGGCCAACACTGTCCACGACCGTCCGGCCCTGTTCTGGAGGTGGAGAACCTCACCAGTGCGCTTCCACACCTTGCCCCGCATCACCCTCCCGTGATCCAGAACCACGGCCCCCACGACGAGGGCTCGCGTCCGATCGATGTCGGCTGCGTTCAGCGTCTGCCGGTTCCGTTCGGTGCACGCTTTATCGAATACTGCGCCATTGAGATCTGTCGCCCTTCCGGGGGCTGAAGTAGGCGTTCGGGTGGAGATCTATAGCTAGACTCTGAGACTCCGAGAACCCTCGAAGAGAATGGAGATCTTTCATGCCTAAGATCACCCGTCAAGGTGGAAGTGTTAAATCTCCGGAGGTTCCCCGAATTGCTTCAGCACTGAGGCCTGCGGATGGGGGCGAGCTGGAGGATGACGCGATCCTCAAGGGTCTGAGGTTCGACGGCGACACCTTCGTGGGGATGGAGGTCGAGGCCGTGGAGGCGCAGGGATGCTCCTTCGCCAACGTTCGCTTCACCGGCTCCAGCCTGCGCCAAAGTCAGTTCAGCGACTGCCAGTTGGAGACGTGCGACTTCTCGCAGCTCACTGCCGCAGACGTGTCCCTGCTCCGCTCCACCGTGACTGGCAGCAGGCTCACCGGGTCCTCATGGAAGTCGGGCACGTTCCGGGACGCGAAGTTCTCCGGATGTATCGCGACCCCTGGCGTGTTCCGGCACATGAAGATCTATGCGACAGAATTCGAGGATTGCCGGCTGACTGGAATCGACTTTCAGTTCACCGAATTCCATAACGTCAAGTTCACCAACTGCGACCTGACCGGTGCACAATTCGGAAACGTGAAAGTCGGCTCCGCGCGATTCGAGAATTGTACGCTGCTCGACGTAGGCGGTGCGGGCTTCCTCAAGGGGACCACCGTGGCAGGCCCGGGGGCGATGGAGCTTGCCCTGAGCCTGGCACGGGAGGCCGGTATCGCCTTCGAGTAGGTCAGGCTGGCACCTCCGGGCGGTACCCGGAGAACGCCGGGCTGCTGATGCCCCGGCCGATCTGGGCGAAGCCGATCGGATCGGCCGTGGCCCATTCCGTCATCTCGTCAAGGAGGAGTTGACCGTACTCGGTGAACCGGTCGCGCTTGGTCTGCATGTCGGCGCAGGCCTCGCGGAGCGATGCCGTGTACTGGTCGACGAGGGTGGTTTCGCCCTGGTGGTTCTCCATGTACATGAGCGGCACGGCGACGGCCGCCGCGTGGAAGGCCGCGTGCAGCGGGCGCTTCTCCCCGATCTTCACCGCCGACAGGGCGCGGTGCTCGTCCTTCTCCATCTCGCTGGGAGGGAGGTTGAACATCGGGTGCACGGAGTCCAGGACGAAGATCCCGGAATGCAGGCCCTCGTGGACGATGCACTCCGCGAAGTCGAGGGTGACCCACGCCCCGCCAGGGCTCATCAGCACGACGCCGGGCATCGTGTTGGCAGAGCCGCCGCCGTCCGCACCCGAGTTGAGTGCCACGATGTCCGTGACGAACAGGTCGACCATCTGACGGAGGCCGGGGTCGATCTCCTCGATCAGGTTCAGGGCCTCGGTGATCTGCCGGTCCCACTCCTCGCGAGTCGGCCCGTCTGAGGAGGAGGCGGGGCCGACGATGTGCGAGAAGATCTCCCGCTCCTTGCAGTGCGTGATCCAGGAGCTGTTCTCGTACCCGATCTTGATGCCCTCCGGCTCGGCCGGAAGGTCTGCGGGGCGCAGGGTGTTGATCGCCTCCACATAAGCGGGGCGCAGGCTCCCGAACGAGTCGACGTGCTTGCCGGTGATGGCGTGTACGAAGCGAGCCACGGACTCGACGTGGTGCCCGGTGTTCAGCATGTGCATGGACGTGCCCTTCTTCCATGGGGACGGAGCGCGCGCCCGGAGCGAGACCGACCTCGCTCCGGGCGCTCTGTGCTGGACCTGCGGGCGGGGCAGGGCTAGTTGGTCCAGCCGCCCATCATCACGACCTCCGCGCCGGACATGGCGTCCGAGACGCGGGCCTTGATGCCGTCCGCGACCTCAGTCGGGTCCTCCTTGATGGCCTCCAGCAGCGAGCTGAAGTCGGCGCTGGGCTTCTCGATCTTGACGGGGCTCATCGGAACCACTCCTTGTCTCGTTGGGCATGACGGTGAAACAAACCCGCCTCGAAAGGGACGGGGGTCTTTGGATCAGCCGGATTTCAGTCGGCTGACGAACATGGCGACGACGGTGGCCCAGATTGCTCCGAGGGCGATGTCGCCCAGCGCGGGGCGTCTCCACTTCACCGGGTGCGGCTCTTCGAGGTGTTGGCGGTGCGGTGCTGGGGGCACTCGCACGGCGGCCACACAAACGACACCAAGGGGACGGGGGGCTTCGTCCTGTCGATGTCGTACGTGGTCTTCCTCGCAAAGGTCTCGCCGCTGTCCCGGGAGACCCTGATGGTCATCGTCATGACGATCACCACGAGGCGACGGGCTGACCCCGGTGCGGGTGGTCGTGTATGACCCGGTTGCATTCGCCGTGGCGGCGGAGGTCGCCGTCCGCATCGGCGTCCCTGCAGTCGCTGTCAACCCTGGTGCAGGTGAGACACCTGAGGTGCGGTCGCGGGTCGGTGTGGGGCACCCGCTCAGAGAGCGAATCCAACTGCCGGCCGGACGAAGCCGACGTGGATTGGCGGGTCTGTTCCATCGCGCTGCTCCTGCCTTGAGGTGGGAGGGAGCCGCCCGGGGCTGGGGAGACGGAGTCTGAAGGGTTCGCTCCGAGCGGCTGACACCCAGTGAACGCCCGCACAGCCGCCGGTGACAGGTGAGAGAAGGAGTCGGCCCACCGCTGCACCCCGGTGATTTTTACCTTGGCGCTGTCGTGGTCTGATTGCCCAGCGCTACCTTCACTGTGTGTACGCAAACGTCAAGCTCGAAGCGCGGATGCTCCAACTCGGGTACTCACAGTCCGAGTTAGCGAAGAAGGTCAACCGTGCGATCGACCGACTGACCGGTCGGCCAGGGTCTGTGACCGACGCCGATGTGCGACGCTGGCTCAGGCACGATACGAAGTGGCCGCACGATCGCATCAGGCTGTGCATCGAAGAGGTCCTGGGAGCGTCATCCGAGGACCTAGGGTTCGTCCCTCGACGCAAGCGAAGCACCACCGCACCACCGGAGGACGGGCCAGTGCACCGTCGTACGTTCCTGACCAGCAGCTCCGGTACGGCCCTTGCCGTAGCTACTCCCACCCTCACCAGGCTCGGCATGAGCGATGCAGCGCGCTTCCAGGCTGAGTACGTCAAGATCCTCAAGGAGGACTGGACGATCGGAGGCGCCCACGCCGTCGAGCATCGGGCCGCAGAGCTGTCGCTGAGAATCAAGTCGGCGCTCAGTGCGGGTACCACCTCGACACGCGTGCGCCGGCGCCTGTACTGCCTCGCTGCCGACGCATCCAGTTCGGCGGCCTTCGCCGCTATCGACGCCAAGGTTCAGAGCAGGGCCCGGACCCACCTGGACCGAGCTGTGACCTTCGCAGGTCTGTCCGGAGACAGCGAAACGAAGTACCACGTCTGGAATCACCTCGCCATGACCGCAACCCAGCGCGAGGACTTCAGCGAGGGCGAGGCAGCAGCAGAGGTGATGAAGGTCTTGGTCATCGCCCGCAGAGACCCCCTGTACGCCTCTCTCGGGCACATGCGCAATGCTCGCTGCCTGGCAAAGCGGGAGTATCGAACGGAGGCCGTGCGCGCCCTGCGTGCCGCGGAGCAGATGTTCGAGCGAGCGGAACACATCGAGAGGCCAGAGTGGCTTGACTTCTACGATCAGAGTGAAGTGGACGGACTGGCCGCGAGTGTCTGGTTCACACTCGGGGACTGGGCAAGGGCGGAGTCGTTCTTCCACCGCGCCCTGTCCGCCATCAGGCCGGAGATGGTTCGCAACAGGGCTCTTTACAACGCGCACCTGGCACTGTCCCAGGCGCACCAGGGAGAGCTTGAACTCGCCTGTCACACGGGAAGTCAGGCGCATGAACTGGGAGAGGGGTCAGGTTCCAAGAGGACGAGCGACATGCTGGTCAAGGTACGCCGGGTGCTCGTCACCTCCGGGTCGCGGGCGCCTGAAGTAACAACCTGGGTTGAAAGGTCTCTCCAATGGAGCTGATGTTCTATGGCCACAGTGACGCGCGGGATATCCGATCGCTCCTGTTGGATATACACGACGAGGCATACTTCGACGAGGACGCTGAGTTCCACTCACGTGAACGGTTCGCTGAGTTCGTAGACAGATGGTCCAGTAGCGAGACGTGGTCCTGCGTGATCGGCTATGAGGAGACCGAACCCGCCGGATACGCGTACGGCGCGGCGTTCAGCCCGGGAGGCTGGTGGCGCGGCAGCGAGACTCCGGCCTCCGTGAACGATGACACCAAGGTCTTCGCTCTCTCCGAGCTGATGGTGCTCCCGAAGCGGAGGAGGACAGGAGCGTCGGAGGTGCTTCACCGCGCGCTTGTGGAGCATCAGGGCGTCGACGTGGTGACCCTGTTCGTGGACACGGCGCACCCGCGCGTGAAGAGCCTCTACGAGAGCTGGGGCTACGTGCAGGTCGATGAGTCGAAGCCGTACGACGACTCCCCGCTGTACGCGGTGATGCTCAAGGATCTCCGGTAGAAGCAAGATGCCCCGGCCGAAGCCAGGGGCATCTTGATCATGATCTCTGCGGCTATGCGGCCTGCGCCACGTCCTCCTGCCTGGTCGCCCGCAGTCGGGTCAGGGTCTGCGGAAGTACGAGGTCTTCGACCTCGAAGTTCCTCCGCATGACCTCGTGCCCCCATGCACGGCTCGTTCTCCTGGTACCAGCAGCCGTTCACCAGGCAAAGATCATCGAGTGCGCGGAGCCACGGGCCGAGGCCCGACCGCTCCCACGGGCTCATGGAACCGGACACGTCCGTGTCCTCTGCGAAGCGATGACCTTGGCGTTGCGGGACAGCGAGTCCGTCCAGTGGTCCACCTCGTCCGTCTGACGTTCGATCGAGGTGGACTCGTCGCTGGAGTCGGAGAGGCGGAGTGCGCCAAGGACGCGCAGCAGGTTCGCGCCCTGGGCCTTGGGGCGCTGGAGGGTGGAGGTGGTCAAGGTACTTTCCTGTCGCTTACATCCCCTATATGCAACTTGCAGACGCGTTTGTGCTATCCGGTAGGGACGGAGGCCTCTGGTTCGACTAAGGAGTGGCCGGAATTCCGGCTATATGCCATTCGAACCAGAAGGGCGTCTACTAGCCGATACCGGGGACCTCTATCTCCTCCGGATCGCGGAGGACAGGGCGGTGATGCCGACGACGAGGGCGAGGGAGCCGAACGGGAGCAGGGTGTAGGGGGCGTCGTCGATGGTGTCGATGCCGTTGCCGACGGCCGTGATCCAGCTGATCGTGCCGACGAGGACCATCGGGCCGACCCGGCGTTCGCCGGTGACGAGCATCCCGATCCACAGGACGATCGGCATGAGCAGAGCGGTGTTCATCATGGCCGCCGTGAACGCCTGGTCCGAGCTGAATCCCGACCCGGACCCCAGCGTCGCCGCCGCCTGGCCGCTGAAGGACAGATAGAGCCCGTCCGACATGATCACGTGCGACAGGGCGACGGCGATCGTCGAGACGATCAGCGCCTTGAAGAGACGGAGGCCGCGCGGGGTGGGCGAAGACGGTGCCATGAGGCGTGACTATACGCATCGTCTATACACGCGATGTATAGGGGTCGGGATCTCGGGATCAGGGAGGGTCGGGGAGAGGAGAGGGGAGACAGGGCCGGGGAGGTTCCGGTCCGGCGCGCCCCGCCCCTTGGCCCTCACGTCCTCACGCCCCCGGCTTCCCTCAGGCTCCCGGAGTGAAGACCGTCGCCGCGTACGCCGCCGCGGCCGGGGCGGGCTGGAGGGCCGCGTGCGCCCCGATCGCGTGGAGGTCGCGCCAGGCGCGTTCGAGGCCGCCGCCCGCGATGAGCCCCCGGGCGCCGCCCGTGCGCATGAGCCGCTCCACCGCACCCGTCAGAAGGTCCACGGCCACGGCCGCGTCCCGCTGGTTGAGCGCGACGGCCGCCGCGCCCCCGGTCACGGGCCCGGCCGGGTTACAGGCGCAGGGAGTGGGGCCCGGTGTGGCGGGTGCGGGGGCGAGCGGGCCGAGGGAGTGGCCCGCGCCCGTGGGGCCCGTGCCCGTACTCCTGTCGTCCTGTGCTCCGCCGCCCGCGCCCGCCCCGGACCAGCCGTCCGCGCGGGCCGCCGCCGACCGGAGCAGCAGGTGCGCCGCGTCGATCTCCGCCGCGCAGCGGGCGAACGTCTGCTGGACCACCGGGTCCGCCGTCAGCGGACTGCCGTCGGGAAGGCGGCGCAGGCCGGTGAGGACGGTCCACGCGTCGAGCGCGCCGCGCGCCGCGCCGAGCGCGGGGGCCGCGAACAGCAGCGCCGCGACCAGCGGGTACGGCACCCGGTGGCACGGCGCGGGCACACCGCCGGGCTCCGCCGCCTCCGTCGCCCCGGTCATCAGCGCCTCCCGCAGGAACGTGCGGTGCTCCGGTACGAACACGGCGTCCGCCGCGTCGACGGCCACGCTGTGACTGCCCGTCGCCCGCAGCCCCACCGCGTCCCAGGTCTCCCTGATCCCGACCCGCTCACGCGGCACCGCCAGGACCCGGTACCCGGGCGCGCCCGGCCCCGTACGGTCCAGGGACGCCAGCAGCAGCCACTCGGCGTGCTCGACCCCGCTCGCGAACGCCCACTCCCCCGACAGGGTCCACCCTCCCGGGACCCGGGTCAGCCGGCCCGCCGGGGGGACGACCGCCGCCGCGACCCGGGTGTCGGGCGAGTCGCCCCACAACTCCCGCTGCCCCTCGGCCGGCAGGTGCGCGGCGAGGCGTCCGTGCGCCGCGAGCAGCACCCCGCACCAGGCAGTGGAGGCGCAGGCGGCGCCGACCCCGGCGACCGTGTCGAGGAGAGCCGTGAAGGTCCCCGCCGTGCCGCCCCAGCGGCGGGGCACGAAGTGGCGGGCGAGACCGGCGCCGGTCAGCGCCGCGACCACCTCGGGGTGCAGCGCGCCGGACCGTTCCGACTCCTCGGCGCGCCGAGCGGCGACGGCACGCAGATGGCCGACGGCCGGGGCCCCGGGGGCGGGAACGGGGGTCAGGGCCGGGGTGGGGGTGGCGGTGGCGGTGGGTACGTGCGCCGGTGCGGGTGCGGGTCCCGGTGTCGGCTCGGCAGGGGCGGGGGCGGATGCGGTGGCGACGGGCATGACGTGTGCTCCTTGAGTGGCGGTACTGATGCGAGACGGGTACGAGTAGAAAAAGATTCGATCCAGAAGGTATTTTCTGAAGGGCCGTCATGGACCGCATGGAGGCCGGACACAGCGACGGGAGGCGGACGCTCGGTGAGGCGACAGGACAGGGCCCGCGTGACCTACGAGCTGGTGCTCGGGGCAGCAGCGGCCGAGTTCTCCCTGCACGGATTCGCGGGGACGAACCTGGCCGACATCACGGCCCGCACCGGACTGACCAAGGGAGCCCTCTACGGACACTTCTCATCGAAGGCGGACCTCGCCGGTGAGCTGACCCGTTCCTTCGAATCGGGCTGGGCCGACGCCCTCGCCACCGCCGTCGGCGAGGCGGAGGAGGACACGGCGCTGCCCGCCCTGCGCGGACTGCTCGTCGCCCTCGCGCGCAGACTGGACGAGGACCAGCCGTTCGCGGCGGGGCTGCGCCTGGTCCTGGACGCGGCCCGCGCCGAAGGAACCGTGCCGGCCCACCTCGGCAACCTGTGCGGTGTGGTGGCCCTGTTGATCCGGAAGGGACAGCAGGAGGGTTCCGTCTCCGGCACCCACCCGGCCGAGCTTCTGGCCCGGCTCGTGGTGGCGCTGCTGATCGGTGCCCCCGCCGTGGTGACGGCGACCGGCACGGACGGACCCGCCGCGTTCGTACGTGAGGTGTGGAACGTCCTGGAGCCGTCGCTCGCCGACACCTCCCGGCCCTCCCACGGCTGAACCGCCTTACGGACGGGCGGAGTCGACGGCCCCGTCGCCCCTGTGGCGGCGGGGCCGTTCCTCCTGCCCGGACCCGGGGCGACGGCGGGCACCACGGGACGCACGGCGGGGATTCCCGGCACGGCGGGGATACGAGGAGACCGGGGGCGTCTCGAACCGTGACGGGGCGAGGGTGGGGGTGGGGGTGGGGGTGGAGGGGAGGGAGTGGCGTGGGGGGAGCGGGACACGTACGAGGGCAAGGGCGGCGACCGGGCCGGTGCGGATGTGACCGGGTGACGGTGGCTGCGGCTGCGGCTCTGGCTGCGACGGCTGTTCCGGCTCGGGCTCGGGCCCCGGCCCCGGCTTCGGTCGGGCTCCGGGTCAGGCCCCGGCTCCGGCTCCGGGAATCGCGGTCGCGGCGGTGCTCCCCCGGCCCCGCCGGGCGGCTCGGAGGCTCAGGCCGCCTGCGGCGCCATCGCTCGGACCGGCACCACCGGCTCGGGGCCCGGGAGCCGGGTCCAGGAGTCTGTCTCGGAAGGCGGGGCGGAGACGGGGCCGTCGCCCACCAGGACGGGGTGGCCGACCGCGCGCAGCAACGGCAGGTCGCTCTCGTCGTCCGCGTAGGCGAAACAGTCGCCGGGCGGGAGGCCGAAGGCGGTCATGATCCGGCGGGCCGCCTCCGCCTTGGCCTCGCCGATCATCGGCGCGCCGACCAGCTCCCCGGTGAGCCGTCCCTCCGAGGTGACCTCGGGGACGGTGCACACCACCAGGTCCGCGCCGATCTCGCGGGCCAGCGGGTCGAGGCAGGCGGAGAAGGCGCCGGAGACGAGGACGATCAGGTCACCGGCGTGCGCGTGCCCTCGCAGCGCCTCGTGCACAGGGGTGTGGAGGAGTCCGCCCGCACGGGCCTTCTCGTACCACTCCCGGCCGCAGGACTCCAGGTCGTCGAGGTGGCTGCCGACGAGGAAGCGGAAGAACGACCGGTTCACCTGCTCCCGTGGCGCTCCCGCGCGGATCAGACCCTGGAGCGAGTCCCGTGCGGCGGCGAGCCGGTGGTCCGTCCGCTCCCCGTGCCCCCAGAACCGGGCGAGGACACAGGCCATGCTCTTGCAGGTGATCAGGGTCTCGTCGACGTCGAAGAACGCGGCCCGGACGGGAGCGAGGCTCATGCTCTCCCCCCTCTGTCACCGAGACGGGCGTTGCCGACACGGGCGTTGCCGCCACGGCTCTCGCCGATACCGCTCTCGTTGATGCGGGATTCCCCGACGCGGGCCTCTCCCCTACGGGATTCCCCGATCAGGGACTCGCCCATGAGGGTCTCCCCCCTACGGGACTCCCCCATGAGGGCCTCACCGAGCCGGGACCCGCCGAACCGGCCCCCGGTCGGCGCTCCGCCGCCCCCGGCCGGTCCTCCGCCGCGCGGAACGCCCGCGACGGTCGGCGCGCCCCTGCCGACCGGCACACCGACGCCGAGCCCCGCCCCTCCACCCAGGGGCACGGTGCTCCGGTCCCGTTCCCGGTCCCGGTTCCGCTCGGCGGTCCTCGGAACGACGGTCCTCGGATCGGCGGTCCTCGGATCGGCGATTTCGTCCTGGGCCGTCTCGACGAGTTCGAGGATGCGTTCCGCCAGGGGCCGCAGCCGGGCCCCCGCCGGGGTCAGCTCCACGGAGCGGTTGCCCCGGCGCTGGAAGAGCGACGCCCCCATGTCCTCCTCCAGGCCCTTGATCTGCGCGGTCACCGCGGGCTGGGAGTAGTGCAGGTTGTGGGCGGCGCGGGTGAAGCTGAGCTCTCGGGCCACTTCGCGGAAGGCCCGTAAGTGCTGGAGTTCCATCTCCTCAGCCTTTCTGTGCTCGTCCGGTCTTGCCTTCGGCCGTACCTGAGTTCTTTCCTTCGGCCGTACCTGGGTTCTTCCTTCGGCCGTACCTGAGTTCGTGCCCGGGGTCTTGCCGTACGGTCCCGCTCCGGTCCCGCCCGGGTCCCGCTCCGGTCCCGCCCGGGTCCCGCTCCGGCCCCGTCCGGGCGCGGACTCCGGCCCCCGTCCGCGTGCACTCCGGTCCCGGCCGAGCGCGTCTCCGGCCACCTGTCACGCCGTACGGCGGGCCGTGCCCGTGGCGAGGACCCGGCCGCCCTGGGTCGCGGACAGCCGGACCCGTCCGTCGCCGGCCCGGGTCGCGTCCACGGTCACCGGCGCGGACAGCTCGCCGAAGGCGGCGAACTCGGTGTCCAGGGAGACCAGCGCGCCCGCGGCGGAATCGGGGAAACCCTCGGGTCCCGTCCCCGGAACCCCTACGGCTCCCCCGGGGCGGCAGGCCAGCAGGGCCGCCTGCCGGAAGGCCTCCAGGATCAGCATCCCGGGCACATGGTCCGAGGGGTGCTCGAAGTACCCGGGGTGCGTGGGATCGACGTGCAGCCGCCACGCCCGCGTTCCCGCCGCCCCGGTCCCGGGGACGGGACACAGCACGCCCCGCCCGTCGGCGGACCCCCCGACCGGCCCCCCGGCGATCCCCGTCCCGGCCGGCCGGGCGGCGCGCCCCCGCTGACGGATGCGTGCGTACCGCACACCGTCGATCACGGTCACCCCGGCGGAGGCGCGGGCGCACTCCCGGCCGCCGACCTCGATCACCATGTCGAACCGGGCGTCGAACCGGCGCGGGTTGCGCGGCCCTTCCGGGGTCACGGCCTTCACGTCGAGGACGATCCCGAGCGGCCCGCCGCCGACCCCGAGGGCAGCCGGGTCGGTGATGTGCAGCGACAGGCCCTTGAAGATGAAGTGGTGGCCGAGGGGCACGTCGTGGTAGCGGTGGCTCAGGAAGATCCCGGCCTGCCGTACGACCTCGACGAGCAGCATGAAGTCGGTCCGCCCGGTCCCCTCCGGGCGGAACAGCGCGTGGTTGCGGGGCAGTTGGGCACCGACCAGGAAGCGCCCGGATCCGGCCACGATCGCGTCGGTGAGGAAGACCTCCGTCACCGAGGCGCGGTGGACGAGTCTTCGGGAGACGGTGCGGTCGAAGCCGATCCCCTCCTTGGCCTCCCGTATCAGGGACTCCAGCGATTCCAGGGGTTCAAGCGGCTCAAGAGGCAATACGTTCTGCAGCACACCGACGGACATCTCTTTCCCCCTCAAGATGAGTCATCTCGGTGACGAGGGGCTTCCGACGGCCCCTCGGCAGCAAGAAATATACCTTCGAGAATGTATATTGCAAGGCGTTGGAACGAGAGAGGCGGACAGGCATGGCGACACTCCGGAGCGAACCGAAACAGGAACGCGCCCGACGCACCAAGACGCACATCCTCCAGTCGGCTGCCGAGCTCTTCGCGGAGCGCGGCTACGCCACCGTGACCCTCCAGGACGTGGCCGAACGGGCCGAGATGACCAAGGGAGCGGTGTACTTCCACTACACGAACAAGGAGGCTCTGGCCGTCGCCGTGGTGCAGGAGCACTACGCGCGCTGGCCCGAGATCCTCAAGGGCGCCGAGGGCACCCACGCGGGGCCCTTCGAGATGCTCGCGGCCGTCCTCGACACCGTCACCCGCGCCTTCTCCGGGGACATCGTCGTCCAGGCGGGTGCCCGCCTCCAGATCGAACGCGCCCTGATCGACGCCGAGTTGCCCGAGCCGTACGTCGGCTGGGAGGACTACCTCAGCAGGCTCATCACGGAGGCCCGGGACGCGGGCCAACTGCGGGACGGAGTGGAACCGCGCGCGGCGGCCCGCGTCCTGGTCTCCGCCTTCTTCGGGATGCAGCACATCTCCGACGTCCTGAGCAGGCGCAGGGACCTGCCCGAGCGGTACGAGGAGCTGCGGATCGTCCTGCTCGAAGGGATGCGCGGCTGACCGGCCGCGTACGCCTGCCGTGAGAGAGGGGAAACGGCGTGGCCCCCCACGCGAGGTGGGAGGCCACGCCGTAGGCGTTCCGGGGGACTTCGGGGTCAGGAGCGGGTGCCCGACCCGACCGGCGCCGAGGCCGAAGCGGAACCGGGACCGGAGGCCCGTCCCCGAGCGGAACCGGAAGCCGGGGCGGCGGCCGGTCCCGAGGCCACCGGAGCCGGGGACGGCGCCGGGGCCGCCTTGGCCGCGATGCGCCGCAGGTACAGGTTGTTGAAGACGAGCGCCGCCGCCGTGAGCGAGGCGCCGGCGATCTGGACGCCCGCCGGGACCACCCCGGTCAGGGCGGAGATCACGAAGGCCGTCACCGGCACCACGTCCATGAACAGGACGCCGTTGAGCGGGCCGAGGTAGCGGTTGCCGAAGTTCCAGCCGAGGACGCCCACGAAGCCCGCGATGACGCTCATGTAGGCGAGCTGGGGAAGGATCGTGCCCACCGTGCCCACGGTCGGGACCGGCACGCCGCCCGCCGCCAGGATGACCGCCGTGATCACGGTCGCGCTGGCGAGGCCGAGGACCGTGGTGATCGCCGTGTACTTGATCGGTGACCAGGTCGGGAAGAAGCCCGCGCCCGAGGTGTAGACGACCCAGCACAGCGCGGCGAAGAGCAGCAGCGCGTCGGCGCCCGCCTCCCTCGGGGAGGAGATCAGCGAGGCGATGTCACCGTTCGAGACGACCAGGACGGTGCCGACGAAGGACATCGCGATGAAGACCAGCGAGCCCTTCGGCGGGACGAGCTTGCGCAGGACCCAGTTCACCAGGAAGCCCATCATGGGCATGGTGGCCATCATGATCGAGGCGTTGAGCGCGCCCCGCTCACCGATGAGGTCCTGCCCGAAGAAGACCAGGAACTGGAATCCGGCGAACCCGGCCGTGCCGAACAGCCAGGCCAGGCCGATGCGTTCGCCCTTGAGGCGCAGTCCCGCGCGCCCCTCCCTCATCCGGAGGAAGACCAGGAACATCGCACCGGCGATGGTGTACCGCATGACGGTGAAGGTGAACGGGTCGATGTGCTGGAGGGTGGAGTCCATCAGGGGGAACATCGCGCCCCAGGACACCGTGGCCAGGAGGCAGAGGAGGACGCCTCGCGTGTACGTGTTCTGACTGCTCATGACTCTTCCTGTCAGGCCGGATGCGGCTGGAGTTGAGGAGGGTGAGGGATAGGGGACACGGAGCCCGGAGCCGTACGGGAAGCGGTACGGGGAGTCCGGGATCCGCAGGGGAAGCGGTACGGACGGTCCGGGATCCGTAAGGGGAGGGCCTTACAGGTCCCGGAGCCGTAAGGGGTCCGGAGCCGTCGGGGGTCCGGAGCCGTCGGGGGTCCGGAGCCGTCGGGGGTCCGGAACCGTCGGGGTCAGACCCCGACCGGTTCCGCCTCCCGGGTGGCCGTCGGACGGACGTCGATCAGCGGCAGCACCGACTCCAGGAGCTGGGACGCCCTGACCTTCCCGGTCGGGCTGTACGGGATGGAGTCGACCGGCACCACGTACGCGGGCAGGCAGGGCACCCGGCGCGAGCAGGCGGCGCTGACCGCCCGGTAGCCGCTCTCCTGGCGCTCGGGCGCGACCGGGGTGAAGGGCACGACCAGGACCTCGCCCACCCCGTCGATCCGGGTCCTCAGGACGGCGGTCTCCCGGACGCAGGGCAGGTCCATCAGGTCGGCCTCCAGGCCGAATATGTTGACGTCGAGCGGCTTGCCCGCCTCCGCCTTGGCCACGCCGTCGTTGCGTCCGGTGAGTTCGAGACGGCCCGCCTCGTCGACGAGACCGCTGTCGCCGGTGAGCAGGAACCGCTGGGTGCGCCCGCCGTAGTCGAGGGTCATGAAATCGGGCTCGCTGGTCGCGTAACTGTCCATCAGCTGGTAACTGGCTATGGCGATCCGGCCCCGGCTCCCCTTGGCCAGGGGCCGGTTGTCGGCGTCGAGGACGACGACGGTGTTGCCGGGCATGGGGCGGCCGGAACGGGCGGGTGCCACGTGCAGCTCCTCGGGGCCGATCATGACGTTCACACCGGTCTCGGTGGTCCCGTAGTAGAGGTGGAGGACGGGCCCGAGGCGGTCCCAGGCGTTGTTGATGACCCAGCGGTTGAGGTGCCGGCCGCCGGAGAGCACGAAGTGGAGCCGGGACGTCTTGTGGAGGTGCTCGGAGTCCGGGTGGGCGACGACCCGGGCGAGGACGGGCGGCACCATGAGGGTGGTCGAGACGCCCTCCTCCTGGATGATGCGGATGAGGTCCCCGGCGTCGTCGTGCGGGCCGAGGACGACGGTGCCGCCGAGGGTGAGGAAGATGCGGGCCCAGCCGGGCCCGGAGGCGTGGTAGAGCGGCACGGTCACCAGGTGCACGTCCTCCTCGTCGAAGGCGTACTGGTCCACGAGGTCGGCGAACCTGCGGGCCTCGAAGGAGGTGCGGCGGACCACCATCTTGGGCACGCCGCTGGTGCCCGAGGTGAACGAGAAGGCCTCGAAGGGCTGTTCCACGGGGTGCGGTTCACCGGGCGCGGACACCAGGAGGTCGGTGAAGCTGACCGGGACGGTCTGTCCGTCGGGCAGGCCCACGGGCTCACTGTCGATGAATATGTCGAGTATGTCCCGGCCGCCCGGCCAGCCGCACTCCTCCACCAGGCCCCGGTGGGCCCGGGAGGTGATCACGACGGTCGGTTCGAGCTGGTCGAGCGCCGCCCTGGTGGCGACGGGCCCGGCGGTGTAGTCGAGGCCGACGCAGGGGATGCCGAGCGAGCTGACGGCGGCCATGGAGACCACCAGCTCCCAGCTGTTCTCGGCGACGAAGACGGCACGGGCGGGCCGGGTCTCGGGCAGCAGGTCCTGGACGGCGCAGGCCACCCGGCTGACCTTGTCGGCGAGGCTGGCCCAGTTCAGCCGCGTCTCGCCGTCGACGACGGCGACGCGCTGCGGCCAGCGGACGGCGTGCTTGCGGATGTCCGCGATCTTGATCATGGAGAACTCTCCTGAAGGTCGGGCGGTACGAGGACGACGGACGGGGCCCGTAGGGGACGACCCGGACCCGGCGGGAGGCCGCAGGGGCCGTTGGGAGGCCCTACCTAGGGGCCGGGCGCGGGGCCGTACGGGTCGAGCCACGGGGGGGGCAGGGTCGAGCGCGGGCTCTTCGGGTGGTCGGCGTGGGCGTGGGTGCGAAGCCGTGGTCGTACGGGCCGTGGTCGTACGGGCCGGGCCTGGGCTCGGGGCCGTACGGGAAAGGCCGTAGGGGTCCGGGAGCGATCCGAAGGGAGCGGATTCGGGGAGAACGGATCCGAAGGGAGCGGGTTCGGGGTCGGGTCGGGGTGGATCCCGGGTCAGCCGGAGGCCACGGCGCCCGCACCCGCGGTGGCGGTCGTGGCGGTGGCCGCCGCCGTGACCGTGGCGGCGGTGGTGGCCGCCGCGGAGACGGCGGCGGCGGCCCCGGCGAGCCGCTCGGACGTCAGGGCGGTGAGGCCCGCCGCCAGCCGGTCGGCCGTGACCGGCGGGGGCCCGGTCGCGATCCGCGCGGCCGGGTCGCCCGCCGGGACGGCCGGGTTCCGCAGCGTGTAGATCTCGCAGCCGCTGGACCGCAGGGAGTCGATCTGGCTGAGGGTCCGCTCGCAGAGCTTCTCGCCGGGCACGGTGATCGGGATGCCGGGCGGGTAGGCGATGATGAAGTGCTCGGAGGTGCCCGCGGCCAGGGCGGCGGAGGCGCTGCGGTAGGTGCGTTGGATGGTGCGCAGGGCGTCGAGCAGTCGCAGCAGGGTCGCCTCGTCCACCCCGATGTGGATGTGGAAGAGGACGGCGTCGCCGCTCTCCCGGGCGACGTACAGGGCGTACTCGTCGAAGAGCATCCGGCGGAAGTCGGCCGCCGTGATCCCGAGGGCGCTGATGTCCACGAGGACCCGGGTGGGGTCGTCGCTGACGAGCTGCCCGGGGTCGGTCAGGTGCCCGTCGGGCCCGAGCGGCCGGTAGGCGGAGAGGCGCGGGTCCGTGGCGAGTTCGACGCGCAGGGTGCGGGCGAGGTTCAGGGAGCGGCCGAGGAGCATCTCGCCCTCGGTCTCCGCCTGGAGCCTGGCCAGGTCCAGACTGGCGAGCACGGGCCAGCTGGGGGAGGTGGTGTGGTGCTGGAAGAGGGCCTGCGCGGTGCGTTCGCGGGCCTCGCCGTCGCCGATGAGGTGCAGGTAGGAGCCCTGGCGGAGCGCGGACATCGACTTGTGCGCGGAGTGGGTGACGGCGACGTTCAGGTCGAGCCGGGGGTCGCCGGAGCGCAGCGTCTCCACGGCGTGCAGGGCGGTGAGCGGGCGCAGCCGGGGGTGGAAGCGGTGGGCCGCGCCCCAGGCCTCGTCGACGAGGACGGAGACGCCGGGGTGGACGGCGGCGAGTTCGGCCAGGACCGTCGGCAGGTCGTAGCGGACGCCGTCGTAGGAGACGGCGGAGAGCACGACGGTGTCGTAGGGGCGCCCCTCGACGGCGGCGGCACGGAACATCTCCAGGAGCCGGGGGAGGTCGGCGTAGGTGCGGGGGCAGACGTCGCAGCAGTACTGCATCGGCGCGTACGAGACGGTGACGCCGAGCGAGTTGAGGGCGAAGTGCACCGACTGGTGGCAGGAGCGGTCCGCGAGGACCCGGGAGCCGGGCTGGGTCAGCGCGGTGAGGGCGACCCGGTTGGCGGTGCTGGTGCCGGCGGAGAGGAAGAAGGTGGCGTCGGCGCCGAAGCTGCGGGCGGCGAGGCGCTGGGCCTCCCGGAGCGGGCCCCGGGGCCGGAAGAAGGAGTCGAGCATCGTGCCGCTGTACGACACGTCGGCCGCGAGCTGCGCGGCGCCGAAGAGCGCCTCGTAGGTCTCCCTCATGTGGGAGTCGCGGATAGACCGGCCGTGCGAGAGGGGCAGCGCGTGGAACGTGGCGATGTCACGTCGGGCGACTGCGAGCACGGCGTCGGCGAGGGGGGTGGTCCTGCCGTCCGGGTAGGCCCCGGAACGAGCCGGCGGTGAAGCCGGCTCCGGAGTGGAGCTGGTGGATGCGGTCATGGACCCATGAAATAAAAACCTTCGTGAAGGTATCAACTGTCATCAGCGACCGTGATGGACCCCCACGGGGGCCGTCCGGCCGACCTGCGCGGATGACGGAGGGCTACGGGGCGCGGGGACGGGGGCGGTTTGACGGACACCGAGGCCCGGCCGCCCCCGGCTCGCGGCCGGGCCTCAGCGTCCGAGCAGACAGAACGGGTGGCCCGCCGGGTCGGCGTAAACGCGCCAGCCCCGGTCGGCGGGGCCCTCGTCCAGGAGGGTCGCGCCGAGGGCGAGGACCTGTTCACGGGCGGCTTCCGCGTCGGGGACGTCGAGGTCCAGATGGAACTGCTGGGGCCGCTCCGGGTCCGGCCACCCGGGCGGGCGGTGGTCCGCGACGCGCTGGAAGCAGAGGACGAGTCCGCCGGGCGTGTGCAGGGTGGACCAGTCCGCTCCGACGCCCCAGCGCGGGTCGGGCCGGTCCACCTCACCCCCGAGGACGGCCTGGTAGAACGCGGCCAGCCGGGCGGGCTCGGGACAGTCGACGACGAGGCACTGCAGGGTGGCGATCATGCGGGGATCGTAGGTGCCGGGCGGAGCCTGACGCCGGGAGGCCGACACCTGAGGTGCCTGACGCCGGGAGCGGGGTGCCAGGCCGGGGCCGGGCCGGGGCCAGGCGCCGGGCGGCCGGGCCGTCCGGGCGGGACCGGGCATCCGACCGTCCGGACGGGACAGGATGCCGGACAGCCCGGACAGCCCGGGCGGGACCGGGCGCCGCGCGGCCCGGCGGGACCAGGCTCCGGGACCGGGCGCCGGGTCCGGTCCCGGAGCGCGCAGAACCGCCCGGGACTCCGCCCGGCCGCCCCGACCGCCCCCGACCGCCGTCATCCACCCCCGGTCACCGTCATCCGCCCTCGTCCGCCACCGACCGCGCCCGTTCCCCGGTGTTCAGCCGGGCAGGTGGAACAGGACGCCGAAGACCGCTCCGGACAGCGCCAGACCGCCCGCCGACGCGAGGACCAGGGTCCGCAGGACGAATCCGAAGGTCAGGGGGCGGCTGGCGCGGGACGGGTGCTCGGGGTCGTAGACGAGGTCGACCGCACGACCCCGCAGCGAGGCGTTGCTGAGGCCCCAGACCGTCACCACCGAGGGCACCTCGGTCAGCTCCTGCCCGCCGACGGTACGGAACGCCATCCGGGAGAAGACCCACAGGTGCGGGCCCTTGGACCAGATCCGCACGTAACCAGTCACCCTGCCCGTCACCCCGATGCCACGCCCGCGCAGCAGCCACAGCGACCGGGCCCGGCGGCCCACCCGCCACAGGACGTTGCCGCCGACGAGCCCCGCGACGGCACTGAACGACAGGGACACCGCGATCAGCGCGGCGTTCGTCTCCGGACTGGCCAGCCCCAGCAGGACGAAGACCATCGCGTACGGGACGAGCCCGGCCACCACGAGCGCCGCGCGCTGGAACGTCCCGCCGTCCGGACGGGGCCGGGGCGCGCGGCGCTCCATCCGGACCAGCGCGGCCCCGTCCGGCGCCCGCCGGGCCGTCGAGATCCCGGCGCGCAGCAGATCGTGGAAGGCCCCCGCCGCCGTGGCGTTGGGCGCCCGGAGCTCCACGGCCGGTCCGAGACCGTGCGCCGCGCCGGTGTCCTCGCGGAGCACCCCGCTGATCTCCACCCGTACGGTCGACCGCCCCGTGAGGGACGTCTCGGCCAGCGCCTGGACCGGAAGGGTCCAGACGGCGTCCCCCCGCTCGATCGTCAGCGACACCCCGTCGAAACGAGCCGTCGTGCCGCCCCCGGTGATGACGCTGTTCGGCGTCCTCTCCCTCACAAGTCCCCCTGACCCGGCGCCCGCTGGGCACCCTCGACCAAATGATCGATTGTCGCGGCCGGGGCGGGCCGGAAGCAATGATTCCCCCTTGCTCCTGATGTCCCGGCCTCCCCGCTTGCCCGACCTCCCCGACTCCCGGGCTTCCCCGCGCTCCGGCCTCCCCGCTTCCCCGACTTCCCCGCATCCCCGACTTCCCCGCGCTCCCGCTTCCCCGCTCCCGGATTCCCCGCTCCCCGGTGCTCCGGCCGGGGCCCGGGGTCAGCCCGCCTCCTCCCGGACCGCTCCGGCGCGCCCCCGGAGGGTGAGACAGGCCGCCCAGGCCGTTCCCGCCAGGGTGAGCAGCGGGAGCAGGACCCTGATGTCCGTCAGGGTGACGAGGGCCGCGCCGAGGCCCATCGACAGGGCGTTCGGGGCGAAGAGCAGGGTGTTCGTGGTGGCCGCCGTCCGGCCGACCGCGTCCGGCGGGGCCTCCCGCTGCACCGCCGTGATCACCGCGACCAGCACCCACGGCAGGCCCACGCCGATCATCCCGCTCGCCGCGAGGGCCGTCGCCTCGTGCGGCAGCGCCCGTACGCCCACCGCCACCGCGAACAGGAACAGCCCGAGGGCCGCGAGCGACCGTTCCGGCAGGCGGCGCAGGAGCGGTCCGGTGAGCAGCCCCGCGAGGACGGAGCCCGCGCCCTGGACGGCGTAGAGCACACCGGCGTACGCGGGCGGGCGCCCGAGCCCCTGGTCCACGACCGCGTACACCGAAGCCCCGTTCACCCCGGCGAGCAGCATCGTGAAGGCGCCGGTCGCCACCAGGGGCCGCAGCACCGGCGAGGCGCGCAGGAGCCGGGCCCCCTCGGTGGTCTCCCGCCACCAGTTCCGGGACGGGGGCCGGGCTGGGGGCTGGGCTGGGGGCCGGGACGGGCGGGCCTCCCGTACCGGCATCCGCGCGAACACGGCAGCCGCCAGGACGAAGCTCGCCGCGTCGAGGAGGACGACGGGCCCGGCGCCGTACCGGGCGAAGAGTCCGGCGGCCACCAGCGGGGCGACCAGTTTCACCGACTCGTTCGCTGACATCCGCAGGCCGTTGAAGGCCCCGCGCCGCTCCTCGTCCAGAGCGGTGGCGACGAGGGCCTGCTCCGCCGCGTCGTGGACGGCGCCCTGCGCCCCGTAGAGCACGAGCACCGCGAGGAGCAGCCACACCCGCCCGGCCGAGTCCACCCACAGGAGCAGCGGCAGCACGGCCGCCGCGCCGAGGTCGAGCGCGACCAGGAGCGGGCGCCGCCGCGCCCGGTCGGCGAGCGTGCCGAGCAGCGGCCCGAGGAGGACGGGGGCCCAGAGGGCGACGGCGGCGAGGGCCGCGAGACCGTCGGACCCCGTCAGGGACTTCACCCAGATCCCGGAGACCAGCCACATCGCCGTCGTACCGAACCCGGACACGACGACACCCGTCAGATACCAGCGCATGGCCGCCAGGCTGGCCTCTGAGGAGGCCCCGGCGGATCGGTCATCCTCCCCGGGCCGCCCCAGCGGACGGTCCCCCGTCGCGGTCGGCGCGGACCCTCAGTCCCGCCGCCCGTCATGGTCGGCGGACTCGTCCCCGTAAGGGTCCTCAGGGCGGGAGAAGGGCGGCAGCACGAGGTCCGGCGGGAGCGGTTCCTGCTCCTGCTGGCGGCCGTAGCGGTGCATACGGACCCGCAGGTGCATCTTGCGCTCCTCCAGTTTCAGTCTGCGCCGTTCACGGCGTCCCGCCTCGTCGTCCTCAAGGTCCTGGATGAGCCGCCGGTTGTCCCAGTAGGAACGCTCCTGGTCGGCCACCCCCTCTCCGGGGGAGGACACGCCCTCGCTGTCGTCGTACTCGTCCATGTCGCCTGTCATACCTCGCAGATTACGGGCCGGCCGGGTGCCGGTGAACTGGGTTCCGGCATCGTTCCCCTCTTCCCCGGCGCGCGCGGGCGCCACCTCAGACGGCGGTGCCGGGACCGCCCCGGCCGACCTGTTCCAGGCGTCCGAAGAGGTCCGTGAGGAGGGCGTCGCGGTGCTCCCGCAGATAGAAGTGGTCGCCGTCGAAGGCGCGCAGGGAGAATCCGCCGCTCGTCACGGACGCCCAGTGCGCGACGACCTCCCGGCCCGCGTGCGGGTCCCCGGTCCCGAAGTACGCGACGACGGGCAGGCTCAGCGCGCCCTTCTCGACCGCGCCCCGGTACCGGCCCACCAGGTGGTAGTCACCGCGCAGGGAGGGGAGCACCAGGTCCAGCACGTCCGGGTCGCGCAGCGCGTCACGGCCGGTCCCTCCCAACGACTCGACGTGTTCGAGTAGTTCGGAGACCTCGTTGTACGTGAAGGGGCGGGGGAACTCCTGGCCGGGCGCCGTACGGGCCGAGACGAACAGCGCGGTCGGCGCCGGGGCTCCGGCCCGCCGCAGCCGCAGCGCCGTCTCGTAGGCGACGGACGCCCCCATGCTGTGGCCGAACAGTGCCAGCGGGGCGTCCAGGAACGGGCCGCACGCGTCCGCCACGAGCCCGCCCATCTCCTCCAGGGAGGAGGGCAGTTCGTCGAAGAGGCGGTCCTCCCGGCCGGGGTAGCGGACGGCCAGGACCTCCACGTCGTCCGGGACGCGGCCCGCCCAGTCGCGGAAGAAGCTCGCGGCGCCGCCCGCGTGGGGGAAGCAGAGCAGCCTGACGCGCGGGGCGGCACACCGCTTGACCGTCCGGAACCACACCGTGCCGTCCGGGCGCTCCCGGCCGCCGTCGTCCCGGGCGCCTCCCCGCAGGGGGCCGTCCTTCAGAATGCTGTCTTCCAGAACGCTCATGGCTGTCCTTCGTGGTGTGCCCCGGTCAGGGCGGGGGTGGCCCCGGTACGGGCGGGTGGGCGCGACGGCGGGCGGACGTGGGTTCCGGCACGGGCGAGGGTTCCGGTGCGGGCTAGGTGACCCCGGTACGGGCGGGCCGGGGGGCCGGGGGCGGTACGGCAGGTGCGGGCCGGGTGCGGCCGGTGCGGGCGGGGCGGGCCCGGCGGCGGGCTCCGCGGCCGTCCGGCATCGCGGTCAGACGACGAGGCGGCCCGCGGCGGAGTCCCGGGTGCCGCGCGACCTGCGGAGGTCCCGGGTGATGACCGCCTTCTGCAGCCACCGGTCGGTTCCGTCGTAGCGCGCGGTGAAGGACCGGCGGCCGTGGACGGCAAGGTAGTTGTCGACGACCAGCAGGGTGCCCGCGTCGACGACCACGTCCTGCTGGGCCCGCTCCAGTTCCGCGACGAGTTCCTTGAGCGCCAGCTCCGCCACGGCGTCGCCCTCCACGCAGCGCATGAAGTACGGGTCGATGCGGAGGTAGGGCGAGTCGGCGGCGCCGAACAGCACGGCGACCGGCTCGGGGTTGTCCCGCATGGCGCGCACCCGCAGCAGCCCGGGGTCGTCGGGGCGGTGCACCGCGAGCTGACGCAGGTGCTCGTCGTCGGGAAGGATGTAGAAGCGCGGCTCGGACAGCACCCGGCGGACCTCGGGCGACAGCTTCACCTCACGGACGGAGGCCAGGGTCGTGGGGACCCGGTCGTGGTTGCGGACGCCGAAGAGGGAGAGGTAGTCGCAGCGGTAGGGGTGGAAGGCGTCCTCGGTGTGCCACTCCAGCAGGACGTCGCTGCCGTGGCCGCTCTGCTGGGCCTCCTCGCCCTCGATGGGCAGCACGTTCTGGATCATGCGGCCGTTCTGCAGGGTGGGCCAGCTGAACACCTCGCCCAGGCACTTGCCGATGACCGCGAGGAACAGCTCCTCCCGGCGGGTACGGCCGGCGGACGCGGCCTCGGACCAGTTGCGCGGGGTCGGGCCCACCGCCTCGTCGTCGACGCCGAAGCCGCGCAGCAGGAAGGCGGCGGCGGAGTCGGTGCGCCGGAAGTCCTCAAGGAACCGGCGCAGTCCGACCGGGACCCGCGCCGCCAGCTCCCAGGCGTCGTCGTGGAAGCCCTGCTCGCCGGGGTCGCGGCGGGCGACCTCCGGGTGGGCGAGCAGCTGCTCGATGGCGGCCTTCTCCTCGGCCGAGATGTCGTAGCTCAGGATTCCGCGGTACTCGTTCACCGGCGTCTCTTCTCTGTCTGAGGGCTGCGATTTCTTCTGCGGGCTGCTTTTCCGCTGGGGCTGCTGGTTTTCCGCCGGGGCGCTGTTTCCGCCGGGGCGCTGTTTCCGCCGGGGGCCGCGGCATCCGCCGCTCGGCATCCGCCGCGCGGGGCGGTGCTCACACCGAGTCGGCGGCTTCCCCGGTCCACCACGGAATGTGCTGGTCGAGGGGGTCGATCGGCATCACGGCCTTGAACATGTCGTTCTCCACGTTCGCCAGGCGCGCCGAGTAGGGCTTGCCGACCGCGGTGAAGGCGCGGTGGATTCCGGCGCGCCGCCGGTCGATGACCTTGGCGTTCCGTTCGAACGTGCTGGCCGGCTGGAGCAGGAAGTAGGTGCGCAGGTCGCCGTAGGTGTGTCTCGGCGAGGTGTCCGGGTAGCAGGGCGCGAACGAGACGACGAAGAAGAGTTCCCTCTCGATCATCGCGTACCACCGCTGGTCCGGCTGGGGGTCGTCGGGCAGGTAGACGCTCGGGAAGAGCTCGGTGAGCGTCAGGTAGAAGCGCCGGGTCAGGTCCACCAGCGCGTCCAGGGTGGCGCCGAGGGAAGGGTCCTCGAAGGTGACGACCATTCCGTCCCGGGTGCGTTCGTCCGCCGTGCGGAAGAACTCCGCGACGACGTCCCGGTGTTCCGCCAGTTCCTTCTCGATCTCGGTGGTGGCGACGGTGATTCCGGGGCCCATCCGCGACGGTTTCGCGAAGGGGCAGTACGTCTTCCGGGTGATCTCGTCGAAGCTCATGCCGGGCTTCCCGTCCTCTCGGCCTCGCGGGCGGCTGCCGTGGCCCGGCAGCCGATGACGTAGAACCACCAGCTGGCGACCACGACGGCGATCAGGACGTAGAACATGACGGCGGGCGGGAAGTGCTGGAGGAGGAATCCGCAGAGGATCGGGCCCAGCGCGATGCCGACGTGGATCAGGTTCTGCGCGCCGAAGTAGCTGCCGCGCAGGTGGTCGGGGGCGATGGCGTCGATGAAGGTGAACTCGGCCGGTACCACGATGACCTCACCGATACTGAAGATCACCACGGCGATGACGATGACGGCCACGTGGGTGGAGAACGACATCACGGCGAGTCCCGCGACGAACGCGCCGATCCCGGCGGTCAGCCAGCGGAGCAGGGTGTCCTGTCTCAGCCTGCTGCCGAGGAGGTACTGGAAGGTGATGACCACGGCGGCGTTGGCCGCGGAGATGTAGGCGACCAGCTGGTAGGCGGTGTCGCGGTCCTCGACCAGGACCAGGTACTGGGACATGAAGGTCAGCAGCGGCCCGTACACCACGATGCTGAGGATGCCGCCGACGGTGAAGTAGGCCAGCCGCCGGTCCCCCCGCATGGTCCTCAGCACCTCGCGGAAGCTGGGCGCCCCCTCCTCGGCCTCCTCGGTCTCCCCCGCCGTCTCCGGCGCCCCCTTCCCGGGGCTCGCGGCCGGTACGAAACGGCTGCGGAAGAACACCAGGGGCAGCAGGGACGCGCCGATGACGGCGGCGCTGAGGACGATCGGGCCGTTCGCGCCGGCCGTGACGGCGGCGACACCGAGGAAGGGGCCCACCGCCGCCCCGATGTTCTGCAGCGAATAACGCAGGGAGAACACCTTGGTGCGGTTCTCGGGCGGCACCAGCTCGGAGAGCAGGGCGCTGCCCGCGACGCCCATGGTCGAGGAGGCGACGTTGGTGAGCAGCAGGATGGCCGTGACCGTGAACGGGTCGTGCAGGACGGTGAGGCCGAGGTAGAGCAGGATGATCACGGCGTCCAGGGCGATGATCAGGTTGATCTTCGTCACGCGGTCGGCGACGTAGCCGCCGTAGACGCTCGCCACCGTGCCGACCAGGACGCTGCCGCCGATCACGTAGCCGATGCCCGCCCCGCCCATGCCCACCGTGTCGTACAGGTAGATGGGCATGTACGCGAGGATGGCGAAGAAGCTCAGGCCGCGGGCCGCCGTGGAGACCAGCAGGACCTTCATCGCGAACGGCAGTTCGCGGACCATCGTCAGGAAGTTCTTCATCGGTCCTCCTCCGCCGCGATGGTTTCGAGCGTGCTGATGATGGATGCCTCGATCTCGTCGATCCGGGTTCCGTCGAACACCTCGGGGTGGTGTCCGACGATGATGTCGAGCCGCGTGCCGGGGATCACGGTGATGCCGAGGGGGTAGTGGGACACGCCCTTCGCCCCGTGCGTCCGTTCCCGTGCCCGCAGTCCGTCCCCGGCGTCGCACTCCAGGGCGTCGGCGGGATAGTTCTGGAAGACGTAGCAGGTGTCGAAGAGTTCGTCGGCTCCGAACATCCGCTGGATGTCGGTGAGTTCGACGGAGCGGTACGGCAGTGTCTCCAGCTGCGACTCCTGCACCCGGGCCATGGTCGTGCCGACCGGCTCGCCCGGTGCGACGCGGACCCGCAGCGGCACGGTGTTGATCAGCAGTCCGATCATGGACTCGGCGCCGTCGAGATCGGCGGGGCGCTCCGAGACGGTGTTGCCGAACACCACGTCGTCGCGGCCGGTGAGCCGGGCGAGCACCAGGCCCCACGCCGTCTGCACGGCCGTGTTGAGGGTGACGCCGGACCGGGCCGCCCGGCGGCGCAGCGCCTCGGTCAGCTCCGCGGACAGCGTGACGGTGCTGGTGCGCGGGGGGACGCCCTGGGCCGGTTTCACGGGGTGGACCCTGGTCGGTCCTCCGGCGTCCGCCAGGCAGTCGCGCCACGCCGACAGCGCGGTGGCCTCGTCCGATCCGGCGAGCCATGCCAGGTAGTCGCGGAAGGGCGTCGTCTCCGGCAGCCGTTCGCCCCGGTACAGGGCGAACAGCTCCCGCCACAGCAGCGAGGCCGACCAGCCGTCGAGCAGGATGTGGTGGTCGCTGACGACCAGCCGGTACCGCTCGTCGCCCAGCTTCAGCAGGGTGAGGCGCACCAGGGGGGGTGCGGCCAGGTCGAAGCGGTGTCCCAGGTCGGCGGCGAGGATCTCCGCCTCCCGGCGCTCCCGCTCCGGCTCCGTCAGGGAGGACAGGTCGTGCGCGGCCCACGGCACGTCCACGCGGTCCCGCACCACCTGCACCGGCCTGGGCAGACCGTGGTGCGTGAACCCGGCGCGCAGGTTGTCGTGGCGCATCAGGAGCGCGTGCGCCGCCTGCCGCAGCCGGTCGGCGTCCCAGGGCCCGTCCAGGTCGAACAGGGTCTGGCTCTGGTAGGGGTCGGGGCCGTCGTCGGCGCCCGCCGCGTGCAGCAGGAAGCCGCGCTGGAGCGGGGCGAGGGGCAGGATGTCGCGGAGGCCGGGGTAGGCGGTCTCCAGTCGGTTGACGGCGGACTGGCTGATCTCGACGAGGGGTACGTCGGACGGGGTGAGGCCGCCGAGCTCCGGGTGGTCCACCAGGTCGGCCAGGGCCTCCAGGAGGGTCAGCCACCGGTCGGCGAGCGCGCTCACGGCGGTTTCCGTGAGGCGGGCGGTGTCCCAGTGCCAGGCGCTCTCCAGGGCGGTGCCGTCCCCGGCCGGCCGGGCCTCTATCCACAGGGCGCGGCCCGTGCCGTCCGTACTCTCGCGGGGTCCGTCCAGCGGGGTGGTGGCGGCCAGCAGCCGGAACGACACCTGGGAGGCGCTGTGTTCCGGGTGGCCGCCGCGACCGGCGTCCGGCACGGCGCGGACCTGTTCCTTGACCCGCTTCAGGACGCGCGCCAGCTCCCGGGGTCCGGCCAGTGCCCTGCTCGTGTCGGGGACGCCCGCGTTGAGGCGCACCGGGTGCGGGGCGCCGGACTCCGCCGTGGCCAGGTCCAGCCGGAGCCAGGCCCCGGCCTCCGGCAGCAGGGTGCGGCGCCATTCGACGAGCACCGGGGCCAGCGCGGCCAGCGCGATGTGTCCGGTGTCGCAGTGGTACAGCTCCGGCAGGACGGTCAGCAGCCTCTCGGCGGTCGCCCCGGTGAGGCGCCGGACGATCCGGCCGCCGGAGGGGTCACCGGCGGGCGGCGCCGTCACCGGATAGGCCGGGTCGGGGGTCCGCAGGATCTTCTGCCAGGCGTCGGCGGCCCCGGCCGTACGCTCCGGGCCCGGCTCCGCGCCGGTTCCGGCGGCCCGGTCGGCCCGTGCCACCAAGGCCTCGACGGTCTGGTCCTGGAAGACGTCGCGCGGGGTGATCCGGAAGCCCTCGGCGCGGGCCCGGCTGACGAGCTGGATGGACCGGATGCTGTCGCCGCCGAGGTCGAAGAAGCGGTCGTCGGTGCCGACCGTCGCCAGCCCGAGCACATCGGCGAACAGCGCGGCCATCGCCGCCTCGCGCGGGGTGGCCGGGAGCCTGCCCGTCCGGCTGACGAACTCCGGTGCGGGCAGCCGCCGTACGTCCAGCTTGCCGTTCGGGGTCAGCGGCAGCGCGTCCAGGACGACGACGGCCGCGGGCACCATGTGGTCCGGCAGCCGCCGGGACGCGTGGCGGCGCAGTTCGGCGGCGAGCCGGGGGCCGCGCTCGGCGGCCTGGGGGTCGTTGGCGAGGTCGCGCGGTGCCCGGGAGTCGTCCCGTGCGCCCGGGAACACTCCGCTCAGCCCCTTGCCCGGGCCGGTGCCACCGGCGAGGAACACCACGTCGAACAGGTCGCCCGAGGCGGTGTCGGCGCAGGTCGGGTGGGCGGTGTAGCCGAGGTCCGCGCCGAGTGCGCACAGGTCCTCGGGGTCGACGGCGGACGGTGCGAGGACCGCCGCCCCCGGCAGCTCCCGTACGAGGGTGCCAGCACCGGCCGCGACGCGTTCGGCGACGGCCACCTGGGCGGCCACCCGGCCGTTGGGGACGCCGGTGACCCGCAGGGCGGGCGGCCGGGTCCCGGCGAGGTGGGCGGCGAGGTCCTCCGCACCGTTCCACTTGCGTGCGGGCACGTCGGCGACGGAGCGGAGGTCCGCTCCCGACTTGTGCACGACCACGTCGTAGCGGAAGTCGGTCAGTTCGTTGCGGTACGGGCTGCGCTTGAGCTGTACGTCCACTCCGGCGACGTCCGGCACCCAGTCGCCGATCCGTGCGAAGAACGCCGGGTCGAGCAGCAGCTCGGGTTCCAGTTCCCGCTGGTGGGCGACGAGCCGCTGGACGGCGGAGAGCGGTTCACCGGCGTGCGCCCCGTCGTGCAGGACGACGGCGGTGACGAAGGCGCGCAGCAGTCGCAGGTCGCGGATGTCGCCGAGCAGGACGCGCCCGCCGGGGGCGAGCAGTCCCATCGCCTGCCGGAGCACGTCGACGAGGTAGTCGACGCTGGGGAAGTACTGCGCCACCGAGTTGATCACCACGGTGTCGTAGCGGGCGGGGGCCAGCGTGCCGATCTCGTGGGCGGCCAGGGTGTGCAGCTCGACCCGCTCGGCCAGCCCGGTCCCGGCGACGGCCTCGCCCAGGGCCCGGATCAGCGCGTGCGAGAAGTCGACGCCCGTGTACGAGGTGCAGTGCGGGGCGACCGGGCGGAGGATGAGCCCCGAGCCGACGCCCACTTCGAGGACGCGGTCCGGGCGCAGTTCCAGGATGCGGTCGACCGTGGCCCGCTGCCAGCGGGTCATGTGCTCCAGCGGCAGCGGCTGGTTGTCGTAGCTGGAGTTCCAGCCGGTGAAGTCCTGTTCGGCGCCGAGGTCCCGCTGTTCGCTGTAGCCCTGTTCGTGGATCTCGTGCCAGGTGCCGACGTGCCCGATGTCGTGGGCCGTGCCGGACGCCCGGGAGTCCTCGGGGACGACGTATCCGACGAGCTGCTGGTGGCCCGGGGTGTCCTCGCGGACGACGACGGCGGACTGTGCCACGTCGGCGTGGTCCTTGAGGACGGCGTCGATCTCGCCGAGTTCGATGCGCATCCCGCGGACCTTGACCTGGTCGTCGGCGCGGCCGACGAAGTCCACCACGCCGTCGGCGCGCCACCGGGCGAGGTCGCCGGTGCGGTACATCCGGGTGCCGTCGGGGCCGAACGGGCAGGCCACGAAGCGTTCGGCGGTCAGACCGGGCCTGCCGAAGTAGCCGCGGGCCAGGCCGTCGCCGCTGATGTACAGCTCGCCCGTGACGCCGGGCGGCACCGGGCTCAGCCGGGCGTCGAGGACGTAGACCCGGGTGTTGGTCAGCGGGCGGCCGACCGGGACCGAGGAGTCCTCGTAGCCGTCCGGGCCGCTGCCGCACTCCCAGTACAGGGTGTCGACGGTGGCCTCGGTCGGCCCGTACGCGTTGATCATCCGGCGGCCGGGCGCCCAGGCGGCGGCGAGCGCGGGCGGGCAGGCCTCACCGGCGACCATCAGGTTGCCGCAGTCCGCGAGGGCCTCCGGGTCCATGCCGCCGAGGATGGTGGGCGAGAAGGTGATGTGCGTCGGCCGGTGGCGGGCGGTCAGCTCCCGCTGGCGGTCGGCGGAGAGCAGTTCCTCCGGGGAGGTGAGCACCACGGTCGCTCCGGCGAGCAGGGTGCAGCACAGTTCGCAGAAGGTGGGGTCGAAGTTGATCGAGGAGAACTGGAGGAACCGGGAGCCCTCCTCCAGCCGGAACCGCTTCAGGTAGTTGTGCGCCAGGTTGGGGATGCCCCGGTGGGTGACGGCCACGCCCTTGGGGCGGCCGGTGGAGCCCGAGGTGTAGATGACGTACGCCAGGTCGTCGGGGCGCAGGGGGGCGCGGCGGTCCGCGTCGGTCGGGGTGGTGTCCCGGTGGCGGTCCAGCTCGCGCGCCGCGTCCGGGCCGTCGAGTTCCAGGCGCGGCACCCGCCGGGCGTCCTCGGGGAGGTGCGCCACGACGTCGGACGTGGTCAGGAGCATCGCCGGGGCACTGTCGGCGATCATGAAGTCCAGCCGGTCCGGCGGGTAGCCGGGGTCCAGCGGCAGATACACGGCGCCGGCCTTGAGGATGCCCAGCAGGGCGCTCAGCAGCTCGGGACGGCGGCGCATGGCGAGTCCGACGACGTCGTCGCGGCCGATGCCCCGGGAGATCAGCCAGTGGGCGATCCGGTTGGACCGGCGGTCGAGTTCGGCGTAGGTCAGCTCGGTGTCCTCGTGGACGAGCGCGACGGCGTCGGGGGTGCGGGCCGTCCGGTCGGCGAGGAGCTCCGGGTAGGTCGCTCCGGAGAGCGCGAGGCCGTTGTCGTTCCACCCGGTCAGGACCCGGTGGCGTTCGTCCGCGCCGAGGACGTCGAGGGAGCCCAGCGGGCGGGACGGGTCCTCGGACACCGCGCGCAGCACCCGCAGGAGCCGGTCGGCCAGGGTCCGTGCCGTGGCGCGGTCGAACAGGTCGGTGGCGAACTCGATCTCGCCGCTCAGCCCGTCCGGGCGGCCGTCGGCGGTGAACCGTTCGGTCAGCTCGAAGGTCAGGTCGAACTTCGAGGTGCGGGTCGGCACCACCTCGTGGGCGGCGGTCAGGCCGTCCAGCCGCCACCGGGGTGCCACGTTGTTCTGGAGCACCAGCAGGACCTGGAAGAGCGGGTGGTGGCCGGTGCCCCGGGCCGGGTTGAGGACGTCCACGAGGTATTCGAACGGCAGGTCCTGGTGCTCGTAGGCGGCCAGGTTCGCGGTCCTGACCCGGGCGAGGAGGTCGGTGAACGCCGGGTCGCCCGAGGTGTCGGTGCGCAGCACCAGGGTGTTGACGAAGAAGCCGACGTTCTCGTCGAGGGCGCGGTCGGCGCGTCCGGCGAGCACGCTGCCCAGCGGGATGTCCGTACCGGCGCCGAGCTTGGTGAGGAGGGCCGCCGTGGCCGCCTGGAGGACCATGAAGAGGCTGACGCCCTCCCGTCCGGCCAGCGCGGCGAGCCGGTCGGCGAGTCCGGCGGGCACTTCAAAGGGCACGACGTCGCCCGCGTGGGTGGCGTGCGCGGGGCGGGGCCGGTCGGTGGGCAGCTCCAGCAGTTCGGGGGCGCCCGCGAGCTGCTCGCGCCAGTAGGCGAGCTGCCGGGCCATGAGGCTGTCCGGCTCGTCGGCGGAGCCCAGGAGTTCGCGCTGCCACAGCGTGTAGTCGGTGTACTGGACCTCCAGCGGCGGTGTCGTCGGGGCGGTGCCCGCGCGGTGGGCGCCGTACGCGTCGCAGAGGTCGCGCACCAGCGGGGCCAGGGACCAGCCGTCGCTGGCGATGTGGTGGATGCAGAGCAGGAGGACGTGGCTGCGGGCTCCGGTGCGGAACAGGTCGACCCGTACCGGGATGTCGGTGGTGAGGTCGAAGAGGTGCCGGGCCGCGGTGTCGACGGCCGCCGGCAGTTCCTCCTCGGTGACCTCGCGCACCGTGACGCGCGCGGCGGCGGCCACGGCGTCGTCCGCCGCGTCGACCACGAGCTGTTCGGCGCCGTGCGGGCCGTCCGGGAAGCGGGTCCGCAGGCTCTCGTGGCGCCGGAGCAGTCCGGTGACGGCCGCGTGCAGCGCGGCCGGGTCGAGGTCGCCCTCCAGCCGTACGGCGATCGGCAGGTTGTAGGTGGAGGACGGGCCTTCGAGGCGGTGCAGGAAGTACAGCCGCTGCTGGGCGTACGACAGGGGCAGCGAGGTGCCCCGGTCCATGGGGCGCACGGCGGGCCTGGCCCGGTCGGCGTCCGCGAGGCGGCGGGCGAGGGCGGCGGGGGTGCGCTCGTCGAAGACGGACCGGATCGGCAGTTCCACACCGAGTTCGGCCCGGACGCGGGCGACGAGCCGGGTGGCCAGGAGCGAGTTCCCGCCCCGGTCGAAGAAGCTGTCGTCGGCGCCGACGTCGGCGGTCCCCAGGACTTCGCGGAACAGCCCGGTCAGGGCGTGTTCCCCCGGGGTGGCGGGGGCGCGGCCCGCGCCGGAGCCGGTGAAGTCCAGCGGCGGCAGCGCCTTGCGGTCCACCTTGCCCGCCGGGGTCAGCGGGAACCGGTCGAGCACGGCGATGCCGTCGGGCACCATGTACGGCGGCAGCCAGGCCCCCAGGGCGTGGCGCAGGGCGTCCGGCGCGGGCGAGGCACCGGCGGCCGGTACGACGTACCCGGTCAGCCGGGGCGCGCCGGGGACGTCCTCGCGCAGCACGACGCGGGCCTGGGCGATGTCCGGCAGGCGGCGCAGGGCCGCCTCGATCTCGCCGAGTTCGACGCGGTAGCCGCGGATCTTCACCTGTTCGTCGACGCGGCCGACGAAGGAGAGGGCGCCGTCGGGGCGCCGCCGCACCAGGTCTCCGGTGCGGTACATCCGGCTCCCGGGGGCGCCGAAGGGGCAGGCCACGAAGCGTTCGGCGGTCAGCGCGCCCCGCCCGTGGTAGCCGCGGGCCAGGCCGTCCCCGGAGAGGTACAGCTCGCCGGTCTCCCCGGGCGCCACCGGTGCGAGCCGGTCGTCGAGGACGTGGACGCCGGTGTTCCACAGCGGGCGGCCGATGGTGACGGGCTCTCCCCCGGTCACCGGGGCCAGCAGGGACCAGATGGTGGTCTCCGTCGGGCCGTACAGGTTCCACACCTCGGCCGCGCCGGAGGCGAGGAAGTCGCCGAGGTCCTGCGGCAGCGCCTCGCCGCCGCACAGCAGGCGGGTCTCCGGGGCCAGTCCGGCGGGGCTCCAGCCGGACTCCCGGAGCAGTTGCCACAGCGCCGGGGTGCCCTGCACGAGGGTGGGCCGGGCCGAGGCCAGGAGGCGGCGCAGTGCCACCCCGTCCACGGCGGTGTCCCGGGGGACCAGGTGCGCCGCGGCGCCGTTGACGAGCGGCAGGTAGAGCTCGAGACCGGCGATGTCGAAGGAGATCGAGGTGGTGGAGAGCACCACGTCACCGGGGTGCACCCGGAACCGGTCCGTCAGGCAGTCCAGGAAGTTGGTCAGCGACCGGTGGGTGACGACCACGCCCTTGGGGCGGCCCGTCGAGCCGGAGGTGTAGATGGTGTACGCGCCCCGGTCCGGGTCGTACGGGGGGTACGGGTCGCGCCCGGGGGCGGATGCGTGTCCGGGGGCCGGTGCGTGTCCGGGGGCCGGTGCGGCGGACGGAGCCGGGCCCCCGTGTTCGAGGGAGTCCCGCTCGTCCAGGTGGAGGTGCGGGGCCCCGTCGAACGCGGTGGTTCCGGCGAGGGCCGCCGCCGTCCCCCGGGTGGTGAGCAGCGCGCGGGGTCCCGCGTCCGCCCACATGTGGGCGAGCCGGTCCGGCGGGTACCCGGGGTCCAGGGGCAGGTACATCGCCCCGGCCTTCAGGGTGCCGAGGAGCGCGGCGACCAGGTCGGGCGAGGAGGGCAGCAGGACCGCCACGACGTCCTCGGGGCCGACGCCCCGGTCGGTGAGCCGCCGTGCCACCCGGTCGGCCCGGTCCCTCAGTTCGCCGTAGGTGACGACGGTGTCCCCGGCGACCAGCGCGGGCGCCAGCGGGGAGCGGGCCGCCCGCGCCTCGAACCGGTCGACCAGACCGGTCGTCGCCGGGCCGTGGCCGTGGCCGGAGCCGTCGCCCGCGCGGTCGTGCTCGTCGCCGTCGACGAGGCCGACGGCTTCGTGGGGTGTGGTCGTGGTCATGCCGTCCGGCCTCCCGTCGCGGCGGGCCGCCGGGCCGGGGTCAGGTCCGTCCAGTTCTCCTCGACGTGCTCCGCGCACGCCGTTCGCGGTGCGGGCCCGAAGACGGTGTGCCATCCGCCGGGGACGTCCGCGAAGTCCGGCCACAGGGAGTACTGGCCGGCGGTGTTGCGCAGGACGAGGTACGTGCCGGTGGCGTCCTCGAACGGGTTGGTGGCCTGGTTCTCCATGGCGTTCACTCCTCGCCCAGGTAGTCGACGGTGCGGGCCGCGACGTACGCGGCCTCTTCGATGCAGAGCCGCTGGCCGTAGAAGTCCGACCGCAGCACCTCCGCGGTCAGCTCGCCGGTGATCACCGAACGCCACTGTCCGAGGGTGTCGTTGTCCTTCGCGAACAGCATGAGCAGATCGACGTCGGCGGGCTCGGGCCGGTACGAGGTCAGGGCGTGCGCGGTGGTGAGGAACGAGGCGTACAGACGGCGGCAGAAGGCCTCCGCCCGCTCGTCGTACCCCAGGTCCGTGCCGAACATCGCCGCCGCCGAGTACCGCAGCACCCGCTCCAGGTCGACGTCCTCGGGGGTCATCGCCGGGTACTGGCCCGTCGTCCCCGACATGCGCAGCAGACCGTCGTAGAAGTCGACGAGCAGTTCGGCCTCCGACATCGGCGCGGTGGAGTCCAGTTCGAGGTAGCCGTCGACCACGACGGTCCTGCCGACGCCCAGCCCCCGGTCGGCGGCGATGCGGCCCAGTTCCACACAGATGGCGCCGCCCGCGCAGGACCCGAGGAGATGGAACTCGTCGTCCCCGAACTCGTCCTGGAGCAGATCGGCGTAGTACTCGGCCAGCCCCTGGATGCTGTCCGGCACGCCCTCGGCGCCCTCGGTCAGCAGCGGGGACTGGAGTCCGTAGCAGGGCCGGTCGGCGCCGAGCTCCCGGACGAGACGGCCGTAGCCGTCGACCATGCCGTGCCCGGCGTGGACGAACACCAGGGGCGTCCCGCCGCCCCCGTCGCTCATCCGGATCAGCGCCCGCTCGGAGTTGGCGGCCTGCGGCTGCGCCTTCTCCGCCGCGAGCCCGGCGATGGTCTGGAAGCGCAGCAGGTCACCCATGTTGATCCGCCAGCCCAGCCGCTGGTTGATCTGCTCGACGACGACCAGCGCCGACAGGGAGTCGCCACCGGCCTCGAAGAAGTTCTCGTCCACGCCCACTTCGTGCTTGAGGGTGGTGCTCCAGATGTCCTGGAGCATGTGGTGCACCAGGCTCGGCCGCGAGGGGCCCGCCGACACGGTGACGGCCGTCTCCGCTGCGTTCATGGCTGTGTCCTTTTCGGAAGTCTCGGTGGGCGGGCGGATCAGGCCAGTACGGGTCCCGGCCCGACCCGGTGGGACAGGCCGCGCCGCCCGTCCAGATGGACGTAGACCCGGTGCAGCCAGCGGTCGCCGCCGTCGTAGCGGGGGGTGAACTCGGTACGGCCGTGCACCACGACCCGGTTGTCCAGGAAGGCCATGTCGCCCGGTCGCAGGACCAGTTCGGACGCGACCTCGGCCAGGGCCCCGCCGAGGCGGCGCAGCGCCGCCGCCGCCTCGGCGTCGAGGGCCCTGGTCGCGTTGAAGTCGACCTGGATGTCCGGGTCGTCCGGGCTGCCGCCCAGGACGGCGTGGGTGACGGCCGCGTCGCCCGTGCGGAACGACGGGGGCGCCTCGGTGACGAACCGGGCCTCGCGCAGGACCGTCACGTCGGCGTCGCCGAGCAGCACCCGCGCCTTCCTGACGGAGGAGAACAGGGTGCCCGCCCTGCCCTCGTGGTCGCTGCGCAGGCAGAGGAGCCCGATGAGGTCCGGCCGGTGCGGGTGGAAGGCGTTCTCGTTGTGCAGTTCGAGATCGACGGAGCCGCCGTTGCTCTGGGACCGGGCGAGGGACCGCACCGGCACCACGTTGTGCACCAGCGCGCCGTGCTTCTCGTCGCGGAACGCGAAGACGTCGCCGAGCTGCTGGCCGAGCAGCATCGCCGTCGACGCGGGCCCGGTCGCGGCACGCTCCACCGAGTCCGGCACCGTGGGGGTGTCGGGCAGCGCCCCGGTGTCCACGGGCAGACCGGCGATCAGCAGGGTCCCGTCCGGGCCGGGCTCGCTGCGGAAGTTCCGCAGCGACTCCAGCAGCCTGACCGGCAGCCGGCAGCTGTGCAGCCGGGCCAGGGCCAGCCACCGCGGATCGTCGACGCGTCCGTCGGGCGAGGACCGTCCCAGTTCCTCGACCAGCGCGCGCACCCGGCCGCGTTCCCGGTCGGTCAGCGTCAGGCTCGACTGGTCGATGTGCCGGGGGGTCCGTTGGTCTGACAGAAGAGAGCGCATGTCCGGTCCTTTGGTGGTTTCACAGCCGTGCGGCTGAACGTCACGCGGTGCCCGTGCCGCCGTGACCGCACGGGCCACGGGGCACACCGGCCGCCTACACGCCGACGACGGCGGACATCTCCCGCTCCACGAGGTCGCGCAGCGCCCCGGGACAGCGCAGGAACTCCCAGTGGTCGCCGTCCAGCACGTGGAAGGTGGCGGCGAACCGCTCCTCCCAGCCGGGCCACACGGTGTCCCCGGGGACGACCGCGTCCTCGGTCCAGCCGATCACCGACACGGGCACGTCCCGGCTGGGCAGTGCCTCGGCCCGGTAGCCGCGCTGCACCCGCAGATCGGCGAGCATGGTCTCCGCCGCGATCTCCACGAACTCGGGGTGCAGCTGGTAGCCCAGGGCCGCGCAGCGTTCCTCGATCTCCGCGACCAGGTCGACCTCGGCCAGGTCGGCGAAGTTGAGCCTGCCGTAGAGACCCCGCTGCGGGGCGCCCCAGCCGGAGGCGAACAGCCGCCGGGGCAGCGGCAGTCCCCGCCGCTCCAGGTGCGCCGCGGTCTGGAGCAGGAACGGCACCGCGCCGCAGTGCCCGATCAGCGCGTACGGCCGGTCGAGCCGGTCCGCGATCCCCTCGACGAGGCCCTCGGCGAACTCCTGGTGGCCGGCGACGCCGTCCTCGCCGAACCGGTTCTCCCGGCCGGGCGGCTGCACCGCGCAGAACCGGCCCGCGCCGAACCGGCGCGGCCACTGCCCGAAGGAGGACGCCCCGGTGCCCGCGTACGGCAGGCCGAAGAGGAGGTAGTCGCCGTCGGACGGGACCGGCTGCAGGGTCCAGCGGCTCATGACCGCTCCCCGAGGTGGAGGACCACGTTCATCCGGGCCATGCCGTTGATCCAGTTGGAGGTGAGGTGGACGGGCTCCTCGGGGATCTCGAAGCGCTCCACCCGCTCGGCCAGGATCTCGAACAGCACCGTCAGCGCGGCCCGGGAGATCATCGCGCCGATGCAGTAGTGCGGTCCGACGCCGAAGCCCAGGTGGGGGTTGTTGCCCCGGTCGATGCGGAACTCGTACGGGTCGTCCCACACGGCGTGGTCACGGTTGGCCGAACCGACCCAGCCGCACAGCCAGTCGCCCTTCCTGATCGCCGTACCGCCCAGCTCGGTGTCCACACTGGCCCGCCGCACCAGGTGGTGGGTCGGGGACGTCCAGCGGGTGCCCTCGTCGATCAGCGCGGGGATCAGGGTGGGGTCGGCGCGGACCGCCTCCCACAGGTGGGGGCGCTCCACGAGGGCGGTCACGATGTGCCCGGCCACGTGCGGGGTGGTGGCGTGCGCCCCCATCATCAGGCTGTAGCAGTTGAGCGCCACGTGCCAGTCGGTCAGCGGCTCGCCGTCGAGCAGCAGCCCGGTCAGCGCGGTCATCACGTCGTCGCCCGGGTCACCGGCCCGCGCGGTGATCGCGGCACCGAACAGGTCCAGCAGGTGCACGTGCGCCTCGCGGGCCGCCGTGTGCGCGTCGAGGCCGCCGGTCAGACCGGGCTCGTCGGGGGCAATGCTCACCGCCGACCAGTGCGCGATCTCGTCGCGCAGTTCCTCGGGGATGCCCATCATCGGGGCCAGCATCGCCATCGGCAGGCGGTGCATCATCCCGACGAAGTCGCCCTTGCGGTCCGCCAGGAGCGGGGCCACGACCCGGGCGACCTCGCCGTTCAGCTGCTCGGTGGAGCGGCGGATCATCGACCGGCCCAGCTTGCGCATCACCGGATTGCGCAACTGCGCGTGCCGGGGCGGATCGGTGACGGTCATCGTCTTCCCGGTCGCGGCGTCGCCGACGCCCACCGAGCTGAGGATGGTGCCCTCCTCGGAGCTGAACCTCCGGTGGTCCTTCAGGAGTTGCTCGACGTCGGCGTGCCGGGTGAAGTTCCAGAAGCCGGTGCCGTTGGGGGCCTTCTGCCACCAGACGGGCGCGTCCTCGCGCAGGGTCTGCCACAGCGTGTGCTGGCAGGCGTCGCGGTAGGGCACCGGGTCGTAGAGGTCCACCCCGGCCAGCGGGACCCGGGCGTCACGGGCGGGGGAGGTGATCCTCATCGGACGCCTCCGACCAGCTGCTGCTCCGTGACGAGCCCGGTGAGGCCGTGGGCGGTGGGCCTGCGCATGAACTCCCGGGAGCTGATGGTGATCCCGAGGGAACGCAGCTGCTCCAGCATCCGGACGCTGCGCAGCGAGTCGCCGCCGAGGGCGTAGAAGTCGTCCTCGACGCCCACCTCGTCCAGTCCGAGGACATCGGCCATCACCTGGGTGACCAGTCGTTCGGTGTCGGTGCCGGGGGTGACCGGCGAGGGCAGGTCGAGCTCCGCGCGGGTGGCCCACGGGCGGGGCAGGGCCTTGCGGTCCACCTTGCCGTTGGGGTCGAGCGGCAGGGTGTCCATCAGCACGTACCGCGAGGGGGCGAGGTAGGCGGGCAGCGCTTCGTCGACCCAGCGCCGCAGCTTGGCGGTGCTCAGCTCGGCGCGCCCGGCCGGGGCGACGTAGGCCACGAGCCGCTTGCTGTTCTCGTCGTCGCCGAGGGCCAGCACGGCCACCGCGCCGATCGCCTCGTGCGCGGAGAGCGCGGCCTCGATCTCGCCCAGCTCGACGCGGAAGCCGCGCACCTTCACCTGGCGGTCGGTGCGGCCGATGAACTCGACCTCGCCGTCCGGGAGGACCCGGCCGAGGTCGCCGGTCCGGTAGAGACGGCCGCCGGCCGCCGGGGAGTACGGGTCGGGCAGGAACCGCTCCGCCGTCAGGGCGGCCCGGTCGTGGTAGCAGCGGGCCAGGCCGTTGCCGCCGAGGAAGATCTCGCCGACCTCGCCGGGCGGCACCTCGCGGAGGTCGCCGTCGAGGACGTACAGCTTCTTGCCGTCCAGGACCCGGCCGATCGGCACCCGCTCGTAGGAGCGTGCGGTGTCCACCTTGTGCAGGGTGGCGAACACGGTCGTCTCGGTCGGGCCGTACGCGGCGTAGAGGTCCCGCGACACCTGTGCAGCGGCGGCCCGGACGTGCTGCGGGGAGAGGACGTCGCCACCGGTGAGGACCGTTCCGACGGCGCTGAACATCTCCACGTCGTGGTCGACCAGCAGGTGGAACAGACCGGTGGTCAGGAACATCCAGTCGGGGCGGACCGCGCGCAGGGTCCGGCCGAGTTCCGCGACGGAGATCTCGTCCTTGCCGAGCGCGGCGACGGTGGCGCCCCGGGCGAGGGCGGACCAGATCTCGAAGGTGGCGGCGTCGAAGGCGGTCGGCGCCAGGTGGGCGACGATCTCGCCGCGTCCGACGGCCAGCCGGGGGTCCGAGCCGATGAGGTCGGTCACCGCCGCGTGGGTGATGCACACGCCCTTGGGGGTGCCGGTCGATCCGGAGGTGTAGACGATGTAGGCGAGGTCCTCGGGCCGGACGTCGGGGGCCGGGGCCCCACCGTCGTGGCCGGGGGCGGCCGTGGTCTCCGGGGCGGTCGCGGGCTGCACGGCGCGCATGTCGACCGCCGGGAATCCGCCGGGGCCCTCGGTGCCCGCGGTGATGATGAGGGCGGCGCCGGAGTCGCTCAGGATGAGCTGCCGTCGCTGCTCCGGGTACTCCGGGTCGATCGGCACGTAGGCGCCGCCCGCCTTGAGCACCGCGAGGGCGGCGATCACGAAGTCGGTGGACCGGGGCACGGCGACGACCACCCGCGAACCGGCGGTGACACCGTGCTCCCCGAGCACCCGGGCCAGCGCCGTGGCGTCGGCTTCGAGCGAGCGGTACGTGAGGACGGTGTCCCCGGCGGTGACGGCGACCGCGTCCGGGTCCTCGGCGGCGGCGTCCGCCACCCACTGGTGGATGAGCTGGTGTTGAGCCACTGCTATCTCCCTTTCGATCTCAGCGAGCCGCGCGCAGGCTCAGCGGGCACAGGTCGGTCCAGGCTTCTTCGATGTGGGCGAGGCACTGCTCCCGGGAGCCAGTGAAGCCCGCTTCCCGCCAGCCCTCGGGGAGCGGCTCGCCGACGCGCCAGAGGGAGTACTGCTCCTCGTGGTTGCGGACCACCGTGTGGTCCGCGCCGGTCTCGGGTGCCGCGTTCGCGGGGGGCGCCTCAGCAGCCATTTCGCGCATAGTCATCCACCTCGGGGATTCTGAGACTGCAACATTCTGCGATCCGTGGGATTCGGGTTTTTCATGGAGAGCAATTCCGTGCGCGTCTCGCGGTCGGTCACGGACGGGGCGCGGGAGTGCGTGCGGCCGGTTCGCGGTGCGGGACTCATGGCCCGTGGGCGGACGGGCCTGCCGGGTGTCAGGAGGGGGGGCGGCGGGGCCGCGTGAGGGCCGGGGCGCGCGGGTGGCGGCTGCCGGAGCCGGCGGTGCGGTGGAGCGGATGCCGTACGGGCCGGGGGCCGGCCGAGGTGACGGCCTGGAACTCCGGGGTCCGGTGTCCTGCGGGGGACGTCCGGTGGGCCTGGGCCCGGTGGTCCGTGGGGGACGTCCGGTGGGCCGGAGTCCGCTGTCCCGCGGTGGGCGGGGCGTCCGGTGGACCCGGGGCCCGTGGTACGCGGCGGGCGTCCGGTGGGCCGGGCGGGCCGCGGGCCGCGAGCGGCTTACGGTGCCGGGTGTCCGGGGCTCGTCGGGGAGCCGGTGCGCCGAATTCGTGCCGGGTCGGCGGGAATTCCCGCCGGGCGGCCCGGGGGCGCGGGGCGGATCACTGCCAGCCGAAGTCTTCCGTCGTCCGCTGGACGCTGTCGGCGGCCTGGACCGAATGCGCATTGTCGGTGGCGAGGTCCGCCGCGAATACCAGCGGAATGGTGAAAGCAGCCATGACGATTGCCCGCTTGATAAACTTCACGATGAGCCTCCCCGTTCCGGCTTCAGCAGCCGTTTTTCTCTCTTCCGATGCCCCGATCTTTACGGAGCCCGGGGGCCGGGACCAGACTTCGGGCGTGGCACAAACTGTTCCTGGCACTTTCATGCCCGGGTGGGCAGCGGAAGGACTCCGCACTCCAGGAGCCGCCAATTGCACACCTGCCCTTCGCCCTCGGCGGCGGCCGCCCAGAGCGCGCGCGCGTAGGCCTCGGCGCCCGCGCCGTCCTCCGCGGACAGGAAGAGGACGCCCCGGGCGCCCCGGTGGCCGATGTGCAGCCGTACATGCTGCAGCCGCCCGTGCGGTGCGTCATTCTGCAGAAGAACACCTCTCAGCTCGCCCTCCGCCGTGGGCGGCGGGGGACCGGAGAATGACCATGCAGCAGCTACCAGGAACACCTGTGCCCCTCTCGGGATGAGTGTCGGGCCAAGAGACGTACGGGAAGGAAAGACGTGCTCCACACATGGGGGGTGGGAGATGCCACCGATGCCGTCTACCGGGAGATGCTCCGCAGTCCGGGCATTGAAATGGCCAATCTCTGTACGAAACTCGGTCTGAGTGAAGGTCAAGTTCGTGAAGCATTGGACAAGTTGGCCGACCTGGCCCTGATCAAGGCGTCATGGGACGGCGGCGGCAGCGCCCGCCCGGTGAGCCCCCATCTGGGCTTCCAGGCGCTGTGGGCGAAGCGGCAGGCCGAGATCGCCGGTCAGCAGCAGGCCCTGGACGAGGCCCGGTCCCGGATGGCCTCGCTGATCGACGACTACATGAACGAGTACGCCGGGGCGCGCGTGTCCGGGATGGAGAAGCTGACAGATCTGGGCTCTGTCCGTAACTATCTGGAAAAGCTCGCGGTGGACACCCGGCACGAGTCGCTGGCCTTCGCTCCCGGCGGACCCCAGACGGAGGCCAACCGGCTGGCCAGCCGGCCCCTTCTGCAGGACCTGCTGTCACGGTCGGTGTCCATCAAGACGATCTACCTGGAAAGCATCCGGAACGACACCGGGTCCGTGCAGCACTCCGCCTGGCTCACCGCTCAGGGCGGCGCCGTTCGCACCGTCCCCCACCTTCCCTTCCGTATGCAGATCGCCGACCGCAGGGCGGCGCTCATCCCCCTGTCGCTGGAGGATTCCGCCCAGGGGGCCCTCATCATCGAAGAACCCGCGGTGGTGTCGGTGCTGTGCGCCCTGTTCGACATGGTGTGGGCCACGGCCGCCCCCCTCGGAGAAGCCGTTCCGACGGGCGAGGACCTGTCCGCCCAGGAACGCGAGCTCCTGAGGCTTCTGGCCCAGGGCCTCACCGATGAGGGTGTGGCCCGCAAGCTCGGTGTCTCCATCCGCACGGAGCGCCGCATGGTCACCAAGGTCTCGGAAGTCCTCGGCGCCCAGAGCCGTTTCCAGCTGGGCCAGAGGGCCGCCGAAATAGGCTTGTTGTAGAGCGGCCCGGACCTTCACGGACGGCAGGGGGGAGCGTGGGGTTCCACGTTCCCCCCTGCCGTCCGTGAAGGCACCAGTGTTCCACGCACGGTGAAACACGGGGGTTTCGTTTCCCTGGCAGAAAATACGCAGGGCATCTTTGTGCCAACTCCCAGGTCGCACGGGCCCTGGAACGGCGGAGCCCCGCCGGGACGGTCCGGCGGGGCGGTGGCTCGCGGGAACGGTCCGGCGAGCGGTGGTCCACCCGGCGACGCGGTCGGAGAAACCGGGGGAAGCGGGAGGAGGAACCGGGGGCGGCGGGCGGCGGAACCGGACAGGCGGACGGAGGAGCCGGGGCAGGCGAGGCCCGGGAGGGCGGGCGCGCCCGCCCTCAGGTGTCCCGGCCCGCGCCCCCAGGGGCCTTCCGGCGCCCGTGCCCGATCTGGCTGCGGACCGCGCCCATGCTGGCGGCGATCACCAGGGCGATGGCCAGGGCGTCCGTCACGGCGAGGGCCTGCTGGAGGACGAGGAAGCCCGCCGTCGCGGCGATGGCCGGCTCCAGGCTCATCAGGATCGCGAAGGTCGGCGCGGGCAGCCGCCGCAGCGCGAGCAGTTCCAGGGTGTACGGCAGGACCGAGGACATCAGGGCGACCCCGAGGCCCAGGGCGATCGTCGAGGGGACGAGCAGCTTGTCGCCCGCGTCGACGATGCCCAGCGGCAGCGTCAGGACCGCGCCGAACGCCATGGCGAGCGCCAGCCCGTCCGCCTGCGGGAAGCGGCGGCCGGTCCGCGCGCTGAACACGATGTACGCCGCCCACATCGCGCCCGCCGCGAGCGCGAACCCGGCCCCCAGCGGGTCGAGCCGGTCGAGACCACCACCGCTGAGCAGGACGACACCGCCGAGCGCGAGCCCCGCCCACAGCAGGTTCATCAGCCGCCGGGAGGCGACCACCGACAGGATCAGCGGCCCCAGGACCTCCAGGGTCACCGCCGCGCCCAGCGGGATCCGGGCGACGGAGAGATAGAACAGGACGTTCATCCCGGCCATCGCCGCGCCGAAGGCGAGGACCGTGCCCCAGTCGGCCCGCCCGTACCCCCGGATCCGGGGGCGGCAGATCAGCAGCAGCACGGCGGCGGCGAGCACCAGCCGCAGCGTCACCACGCCGAGCGCACCGGCGCGGGGCATCAGGAGGACGGCGACGGCGGAACCGAACTGTACGGAGAGACCGCCCGCGACGACCAGCGCGACGGGCCCGAACCGATGGCCCGCGATCCCCCGGGGGGCGAGGCCCGGCGCCCCGGAAGCACCCGCGGCCCCGGCACCCGCGGCCCCGGCACCCGCGCCACCGCCCGCCACGACGGCGCCCGTCGGGTCCCCGGCGGCCACGGCGACGCCCGCCGCTCCCGCGCCGACCGGTGCGGCACCCGTCGGCCCGCCGCCGACCACGGCGGCACCCGCCGGGGCCGCCCCCTTGACCGGACTGTCCACCGACCGACTCCTCACACGTCCACCAGACTGTACTTCCAGTCCAGAATAATGCACCGCCGGTGAACCGCCACCGACTTCCCCCCTCACGCTACGAGCCCCCGCGCGCCACCGGAAATGCCGACTGCGCTGCGGTTATGCTCCGAACGCATGAGCATCGAGCTACGCCATCTCCGCTGCTTCCTCGCCATCGCCGAGGAGACCAGCCTCACCAGGGCGGCCGCCCGGCTCCATCTCACCCAGCCCGCCGTCTCCCGTACGCTCGCCGCCCTCGAACAGCACCTCGGCGCCCGGCTGGTGGACCGCTCCACCCACCACCTCGCCCTCACCGCCGACGGCCACGCCTTCCGGGACCGGGCCGCCGCCGCGCTCGCCGCCTTCGAGGACGCCGTCGATCCCGCCAGGCTCCGGCACCGGCCCCTGCGCCTCGGACACGCCTGGTCGGCCTTCGGCCCGTACACCACTCCCCTGCTGCGGCGCTGGCAGCGCGAACACCCCGGGACCCCCCTCGAACTCCTCCGGGTCGACGACCGCACGGCCGGACTCACCCGGGGCGAGGTCGACGCGGCCCTCCTCCGGGGCCCGGTCGACGCGCCGGGCCTGGTCACCGTCGAGCTGACCACGGAGGAGCGGTTCGCCGCCGTCCCCGCCGACGGCCCGCTCGCCGACCTGCCCCGGCTCGCCCTCGGTGACCTGACCGGCCGGACCGTCGTCCTCAACACCGTCTCCGGCACGACCACCCTGGCCCTGTGGCCCCCCGCCGCCCGCCCGGCGGCCACCGTCACGGTCGCCAACACCGACGACTGGCTGACGGCCATCGCGGCGGGCCGGGGCGTCGGCGTCTCCTCCGCGTCCACCGCCGCCCTGCACCCGCACCCCGGGGTCGCCTACCGTCCGCTGACCGACGCCCCGGCGCTCCCGGTGGTCCTGGCCTGGCGGGACGCCTTCCCGCACCCGGCGACGGCGGCGCTCGTGACGATGGCCCGGGAGATCGTCAGCGGGGAATGACCTCCGTCCAGGCGGCCCGGGGAGCACCCGTGGCCCCGGGCGACCTGGACGGAGGTCGGCACCCTCGGCACCGCTCGCACCAGCCGAACTGTGCGCACCACCCGAGCCGTGCGCACCGCGCGCACCACCCGCACCGCCCCAACCACGCGCACCGCCCCTCCCCTCACCCACTCACCTCATCCGAACCGCCCGCCCGTCCCGGCGGCTCCCCCAGGTCCAGCGCCTCCGAGAGGAGTTCCGCCAGGTGCCGGGCCCGGCCGCCGGTCAGGTCGGCGATCTGCGTCCGGCAGGAGAAGCCGTCCGCCAGGACCTCGGTGTGCGGGGCGGCCCGCCGGAGCGCCGGGAGCAGCCGGTCCTCGGCGCACGCCACCGACACCTCGTGGTGCCCCGGCTCGAAGCCGAAGTTCCCGGCGAGACCGCAGCACCCGCCCTCCAGTTCACCGGTCAGACCCACGCGCTCCCTGAGGCGCCGGTCGGCCGCGTCGCCGAGGACCGCGTGCTGGTGGCAGTGGGTCTGGCCGGTCACCGGGCGGTCCAGGCGCGGCGGTCGCCAGTCCGGCGCCAGCTCCTCCAGGGCCTCGGCGAAGGTGCGGACCGAGGCCGCGAGCCGGGCCGCCCTCGGGTCGTCCGGGAGCAGTTCGGGCAGGTCGGTGCGGAGGGCCGCCGCACAGGACGGTTCGAGGACGACGACCGGTCCGGGGCCACCGCCGTCCGGGGTGTCCAGGGTGTCGAGGGTGTCCAGGGTCCGGCGCATCACCTTGCGGGCGGCGCCCAGCTGACCGGTGGAGACGTACGTCAGACCGCAGCACACCCGGCCCGGCGGCAGTGTCACGCCGAGCCCGGCCGCCTCCAGGACCCGGAGTGCCGCGAGGCCGACCTCGGGTGCCAGATGGTCGGTGAAGGTGTCGGGCCAGAGCGTCAGGACGGGAGGGCGGGCCGAGGCGCGCTCGGCGAACCAGGAGGTGAAGGTGCGGGCGGCCACGCGCGGGATGCCCCGCTCCGGGGTGACGCCCGCCCAGCGGGCCGCGAACGGCAGCCGCGCCGCCGGGTTCAGCGCCCGCCCGAACAGGTCGAGCCAGTGCGGGATCCGTCCCATCGTCCAGTGGGAGCGGGGCCTGCGCAGGAAGCCGAGCGGGCCCGCGTAGTGCCGGTCGAGGAACTCTGCCTTGTACGCGGCCATGTCGACGCCCACCGGGCAGTCGGCACGGCAGCCCTTGCAGGACAGGCAGAGGTCGAGGGCCTCCCGCACCTCCTCCGAACGCCATCCGCCGGTGACGACCTCGCCGAGCGCCATCTCGTGCAGCAGCCGTGCCCGGCCCCGGGTGGAGTGCTTCTCCTCGCGGGTCACCCGGTACGAGGGGCACATCACGTCCGGCCCCCGGGCCGGGCCCGTCACCCGGCACTTGGCGACCCCGACGCAGCGGGCGGCGGCCCGCCCGGCGCCCGTCGCGGGCAGTCCGGCGAACCGCAGGCCCTCGTCGAGGGGGCGCGGCCGGACCAGCATCCCCGGGTTGAGGCCGCCGTCCGGGTCCCACACGTCCTTGACGGCGCCGAACAGGGCGACGAGTTCGTCCCCGTACATCCTCGGCAGGAGTTCGGCCCGGGCCTGCCCGTCGCCGTGCTCCCCGGAGAGCGAGCCGCCGTGGGCGACCACCAGGTCGGCCGTCGCCTCGGAGAACCGCCGGAACTCCCGTACGCCCGGGTCGGTCCACAGGTCGAAGTCGATCCGGACGTGGACGCAGCCGTCGCCGAAGTGCCCGTAGGGGACGCCCCTGAGGCCGTGCTCGGCGAGGAGGGCGCGGAAGTCGCGCAGATACGCGCCGAGCCGGGCGGGCGGCACCGCGCAGTCCTCCCAGCCCGGCCAGGCCATGGTCCCGTCCGGGAGCCGGGTCGCGGTGCCCGCCGCGTCCTCCCTGATCCGCCAGAGCGCCCGCTGTCCGGCCGGGTCGGTCACGAGCACCGCGTCGAGCGCGTCCGCCGCCCGCACCAGACGGCGGGCCGCGCCCTCGCCGTCGGTCTCGCAGAACAGCCAGGCCCCGCCCCGGGGCAGCCCCTGGCCGCCGTCCCGTACGAGGTCGGCGGCCATGCCCTCCACGGTCAGCGGCCCGTGCGGGAGGAGCCCGGCCGCCGCCTCGGCCGCCGCGCTCTCGTCGGCGTACCCGAGGACGACGAGCACGGGCGCGGCGGGCAGCGGGACCAGCCGGAGGCTCGCCTCGGTGACGATCCCGAGGGTGCCCTCGCTGCCGCAGAAGGAACGGGCCACGTCGGTGCCCCGTTCGGGCAGCAGCGCGTCGAGGGCGTACCCGGAGATCCGGCGCGGGAGCCCCTGCGGGTAGCCGGTGCGCAGTGGCGCGAGGTTCCGCCCGACGAGGTCGAGCAGCCCGGCGGGCGCGCCCCGCGCCACGGAGCCACCGGCCCCCGGCACCACCGGCCCGCCCGGCACCACCGGCCCGCCCGGCACCACCAGTCCGCTCAGACCACCTGGCCCACCTGTCCCGTCCTGCCCCACTGGCATCACTGGCCCCACCGGTCCCACCGGCCTGCCCGGCACCACCGGCCCGCCCGGCACCACCGGCCCGCCCGGCACCACCGATGTGTCCCGTCCCAGCGTCAACCGTTCGCCCCGGTAGGTCATCACTTCCAGCGAGCGCACGTTGTCCGCCGTCGTGCCCCAGGCGACCGAGTGCGCCCCGCAGGCGTTGTTGCCAATCATGCCGCCGAGGGTGCAGCGGCCGTGGGTGGACGGGTCGGGGCCGAAGGTCAGCCCGTACGGGCGGGCCGCCTCCCGCAGCCGGTCGAGGACGAGCCCCGGCCGTACGACCGCCGTGCGCGCCTCCGGGTCCAGGGAGACCAGCCCGTCCAGGTGCCGGGTGAGGTCGAGCACGACGCCGGTTCCGGTGGCCTGGCCGCCGATCGAGGTGCCGCCGCCGCGTGCGACGACCGGTGTCCCGTGCGCCCGGCACACCTCCAGGACGGCCGCCAGGTCGTCGGCGTCGCGGGGCGCGACCGTGCCGACCGGGACCCGCCGGTAGTTGGAGGCGTCCATGGTGGTCAGGGCACGGGCGGCGGCGGAGAAGTCGACGTCTCCGGCGACGGCCGCCCGCAGCGCGGCGGCGAGTGCGGTCGCTTCCCCGGTCCGTTGCTCGTGTGTTCCCACAAGGCCAGGATGTCTCAGTCCTCGTCTCATCGGGCGGACATGCGGCGACCGGTCCCTTCCCGACCCGATACTCTCCGCCTCGTGGCTGATATCCAGATTCCCGCTGACATCAAGCCCGCCGACGGCCGTTTCGGCGCGGGCCCCTCCAAGGTGCGTACGGAGGCGCTGGACGCCCTGGCCGCGACCGGCACCTCTCTCCTCGGCACGTCCCACCGGCAGGCTCCGGTCAAGAACCTGGTCGGCGAGGTGCGTACCGGCATCCGTGACCTCTTCTCGCTGCCCGAGGGCTACGAGGTGATCCTGGGCAACGGCGGCTCCACCGCCTTCTGGGACGTGGCGACGCACGGGCTCATCGAGCAGAAGTCGCAGCACCTCACCTTCGGCGAGTTCTCCTCCAAGTTCGCGAAGGCCGCGAAGCTGGCCCCGTGGCTGGACGCGCCGACCGTGATCTCCGCCGACCCGGGCACCCACCCGGAGCCGGTGGCCGAGGCGGGCGCCGACGTCTACGCGTACACCCACAACGAGACCTCCACCGGTGTCGCCGCCCCGATCAAGCGGGTCGCGGGAGCCGACGAGGGCGCGCTCGTCCTGGTCGACGCGACCTCGGGCGCGGGCGGTCTGCCGGTCGACATCACCGAGACGGACGTCTACTACTTCGCCCCGCAGAAGTCGTTCGCCGCCGAGGGCGGTCTGTGGCTGGCGGCCTTCTCCCCCGCCGCCCTGGAGCGGGCGCGGAAGATCCACGAGTCGGGCCGGCACATCCCCGAGTTCTTCTCGCTGCCGACGGCCATCGACAACTCGCTGAAGAACCAGACGTACAACACCCCGGCGCTGTCGACCCTCTTCCTGCTCAACGAGCAGCTGAAGTGGATCAACGGCCAGGGCGGTCTGGACTGGGCCGTGGCCCGGACGAAGGAGTCGTCGGACGCGCTGTACGGCTGGGCCGAGGAGTCCAAGCACGCCTCGCCGTTCGTGACGGACCCGGCGAAGCGCTCGCAGGTCATCGGCACGATCGACTTCGCGGACGAGGTCGACGCGGCGGCGGTCGCCAAGGTGCTGCGCGCCAACGGCATCGTGGACACCGAGCCGTACCGCAAGCTGGGCCGCAACCAGCTCCGGGTCGCGATGTTCCCGGCGATCGACCCGGCGGACGTGCGCGCCCTGACGGCGTGCGTCGACTACGTGATCGAGAACCTGTAGCCGCGTCCCGCTCCGTCGTACGGAAGGGCCCGGCACCGCGCGCGCGGTGCCGGGCCCTTCGCGTCCCCTCTCACCTGCTGAGCGCCTGGTACTTCCGTACGGCCAGCGGCAGGAAGACGGCCGTGATGGCGAGCGGCCAGGCGAACGCCATCAGGACAGCGTGCTGTTCCACCCAGGTGCCGCCGTCCGCGCCCGGGTTGCCGAAGAGTTCGCGGGTGGCGGTCACCGTGGAGGAGATCGGGTTCCAGGCGGCCACGGGGCCGAGCCAGGAGGGCATCAGCGAGGGTGCCACGTACACGCTGGAGATCATCGTGATCGGGAAGACGACCGCGTAGAGGGCGCCCGCCGTCTCCGCGTTCGGGACGGTGAGCCCGCACCACACGCCCACCCAGATGAGGCTGAAGCGCAGGAGCAGAAGCAGGCCGAAGCCGAGGAGGGTGGCGGCCGGGCCGCCCTCCGAGGTCCAGCCGATGGCGAGGGCGGTGGCGGCGAGGATGGCGAGTTCGGCGGAGGCGATCAGCAGGTCGGACAGCCCCCGGCCGGTGGTGACGGCGGACGGGGCCATCGGCATCGAACGGAACCGGTCCACGACCCCCTTGCCGCTGTCGGAGACCACGGCCGTCGCGGTGCTCATCAGCCCGAACGCCATCGTCATCGTGAACATGCCGGGCATCAGGAACTCGCGGTAGTCCCCGCCGCCGGGGACCCGCATGGCGCTGCCGAAGACGAAGCCGTACAGCAGCACGGAGACGATGGGGAAGCCGAGCTGCCAGAGGATGGCGACCGGCTTGCGGCGGTAGTTGAGCAGGGTCCGCCGGACCAGGGTGAGGCAGTCGGCGAACGCCCAGTAGGCCCGGTCGAAGGTGACGGCGCTCATACGGCGGCCTCCCGGCCGTCGGCGGCGGACCCACGGACGCTTCCGGACGCCCGGACGCTTCCGGACGCCCGGACGCTTCCGGACGCCCGGACGTCTCCGGCCTCACGGGCACTTCCGGTCTCACGGGCACTTCCGGTCTCACGGACACTGCCGGCCTCACGGCGGAGGGCAACCCGCCGGTCGCTCCCGGCCTCCCGACCGGCGGCGGACTCCCGGCCACCACCCGGCTCCCGGCCACCACCCGGCTCCCCGTCACCACCCGACTCCCGGGCACCACCTGGTTCCACGTCACCTCCTGGGTCCCGGCCGTCCCCCGGCCCCCGGTCACCGCCCGGTTCCTGGCCCGTCAGCCGGAGGAAGACGTCGTCGAGGGCGGGGCGGCGCAGGGCCAGGTCCTCCACGGCGATCCGCTCCTCCTGGAGGGAGCGGGCGATCTGGGTGAGGGCGGCGACGCGGTCGGTGACGGGGACGTGGACCCGGCGGCCCGCCTCGTCGGTGCGGGGCTCCGCGCCCGCGACCCGGGCGAGCACGGCGCGGGCCGCCGGGAGGTCGGCGGGCTCGGCGACGACGACCTCCACCCGGTCGCCGCCGACCCGGTCCTTGAGGCGGTCGGGGGTGTCGTCGGCGATGGCCCGGCCCCGGTCCATCACGGTGATCCGGGAGGCGAGCCGGTCGGCCTCGTCGAGGTACTGGGTGGTGAGCAGGACGGTCGTGCCGCCCGCGACGAGCGCCCGGACCGCCTCCCAGACCTCGCCCCGGGCCCGGGGGTCGAGTCCGGTGGTGGGCTCGTCGAGGAAGAGCACGGCGGGGGCCAGGATCATCGAGGCGGCGAGGTCGAGGCGGCGGCGCATCCCGCCGCTGTACTCCTCCGCGCCCCGGTCGGCGGCCTCGGTCAGCCCGAAGCGGTCGAGGAGTTCGGCGGCGCGGGCGCGGGAGCGGCGGGCCCCGAGGTGGAAGAGCCTGCCGAAGAGTTCGAGGTTCTGGCGGCCGGTCAGGCCCTCGTCGACGGCGGCGTACTGCCCGGCGAGACCGATGCGGGCGCGGACGGTGCCCGGGTCCCGGGCGACATCGGCCCCGGCGACCTCGGCGCGCCCGCCGTCGGCCTTGAGGAGGGTGGCGAGGATGCGGACGGCGGTGGTCTTGCCCGCGCCGTTGGGGCCGAGGAGCCCGTGGACGGTGCCGGGGCGGACGACGAGGTCGAAGCCGTCGAGCGCGGCGAGGGTGGCGCCGCCCTTGCTCCGGTAGTGCTTGCGGAGCCCTTCCACCAGGACGGCGTGTCCGGCGGGGGCGCCCGGGCCGTCACAGGGCGGGGGACGGCGGCCGGGCGGGGCGGGGCGGCGGGCGGGCGTCACTGCGGATTCGGGCATGGCTGTGCCTCCGGATGTCGGGGGTGCGTCTCGCCGCACTCCAACTGGGTACACCGTACCCAAGAGAGTACGGTGTACCCAGTTTTAATTCCGCGTCCGGTTCGCCGGGTTTTAGAGTGACGGCATGACGAAGAGCAGCCTCGACCTCCTCTGGGGCACGGGCGACCGACCCAGCCGGGGCCCCAAGCCGGGCCTCACCCTCGACCGGATCGTCACGACGGCGGTCGGCCTCGCGGACGCCGAGGGCCTCGACGCCGTCTCGATGCGCCGGGTGTCGGCCGAACTCGGCGTCGGCACGATGTCGCTCTACCGGTACGTCCCCGGCAAGACCGAACTCCTCGACCTGATGCTCGACCGCGTCCAGGGCGAGTCGCTCCCCGACGGCCCGCCCGCCCCCACCGACTGGCGCGACACCGTCACCGTGCTGGCCCGCACCACGGTGAACCTCTACCGGGCCCACCCCTGGCTGCTCAAGGTCAACGAGGCCCGTTCGGTCCTCGGCCCCAGCGCGCTGCGCGGCCTCGAACTCTGCCTGATGGGCCTCAAGGGGCCGCACGGCATGGGACTGAGCGACCCCGACACGATCTCGGTGATCATCGCCGTGCAGAGCTTCGCGGCGGGCTCCGCGCGCACGGAACTCCAGGCCACCGAGGCGGCGCGGGAGACCGGCGTCGACGACGAGGAGTTCTGGCGCGTCCAGCGGCCCTACCTGAACCGGGCGATGCTCTCCGGCGACTACCCGCTGATGGCGTCGCTCGCCGACGACACCTTCACCCGCGAGACCGACCACTTCGCCTTCGGCCTCGCCCGGCTGATGAACGGCTTCGAGACCCTGGTGGCCGAGGCGGCCCACCGGGACCCCGCCGGAACCACCCCGGACACCGCCCCGGACACCGCCCCCTGACCCACCCCGGACATCGCCCCGGACACCGCCCCCGGCGTCACCCCGACATGGACCCGGAAATCGGCCCTGGCGTCACCCCGGCGCGGACCCCGACAAGAGCCCTGGCACCACCCGCGACGCGGACCCCCGCACCACCCCCGGCGCGGACCCCGGCACCGCCCGGGACACCCGTCCGGATCCGGCCCCCGGGATCACTTCTTCCTGACGAGCCGCCTCCCGCCGACCACCAGGACGGTGGCGCCCGCGAGGACCAGGAAGCCGACCGTGACGCTCCCCTGATCGCCCTCGGCGGCCGGGCCCCCGGAGGGCGCGGCCGAGGCGCCCGGGCCGCCGGAAGGGCCGCCGGAGGGACTCTTCGCGGGGGCCGGAGCCCCGGACCGCTCCACCCTGAGGACCCGGCTGCCGCTCCCCTCGGAGCCGAACATGAACGCCGAGCCGTCCCTGGTGTACGTCACCGACTCCGCCTGCCCCTGGAACGGCGCCGCGACCGGCGTCCCCTCGTCACCGAGGCTCCCGCCGCCCGTGCCGCCCGCCTTCCAGGCGTACTCCTTCGCGCTGAAGTAGCCGCGCAGGACGAGGCTGCCGCCGTCCGGGGAGAAGGCGCCGTCGGTCACCCAGGGCACCTCGCCGACCCGGCGGAAGACGTTCGTGCCCGAGGAGGAGAGCCGCTCGGGGCCCGCGTACAGGCCGCCGCCGCTCTGCTTCTTGCTGGCGATGTAGACCCGGCCGGTCTTCGGATGGACCATGAGCGCCTCGGCGTTGCGGGGCCCGTCGGCGTACTTCACGACGTACTGCTTCGCCGCCACCGTCTGGTCCTTGAGGACCTCCGGCTCGGGGAAGCGGTAGATCCACACGTGGTCCCAGGAGCCGTCGAGGTTGTCGCCGATGTCCCCGACGTAGAGGTCACCGTCCGGACCGACCGCGATGGCCTCCATGTCCCTGGGGGTTCCGACCCCCTTCATGGTCAGGGTCGCCACGGTCTTTCCCGTACGGGAGTCGACGCCGTAGATCAGGGGCGCGTCCTGGTCGTTGTGCGTCCAGTAGATCCCGGGGTGCGCGCGGCTCGCGGCGAGACCGCTGGACTCGGTGATCCGGGGGTCCTCGACGGTGAAGTCCCGGTCGGGCTCCCGGCCTTCGGCGCGGGCATGACCGGCCGGAAGCAGCACCAGGGCCGCCGCCGCACCGAGGGCGCACAGAGCAGATCGCATGCCCCCAGCCTGCCACGGCCCCCGGGGAAGGCGACGGGCCGCCCGGAGCGGGCCCGCGCCCCGGGCCCGGCGCCGCGCACCGCCCGGGGCCGGACGGGACCTGACCGGGGCCGGGGCCGGGACCGGACCGTGCGCCCCCGCGCCCGTGGCCCGGATCACGTCGCCCGCACCGGACGGCGTCCGCGAAGATATGACCATGCGTTTTCTGTTCGTCGGCGACAGCATGACCATCGGCAGCGCCGGCGACTGGACCTGGCGTCACCGCATGTGGCGGCACCTGGAGTCCACCCTGCCCGGCGGGTACGAGATCGTCGGGCCGCGCACCGGACTGTACGACCCGGCGGCCGACGCCCCGGTGTCGCAGGCGTACGCCGACCCCGCCTTCCCCGCCGCCGCCCGGCGGCACCTGGCGGGCTGGGGCGAGGGCTGGCTGCACATGGCGCCCGTGATCGGCGGGACCGTGACGGAGACCGGCGCCGACGTGCTGCTGGTCTCCCTGGGCCTGATCGACCTCGGCTTCTACACCGACAGCGGGCAGACCGAGGAGAACGTCCGGGCGTTCACGGCGGCGGCCCGCGCCGCCAACCCGCGCGTCCGGGCCGTCGTCCTGCCCGTCATCCCCAATGTGCGCGCCGGGTACGACCCCGCGTTCGCCGCCGAGTGCGCCCGGTTCAACGAGCTGCTCGCGAAGGCCGTCGCCGACCTGGACACGGCGGCCTCGCCGCTGCTCCTCGCGACGGTCCCGGAGTCGTACGACCTCGGGACCGACACCTACGACGGCACGCACCCGGGCCCCACCGGGGAGCACAAGCTGGCCGCCGCGTTCGCCGACGCGATGCACCAGGCATGGGGCCTGGGCGGCCCGTACCGACTGCCCTGACCGCGAGCGTGCGTAGCAGGCGCCGCCAGGCCTGCCCTCCGGGCAGACGGCGCCACTTTTGAAACACGCCCTAGCGGCGCCTGGCGCGGACGGCCGCGACCGCCCAGACCACGAAGAAGGTCACGACCGGGGCGACGAGGATCCACTCGGGCGCCATCGCCGCACCGTCCGCGACCAGCAGGACGACGAAGAGGGCGAGGGCCACGAAGACCGAACCGAAGGCCCAGTACATCGCCTTGAACAGCGAACCCTCCCGGGCCCGCCGTCGGCCGATCAGCCGCTCGGCCGCCGCGTCCGGCGTCCAGTCCGCGCCGCGCAGCTCCTCCCAGGCGGCGCGGAGCACGGCGATCTCCTGCTCGACGACCACATGGGCGTCGTCCAGGTACATCAGCTGGACCCGGCGCCCGTCGCGCCCGTAGGCGTACGAGAGGACCCGGGGCTGTCCGCCGCCCGCGCTCGGGTTGGGCGCGGCACGGATGTCATGGACCTCCGACCAGGCGAGACCCCGGGTGCGCAGCATGCCCCGGACCCGCAGGCCGGTGCGGTCGGCGGTGGTGGAGCAGTTGCGGGCGGCGACGACGATCCAGACGACGAAGGCGAGGAGCAGCCCGCCGACGAGGGCCTTCACCCCGCCGGGGATCGAGCGGTCGTTCAGGAGCGGCAGGATCCCGGCGGGCACGGCGACCCCCACCGCGATGTAGACGCCGGTCATCCGGCCGGGTCTGACCCGGTACTCACGTGGCAGCGTGCGCTCGGCCTCCATGGTTCCCCCCTGGATCCCGCGTGACGGACATCCAGGCTAGGACCCGATTCCCTTGTGGAGAAGGGTCTTTCACCGACCGGACGGCCCGGATCGGGGCATCCTCCGGCGGGGCGCGGGCGGGCACGGCGCGGTCACGGCGCGAGCGGTGGGGGCACACACCCCCACCGCCCGGAACGCGCCCGGCCGCGCGCTGTCACGCGCCCCTGCCGCCCGGCGGGTCCGTCACCAGGCGAAGGCCTCCGGGGAGGGGCCGGGGCCGGGGAAGATCTCGTCGAGCGCGGTCAGGAGTTCCTCGCTCAGATCGAGTTCCAGGGCGCGCAGGGCGCCGGAGAGCTGCTCGGGGGTGCGGGGGCCGACGATGGGACCGGTCACGCCGGGCCGGGTGAGGAGCCAGGCGAGGCCGACCTCCGCCGGTTCGAGCCCGTGCTTGTCGAGCAGGTCCTCGTAGGCCTGGAGCTTGGCCCGGGAGGCCGGGTCGGCGAGGGTGGCCGCCGCGCGTCCCTCCGTACGGCGCTTGCCCTCGGCCTCCTTCCTGAGGACGCCGCCGAGCAGACCGCCGTGCAGCGGCGACCAGGGGATGACCCCGAGTCCGTACTCCTGGGCGGCGGGGACGACCTCCATCTCGGCGCGCCGCTCGAAGAGGTTGTAGAGGCACTGCTCGCTGACGAGTCCGACGGAGCCCCGGCGGGCGGCGGTCTCGTTGGCCTGGGCGATCTTGTAGCCGGGGAAGTTGGAGGATCCGGCGTAGAGGATCTTGCCCTGCTGGATCAGGACGTCGACGGCCTGCCAGATCTCCTCGAAGGGGGTGGCCCGGTCGATGTGGTGGAACTGGTAGACGTCGATGTAGTCGGTGCCGAGCCGCCGGAGGCTGCCCTCGACCGCGCGGCGGATGTTCAGCGCCGAGAGCTTGTCGTGGTTGGGCCAGGCCTCGCCGTCGGGGCCCATGTTGCCGTAGACCTTGGTGGCGAGGACGGTCTTGTCCCGCCGTCCCTCGCCCAGGGCGAACCAGGAGCCGACGATCTCCTCGGTCCGCCCCTTGTTCTCACCCCACCCGTACACATTGGCGGTGTCGAAGTAGTTGAGACCGGCGTCGAGCGCCGTGTCCATGATCGCGTGACTGGTGGTCTCGTCCGTCTGCGGACCGAAGTTCATCGTCCCGAGGACGAGTCGGCTGACCTTGAGTCCGGTGCGTCCGAGCTGCGTGTACTCCATGGACGTCAAGCCAACTGCCTGGAGTGCGCTCGAAGCAAGCGGCTTCCCACGCCGTGGGAGGCGCCCCGGGGGCTACAGACCGGCCACGGATGCCAGCGCGATGATGGCGAACATCAGTACGAGCACACCGGCCATGATTCGGTTTCGTGTCTTCGGATCCACCCTTCGAGGTTACCCGGCCGCCGGACGCGCCCCTCACCCCGCCCGTACAGTGCCGCCCTCCAGCGGCCAGCCGCCGACCCGCTCGTACCGGGGCCGCTCGCCCGGCACCCCTCCCTCCGGCAGGTGCGAACGGACCAGGGACAGCTCGGCGGCCTCCCAGCGGGCCCCTTCGAAGCCGTCGAGCCCGTCGAGGAAGGGCCGCAGGTCGACCGTGTCCGTACGGGCGCGGGCCAGTGTGAGGTGCGGCCGGTAGCCGCGGTGCTCGTCCATGGGGATCCCGGACCTGCGCGCGGCGGCGTCGGCCCGTTCCGCGAGGAGCCGCAGCTCGTCGAGGTCCCCGGCCACCCCGGTCCACAGGGCCCGCCGCCCGAAGTGTCCGCCGCCGCGCAGCCGCAGGGGGAAGGGCGGGGTGCGGTGCGCGGCGCGGGCCAGCCGGACGTACAGCTCGGGCAGCAGTTCCTCGTCGACCTCGCCCAGGAAGGCGAGGGTGAGGTGGCGGCCGGGCGGCGAGGTCCAGCGGAGCGCGTCGGCCCCGGGCAGCCGGTGCAGCCGGTCGACGACGTGTCCGAGCTCGGCCAGCCGCTCGGGGGGCGGGAGGACGGCGGCGAAGAGCCTCATGGCACGAGTCTGGCACCCGCCAGGGCCCGTCTGACCATTCCCGCCTGCCTCACGACGCCGAGAGCACGCACCCGACGCCGCGCGGCCGCCCTGCGGGGCGACGACGGGAAGGGTCGGACCGGCCCTGGGGCGTGTTTCGAAAGTAGCGCCATCTACCCGGCAGGCAGGCGGGACTTTCGAAACAGGCCCTAGCCTCGGCCGGATGGAGATCACCATCAGGAAGGGCGGGGAGGCCGACCTCCCCGCGATACTCGGCGTGCTCGACAGCGCCGTGACGTGGCTCAACGCCAGAGGCATCACGGCCCAGTGGGGCACGGAACCGTTCTCCGCCCGCCCGAAGGCCGTACGGCAGGTCGAGGACACCATGGCGGCGGGCGATCCGTGGATCGCCGAGATCGACGGCGTACCGGCGGGGACGATGACCCTCACCCCGTTCCCCGGACAGCACGTCCCGCCCGCCGGGGAGCCGGAGGTGTACGTACGGCTGCTGGCGACCGGCGCGGGGTTCCACGGCCGGGGGGTGGGCACGGCGCTGCTGGCGCACGCGGTGGCGGAGACCCGCCGCCAGAGAGTCCCGCTCCTCCGCGTGGACTGCTTCGCGGGCAGCGGAGGCCGCCTGATCGAGTACTACGAATCCCAGGGCTTCACCCGCACCACCCCCTTCGAGGTGGGCGACTGGCCGGGCCAGGTCCTGGAGAGAAGACTCTGATCGACCCACGAGGGCCGGACGAGAACGCCGAGGACACCGCCCTCACCAACCGAAGAGCAGCCCGAAGGCGAAGCCGAGAACCGCCCGGGACGGCGGAGCAGCCGGAACCCGAGCCGAGGAACGCCCGGGAACGACGGCCACCGACCGCACCCGAAGAACAGCCGAGAACGACGGGAAGGGGCAGGGACCGGAGCCGACGGACGGCCGAAATCGACAAGGGCACCGACCGCACCCGAAGGAACGGCCGGACCCGGAGCCGACAGACGGACGAACGGACGGTCGAAAACGATGAGGACACCGGCTACCCCCAAGGGACGGCCGAGAACGGCGGGAGGGGCCGGGGCCGGAGCGCGGGAGGGGTGTCCGGACGTAAAAGCGTCTTGAACTCGCGCGAAGCGCGGTGAGACGCAGTCCGGACACCCCTCCCGCGCGGAGGCCCCGGCCCCGGCCCCACCCGTGGGGGGCCGGACGACGACCGACCGGAACCCGTCCACGCGGGGGCAGGCGACAATCGGCCGAAGCCCACCCGGAGCGGCCACGTGACAGCCGACCGAGACCCCAGCCGGAGGAACGGCGACAGTAAGGCAAAGCCCCACGGAGGGACCGGCAGCCAAGGGGCCCACCCGGCCGGCGGCCACCGCAGACCCCCGCCGCCGCCCGCCCAAGGGCCACGCCCGCCCAAGGGCTACGCCACCACCGCCAGCCGCTCCCGCGAGACCACCCGTACCCGGGGGTGCCCGTGCCGCCAGGCCCAGGCGACCTTGAGTCCCCCGACCCGGGCGAGGACGAGCCCGACGACGACGGCCGCGAGGAGCGAGATCGCGCCACCGGCGGCGAACCCGGCACGGGCGCCGTACGTGTCGGTGACCCAGCCGAGGAGCGGCGCGCCGATCGGCGTGCCCCCGGCGAAGACCATCATGTAGAGGCTCATGACGCGCCCCCGCATGGCGGGGTCGGTCGCCATCTGGACGGCGGAGTTCGCGGCGATGTTGACCGTGAGGCCGATCATGCCGATCGGTACGAGGAGCAGCGCGAACAGCCAGAACGTGGGTGACAGGGCCGCCGCGATCTCCAGGATGCCGAAGACGGCCGCCGCGATCACCAGCATCCGGAGCCGGGTGGAGCCGCGCCGGGCGGCGGCGAGGGCGCCGACGAGTGATCCGGCGGCCATGAGGGTGTTGAGGAAGCCGTAGGTACCGGCTCCGACGTGGAAGACGTCGCTGGAGAAGGCGGTGAGCCAGATGGGGAAGTTGAATCCGAAGGTGCCGATGAAACCGACGAGGACGATCGGCCAGATGAGGTCGGGCCGTCCGGCGACGTACCGCAGGCCTTCCCGGAGCTGGCCCTTGCCGCGCGGGGCGCGTTCGACCTTGTGGAGTTCACCGGTCCGCATGAGCAGCAGGCTGATGAGCGGGGCGATGAAGGAGAGGCCGTTGAGGAGGAAGGCCCAGCCGCTGCCGACTCCGGCGATGAGGACGCCCGCGACGGCGGGGCCGATGAGGCGGGCGGACTGGAAGTTGGCCGAGTTCAGGGAGACGGCGTTGCGGAGCTGGGCGGGTCCGACCATCTCGGAGACGAAGGACTGCCGGGCCGGGTTGTCGACGACTGTGACCATGCCGAGGAGGAAGGCGATGAGGTAGACGTGCCAGACCTGGACGTTGCCGGAGAGGGTGAGGACGGCGAGCGCGATGCCGCAGAGTCCGAGGGCGGCCTGGCTGACGAGCAGCAGGTTCCGCTTGGGGTAGCGGTCGGCGATCACTCCGCCGTAGAGCCCGAAGAGGAGCATGGGCAGGAACTGCAGCGCTGTCGTGATGCCGACGGCCGCGGCGGAGCCGGTGATGCTGAGGACCAGCCAGTCCTGGGTGATGCGGGCCATCCAGGTGCCGGTGTTGGAGACGATGGCACCGGTGAAGAACAGCCGGTAGTTGCGTATGCCGAGCGAGGAGAAGGTTTCCCCCCGCCGACGGGTCTTGAGGGTGGGTTGGTGGACGGGTGCGGAGTCTGCTCCGGGTCCCGTGCTCAAAGTGCAACGCCTCCTTGGCGCCTCGGTTACAGGTGGGCGAGCTTCTCCAGGACCGGGGCGGCGGCGCGCAGCGTGGCCCATTCGTCCTCGTCCAGCCCTTCGGCGAGGGAGGCCAGCCAGGCGTTCCGCTTGCGGCGGGACTCTTCGAGCATGGTCTCGGCCTGCTCGGTCGGGCTGACCACCTTCTGCCGGCGGTCGTCGGGGTGCGGCTCCAGCCGGACCAGTTCCTTGGCTTCGAGCAGCGCGACGATGCGGGTCATCGACGGCGGCTGGACGTGCTCCTTGCGGGCCAGCTCGCCGGGGGTGGCGGAGCCGCAGAGCGCGAGGGTGCCGAGCACCGACATCTCGGTGGGGCTCAGCGACTCGTCGACGCGCTGGTGCTTGAGGCGTCGGCCCAGTCGCATGACGGAGGAGCGCAGCGCGTTCACGGCCGCGACGTCGTCGGCGGTGCCGTGGGACAGGTCAGGCATGTTCGTTAGCCTAACTCATTACTCTTCCTAAATACCAACGGGAACACGCCGACGTTGCCCGGATCACATCCCCCTCTTCCGCCCCATGGGTGAACCGGGCGCCGGGAAGGAACACTCCGGCCTCGATGTATCACCCGAACGAGTGAGCCGAATCCGGAAAGCGACCCGGCGGAGGCCCGGGTGGCCCGACCCTGAGCGGCATGGGATCGACAGTGCTCAGCCTGCGCGTCGACAGTGAGCTGCTCGACCGGCTCAGGGGTCACGCCGCCAGAAGAGGAATGAGCGTCCAGGACTATGTCGTCCGGACGCTCATTCGGGAGGACTTCGACGAGCGGTTCACGACCGCCGTCGAGGAGACGGAGAAGTTCTACGGGGAGGGCGGGGCGCCCGGGCCCGCGGGGGCCCGGGACCCGGATCACGTGAGGCCGAGCGCCGGCATCGCGTAGTAGAAGACGAAGACCGCCGACACGACGTACATGGCGACGGGGACCTCACGGCCCCGGCCCGCCGCGAGGCGCAGCACGCTGAACGCGATGAAGCCGATGCCGATGCCGTTCGTGATCGAGTAGGTGAACGGCATCATGACCATGGCCAGGAACGCGGGCACCGCGAGGGTGTAGTCGCTCCAGTCGATGTCCTTGACCGACCCGGCCAGGATCAGGAAGCCGACCGCGAGCAGGGCGGGCGTGGCCGCCTGCGAGGGCACCATGGTGGCCAGCGGCGTGAGGAACAGCGCCACCGAGAACAGCGCGCCGGTCACGACCGAGGCGAGGCCGGTCCGCGCGCCCTCGCCGACGCCCGCCGTGGACTCCACGAAGCAGGTGGTCGCCGAGGACGAGGTGGCGCCGCCGGAGGCGACGGCCAGGCCGTCCACGAGCAGGACCTTGTTGATGCCGGGGAAGTTGCCGTCCTTGTCCGTCAGCTTGGCCTCGTCGCCGACGCCGAGGATCGTGCCCATGGCGTCGAAGAAGCAGGACAGCAGCACGGTGAAGACGAAGAGGACGCCGGTGAGGACGCCGACCTTCGAGAAGCCGCCGAAGAGGCTGACCTGCCCGACCAGACCAAAGTCCGGGGAGGCGACCGGGTTGCCCGGCCACTCCGGGGTGGTGAGGCCCCAGGAGGGCACGGTCGCGACGGCGTTGATGATCATCGCCACGATCGTCATGGCGACGATGGAGATGAGGATCGCGCCCGGCACCTTGCGGATGATCAGCGCGAGGGTGAGCAGCGCGCCCAGGACGAAGACCAGGACCGGCCAGCCGAGGAGGTGGCCGGAGCCGCCGAGCTGGAGCGGGACGGTGGTGTGGGCGGCGTCGGGGATGCGGGAGACGAAGCCGGAGTCGACGAGGCCGATCAGCATGATGAAGAGGCCGATGCCGATCGCGATGCCCTTGCGCAGGCTGACCGGGACCGCGTTCATCACGCGCTCGCGCAGTCCGGTGGCGACGAGCAGCATGACGACGACGCCCGCGAGGACGACCATGCCCATGGCGTCGGGCCAGGACATCTTGGGCGCGAGCTGGAGGGCGACGACCGTGTTGACGCCGAGACCGGCGGCGAGGGCGATCGGGACGTTGCCGATGACCCCCATGAGGAGCGTGGAGAACGCGGCCGTCAGGACGGTCGCGGTGACGAGCTGGCCGCTGTCGAGCTGGTTCCCGTACATGTCCTTGGCGCTGCCGAGGATGATCGGGTTCAGGACGATGATGTAGGCCATCGCGAAGAAGGTGGCGAAACCGCCGCGGAACTCGCGGGCGACGGTCGAACCGCGCTCGGTGATCTTGAAGTACCGGTCGAGGGCCGAGGTCGGGGCGGACGGCTCGGGGGGCGTGGCCTTGGCGGGGGCCGTGGTGCTCATGGGGGTCCTCATCAGGGAGAAGTCCATTTGGCGGTTCATACGAAAGAAACCCGCCACAGGCAAACCGTTTCAGTATGAACACATGAACGATCGGGAGTCCATCTCCGCGCGTAGACCACGTGTGGGTGCGAATTCCCGCCACCTAGACTGATGCCCATGGCGAAGTGGACACCGAAGCACGAGGCACCCGAGCCCCTGGAAGGGCCCGTCGTCGCCACCATCACCGGCGGAACGATCCTCTGGTTCGCCCTCTTCCTCGTCCAGGTCCCCTTCTACGGCTGGTTCGACGACCGCGGCCTCACCTGGTGGGTGTGGACCTGCCTGGCCGGCGGCGGGCTCGGCCTGATCGGCATCTGGTACGTACGGAAGCGGGACGCGGCGATCAAGCGGCACGCGGCGGCGTTGGCGGCGGCGCCCGGACCGGCCGAGGACCACCCGGAGAGGTAGCGCCTCCGGCGGGGCCCGCACCCGTGGACCCCGGCACCGCGCCGGAGGCACCCCGCACCACCGAAGGCACCCGGCACCCCGCCGAAGGCACCCCGCACCACCAAAGCCACCCGGCACCCCGCCGAAGGACGCCCCCGCACCCCGAGGCCGACCGACCCCGCATGGCACCAGCGGACGATTCCCCTCCTCCCCCGGTCTGATCTTCGCCCCCCTCGGCAGGTGAACGCCCCGAACCGGCCGTACCGTCGAAAACATGACTCAGCGGGCGAAGATCGACACGGGCGGCGGCGAGACGGCGGGGAGCGGGCCGCCCGTCGTGCACCGGCCCGGCGGACTCACCTCCGCCGAGGTCGCCGAACGCCTCGCGCGCGGCGAGGTCAACGACGTCCCGGTGCGCAGCTCCCGCTCGACCACCGAGATCGTCCGCGCCAACGTCTTCACCCGCTTCAACGCGATCATCGGCGTCCTCTGGGCGATCATGCTGTTCGTCGCGCCGATCCAGGACAGCCTCTTCGGCTTCGTGATCGTCGCCAACACCGGCATCGGCATCATCCAGGAACTCCGCGCCAAGAAGACCCTCGACGGGCTCGCCGTCATCGGCGAGGCGAAACCGACCGTCCGGCGCGACGGGGCCCCCACCGAGATCTCCACCTCCGCCATCGTCCTGGGCGACCTCATCGAGCTGGGCCCCGGCGACAAGGTCGTCGTCGACGGCGAGGTCGCCGAGGCCGACAGCCTGGAGGTCGACGAGTCCCTGCTGACCGGCGAGGCCGACCCCGTCGTGAAGAAGCCCGGCGACCGGATGATGTCCGGCTCCTTCGTCGTCGCGGGCGGCGGCGCGTTCACCGCCACCAAGGTCGGCCGTGAGGCGTACGCGGCACAGCTCGCCGAGGAGGCGTCCCGCTTCACCCTCGTCCACTCCGAGCTGCGCACCGGCATCTCCACGATCCTCAAGTACGTGACGTGGATGATGGTCCCGACCGCGCTGGGGCTGATCCTCAGCCAGCTCTTCGCCAAGAGCGACAACGTCAAGGACGCCATCGCCCGTACGGTCGGCGGCATCGTCCCGATGATCCCCGAGGGTCTGGTCCTGCTGACCTCCGTCGCCTTCGCCATCGGGGTCGTCCGGCTGGGCCGCAAGCAGTGCCTCGTGCAGGAGCTGCCCGCCATCGAGGGCCTCGCCCGGGTGGACGTCGTGTGCCTCGACAAGACGGGCACGCTCACCGAGGGCGGCATGGACCTCACCGAGCTGCGGCCGCTGCACGACGCCGACGAGGCGTACGTACGGAAGGTGCTCGCGGCCCTCGGCGAGTCCGACCCGCACCCGAACGCCTCCCTCCAGGCCGTCATCGACGCCTCCCCGGAGACCCCCGTGGAGTGGCGCTGCACCGCGTCGCTGCCGTTCTCCTCCGCCCGCAAGTACAGCGGGGCGTCCTTCAGCGAGGGCGACGGGGAGAACTCGACGTGGCTGCTCGGCGCCCCCGACGTGCTGCTGCCCGCCGGGGACCCCACGCTCGCCGACATCGACCGGCTCAACGAGCAGGGCCTGCGGGTGCTGCTGCTCGCCCGTACGGACCACGACCTCGACGAGCCCGGCCTGGCCGCCGGTGCCCGGCCGACCGCGCTGGTCGTCCTGGAACAGCGGCTGCGGCCGGACGCCGCCGACACCCTCGCCTACTTCGCCGAGCAGAACGTCGTCACCAAGGTCATCTCCGGTGACAACGCGGTCTCCGTCGGCGCGGTCGCCGGGAAGCTCGGCATGGCGGGCGCCGAGGACACCGTGGACGCCCGCACCCTGCCCACCGACCGGGAGGAGATGGCGAAGGTCCTCGACGCGAACGCGGTCTTCGGCCGGGTCACCCCGCAGCAGAAGCGGGACATGGTGGCGGCGCTCCAGTCGCGCGGCCACACCGTCGCCATGACCGGCGACGGCGTCAACGACGTCCTGGCCCTGAAGGACGCCGACATCGGCGTGTCGATGGGCTCCGGCTCGGAGGCGACCCGGGCGGTCGCCCAGATCGTCCTCCTGAACAACTCGTTCGCCACGCTGCCGTCGGTGGTCGCGGAGGGCCGCCGGGTCATCGGCAACATCACCCGGGTCGCGACGCTCTTCCTCACCAAGACGGTGTACTCGGTCCTCCTGGCCGTCCTGGTGGTCTGCTCCCAGGTCGAGTACCCGTTCCTGCCCCGTCACCTGACGCTGCTGTCGACCCTCACCATCGGCGTCCCGGCCTTCTTCCTGGCCCTCGCGCCCAACAAGGAACGGGCCAGGCCGCACTTCGTCCGCAGGGTCATGCGGTACGCGATCCCCGGCGGTGTCATCGCGGCGACGGCCACCTTCACCACGTATCTGCTGGCCCGCCACCACTACACCGGCCCGGACGCCCTGGCCGCCGAGACCAGCGCCGCCACCCTGACCCTCTTCCTGGTCTCCATGTGGGTCCTGGCGATCATCGCCCGCCCCTACACGTGGTGGCGCCTCACTCTGGTCGCCACCATGGGCGGCGCCTTCCTCCTGGTCCTCGCCGTCCCCTGGCTCCAGAACTTCTTCGCCCTGAAACTGGTCGGCGTCACCATGCCGTGGACGGCCGTCGCCATCGCGGCGGCGGGCTGCGTCGTCCTGGAGTTCGTCTGGCGCTGGGTGGGCCGCAGGTTCCCGGCGTGACGCCCCCGGGGGCGTCGGATCCTGAAGGCGCCGCCGCCAGAAAGCCGGTCGCCCGGGCCGCCACCGGGGCCGTAGGGTGCCCGCGTGCGGACGGGGCGGAACAAGCGGGCCGAGGGGCCCCCGGAGGTCCGGGCGGCCCGCCCCGAGCTTCCCGGCGGGCCGCCCGGGGAGCCCTCATGAGCCGCACCGCCCATCACGCCTCCCCCGCCCGCGCCCGCGCCGCCGCGGACCGGCCGCCGGGACGGCCCTGGGGTGCCGTGGTCCTCCACGGCCTCCGGTACGACGCCTCCGGCGCCCGCGAGGCCGCCCGGGAGGGCCGCAGGCAGCGGCCCCGCGCGGTGCGGCGCGCGGTGGAGGTCTACGCGTTCCCCCGGTACCGGGGCGACCGGACCGTCACCCGGGAGGCCGGTGTGGAGGAGCGCCGGGCCCGGCAGCGGCTGCGGCGCCGGGTCGGCGTGCTGCGGCGCCTGGTCGACGGGCCCGGCGGCCGTCTCGACCTCGACGCCGCCGGGGCCGCCGACGTGCCGGAGGCCCGGCACCGGCGCGGCGCGCTGTGGTGCGCCTGACCGGCGCGCCCCCGGCCGGACCGGCTCAGTCGAACCAGCGGTCCCTGGCCAGTTCCGCCGTCCGGGTCGGGTCCTCCAGGAGGGCGGCGACCTCGAAGCGGCGGGGCCACTGGCCGGTGGCCCAGGCCAGGGCCGCCGCCACGCCCTCCAGGGTGGCCGCGTGGACCGTGCCGTCCGGGGTCCGGCGCCAGTCCAGCTCCGCGCCCGCCACGAGGAGCTCCTCGTGCTCGACGTACGTCGTCGGGGTCGTCGGCCCCAGGAGCGCGCGGACCGAGGACGGGACCCCGTGCTCCTGGCCCTCGGTGGTGACCTCCGCGTCCACCGTGCCGCTCAGCCGCCGCACCTGGAGCAGGTCCGCCAGGTCGGCGGCGCGCGACGGCGCCACCGGGAGCAGCGGCAGCCCGTCCGCGAGCGGCAGCAGGTCCGGGGCGTCCGCGACCACCGCGTCCGCCGCGTCGACCACGACCACCTCGCCGTCCACCACCGCCCGCAGCTCGTCCGGCAGCGTCACCTGCTCCGGGTCAAGCTCGGCGAGCGCCGAGTACAGGGCGTGCAGCTGCGCGCCGGTGACCTCGCGGGACGGGTCCGCGAGCCGGGCGAGGAGCTCCGCCGCGCCGCCCGGCTCGTCCAGGAGCGCGCCGACCGAGGTGCGGACGCCCAGGGCCCGCAGGACCTGCTCGTCCTCGAAGCCGGTCGCGTCGGCGGAGTCGTACAGTCCGGTCAGGAGCGGGTCGGAGCCCGCGGCCCGCAGTCCCGCCGGGCGGCGGCCGTCCAGGACGGGGTGGTCGCGCAGCCACCACGCCGTGTACGACCGTACGGTCTCCGTCGTGCCGTCGGGCAGCAGGACCCGCACGGGCTGGGTCAGGGCGTCCCGCAGGGGCGGCCGGGCGAGCATCGCGAGGGCCCGGGGCCAGGCGTCGTCGTCGACCAGGTCCAGGTCCCGTACGGCCACGATCTCCGTCGCCACCGGCGGCACCGGTGACTCCGGCAGCCGGTCCAGGACGTCCTCGCACCACACGTCGACCGCGTCGAGCAGCCCCGCGTCGTCGGGCTCCGGGTAGTCGCCCTCGCGGGGCTCGACCTCGTCCGGGTCGAGCAGCAGGTCCGTCGCCCGGACCAGCGCGAACGTGGCGAGCGCCCCGCACGCGGCGAGCGGCCGCTCGCCCCAGCGGGCGGCCAGGTCCGCGTCGACGAGCGCCAGCTCGTCCTCCCGCATCACGGCGGCGAACGCCGACCCCGGCACCACCAGCTCGCCCGCGGGCGACAGCTCGCCGTCCCCGTCGGGGAGGGCGAGCGCGCCCAGCCAGGGCTCGTCGCCCGGCTCCAGATCGGCGTCCCTGACCAGGCCGAGGACGGTCTCCGCGAGTTCCTCCGCGTCCAGCGCGTCCTCGTCCCAGATCTCGCCCGCGTCGAGGGAGCCCGCGACCGCCGCCCGCACCTGCGGGGTCGTCAGGACCGCGCGGGGCGTGGCGGGCAGGGCGCCCAGCTTCTCCAGGATCGGGTGGGCGGCCTCCGGGTGGGCGACCTTCAGACCCAGCCGGGTCAGCTCCACCGGGGTGCCGAGCTGCGGCAGCAGCACCTGGCGCGGGCCGAGCGTCGTACGGACCGGGCCGCCGTCCTCCGCCGCGGCCAGTGGCACCGGCAGGCCCGAGAGCCGGTCGGGGTCCACACCCGCGAGGGAGTCGTAGAGCCGCCACCACCACCCCGGGGACCGGTCCACGCCCGCGAGCCGGTCGACCGCCTCGGTCAGCGGCACCCGGCCGACGCCCAGAGTCCGCAGCTCGGGGCGCCGTTCGAGACCGGCCGGGAGCAAGGTCGGGAACACCTCGGCGAGCACGCCGACGGTCTCCGCGCCCGCGCCCTCCGCGACCTCCGCCTCGATCGGGCGGAGCGCCGGGAGTTCCTCGGTGGGGACGGCGGGCGCGAGGAACGCGACGCGCGGCAGCCGGTCGAGGATCGCCTCGCGCAGCGCCCCGTCGAGCGGGCCCTTGCCGAGCGGCCCGGGGACGAGGTCCAGGGCGGCGCTGGTCACCGGCCGCCAGTCCGCGAGGAGTTCGGCGTAGGCGTCGGCGGCGCGCTGCACGAGGAAGTCGGTGAGCGGGCCGGGCGCCGGGTGCCTGCGGGCGGTGTCGAGCGGCAGCGAGGCGATGAGCAGCGCGGGGATGCCGAGGGGTTCGTCGGTGGGGGTGGGGGCGTGGACGACGGGGGTGGTGCGCGGGTGGCGGGGGGCTCCCGCGTCGTCCACGGGTACGGCCCAGGTGACCGACCAGTGGGGGCGCAGCCGCTCCTCGACCGGGCGGTCCTTCAGGAGCCCGGGGTCGAGGGGGCCGCTGTGGCTGACGGTCCGCCAGCGGCGGCTGCCGGTGGCGGAGTCGTCCACGCGCACGTGTCCGTCGTCCTCGGCGCGGCTCAGGGTCCGTACCCCGTCGGCGGTCTCGACGACGATCTCGGCGAGCCCGGGGAGGGTGAGCAGGAGGGCGTCGTCGATCGCGCCGAGGAGCCGTTCGGCGAGGGCGACGGCGGCGGCGTCGCGGAGCGGGAGGACGACGACGGTGTCGTAGCCGTCGGGGGCGGTGCCCTCGGCGGGCAGCGGGAGCCGCAGCAGGGGGACGTGGCCGTCGCGGCGGCGCAGTTCGTCGTCGAGGCCGGGGCTGTTCCGGGCGGTCTCGGCGGCGAGTTCGCGGGCCTCGGCGAGGGACCAGCGGACGCCGCCGTGGCGGCCGAGGACGGCGGGTTCGTCGGTGACGGCGAGGACGGCGGCGAAGCCGACGCCGAAGCGGCCGACGGCGCCGGGGCCGCCTTCGCCGCCCTGTTCCCGCTTGGCGGAGGCGCGGAGCGTGGACAGCGACTCGGCCCCGACGGCGTCCAGCGGGGCGCCGGTGTTGGCGGCGGCGAGGACGGCGGGGCCCTCGTGGTCCGCCGGGTGCAGGGTGAGCCGCAGACGGCCGGTGACGCCCGCGCGGTGGGCGGCGTCGGCGGCGTTCTGGGCGAGTTCGACGACGAGCCGGTCGCGGTAGCCGCCGAGGGCGAGGTCCTCCTCGGCGTTGGCGTCCTCCCGGAAGCGGGCGGGCGAGGCGCCCCAGGCGTCGAGCACTCCCCGGCGCAGCCGTGCGGTGCCGAAGGGATCGGTTCCGTCGGCCGTCGTCCGGACGCTGACGTTCACGTCTGACTCCACTCTGCGGGGCGGTGGCCGCCCGGACGGGCGGCACGTCCGGGACCCGAAGTCCCGGACGCCCGAAGGTACCGCGCCCCGCGACCCCCGGACCGCCGGGCGGGTACGGCCCCGGGGGCCGGGGGCGGGGTCGGCCCGTGGCGACGGGGCGGCGGGGACGCCGTCGGGCGTCCGGGCTCCCCGGCGGAAGCCCGGCCGGGCGGCGGGCGGTCCGGTGCGGGCCGGTGACGGGGCGGCGGACCGGTCCGGTCCGGGACCGGCGGCCCGACGACCTGGTGCACGACCGCACGACCGGCGTCCCGGCGTACGACCGGCGCGCGACGGGCGGACGGCGGGCGGCGGACGGCCCGGGTGACGAGGGCCCCGGCGGACGGACGGACGGCGCGGGCACGCACTGGGGGTGGCCGGGAGTCCGGCGGCCGGTGGAGGTGGCCTCGGGGCGGGCAGGGCGGGTCCGGGAAGGGCAGGGCGGGTCGGGGCGGTCGGGTGTACGGCTCCGAGTCGGCATACGGCCCCGGGGTCCGGCGGATGCCGCTCGTGGCTCGGCGCGGGGCGCCGCACCGGACGGGCGCCCCTTCCGGCGGTACGGCCGGGGCCCGGCGGGCCCCGCGCGCGACAATCGGCCGGGGCTCACCGCCCCGGTGCCGCGCCGGGCGTCCAGCCCCGGGGCGGGTGCGGCCCCGGGGCGGGTGGGCTACGAGTGGCCCAGGTCCTCCGACGCGGCGTCCGGTTCCATGGTCGAGCCGGAGTCCTCGGCGGGGCGGAGCGGGAAGACGTCCACGCCGATCGAGTCGAGCACCGGGGCCGCCGGGCGCGGCGGGTTCGGCATGACGGCGGCCTCGGAGTGCCCGCCGCAGCCGTACGCGAGGGACACGACCCGGCCGTCCGCCGGGGAGAACTCGTTGGCGCAGATCCCGAACGCCTGCTTCAGCGAACCCGCCAGCGGCACCAGGAAGGCGCAGGATTCACAGGACGCGGGCGCCGCGAGGGCCATCGGCGTCCGGGGGCCGAACGCCTCGTCCCAGCGGTCTGCCGCCATGTGGAGCCCGTACCGGGACAGGACACGGGCCCGGCGCGTGCCCAGTTCGTCGGCGACCGAGGCGATCGCGCCGCGCGAGGGCGCGCGGGTGACGATCTCGGCGTCCTCGGCGTCGAGGTGCTCGGCGAGCTCCTCGGAGACGACGGAGTTCGGCGGCGGCTCGTCCTCGCCGGTGTAGCCGGGCTCCAGGCGCGGGTCGTCCTCCTCGGTGGGCAGGAGGTCGCCGGGGCCCATGTCGCCGGGGCGCAGCCGCTCGCTCCACGGCACCCACTCGGGGGCGAGGAGGGCGTCGGAGCCGGGCAGCAGGACGGTCTCGTCGAGCGTGACGTTCTTCGCGCGGGAGGCGCGGGTGACGGTCACCGCCCAGCGCCAGCCCCGGTAGCCCGGTTCCTTGGACTCGAAGTAATGGGTGACGACGCGGTCGCCCTCGGCGACCACGTCGACATGGGCGCCGACGACGCCCGGGGCGGCCGCCTCCTCGGCGGCCTCCCGCGCGAGGTCTACGGCCTCGGCGCACAGGCGGTCGGGGGTACGCGTGGCTCGCGGGGTACGCGGGGTACCGCTTCGCGTCGTCGCAGCACTCACAGGTCTCGCTTCTCTCCTACGCCGTCTCACGGGTGCGCCGGCCGAGCGACGGGAGCGAACCTGGGGCGGCGGGCGGAGCGGACCTGTGGGCCGCATCGACGTCCGCGCACCCGACTTGTCTCGCGTGTCTCGGGCACACCTATCGCCATCCATTCTGCGGGATGCCGAAGAGGCGCGCGGCCGAAAGCTTCCGCCGGTGACGCGCTACGCACGCTACCCCGTTCCCGGGCCAGAGCCCACCTGCCCGTCCCAAGTGGCCCCGATCACAGATCACCGAAAGGGTGGGGAGGACGGCCGAAAAGAGGTGGGAGGCGGGGTGGCGGTGACCGGTGAGGGCGGTGGGGGACGGGCGGAAGTGGCCGTGGGGGACGGGCGGGAGGCGTGTCCCCCGCCGCGCCACGGTTCGTCCGGCGTGCCGGTGGGGCACTATGACGGAGTGGCAGCCGCACGGTCCCCCGCACGATCCGAAGATCATGCCGGGCCGCTCCGCCGAGCGGGCCGGAAGGTCGGTCGTGTCCTGCACCTGCCCTTCAGCGGGACGGCGAGGGGCATCCGGAAGGCGACACACGCGCACGGCGCGGGCGAGTCGGGGCTCGGGAAGCTGATCGAGCTGCACGCCGTGAACGGCGCCGGGGACGTCATGATCACCGTCGCCCTCGCGTCGACGGTGTTCTTCTCCGTGCCGACCGACGAGGCCCGTGGGCGCGTCGCGCTGTATCTGGCCATCACGATGGCGCCGTTCACTCTCCTCGCCCCGGTGATCGGTCCGCTCCTGGACCGCGTCCCGCACGGGCGGCGGGCGGCGATGGCGGGCGCGATGCTCACCAGGGCGGTCCTCGCGGTGCTGCTCTCGGGCCTGGTGGCGACGGGCGGGATCGAGCTGTACCCGGCGGCGCTCGGGGTCCTGGTGGCGTCGAAGGCGTACGGGGTGGTGCGCAGCGCGGTGGTGCCCCGGCTGCTGCCGCCGGGCTTCTCGCTGGTGAAGGCGAACTCGCGGGTGACCCTGGCGGGGCTGCTCGCGACGGGGGTCGCCGCGCCGGTGGGGGCGGGGCTCCACCTCCTCGGCTCGCCGTACCCGCTGTACGGGGCGTGCGCGCTGTTCCTGCTCGGGACGTTCTGGGCGCTGCGGATGCCGCCGAAGGTGGACTCGGCGAAGGGTGAGCGGCGGGCACATCTGCTGGCGCACGGCGAGAAGGACGTAAATGACGGAAAAGGAGCAAAGGGAGCAAAGGGCGCCAAGGGGGAGAAGCGGCCGAACCTGCGGACCGTGGGGCCGTCCGTGCTGCACGGTCTGCAGGCGAACGCGGCCCAGCGGATGCTGTCGGGTTTCCTGATCTTCTTCCTGGCGTTCCTGCTGCGGGAGCATCCGCTGTCGGGGCAGAGCGCCGCCGTGTCGCTGGGGATCGTGGGCGTGGCGGCGGGCGTGGGCAACGCGTGCGGGACGGCCGTGGGCTCGCTGCTCAGGGACCGGGGGCAGGGGCCCGAGGTGATCATCGCCACGATGATCAGTGTGGTGTGCGGTACGGCGGTCCTGACGGCGGTGTTCTTCGGCGGGGTGATGGTCGCGGTGCTGGGCGCGGTCGCGGGGCTCACCCAGGCGCTGTCGAAGCTGTCGCTGGACGCGCTGATCCAGCGGGACGTGCCGGAGTCCGTACGGACGTCGGCCTTCGCCCGGTCGGAGACGGCGCTGCAGATGGCGTGGGTGGTGGGCGGCGGCATCGGGATCGCGCTGCCGCTCAACGGCACCCTCGGCATGTCCGTGGCCGCCGCGATCCTCGCGCTGGGCGCGGCGCTCGCGGTCCGCGGCCTGCTCGCCGAGGCGCGCCGCCGCCCGAACCCGGAGAACCGCCCGAAGGCCAGGGTGGCCTGACGGGGCACCGGCCGGAGCGGGGCGGGACCTCCGGCCGCCGGGCGGCCACCGCCGGGCGGGGCGGGTGCGGCGGGCACGGCGGGTGACCGCGACCCGGCGCGACCTCCGAACCCACTGGACCCACTGGACCCACCAGACCTGCGGGACCGTCCGAACCCACTGGACCTGCGGGACCCTCCGACTCACCAGCCCCACCGGACCCGTCAGGCGCGGCCCTTCCGGCCGCCGGGCCCGGAGCGCCCGGGGCTTTCCCGGCGGCGCCCGGAAGGGGCCGGGAACCACCCCGCGTACGGTCGGGGCGGCCGTCGCGCGAGGGTGCCTCGGAGGTACCCCGGGGCGGCACGCCGTACCCCCTCGTGGCGTGGACGCGACGGCCCGATAGCCTTCGGCTCATGACCGTTGCGTTCTTCTCCGGCTCGGGCCGCCGGGCCGCCGTCGCCCTCGGGGCCGTCTCCGCCGGGCTCCTCGTCCTCTCCGCCTGCGACAAGCCGACGCCCGTCGCGACCCTGACGGTCGGGACCGACTCGATCCACTCCGAGGCCGCCTGCTACAACGACGGCGAAGCCATCAAGGAGTCGCAGATCCAGCAGTGCCTCAACAAGAAGGCCGAGAAGTCCATCTCCGTGGCGATGGACGACAAGATCCGCTTCGGGGTCGACCCCGACATCGCGGAGAACGGCTGGACCATCTTCCTCGGCGGCCAGCAGGCCGAGCCCGAGCCGTACAAGAAGACGTACCGGACCATTCCGGCCAGCGCCTTCTTCTCGACCCAGTCCGGCGAGGCCACCAACTCCACCCAGGTGACCATCGTCGAGAACACCGGCAAGAAGCTGACCGGCATCTGGCACTTCCAGCTGAAGAAGGAATCCTGATCCTCCGGTGGCCCACCGGAGCCTGATCGTGACGGCCGTGGCGGCTGAGGCGGACTCCGTCTCCGCCGGCCTCGGCCCCCACCTCGGCGGCCCCGCGCTCCTCCCGCTGCCGGGGGGCCTCGTGCTGCGCCGTCACACGGCCGGCACCGACGCCGGCCCCGTACGGGTCGACGTCCTCGTCGGCGGGGTGGGACCCGCCTCGGTCGCCGCCGCCACCGGTACGGCCCTGACCTCCGCCGCGCTCACCGACCCCGACGCCCCCTACGGGCTCGTCGTGTCCGCCGGGATCGCGGGCGGCTTCCTCCCCCTCGCCCCGCTCGGCTCGGTCGTCGTCTCGGCGTCCGTCGTCGCCGCCGACCTCGGCGCGCGGACCCCCGACGGCTATCTGACCGTCGAGGAACTGGGCTTCGGCCGGTCCGTCCACCCGGTGCCGGACGCGCTGACCGGCCGGATCTCCGCCGTGCTGACGGCGGGCGGCCTCCCGCACGCCGTCGCCCCCGTCCTCACCGTCTCCACCGTCACCGGCACCGCCGGGCGCGCCGCCGAACTCGCCGGGCGCCACCCCGGGGCCGGGGCCGAGGCCATGGAGGGCTTCGGGGTCGCCGAGGCCGCCGCCGCGCACGGCCTGCCCGTCGTCGAGATCCGGGCCGTGTCGAACGCCGTCGGCCCCCGCGACCGTGCCGCCTGGCGCATCGGCGACGCCCTGGAATCCCTGCGGCACACCTTCGAGCTGCTCAGCAGCACCGTCCTCGTGGAGCCGTCGTGACCGAGCTGAAGATCGCCTACTCGCCCTGCCCGAACGACACCTTCGTCTTCGACGCCTGGGCCCACGGGCGCGTCCCGGGCGCGCCCCGGCTCGACGTGACGTTCGCGGACATCGACGTCACCAACGGCTGGGCGGAGGGCGGCACCGACGACCACGACGTGCTGAAGGTGTCGTACGCCGTGCTGCCCTGGATCCTCGACGAGTACGCGCTGCTGCCCTGCGGCGGGGCCCTCGGCCGGGGCTGCGGGCCGCTCGTCCTGACCAGGGAGGCGGCCACCGGCGCGGACCTGGCCGGGAGGACGGTCGCCGTGCCGAGCGAGCGCTCGACCGCGTACCTGCTGTTCCGGCTCTGGGCCGCCGACCAGGTGCCCGGCGGGGTCGGGAACGTCGTCGTGATGCCGTTCCACGAGATCATGCCCGCCGTCCGCGACGGGAAGGTCGACGCCGGGCTCGTCATCCACGAGGCCCGTTTCACCTACCAGGAGTACGGGCTGCACAGCCTCGCCGACATGGGCGAGCACTGGGAGGCCACCACCGGGCTCCCGATCCCCCTCGGCGCGATCGTGGCCCGCCGCTCGCTGGGCGCGGAGACCCTGCGGCGGCTCGCCGACGCGGCCCGCGCATCGGTGCGGATGGCCTGGGACGACCCGGCGGCCTCCCGCCCGTACGTCCTGGAACACGCCCAGGAGATGGACCCGGGCGTGGCCGACCAGCACATCGGTCTGTACGTCAACGAGTTCACCGCCGACCTCGGCGAGGACGGCTACGCGGCGGTCCGCGGGCTGCTCACCCGCGCCGCGGCCGAGGGACTCGTACCGCCCCTCGGCCCGGACGCGCTCGCCTTCCCCTGACGGGGACGGCCGCTCGCCTTCCGCCGGGCCGGGCGGCCCGGCGCGTGCCCCCGAGGGGGACGGCCGGGCGCGCCGCACGAGGGACGGCCGTCACACGTCCAGCTGGTCGGCGACCGCGCGCAGCAGACCCGCGATGTTCTTGCCCTGGGTCTTCTCCGGGTACCGGCCGCGCTCCAGCATCGGCGTGATGTTCTCCAGGAGCGTCGTCAGGTCCTGGACGATGGACGCCAGTTCGTCGGGCTTGCGGCGCTGGGCCGCCGCGACGGACGGGGTCGGGTCGAGGATCGTGACGGACAGGGCCTGATCGCCGCGCTGCCCGGCGACGACGCCGAACTCGACCCGCTGTCCGGGCTTCAGTGCGTCGACTCCGGCAGGGAGCACCGACGAGTGGACGAAGACGTCGCCGCCGTCGTCACGGGAGAGAAAGCCGAAGCCCTTCTCACTGTTGAACCATTTGACCTTGCCGGTAGGCACGTCTTTCCTCGTCCTCGTCCTTGTCGATGGGGATGGCTGGCAGCGGGCCGACCGGCCCGCCGGGATCAGGCTAGTGCTCCCGGGACCGGTGACAAGACGTCGCCGGTGTGTTCCTGTGGCCTGGGAACTACCCTGGCCGGATGCGTAGTGAAACCCCCGCCGCCCCGGCGGACGACAGCGCCCCCGGCGACGGCCTCGTCAAGGCCGGTGTGATCATCTTCGCGGTCGGCGCGGTGGCGACGCTGGTCACCGTGGCCCCGCTGTTCCTGGGCACCGACCCGTTCCCCACCGTGGCGTACACCGTGTCCATGCTGATGGGCGTCGGATTCATGGTCGCGGGCGCGGGCGTGCTGCGGGCCATCGCCGCCCAGCGGCGGCAGGCGCGCGACGGCGGGGCCGTACCGGTTCAGGCCAGGTAGCCCGCCCACCACTCCCGGAAATCCGTCAGGTCCGTCAGGACCACGTCCGCCCCGGCCGCCGTCAGCTCCCCGGCGGCGCAGGGGCCGGTGGCGACCGCCACCGAGAGGGCACCGGCCGCCGCCGCGCCCCGGACGTCGCCGACGTGGTCCCCGACGTACACCTGGGCGCCGTGCGCGCGCAGGGCCTCCGCCTTGCCCTCCGCCCACAGACCGCCGACGACCGCGTCCGGCTCGATGCCCAGGTGCGCCAGGTGCAGCTCGGCGTGCGGGCCGTTCTTCGCGGTGACGACGATCGTCCGGCCGCCCGCCTCGCGGACCGCCCGGATCGCGTCCCGGGCGCCCGGCATGGGGTGCGAGGGCTCGATCGCGTACGCCGGGTAGAGCGCGCGGTAGCGGGCGGTCATCCCCGTCACCTCCTCCTCGGGCACCCAGTGCGCCATCTCGTGCTCCAGCGGCGGGCCGAGCCGGTTGACGACCAGGTCGATGTCGGCCGTGACGCCGGTCTCGGCGCAGAAGGCCTCCCAGGTCGCCCTGATGCCGGGCCGGGTGTCGATCAGCGTCAGGTCGAGATCGAAGCCGACGGTGAGCGGCCCGCCGCCGGGCCCCGCCGCCGCTGCGGCTGCCGCCGCCGGGTTCGTGGCGGGGTGCGGGAGTGTGGCCGGGGACGGGGTGGCTGAGGTCGTCGTCATGCGCCCATTCTCCGGGGTCGCCCCTGGGACGGACCGGGGTGACCCCGGACCTCCCGTCCCGGCCCGGCCGGGAGCGCCGGACGGGGAGCGGCCGGTCCCGGGGCTCCCCCCGGCCTCCCTGGGCTCCCCCCGGCCTCCCGGGGCGAGCGGCTCCCGACCCGGGCCGGGGCCCTGTCCACCGCGCGCGGCCCCAGGGGCGGCCCCGGCCCGTAGGGGCCCGGCCACACGGGGCCCGCGCACCCGCACCTCCCCGATCCCCAGCAGCTCCCGCAGGGGCTCCCGTAAGGGTCCTCCGGCCCGGGTCCACGGCGGTGAGTGCTGCTTACACTGAGCCAAGCCTTACCAAACCCGTACTCCCCCCGATGGGTCCCGATGCCAGCCGCTCTCCGTACCAGACGGGTCCTCGCGACCTCGGCGGCTGTCGTCGCCCTCCTGCTCGCCGTCCTCCTCAGCCTCACCGTCGGCGCCCGCGCCATCGCCCCCTCGACGGTGTTCGACGCCCTGCTGCACGGCGGCACGAGCGCCGACGCCGAGGTCGTACGGGGCCTCCGCGTCCCCCGTACCCTCATCGGCCTCATGGTCGGCGCCGCGCTCGCCCTCGCGGGCACCGCGCTCCAGGGCATCACCCGCAACCCGATCGCCGACCCCGGCATCCTCGGCATCAGCCAGGGCTCCGCCGTCGCCGTCGTCGTCGCCATCGCCTTCTTCGGCGTGCACGGACTCAGCGGCTACGTGTGGTTCGCCTTCGCCGGTGCCGCCGTCGCCGCCGTCGCCGTGCACGCGGTCGCCTCCGGCGGACGCGGTGGCGCGACCCCCGTGAAACTGGCCCTCGGCGGCGCCGCGATCAACGCCCTGCTGCTCTCCGTCACCACCGGCGTCCTCACCACCCGCGCCTCCGCGCTCGACGAGTTCCGGTTCTGGCAGACCGGCTCCCTCGACGGGCGCGACGCGCAGATCGTCGCCCAGGTCTGGCCCTTCCTGCTGGTCGGCGCGCTCCTCGTGGTCTCCGTGGCGCGCGGCCTCGACGCGCTCGCGCTCGGCGAGGACGTCGCCAAGGGCCTCGGACAGCGCGTCGCCACGGTACGGATCGTGGGCGGGGCCGGAGCGACCGTCCTCACCGGCGCGGCCGTCGCCGCCGCCGGACCGGTCGCCTTCGTCGGCCTCGCCGTCCCGCACATCGCCCGCGCCGTCGTCGGCTCCGACCACCGCTGGGTGCTGCCGATGGCCGCGCTCATCGGCCCGGTCATGCTGCTCGTCGCGGACGTCGCCGGACGGATCGTGTTCCCGCCGGGCGAGGTCCCCGCCGGGGTGATGACCGCCCTGATCGGCGTGCCGTTCCTGGTGACCCTCGTCCGCCGCAAGGCGGTGGCCGCGTGAGCACCGGCACCGCGACCCGCCCCGCCCCGACCCGCCCGCGACCGCGCCCGCGACCCGCCGGGTACGGCCTGGTCCGCGCCGGGGGCGCCTCCTTCCTCGTGCACCGCCGTTCGGCCCTGGTCGCCGGGGCCCTGCTGCTGCTCCTGGCCGTGGCCTCGGTCGCGTACCTCTGTGTCGGCGAGAAGTTCGTCGCCCCCTCCGAGGTCCTGCGCATCCTGCTCGGGCACTCCTCGCCGTCCGCGTTCGTCGTGGCGGAGCTGCGCGAGCCCCGGCTCGTCGTCGCCCTCGCCGTCGGCGCCGCCTTCGGGATCGCGGGCGGGCTCATCCAGACCGTCGCCCGCAACCCGCTCGCCAGCCCCGACATCATCGGCATCAGCCAGGGCGCCGGGGCCGTCACCGTCGCCGCGATGACCTTCGGCCTCACCTCGTACACCGTGCTGCCGTACCTGTCGATCGTGGGCGGTGTCCTCGCCGCCGCCCTCGTCTACGCCTTCGCCTGGCGCGGCGGACTGCACGCCACCCGTTTCGTCCTCATCGGCATCGGCTTCGCCATCGCCCTGCGGTCCCTCACCACCCTCTTCATGACCAAGGGCGACTACCTGGTCGCCCAGCAGGCCCAGATCTGGATGACGGGCTCCCTCAACGGGCGCGGCTGGGACGAGTCAGCGCCGGTCCGCTGGACGCTGCTGCTCCTGCTGCCCGCCGTGCTGTGGGCGGCCCGCGCGCAGCGGACCGTCTCCCTCGACGACGACACGGCGACCGGGCTCGGCGTCCGGCTCGGGCGGGTCCGGCTCGGGCTCGTCGCCGTCGGCGTGGTCCTGGCGTCGGTGGCGACCGGCGTCGCCGGGCCCGTCGACTTCGTCGCGCTGCTCGCCCCGCAGATCGCCCGCCGCATGACGAGGACCGCGCAGATCCCGCTGTTCTGCTCGGCCCTCGCGGGCGCCCTGGTCGTGGTCCTCGCCGACCTGCTCGGCAGACGGCTCCTCTCCCCCGTCGAACTGCCGGTGGGAGTCCTGACGGCGGCGGTCGGCGCCCCGTATCTGATCTGGCTCATCGTCCGCAGCCGTACCGGAGGGAAGGCATGACCAGCAGGCTCACCGCGCGCGGGCTGACGCTCGCCTACGAGGACCGCACCGTCGTCCACGAACTGGACCTCGCCGTTCCCGACGGCCGGGTGACCGTGATCGTCGGCCCCAACGCCTGCGGCAAGTCCACCACCCTCCGCGCCCTCGGGCGGCTCCTCAAGCCGCGCGGCGGCGCCGTCCTGCTCGACGGCGAGGACCTCGCGAAGCTCCCGACGAAGAGCGTCGCCCGCTCGGTCGGACTGCTCCCGCAGACCCCGGTCGCACCGGAGGCCATCACCGTCGCCGACCTCGTCTCGCGCGGCCGGCAGCCGCACCAGGCGTGGTGGAGGCAGTGGTCGGAGGAGGACGAGCGGGCCGTCAGCGACGCCATGGAACGCACGGACGTCGCCGCGCTCGCCGACCGGTCCGTCGACGCGCTCTCCGGCGGCCAGCGCCAGCGGGTGTGGATCGCGATGGCCCTCGCGCAGGAGACGGAGCTGCTGCTCCTCGACGAGCCCACCACCTATCTGGACATCTCCCACCAGGTGGAGGTCCTCGACCTGGTCCGCCGCCTCAACCGGCTGCGCGGCCGGACCGTCGTCCTCGTCCTGCACGACCTGAACCAGGCGGCGCGGTACGCGGACCATCTGATCGCCATGAAGGAGGGCCGGGTCGTCGCGGAGGGCCCGCCGTCGGAGATCGTGACGGAGGAACTCGTCCGGGACGTCTTCGGCCTCGTCTCGGTCGTCGTCCCCGACCCGGTGACGGGCTCCCCCCTGGTCGTCCCGGGAGCGCCGTGGCACGGGGATCACGTGGATCGCTCGGACACGGGCGCGGACGCGGGTGCGGGTGCGGGTGCTCGTACGGATGTGGATACGGATACGGGGGCGGTGCCCGGGTCGCGGTCCGGTGCCGGGACCGGAGCCGGGAGCGGGACCGGGCCCACGCCGGTGTCCGATTCCGGGCGGCCCGAGCCCGAGCCCGAGGTCTCCAAGGGCTGACGCCCCGGGGCGTCAGCGCGCAGCGGCGGGGAGCGGCCCGGGGTCTGAGGGGCTCGCCGACGGGACCCTGAGCGCGTCGGGCCGGGTCGGGTCCGGCGCCGGGAACGAGACCGGACGCCCTCAGGAGCCCCGCCCCCGGCGGCCCGAGCCCGAGGTCTCCAAGGGCTGACGCCCCGGCGCATCACGGCGTGGCGCGGGTCCGCCGCGCTCAGCAGCGCGACCCGGGGCGGGTCTGCGGGGCCGGTCTACGGGGCTCAGCGACGGGCCCCGGGCCGGGCGGCGGCGGTCAGCGGCGGGCCCGCTGGCCGGGGCGGGCCGGTCAGCGGCGGCGCGACCGCCACAGCAGGAACAGCGCCGAGGCGACCGCCGCGCCCCGCAGGACCCAGGGCCAGGTCTCCGAGACCGCCGCGCCCATCGCCTCGCCGCCCGCCGTGACGGGGGCGCCCCAGCGGCCGTCGACCCTGCCCCACAGCCAGAGGACGCCGGAGGCGGCGGCGAGGCCCGGGATCACCAGGACGGCGGTCTTCGCCTCGCCGGGGGTGAGCCGCCGGGAGGCGTACGCGAGGAGCCAGCCCGCCGCCAGGGCCAGGAGCGAGCCGAAGAGGGCGCCGCCGAGCAGCAGCAGGGCGGCGAGCAGCACGAACGGGTTCGCGAGACGGAAGCGGGCGGCGGGCACCTCCGGCTCCGCCTCGGGCTCCGGTGCGGCGGGCGCTCCGGGCTTGCGGCGGCGCAGGACGCGTACGAGACGACGGCGTACGGGCGCGGCGGCCCGGGGACCGCCGTACCCCTCGCCCTCCTGGCCCTCTTCGTCGCCGCCCTCGCCGCCTTCCCCTTCCTCCTCCGCCTCGTCCTCGGGGAGGGGTTCCTTGAAGAGGTCGGGGCGTTCGACCCCGCCGAAGAAGCCGGGCAGTCCGGCGGCGGCGTCCACGGCCTCGGCGTCCCGCCACCAGTCGGCACCCGCGTCGGACCCGGCACCGCCGAAGCCGGTCGGGCCGGTCGAGCCGGGCCCGGTGGACGGGGCGGCGGACACGGGTGCGGCGGGTGGGCCGACACGCCCGGCGGGCCGTCGGCCGTCCGCCGAAGTCCCGGCACCGTCCGCGAGGGCCCCGGAGCCGTCACGGGGGCGGCGGCGACCCGGCAGCCACCCGGTGCCCCGCCCGGCCCGCGCCCCCGGGACCTGTCCCCGCCCCGGTGCCTCTCCCGTAGGGGTCCCCCGGGAAGGTCCCTCAGCGGCTCCCCGGTCGGCCCCCCGGCCCGGCCCCTTACGGATTCCCGTACGGGGTCCCCCGGGAGAATCCGCGTCCGGGCCCGCTCCCCCACGGGGTTCCCGCCGCTCTCCCTCACGGGGGCCCGGGACCCCGGGTCGGGGTCGGGGCCGGTCGCCCGCCCGGTCCACCACCTCGTCGGGGGTTCCGAGGGAGCCGAGGATGCCCCGGACCGCCGCCGGGCTCTCCTCGCCGCGCGTGGCGCGGCGGCGGTCGATCTCGTCGCGGAGGCCCGACACCAGCCGCATCCGCTCGCTCGCGGGAAGCTGCCGCTGCTGGGCCAGATCGCCGACCCGGCTCAGATAGTCGTAGACCAACTGGTCGCTCTCGATCCCCATGCTGCCCCTCCACGGCCGGTTCGCCCGGTACGGCCCGACGTTAGCGCCTGAACAGCGGCTAACGTGGTCCGGATGGGGATCGGTGAGCTCGACCGGGAGGCGCACGTGCCCGAGGTAACTGGCGCCGCCGCGCCGCGCACGCTCGCGGAGGCGCTGCGCGCACGCGGCGACGAGGGGCTCGCCGCGCTGCTGCGGGCCAGACCGGACCTGCTGAACCCGGTGCCGAACGACCTGACACAGCTGGCGACGCGCGCCGGGACGCGGGGCTCGGTGGTCCGCGCCCTCGAACGGCTCGACCGGTTCGCCCTCCAGGCGGCGGAGGCGCTGGCGGTGGCCCCGGACCCGGCACCGTACCCCCTGCTCCTGAGTCTGCTCACCGGTGACGAGGGCGATCCGGGGATCGAGGCGGCGCTGCCGGGCACGGTGGGGCTGCTGCGCGAACAGGCCCTCGTATGGGGGGACGACGACCGGCTGAGGCTGGTGCGGACGGCCCGTGAACTGCTGGCGCCCTCACCGCAGCACCCGTCGCCGACCGGTCTCGGGCCGACGGTGGCGGAGGCGACGTCGGGGATGTCGCCGGGCCGGGTGCAGGAGATCATCGCGGCGGCGGGACTGCCCCCGACGCACGACCCGGTGTCCGCGGTGGCGCTGCTCACCGGGCTGTTCACGGACCGCGCGCGGATGGGGGCGCTGCTCGACACGGCGCCGCCGGAGGCGCTGACGGTCCTCGACCGGCTGGTGTGGGGTCCGCCGTACGGGGAGGTGACGTCGAGTCCGGCGCCGCCGGTGCGCTGGCTGCGGGACCGGGGGCTGCTGCTTCCGGTGTCGGCGCGGACGATGGTGCTGCCGCGCGAGGTGGCGCTGCACCTGCGGGGCGGCCGGGCGCACCGGACGCCGGAGCCGTACGCGCCGGAGATCGGGGTGGAGCGCGACTACCGTCCCCAGGTTGTGGACAGTGCCGCGGCCGGGCAGGCGCAGCTGGCGGTGGCGACGGCCGAGGAACTGCTGAAGTCCTGGGACCGGGGCGGGCCGCAGGTGCTGCGGGCGGGCGGCATGGCGGTGCGGGACCTGCGGCGGGTGGCGGTGGCGCTCGACGTGCCGGAGGAGACGGCGGCGTTCTGGCTGGAGCTGTGTCTCGGTGCGGGGCTGCTCGCGTCGGACGGGGAGGCGGACGAGCGGTACGCGCCGACGCCCGCGTACGACGCGTGGCTGGATCTGCCGCCCGCCGAGCGGTGGGCGCGGCTCGTCGCGCCGTGGCTGACGGCGACCCGTACGGCGGGGCTGGTCGGCGGGCAGGACGCGAAGGGCCGGACGCTGTCGGTGCTGGGCCCGGACCTGGACCGGGCGCCCGCGCCGGAGGTACGGCACCGGGTGCTGGTCCTCCTGGCGACGCTGCCGCCGGGTGCGGCGGCCGATCAGGGGACGCTGCTGGCCCGGCTGCGCTGGGAGCGTCCGCTGCGGGGTGCGGCACCGGCCGGTGCGGACGAGGTCCAGCGGCCCGGCGGGGCGCCCACGGACCTGCGGTCGAGGCTCGCCCGCTGGACGCTCGCGGAGGCGGAGCTGCTGGGGCTCACGGGGCGGGGGGCGCTGTCGGGCCCGGCGCGGGCGCTGCTGAACCTGCCGCTGGCGGAGGCGGCTCCGGCGGACGGGGACGGCGGCGGGGTGGAGCTGTCGGTGGCGGCGGGCCGGGCGGCGACGCTCCTGGCGCCGCTGCTGCCGGAGACGGTGGACGAGGTGCTGTTGCAGGCGGATCTGACGGCGGTGGCGCCGGGCCCGCTGCGACGGCCGCTCGCGGACGCGCTGGCGGTGCTCGCGGACGTGGAGTCGAAGGGTGGCGCGACGGTCTACCGGTTCACTCCGGGGTCGGTGCGGCGGGCGCTCGACGCGGGCCGGTCGGCGTCGGACCTGCACGAGTTCCTGCGGGCGCACTCCCGTACGCCGGTGCCTCAGCCGCTGTCGTACCTGGTGGACGACGTGGCGCGGCGGCACGGGCACCTGCGGGTGGGGGCGGCTTCGGCGTACGTCCGCTGTGACGACGACGCGGTCCTCGGGGAGATCCTGGCGGACCGGCGGTCGGCGGCGCTGGGCCTGCGGAGGCTGGCGCCGACGGTGCTGGCGGCGCAGACGGACCCGGCGTCGCTGCTCGACGGGCTGCGGTCGATGGGGTACGCGCCCGCGGCGGAGTCGACGGCGGGCGATGTCCTGGTCACCCGGGCGGACACGTACCGCACGGGCCCGAGGAAGGCCCCGGTGCCGGTGCCGGACGGCCCGCCGTCCCCGGACGCGACGCTGCTCGGCGCGGCGGTCCGGGTGATCCGGGCGGGCGACCGGGCGGCGACGGCGGTACGGAAGGAACCGGCGGCGTCCCCGACGGCCCCGGGCGCGCTGCCCCGCACCTCGGCGGCGGAGACCCTGGCGACCGTCCAGGCGGCGGCGATGACGGGCTCGGCGGTGTGGATCGGCTACGTGAACGCGGAGGGCGCGGCGAGCCAGCGGGTCATCGCCCCGGTCCGCGTGGAGGGCGGCTTCGTGACGGGCTACGACCACACGGCCGACGAGGTCCGCACCTACCCCCTGCACCGCATCACGGGCGTGGCGGAACTGGCCGACGACCAGGTGTGAGGGCCCCGCCGCCGAGCGTGCCCGCGGCCCGTCGGACGACGGGCGGGCGCGCGCGCTGGTCGGGGCGGTGCGGAGGGCGGTGGGGCGGGCGGGTCCCGCCGGGGGCGTTCTCACGGGGACGGGGTCGGCCGGGGGCGTTCTCACGGGGACGGGGCCGGCCGAGGGCGTTCGGGCGGGGACCGGCTCTTCCGGGGGTGTTCGGGCGGGATCGGGACGACCCGGGGCCGGGGCCTGACCGGGGGTGCCGGGTATGCGGCACACTGGAGGATTGGCCGTTAACCGGAACGGCACGGTGCCGGAAGGACCTGATCACGTGAGTGGACCGCTCATCGTCCAGAGTGACAAGACGCTGCTCCTGGAGGTCGATCACGAGCTGGCCGATGCCTGTCGGCGGGCCATCGCGCCGTTCGCCGAGCTGGAGCGGGCGCCGGAGCACATCCACACCTACCGGGTGACGCCGCTCGGGCTGTGGAACGCGCGGGCCGCCGGGCACGACGCCGAGCAGGTCGTCGACGCGCTCGTCGCGTACTCGCGCTATCCGGTGCCGCACGCGCTGCTCGTGGACATCGCCGAGACCATGGACCGGTACGGGCGGCTCACCCTGTCCAAGCACCCCACCCACGGTCTCGTCCTGACCAGCACCGACCGGCCGGTCCTGGAGGAGGTGCTGCGCTCCCGGAAGGTGCAGCCGCTCGTCGGGGAGCGGATCGACGCCGACACCGTCGCCGTGCACCCTTCCGAGCGCGGGCAGATCAAGCAGACCCTGCTGAAGCTGGGCTGGCCCGCCGAGGACCTCGCCGGGTACGTCGACGGCGAGGCGCACCGGATCGACCTCGCGGAGGACGGCTGGAGCCTCCGCCCGTACCAGCAGCAGGCCGTCGAGGGGTTCTGGCACGGCGGTTCCGGGGTGGTCGTACTGCCCTGCGGCGCGGGGAAGACGCTGGTCGGGGCCGGTGCGATGGCCCGCGCGAAGGCGACGACCCTGATCCTCGTCACCAACACCGTCTCGGCCCGGCAGTGGAAACACGAGCTGGTGAAGCGGACCTCGCTCACCGAGGACGAGATCGGCGAGTACAGCGGGACCCGCAAGGAGATCCGGCCGGTCACCATCGCCACCTACCAGGTGCTCACCACCCGGCGGAAGGGCGTCTACCCGCACCTGGAGCTCTTCGACTCCCGGGACTGGGGGCTGATCGTGTACGACGAGGTGCACCTGCTGCCCGCGCCCGTCTTCAAGTTCACCGCCGACCTCCAGGCCCGGCGGCGGCTCGGCCTGACGGCGACCCTCGTACGGGAGGACGGGCGGGAGTCCGACGTCTTCTCGCTGATCGGGCCCAAGCGGTTCGACGCGCCGTGGAAGGAGATCGAGGCGCAGGGCTACATCGCGCCCGCCGACTGCGTCGAGGTCCGGGTCAACCTGACCGACTCGGAGCGGCTCGCGTACGCGACCGCCGAGGCCGAGGAGAAGTACCGCTTCTGCGCCACGACCGCGACGAAGCGGAAGGTGACGGAAGCGCTGGTGAAGAAGTTCGAGGGCCAGCAGACCCTCGTCATCGGGCAGTACATCGACCAGCTCGACGAACTGGGCGAGCACCTGGACGCCCCGGTCATCAAGGGCGAGACGCCGAACGCGCAGCGGGAGAAGCTGTTCGACGCCTTCCGCAACGGCGAGATCAGCGTCCTCGTCGTGTCGAAGGTCGCCAACTTCTCGATCGACCTGCCCGAGGCCACGGTCGCCATCCAGGTGTCGGGGACGTTCGGCTCCCGGCAGGAGGAGGCGCAGCGGCTGGGCCGGGTCCTGCGGCCGAAGGCGGACGGGCACAAGGCGCACTTCTACTCGGTGGTCGCCCGGGACACCATCGACCAGGACTTCGCCGCGCACCGGCAGCGGTTCCTGGCCGAGCAGGGGTACGCGTACCGGATCGTCGACGCGGACGAGCTGCTCGCCCCGTAGCCGCATGGGCCCCGTAGCCGCATGGGCCCCGTAGCTCCGTGACCGAGTGACCGAGTGACCGAGCGGCCCCATGGCCGTGTGGTTCCGTGGCTCCGTAGCCGCGTGGCTGTGCGGTCCTGTGGCCGGGCAGCCGTGCGGTTCCGTGACCGTATGGTCCCGTGGTCGCGCGGTTCCGGGCTCCCCGGGAGGGTTCCGGGTCAGTCCGGGGCCGGGCCGTGGCCCGGTCGGCCCGGGCCGGTGTGCGTGAGGTGCGGGTTCCTGACGGCCGCTCCCGGTGGGCCGTAGTCACCCAGGAGGGCTACGCCGGCGACGGCACCGCCGAAGGCGCGTATCGCGCGCAGGGCGGCGGCGGTGCGCCGGAGGCGGGGCACGGTGGTCACGAGGGTGAACGTCGTCGCGGTCATGTCTCCATGATGGAATTCGGACATTACGAACACATCGGTCTGGGGGGTGAACCGGGGCCCGACCGCCGTCCGACGTGAGACGGACCCCCTCCCCTACGGGGATGACCCGGGGACGGCCCGGGGACCCGTAGGGGTCGGGCCCAGCCCGTACGAGTCCCCAGGTCACGCCCGTACGGGCCCCGATTCGCCCCCGTACGGGTCCCCGGGCCGGCCCCGTAATCCGTTCGCCTTCGCGTCCCGCCGGAGCTACACTCGCCAGCTTCCCCGCCTCCCTCCGTGGAGCGCCGCCGCCCGGTCGGAAACCGGCGGCCACCTCGACGTGTCCGCGCATCCACGCATCCGCGTGTCCGACCCGGAGGCTCCACCGTGCCCGTATCCGACGATCCCCTCGCGCGCGAACGCGCCCACCTGGCGTCCTCGCGCGCCGCCCTGCGCGCGATGCGCGAGGACGTGGAGGCGCTCGACATCAAGGACGTCACCGCCAACTGGGTCAACTCCCTCGTCCTCGGGCGGCAGATCGAGGACCGCGTCAAGGCACTGGCCGACCTCTCGCACACCCCGCTGTTCTTCGGGCGCCTCGACTACCTGCACACCACGCAGGAGGGGCAGCGCTTCTACATCGGACGGCGGCACGTCCACGACGCCGACGGCGACCCGATGGTGATCGACTGGCGCGCGCCGGTCTCCCAGCCGTACTACCAGGCGTCCCGGAAGGACCCGAGGGACGTCGGGCTCCGCCGCCGCTTCGGCTACACGGGCGGCGAGCTGACCGCGTACGAGGACGAGCACCTGTCCGACCCGGCGGAGCGGGAGACCACCAGCAGACTGCTCCAGACGGAGATCGAACGGCCCCGCGTCGGCCCCATGCGGGACATCGTCGCCACCATCCAGCCCGAGCAGGACGGGATCGTCCGTTCCGGCCTTTCGGGGACGGTCTGTGTGCAGGGCGGCCCCGGCACCGGCAAGACCGCCGTGGGCCTGCACCGCGTCGCCTACCTGCTGTACGCCCACCGGGAGCGGCTGGCCCGCACCGGCGCCCTCGTCATCGGCCCGAACCGGTCCTTCCTCCAGTACATCGAGCAGGTGCTGCCCGCCCTGGGCGAGCTGGAGGTGAAGCAGGCGACCGTCGACGACCTCGTCGCCCACGTCGAGGTGCGGGGCGCCGACGAGGCGCCGACGGCCGTGGTCAAGGGCGACGCCCGGATGGCGGAACTGCTGCGGCGGGCCCTGCGCTCCCACGTGTCGCTGCCCACCGAGCCCCTGATGGTGATCCGGGGCTCGCGCCGCTGGCGGGTGCCCGCGTACGAACTGGAGCAGATCGTCGGGGAACTGACGGGGCGTGACATTCGCTACGGGGCCGCCCGCGGGGCACTTCCGCAGCGGGTCGCGCACGCCGTCCTGGTCCGGATGGAGCAGGCGGGCGAGGCCCCCGACGACCGGGTGCAGAACGCCGTCGCCCGCGACACCGCCGTCAAGGCCCTGGTGAACGCGTGCTGGCCGGCCGTGGACCCCGCGAAGCTGGTGCTGCGGCTCCTCGGCGACCCGGAGTTCCTCGCCGAGCACGCCGAGGGACTGTTCACCGGCGACGAGCAGAAGCTGCTCCTGTGGGCGAAGCCCGCCCGTGGCGTGCGGACGGCGAAGTGGTCGGCGGCCGACGCCGTCCTCATCGACGAGGCGCGGGACCTGGTGGAGCGCACCCACTCGCTCGGCCATGTCGTCCTCGACGAGGCGCAGGACCTGTCCCCGATGCAGTACCGGGCGGTGGGCCGCCGCTGCACGACCGGCTCGGCGACCGTCCTCGGCGACCTCGCGCAGGGCACCACCCCGTGGGCGACGGAGAGCTGGGCACAGGCCCTCGCGCACCTGGGCAAGCCGGACGCGCTGGTGGAGGAGCTGACCGCCGGTTTCCGCGTGCCGCGCGAGGTCATCGCGTACGCCTCCCGGCTGCTGCCCCACATGTCCCCCGGGCTCGCCCCGGTCGAGTCCGTACGGGAGAACCCCGGCTCCCTGGAGGTACGGCCCAGCGAGGCGCTCGACACGGACGTCGTCGCGGCCTGCCGGGAGGCGCTGGCGCACGAGGGGTCGATCGGCCTGATCGCGGCGGACGCACGGATCGCGCCGCTCGCGGCGGCCCTGGCGGACGCCGGGCTCGCGCACCTCTCCCCCGGCGAGGAGACGACCGCCGAGTCCCGGCTGACCCTGGTCCCCGCCTCGCTCGCGAAGGGCCTGGAGTACGACTACGTGGTCCTGGACGAGCCCGCCGCCGTCGTCGGCGGCGAGCCCGACGAGCGGACCGGCCTGCGACGGCTCTACGTGGCCCTGACCCGTGCGGTGTCCGGACTGACGATCGTTCACTCCGCCCCCGTTCCCCACCAGTTGGGAGATCTGTGAGCGCCCCCGTCGGGGCGCTGCACCACATCGAGGTGTGGGTGGCGGACCTGGAGCGCGCCGAGGAGAGCTTCGGCTGGCTGCTCGGCGCCCTCGGCTACCGGCCGTTCCAGCGCTGGGAGGGCGGCCGGAGCTGGGCGCTCGGCCCCACCTACCTGGTGGTCGAGCGGTCCCCGGCGCTCAGCGCGGACCGGCACGACCGGCTGCGGCCCGGCGTGAACCACCTGGCCTTCCACGCCGGGGACCGGGCCGCCGTCGACGCGCTCGTGACGGCGGCACCGGCACACGGCTGGAGCCTGATGTTCGCCGACCGGCACCCGTACGCGGGCGGCGAGGGCGTCTACGCCGCCTACCTGGAGAACGCCGACGGCTTCGAGGTCGAACTCGTCGCCCACGATCTTCGAAACGACCGATGAGTTTTCGAACAGGGCCCGGTCTGACAGGGTGAGGTGCTGCTCGGCAGCCATGCTGAGCAGCAGGAACGACCGAAACGGGAGAATCCAGATGCGCACCCTGATCAGCTCCGCCTTCGTCTCGCTCGACGGCGTCGTCGAGGCCCCGGGCGGCGAGGAGGGCTACCGGAACGCGGGCTGGACCTTCAAGGACGTCGAGTTCCTCCCCGAGGCGTTCGCGCTCAAGGGCGCGGAGCAGGAGCAGGCCACGGCGATGCTGCTCGGCCGCACCAGCTACGAGGCGTTCAGCGGCGTGTGGCCGGACATGGCGGACTTCGCGGACTACAAGGCGATGCCGAAGTACGTGGTGTCGACGACGCTCACCGAGGACGGTCTGGTCGACAACTGGGGCGACACCACGATCCTGCGGTCGCTCGACGAGGTCGCCGCGCTGAAGGAGACCGAGGGCGGTCCGATCATCATGCACGGCAGCGCGAGCCTGAACCGGGCGCTGTCCGACGCCGGGCTGATCGACCGCTACCACCTGCTGGTCTTCCCGCTGCTCCTCGGCGCGGGCAAGCGCCTGTTCAGCACCACCGACAAGGACGCCCAGAAGCTGAAGCTGGTCGAGCACGAGGCGTACGCCAACGGCATCCAGAAGAACGTCTTCGACGTCGTGCGGTAGGCCCCCGTCACCACGGGAGCGGTCGTGCGGCGAGCCCGGCGCCGCAGGTCGTGGTGGGGCGGTGAGCCCGTCGCCACGGGTCGCGGTCGTCACGGCGGTCCCGCCGCCATGGTCAGCGGTCGTACGGCGATCCCGGCGCCGTACGTCAGAGCGGTACGTCCGCCGCGTACTCCGTGAGCGCCTCGGTGCGGGTGCGGCGGGCCACGGACGCGAGGACCGGGTTCGTGTCGCGGTAGTGGTGCTCGGTGACCAGGCCCCAGGCCAGGGCCCAGCCCCGGCCGCGCGCCCAGGTGGCGTCGTCGGTGCGGGCCGCCTCCCGGAACAGGGGGCGGCTGTCGGCGGTGAGCAGCGACCAGGCGGGCAGCAGGTCGCAGGCCGGGTCGCCGGTGCCGAGGCCGCCGAAGTCGATGACGGCGCTGAGCCGTCCCGCGCGGCCCAGGAGGTTGCCGGGGAGCAGGTCGCCGTGGAGCCAGACCGGCGGGCGGTCCCAGCGGGGGAGCCGCAGGACGGCCGCCCAGGCGGCGGTGGCGAGGTCCGCGTCGACGGCGCCGTCGGCCGCCAGGCCCCGTACGGCGCCCGGGAGTTGTCCTTCCTCCCAGTCGGTCACGGGGCCGCCCCGGAAGGAGGCGGGTCCGCCGCGCGCGTCGACGGCGCGCAGGGCCGTGCCGAAGCGGCCCAGTTCCCCGGCCGCGTGGGCGAGGTCGGTGAGCGGCACGGTGTGGGCGTCGTCGCCGTCGAGCCAGCGGTAGACCGACCAGGGCATCGGGAAGTCCGGTCCCGGTCCGGCCCCGCCGACGGGGACGGGGACGTCGAGCGGCAGGTGCGGGGCGAGCAGGGGCAGCCAGCGCCGCTCCTTCGCCACGTGGTGGGCGGCGTACGGGACGCGGGGCAGGCGGACGACCAGGTCGTCGCCGAGCCGGAACATCAGGTTGTCCGTACCGGCGGACGGTACCGCCCGCACCGGCAGCCCGGCCCACTCGGGAAACCTTCCGGCGACGAGCCGGCGGACGGCCTCCGCGTCGGGCCGGGGCCGTACCGGGGTGCCGTCGTCGTCCGTCATGCGCCGAGGCTAACGACCGCGCGCCCACGAGGTCGAAGGATTTTCGGGCCCGTACGGGACGGGCCCGGTGCCGGAGCCCGCGCACCGAACGCCCCTGTGTACGGGCGTACTTGTACGGCCGAGCATCCGGGCGGGCGCACGTGCGCGGCCGGGCATCCGAGCGGGCCACCCTGCCCGCACCCGTAGGGGGCCTCTCGCAGGGGACCTCTCCCCAGGGAATCACCCGTAGGGCCACGAGCCCGCCCTCACCCGCAGGGGAAGTCCCGTACGGGGAAGGGGCCTTGCCCGTACCCGTACGGGAAGTTCCGTACGGGCACGAGACCCCGGGCCTGACCCGTACGGGAAGTCCCGCGAGGAAGGTCCGCACCGGCCTGACGGGCCCCGGGGCCCGTCCGCCCGGCATTCCGGTGCCGTCCCGCGTTCCGGCGGCGCCCGGCGTTCCGGTGCCGTCCGGCGCCGTTACGCGTCGACGGCCGCCCGCCAGGTGCGGACCGCGTCCGCCGAGAGCGGGGCCGCCCAGCCCTGGGGACGGGCCGCGCCGCCGATGTGGAAGGCGTTCAGGCCCGCCGCGCGGAGTCCGGGGAGGTGGTCGAGGCGCAGGCCGCCGCCGACGAGGATCTGGGGCTCGTAGCCGGGCTCGCCCGTGCGGGCGGCCTCGGCCTCCAGGGTGGCGAGACCGTCGTCGACGCCGCCCGCCGCGCCCGCCGTGAGGTAGGTGTCGAGGCCGGGCAGGTCGGCGAGGGCCTTGCGCAGCCCGTCGCGGTCGGCGGCGCGGTCGATCGCCCGGTGGAAGGTCCACCGGCAGCCGTCGAGGACGGCGATCAGACGCTCGACGGCCACCAGGTCGGGCTCGCCGTCCGGGGTGAGGAAGCCGAGGACGAACTCGTCCGCACCGGCCTCGCGCAGTTCGGCCGCACGGGCCACCAGGGCGTCGATGCCGCCGGGGCCGCCCGCCGAGAACCCGTCGGTGAGGCGGAGCATCACGCGCAGCGGGATGTCGACGGCGGCGCGGATCGCGGCGAAGCCGGTCCTGGACGGGGTGAGTCCGTCGGCCGCCATGTCGGTGACGAGTTCGAGCCGATCGGCCCCACCGGTCTGGGCGGCGACCGCGTCTTCCTCGTCGAGGGCGATCACCTCAAGGACTGCACGGTTGCTCATCGAGCCCATTCCTCCATGAATGACGGCTATAGGTCTAGTCCAATGACCAGCCTAGCCGTGCGCGTGCTCTCCCGCATCGTCCGTGGCCTCACCCGAGGTGGGCGCGGGGGCCTTCTCGGGGGTGCCCGTGGCTCCCGCGGTCACCGTGAAGGCGGCCGTGCGGACCTTGCCCTCGTGCTGGAAGTCGAGGAACAGACGGTACGTTCCCGCGCTGGGCGGCGTCGCGGTGAAGGAGACGTCCGGGCCCGGGCCGCCCTCGTTCGGGTGCACGTGGAGGTAGGCGAGGTCGCCGTCGCGCAGGGCGACGAGGTGCCCGTACGCGCCGAGGTAGGGCTCCAGATCGGTGACGGGCTTGCCGCCCTTGGTGACGGTGAGCCGCAGCTCACCCGCCTTGCCGGGGTCCAGGGTGCCGCCGAGGCGGACCTGGTAGCCGTCGACGGTGGCGGTCGGGGCGACGGCGGGCAGCGGCTTCGGCGCGTACCCGCCCGGCACGGACAGGTCGGCGCCGAGCGTGATGCCCTTGGCGCCGGGCACGGCGGGCTTGAAGTCGGCGAAGGCCTTGTAGCCGCCCGCGGCGGGCAGGTCGACGGGGGTCGTCCAGGTGCCGTCCGCCGCCTTCACGGGGTGCAGGTGACGGAAGGTCGTCAAGTCGCGGGAGGCGACGATGAAGTGGAGCTCCTTGCCGTGCTCGGTGGTGAAGGCGGTGACCTTCTTCCCGCCCGCGTCCTTGACGGAGAACTTCAGGACGCTCTTGCCCGCGGGGGTGACGGGGGTCTCCAGGGCGAGGGTGTAGCCGCTGTCGGAGACCTGGAGCCCGCCGGGGAGGTCCGCGGCGGCGGTCCCCTTCGTGCCGCCCTCCTCGTGTCCGGCGTGCCCACCGGCCTTCTCCGGCCCCGGAGCCTCCTCCCCCTTCTTGCCGGGCTGCGCGGCCGCGTGCTCGCCGTGCCCGGCCTTCACGGGCTCCGCCACGGGGCCGATGCCCTTGCCGACCCCGTACGCGGTCCCGAAGGTCGCGGCGAGCGTGGCGGCAAAGGCAGTGATCTTCACTCCGGTGTTCATGACTGCTCTCCCGGTACGTAGGGGTGGCGCGTGGACCTTTCCATGCACTTCACCATACCCCTAGGGGGTATCAAGTCAAGCTGAGGAGACACTTGCTTCTGATACCGCCGGGGGGTATACATGGACTCATAACCGAATACCCCCCGAGGGTATTCGGTCCACAAGAACCGACCGAGGAGGAAGCCATGGGCTCCTGCTGCACCCCCGACAACAGCTGCTCGACCACGGAGGCCACCGCTGTCGCGGTCGTCGACAGCACCACCACCGTCTACGCCGTCTCCGGCATGACCTGCGGACACTGCAAGACCGCGATCACCAAGTCCGTCAGCGCCCTGGACGGCGTCCTCGCCGTGGACGTCGACGTCGCCGGCGGCCAGGTGACCGTCATCACGGGCGGCGAGCCCGACGACGCGGCGATCACCGCGGCGGTCGACGACGCGGGCTACGAGCTCACCGGCCGCGCCTGACCGACAGCCCCCTCGGCCGCCGGGGCCCGCCCGACCGATTCGGGCCCCGGCCCCCGACCCCGTATTCACGAGGAGCAGACGCATGACAACGACGACACCGGGCACAGCCCAGGTCGAGCTCGCCATCGGCGGCATGACCTGCGCCTCGTGTGCGGCCCGCATCGAGAAGAAGCTCAACCGGATGGACGGGGTCGAGGCCACCGTCAACTACGCCACCGAGAAGGCGAAGGTCACCTTCGACGCCGACATCGACGTCGCCGCCCTGATCGCCACCGTCGAGGCCACCGGCTACACCGCCGCCGAGCCCGCGCCCCCGAAGTCCGAGACCCCGGGCGCCGAGGGCCCCACCGACGAGGAGAAGGCCGAGGAGGAGCTGCGGCCCCTCAAGCAGCGGCTGATCACCGCCGTCGCGCTCGCCGTGCCGGTCATCGCGATGGCGATGACCCCGGCGCTCCAGATCGAGTACTGGCAGTGGCTGAGCCTCACGCTCACCGCGCCGGTCGTCGTCTACGCCGCCTGGCCCTTCCACAAGGCCGCCTGGACCAACGCCAAGCACGGCGCGGCCACCATGGACACCCTGATCTCGGTCGGCACGATCGCCGCGTTCCTGTGGTCCCTGTGGGCGCTGTTCTTCGGCACCGCCGGCACGCCGGGCATGACCCACCCGTTCGAATTCACCATCGCCCGCTCCGACGGCGCCGGGAACATCTACCTGGAGGCCGCCGCCGGAGTCACCGCCTTCATCCTGGCGGGCCGCTACTTCGAGGCCCGCTCGAAGCGCAAGGCGGGCGCCGCGCTCAAGGCCCTGATGCAGCTGGGCGCCAAGGAGGTCACCGTGCTGCGCGGCGGCCAGGAGGTCACCGTGCCGACGGCCGACCTCCAGGTCGGCGACCGCTTCCTGGTCCGCCCCGGCGAGAAGATCGCCACCGACGGCACCGTCGTCGAGGGTTCGTCCGCCGTGGACGCCTCCATGCTCACCGGCGAGTCCGTCCCGGTCGAGGTCTCCGTCGGCGACTCCGTCACCGGCGCCACCCTGAACGCGGGCGGCCGGCTGGTCGTCGAGGCCACCCGGATCGGCTCGGACACCCAGCTCGCCCGGATGGCGAAGCTCGTCGAGGACGCGCAGAACGGCAAGGCCGCCGCCCAGCGCCTGGCCGACCGGATCTCCGCCGTCTTCGTCCCGATCGTGATCGCGCTGGCGCTCGGCACCCTCGGCTTCTGGCTCGGCACCGGACAGGGCCTCACGGCCGCCTTCACCGCCGCCGTCGCCGTCCTGATCATCGCCTGCCCCTGCGCCCTGGGCCTGGCCACCCCGACCGCCCTCATGGTCGGCACCGGCCGCGGCGCGCAGCTCGGCATCCTGATCAAGGGACCCGAGGTCCTGGAGACGACCCGCAAGGTCGACACGATCGTCCTCGACAAGACCGGCACCGTCACCACCGGCCGGATGACCCTGATCCGTACGCACGTCGCCGAAGGCGTCGACGAGCGGGACGTCCTGCGGCTCGCGGGCGCCCTGGAGCACTCCTCGGAGCACCCGATCGCCCAGGCCGTCGCCACCGGCGCCGCCGCCAAGGTGGGCACCCTGCCGACCCCCGAGGACTTCGTGAACGTCCCCGGTCTCGGCGTCCAGGGCGTCGTCGACGGCCACGCCGTCCTCGTCGGCCGCGAGAAGCTGCTCGAAGAGTGGGCGATGAGCCTCCCGGCGGACCTCAAGTCCGCGAAGGACGCCGCCGAGAAGGCGGGCAAGACCGCCATCGCGGTCGCCTGGGACGGCGAGGCGCGTGCGGTCCTGGAGGTCGCCGACGCGGTCAAGGAGACCAGCGCCGAGGCCATCCGGCGGCTGCGCGGTCTGGGGCTCACCCCGATCCTGCTCACCGGTGACAACAAGGCGGTCGCGGAGGCCGTCGCCGCCGAGGTCGGCATCGACGAGGTCATCGCGGAGGTCATGCCGCAGGACAAGGTCGACGTCGTCAAGAAGCTCCAGGCGGAGGGCCGTTCGGTCGCCATGGTCGGCGACGGCGTCAACGACGCCGCCGCGCTCGCCCAGGCCGACCTGGGTCTGGCGATGGGCACCGGGACGGACGCCGCCATCGAGGCCGGCGACCTGACCCTCGTACGGGGTGACCTGCGGGCCGCGGCCGACGCCATCCGACTCTCCCGCAAGACGCTCGGCACGATCCGCTCGAACCTCTTCTGGGCCTTCGCCTACAACGTGGCGGCCCTGCCGCTCGCCGCGGCCGGACTGCTCAACCCGATGATCGCGGGCGCGGCCATGGCCTTCTCCTCGGTCTTCGTGGTCGGCAACAGCCTGCGGCTCCGGGGCTTCCAGGCCGCCGACCGCTGATCCACCGCACCGCCCGCACCGCCCCGCACTTCCCCGCCCATCCCCCTCCCCCCTCCCCTCCCCGAGGAGCCCGTCGTGGCAGGTTACGGACAGCACAAGGAAGACATCATCAGACGCCTGCGCCGCATCGAGGGCCAGGTCAGGGGGGTGCAGCGGATGGTGGACGAGGACGTCTACTGCATCGACGTCCTCACCCAGGTCTCCGCGATCAACGCGGCACTCCAGTCCTGCGCGGTGGCCCTCCTGGACGAGCACCTGAGCTGCTGCGTGACGGAGGCCATCGCCGAGGGCGGGGACCAGGCCAAGGTGAAGGTGGGCGAGGCGTCGAAGGCCATCGCCCGGCTGATCCGGACGTAGGGCCCCTCGGAGGGGGAGATCAACCGCTCTTGCGCGAAGGGCAGTCGGCGGACAGCGTGGGACTCGGCCGGAGACAGCGGCCGAGCAGCTGCCGGAGGAGCACCAGCTCCACCGCACCGGGGAGACCGGGGCCGCAGACCTTCGCGCGGGGGCGGTTCTTCTCGGTCGGGGACGCGAGGGACGTGATGAGGGGCAGCATCCCGCCACCTACCCCTAGGGGGTATACCTGAGCGGGGGAGGCGGCCCGTACGATGAGCCGCCCGTAGGGGGAGGGGATGCATGTGCGCCGCCTTGGAGACCTGGAGACCGAGATCATGGACCGGCTGTGGGCCTGGCAACGGCCCGCCACGGTCCGCGAGATCGTCGACGACATCAACCGGGGACGGCGGGTCGCGTACACGACCGTGATGACCGTCGCCGACATCCTGCACCGCAAGGGCTGGCTGCGGCGCGAGAAGGCGGGCCGGGCCTGGCTGTACGAACCGGTCCGCAGCCGCGAGGAGTACACGGCGGGACTCATGCGGGACGCCCTCGGCGACAGCCAGGACCGCCCGGCCGCCCTCCTCCGCTTCGTCGAGGTCATCTCGGACGAGGACATGGCCGCCCTGGACGCCGCCCTGCGCGCCGCCCGGGGCGGTCACGAACCCCGGCCCGGGGACGGGGGCCGCCCGTGAACCACCACCTGCTCGTCCCGATCGGGCTCGCCCTGCTCTCCGGGTTCGCGGTCCCCTGGCTGGTGGTCCGGGCCCGCTGGGCCCAGCAGGCGCCCCGGCTCGCCCTCGCCGTGTGGGCCGCCAGCGGCGCCTTCTTCGCCGCCGCCGCCGCCCTCCTCCCCGCCCAGCTGGTGCTGCCCGCCGAGAGCAGCCACCGGCTGGGCGAAGCGCTGTTCGCCTTCCAGCCGCCCACCCTGGAGCAGGTGCTCCACCTCGAAGGACGCGAACGGTTCGCGTTCGCCCTCTCCCTCGCCGCGCTCTCGCTGCCCGTCGCCGCGTTCGCCCGCCGCCTGGCCAGGGCCCGCCGGATGCGGGTCCGGCACGCCGGGGTGCTGCGGCTGGTCGGCCGGTACGACCCCGCCCTGCGGGCCACCGTCCTCGACGACGAACGGCCCGCCGTCTACTGCCTGCCCGGCAGCTCCCGCCGGGTCGTCGTCTCCTCGGGAGCGGTGCACACCCTCACCCCGGCGCAGCTCGCGGCGGCGCTCGCGCACGAGCGGGCCCACATCACCGGTCGCCACCACCTCCTGGTGGCGGCGACCGAGGCGTTCGCGGTCGTCTTCCCGCATCTGCCGCTGGCCCGGCACGGCGCCACGGCCGTACCGCTGCTGCTCGAAATGGCGGCGGACGACCGGGCGTTGCGCCGCTGCACCCGGGACGCGCTGGCCACCGCGCTCTACGCGCTCGCCTCGGGCCGGGCGCCCCGGTCGGCCTTCGCCGCAGGCGGCCCCTCGGCCGCGCTGCGCATGCGCCGCATCCTCACCCCGCACAGCGCGGGACACCCGGTCCTGCTCGGTCTGCTGACCATCGCGTCGGCGGCGCTCGCGATGGCCCCCCTGGTCATCGCCTGCTGCTCGTTCCCCTGATAAGCCACCGTTATTTACTAAGCGAATTCGTAGATTTCGCATCGGTCACGGACAACTGAATTCCCCGCTATTGTGGGTATGTTGGGGCTCACGCTCGGCACATCGAAGGGTACGAACCAATGCAGCTGGCTGGCGTACGGACGGCCGCGGCCGGCGATGCGACGACGATATCCAGGCTGCTTGCCGACGCCATTCGGAGCAGCTACACCGAAATACTGGCCGAAATCCCGATGCGGCGGCTGATCTCCGCACAATGCGCACTCCCCCGCATACGAGCGGAAATTGAAATTCCGGGTGGCGCGCCGGGCTGGCTCGGCTGGCTGGTGGCGACCGACGCGGAGGGCGTGATCGTCGGGGCCGCCGCGGGCGGGGTCCCCGTACCGGGCGAGGGCGAGGTGTACGCGCTGGCCGTGACGGACGGTTCACGGCGCCGGGGCGTGGGGACCGCGCTCCTCACGGCGGCCACCGAGCGGATGCGCGACCACGGCGCACTCGACCAGCGGGTGGAGCTCCCCGCGGCGGTCGATCCGGCGCTCCCCTTCTACACCCGGCTCGGTTTCTCGGCCCTCTCCCCGACCCGCTGGAGCCGCCCGCTGGCCCCCTAGGGGCACACCAGGGACCCCGCTTCTCGAACTCCTCTTCGCGCGCTCACCCCTCAGGGGGACGTGGCAGATCCACGCCATCGCGTGTTCACGCAGCCCGATCCGGTGGATCGGCGTTCCCTCCCCAGGTCAGGATGGGTCCAGCGGCGCGATCCCGGCGGCACGGGAACCACGCCCGGACGGCATGGACCGAGCGAGCCCCTGGAGGAGCGATGCACACACCGAGCGGCACTTCCCTGCCCGTCGTGCCCGCGACGCTCGCGCCGGTCCTGCCGTCCCGATACGACCGGGAGCGTGAACCCGCCCCCGGAGCGGGCATCCGGGTCACCCCGGACACCCTCCCCGGGCTCGAGTCGGTCTCCCCCTCGGACGAGCACTCCGTCTGGCTGCACGACGCCCTGCTCGGCCCGCACAGCGCGGACATCGTCCGGTACCTCAGCCTCGCCCGCTCCACCGGCGGACCCGTTCTGGACCTCGGCTCCGGCGCCGGGCGGCTCGCCGTCCCGTTCGCCCGCCACGGCTTCGCCGTGGAAGCCGTGGACCGGGACGCCTCGGCCCTTGAGCGCCTCGAAAGCTGGGCACGCCGGATCGGTCCGCAGGTGGCCGGGCTCGTCGTCACCCACCGGGCGGACCTGGCCGGGCTGCGGCTGCGCGGCAGCTACCGGCTCGCGCTCCTCGCGGGCGCCATGGTCTCCGCGGTGCCCCCCGCCCGGCGGCCCGCCCTCCTGCGGGAGGTCGCCGCGCACCTGGACACCGGCGGGGCGCTGGCCCTGGACTACACGGCGCACCAGCTGCCGGGGCTGATCGCGGAACCGCGCAGGACCTGGGCCTTCCAGGTGCCGCGGTTCGACGGCATCGACGAGTGGGTGGTGGCCCGGCAGGTCTTCGACCTGCCGTCGATGAGCGAGCGGATCACGTACTACGCGGCACGGACCGGGAAGGTCTCGACCGAGCGGGTCGTGCTCACCACCGACAAGTGGATCGTGGACCCGGAGCGGCTCGCGGCGGAGCTGCACTCGGCGGGACTGCACATCGAGGGGCGGCGGCGGCACCGGATCGACGAGCGGACGGAGTCCGTCCTCCTGGTGTGCAGGACGGACGACTGAACGGCGGTACGGGGCGCCCGGCCCGTACCTCCGGGCGGGCGGCCGGCACCCGGCGCGGACGGCCGGGCGGCGGCCACGGGACACCTGACGACGTTGACGAGCAAGAGGTACGATGCCTACAAAAGTTTGAGCCGACCAGGTGGCGGGCGGAGAAGATGGCAGTCGTGGAAGAGCTGACGGGCCGCGAGGCGGTGATCCAGCGCCTGCGCGATGTCGGGCTGAGGGTCACGGGCCCGCGCCTGGAGGTGCTCACGGTGCTCGCCGCGGGCGGCCATCTCGACGTCGAGGCGATCACCACCACCGCCCGGGAGCGGCTCGGCACGCTGACCAGTCAGGCCGTGTACGAGATGCTGCGGCACTTCCAGGAGACGGGCCTGGTCAGCAAGTTCGACCGGCCCGGTCTGCCCGCGGTCTTCGAGGTGTCGGGGCCGCCCCACCAGCACGCCCTGTGCACGGTGTGCGGCCGGGTGGAGAACGTGTCGGCGACGGCGCCCGAACCGCCGCGCGGGGCCCTGCGGGAGTGGCGGGTCGAGGACGCGGAGATCGTGTTCAAGGGCCTGTGCCCGGAGTGCCGGGCGAGCGCCTCCGCCGTCTGAGCAGTGGTCAACTCCGTGCGTGTCGTACGAATGTGTGGCACTGTCTAGCGGGGCGATTCAACAGGGTCCGCCGGGATCCGAGGGGAGTCTGCTGCGCCGTGTCAAGAAACGCCGCCGTGTCCCGGGTGGGCAGCGAGCAGGCCCTCGCCGTGTACCAGGAGCTCCGTTGCCACCCCGAGACCACGTTCGACGAGGTCGCGGACCGGCTTGAGCTGTCCGCCGACGAGCGCGACCGCTGCCGGGGGGAACTCTCCTCCTTAGGCCTCACCGAGCCGCGCCCGCACGCCCCGCCGGGATCTTCCGCCGGGGCACCTCCGGGCGTGGAGGCGTCCGTGACCACCGGCTGTGACCAGCCCGTTCTCGGTGACGGAAGCCCCGGGGCGGACGCCGCCGGAGGGACGGGCGGGACCGGTGCGTACACCGTCGTGGAACCCGATGTCGCACTGCTGCGGCTGCTGCGCCGGGAGCGCGACCGGCTCCAGGACCGGCTGGCGGCGGCGAGCCGGGCGCACACCGCCCTCGAAACTCTTGCCGGACCGTTTCTGCGGGCCGGGGCCGCGCCCTGTTCCGAGGTCGAGGTCGAGATCGTCACCGATCCGCAGCGGGTGCTGCGGGAGCTGACGGAGCTGACCGCTTCCGTCCGCGACGCCGTCCATGTGATGCACACCGGATCGGTGCGCCGCGAGGACATGGCCGCCGAGCTGGAGCGGGACCGCTCGCGGGCGGCCCGGGGGGTGCGGGTGCGCGCCATGTACAGCCGCCGGGTCGGCACCGTACCGGAGATGACCCAGCACCTGGAGGAGCGCGCCGCCCTCGGGGTGGAGCTGCGGCTCTCGCCGGTCGTCCCGATGAACATGGTCCTCGCGGACGAGAACTTCGCGCTGCTGCCCACGGATCCGCACGATCCGCGGTCGCCCGCCATCCTGGCCCGGGGCCCGGGCCTGGTCCGCTCGTACCTCGCGCTCTACGAGTACTGCTGGCAGGCGGCCTCCCGCTACGGCGAGGAGCCGGGCGAGACCGGCGGCGACGGGCTGTCCGGCCAGCAGCGCGCGGCGCTCCAGATGCTGGCGTCCGGCATCAAGGACGAGCAGATCGCGCGCAGTCTCGGGGTGTCGCTGCGGACCGTCAGCCGGCTGCTCTCGGAGGTCATGCAGGAGCTGGGCGCGGCGAGCCGCTTCGAAGCCGGGGTGAAAGCGGCCCGGCTCGGCCTCCTGGACGGCGAAGGGTCCGAACAGGGGGCCTAGTAAGAGGAGTTCGTCTTGCTTCACGGTAGGTGCAGACAACGCACGACGGACTCCCGCCGAGCCGTATGACAGGGTGAGGGCGGGGGCGACTCGGAGGATGAGGGGGGTCACTTCGCCATGGTCACCGCGGGAGACCACAGGGGGGACGGCACGACCGACGTCCTGCTGACCGTGTATCAGGAACTGCGCCGCCGGGGCGTCTCGGACTTCGAGGAGGTCCGGGGGGAGCTGGGTCTTGCGGCGGAGGAGTACGAGCGATGTCGCCGCGAGCTGCTGGAACTGGGCCTCATCGTGCCCACGGGGCAGGCGCACGCCACCGTGACGGCGGTGGCGGACGGGAGTTGGCGTTCCGAGACGGACACGGTCGCGGCGATCGATCCGGAGATCGCGCTGCTGCGGCTCCTGGAGCGGGAGCGGGAGCGGCTGCGGGAGCACCTGGCGGAGGCGGACGAGGCGTACAGCACGCTGGAGATCCTGGCAGGGTCCTATCTGCGGGCGGAGGCGCTGACCCGGGCGGAGGCGCATGTGGAGGCGCTGACCGACTACCGCAGGATCCAGCAGGCCATCGAGGACATCACCGATGTGATGCAGGAGAGTTCGGCGGCGATGCACCCGGGGATGCCGGGGCGGCAGAACCCGGAGCGGATGCTGGACCGGGACCGGCGGCAGATCGCCAACGGGGTGCGGGTCCGCGCCGTCTACGGCCGGCAGGAGGCCACGGACCCGTACATGGAGAAGTTCCTGGGGCTGCGCGCGGAGGTCGGCGTGGAGATCAGGCTGGCGCCGGTGGTGCCGATGAACATGATCATCGCGGACCAGCAGTTCGCCCTGGTGCCGATCCGTCCTGACGATCCGGGCGAGGGCGCGATCCTGGCGCGGGGCAGTGCGCTGGTGCGGCCGTATCTGAGCCTGTACGAGCACTGCTGGCACACGGCGACGCCGTACGGGAACGAGACGACGGCGGAGGCGGGCGGCGACGGGCTCTCGGAGCAGCAGCGGGCGGCCCTGCACATGCTGGCGTCGGGGATGAAGGACGAGCGGATCGCGCGGACGCTGGGGGTGTCGCTGCGGACGGTCAGCCGGATGATCTCGGAGCTGATGCAGGAGCTGGGGGCGACGAGCCGTTTCGAGGCGGGGGCGCGCGCGGTGCGGCTCGGCTGGCTGGACTGAGTCCCGGGATCGGCCGTACCGGACCGGACCGGACCGGACTTCCGGAGTCGACCCGACCGGACTTCCGGATTCGACCGGACCGGACCTCCGGAGTCGACCGGACCGGACCTCCGGATTCGGCTGGACCGGTCTCTCCGGATCTCCGGAGCGGCGAATTCGCGTGCGGGAAATGCCGAGGCCCCACAATCGTGGCAGCGATTGCGGGGCCTTTGGGGGGGGCGTGAATTACCGGGTCAATGTCCGGTGGTGGTACGTCAGTTGGTCGGGGTCGGCTTCGGGGGGACGACCGGCCAGCCGTTGTCCTCGGCGACACCCGCGTAGGTCTGGGGGGCGACGGGGGCGTTGCCCGAGTCGAGGGCGAAGGCGGCGCCTCCGGCGACGGCGGTACAGGCGACCATGGCGACCAGCAGCTGACGGACGGCCTTGCGGATTCCGGTGTTCTGCGCAACGGACATGATTCCTCCAGGATTTGGAATGTCGAATTCTCTTCTGGGGGCCCGTGCCGCCGGGCGTTCCCTGAAGACATCTCTATTCTGTCCCGGCGTTCGAATCGAATCCAGGGATCCTCTCTGCGTGGACCCGCCATGGCGTGGATGCGTCAATCCGCCATCTCCACAACGGAATTGACCGATCCGGAGCGCGCCATATCTTTGGTTCGACCAAAAGAGATGCTAGACTTGTGCTACGGCCTTCTCGTTCCTCCAGGAGAGAGGGGCCGCCGGGGCAGGGGCGTGCCGCCGCCCCTGCCCCACCACCCCGGGAAGGACCGGCCGGCGCGTCTCCGCGAGCGCGGCCCGGTACACCTCCACGGTCCGTGCGGCCGACGCGCGCCAGCTCATCCCGCGCGCGTGGCCGACCGCCGCCGCCCCCATGGTCACGGCCACCTCCGGGTGCTCCGCGAGCCACCGCAGCCACCGGGCGTACTCCACCGGGTCGTGGCCGTGCACGAGCCGGCCCGTCACCCCGTCCCACACCGCCGTCGGCAGCCCGCCGACCGCCGCCGCGAGGACCGGGGTCCCGCAGGCCTGCGCCTCCAGGGCCACCAGCCCGAACGACTCGCTGCGCGAGGGCACCACCAGGACGTCCGCCGCCCGGTACCAGTCCGCCAGAACGTGCTGGGCCACCGGCGGACAGGGCCGCAGCACATCGGTCACGCCCAGCTCGCGGGCCAGCTGCCACGCGGTGCCCTCCCGGGTCGCGCCCGAGTGGCCGCCGATCACCGGCACGAGGAGCCTGCGGCGCAGGTGCGGTGCCCCGGCCAGCAGTTCGGCCACGGCCCGCACGAGCACGTCCGGGCCCTTCAGCGGCTGTATGCGGCCCGCGTAGAGCGGGACGAACGCGTCGGCGGGGAGGCCCAGCCGGGCGCGGGCCGCCGCCCTGCCGTCCGCCGGGTGGAAGGTCCGCAGGTCGACCCCGGGCCGGACGACCTCGGTACGGGGCTCCTCCGCCCCGTAGAGGTCGCGCAGCGCCCGCGCCTCGTCGGCGCTGTTGGCGATCAGCCGGTCGGCGGCGGCCACCACCTGGTGCTCGCCCAGGACCCGCAGCTCCGGCTCGGGGGTGTCACCGGCGGCCAGCGAGGCGTTCTTCACCCGGGCCAGGGTGTGGGCGGTGTGCACCAGCGGGACGCGCCAGCCGACCGAGGCGATCCGACCCGCCTGCCCGGAGAGCCAGTAGTGCGAGTGGACCAGGTCGTAGCGGCGTTCCTCCTTGAGGAGCGCGAGCGAGAACGGCACCACCAGGTCGGGCATGGCCTCCTTGGGCAGCGGCTCGCGGGGACCGGCGTTCAGATGCAGGACCCTTACGCCGGGGGCGAGTTCGACCTGCGGAGCACGGTCCTCGCCCCGGCAGCGGGTGAAGAGGTCGATCTCGGCGCCCTGTTCGGCCAGGGCCCGGGCCAGCTCGACCATGTAGACGTTCATCCCGCCCGCGTCCCCCGTTCCGGGCTGGTGGAGCGGGGAGGTGTGGACGCTGAGCATGGCGACGCGCAGGGACACGAGGGGCTCCTGGGGAGAGGGGCCGCGGGTGTCCCCGCGCGTCGCTCGCGCGCACGGACACACGCGGCGGGGAAGGGGAACGGTCTGATGTGATCTTCTTCGTTCTGGCTCTTCTTCAGTTCTGTTCTTTTTTCAGTTCTGGTCTTCTGCGTTCCGGTCTCGTTTTCCGGTCTCGTTCTCGAATTTCTCTGTTCGAATCCGGTCGGCCCCGCCCGGTACATACGCGGAGACCCTTCACCCGGATGTCCGCGTATGTACTTAGTGGCTTAGTAGTTGAGGGCCGTCGTGGGGGACGGTCAGAAGCCGAAGACCGGACCCGACGGGGGTTCGAGCCGGGCCCCCGGCAGGGGCGCGGTCAGGGCGTGCCAGTCGACCGGCCGCCCCGGTGCCACCTGGAGCGCCGCCGCCAGCCGGTCGGAACCCTCCGGCATCACCGGCCTCGCCCACGCCGACAGGGCCGAGGCCACCGCCAACTGGGCCGCCAGCGCGGGAAGATGACGGCAGGAGGTGCTGGGGCGGCAGCGCTCGTGCGCGTTGACGTACCCGAAGTCGGCCACCGACCGGACCATCTCGTCCAGGACCGCCACCGCCCGGCGCGGGTCGAACGCGTCGGGGCCGTACGCCTCGCGCAGATCGTCCACGCCCCGGTGCAGCCGCCGCTCCAGGACCTCCCAGCCGGTGCCGCCGGGCAGTGCCTGCGGCGCGAGTCCGGCGCACTCCTCCCGCACGGCGGCGAAGAGCCGGGCCAGCCAGCTGTTCCAGTTCTCGTCCAGCTCCTGCCTGGCCGCCGCCAGGCGCTCCCGCTGGAAGACCGTGCGGCGGCCCAGCGGACGGGCCTGCAGGACGTGCCTGCGCAGGGTGTCGGAGCCGTACTCGGTGAGCAGGTCCAGCGCCCAGACGTTGCCCTCCCGGACGCCTTCCTCGATGACGTACGACTCGTTCACGTTGAAGTCCTGCGGCAGCTTCACGTCCTGCGCGAGCAGCAGCACCGGCAGCAGCACGGCGTGGCAGAAGGCGTGCCCGAAGCCGCAGAAGTGGATGGCGCGGCGGGGCAGCGGACCGGTCACGTCGTAGCCGAAGAGGTGCATCGCCGCCGCCTCGAAGCAGCCGTCGATCCGGTGCTCGGGGAAGCCCTCGACCGGCACCGGCAGGCCCCAGTCGGCGGGGTGGCCGACCGCGATGTCCGGCAGCCCGTCCTCGACGAGCGACTCGCACAGCGCCGCGAGCCGGGGCGGCAGGCCCGCCGTCGCCCAGTAGTCCGCGAGGGTCTCCCGGAACGGCTCCAGGGGCACGTACAGCCTGCGGCAGCGGCGGGCCACCGCCGGGGTGTCGCAGAGCGCGCAGCGGGCCGCGATCAGGTCGCCGCCGTCGTTGGGGCGGGCGCACTCGTGGCACATGCCGCCGTCGCTGGCCGCGCCGCAGTGCGGACAGGTGCCGGTGGCGTGCGCCCCGTGCAGCCAGCGGTCGCACGGCTCGCAGTAGGGCAGCAGCCGGGTGCGCGGGGCGATCACGCCCTGCGCGTACAGCCGCCCGAAGAGGTCCTGCACCCAGCGGCCGTAGCCCTTGTCGCGGCGCGGGCGCACGATGTGGTCGAACTCCACGCCGGACCGCAGCCAGTCGGCGGTGATCGCGGCCCGGTAGCCCTCCGCGACCTCCTCCGGCTTGCGGTGGTGGCGCAGCGCCCGGACCTCGACGGAGCTGGCGTGGTCGGCGGTGCCGGTGGTGAACCGCACCGCCTCGCCCTCGGCGCGCAGATAGCGGGTGAGGACGTCGGCGGCGACGTACGGCCCCGCGAGGTGGCCGATGTGCAGCTCGCCGTGGGTGGCGGGAGGGGTCGCGGTGATCCAGACTGGGGTGCTCATGGGACCTCCTTGACGCTGTGGTGCGGTGGGCTTCAGCGGTCGCGGTCGGCGGAGCGCTGTCGGCGCAGGGCGGCCAGCGGGGTCGGGTCGGCGGTGCGGGTCAGCGGGGCTCGAAGTGGAAGGACCTGATGAAGCAGTCGCGCGGCTGCTCGACCGCGTAGACGATGCATTCGAAGAGGGCCTGCGTCGTCAGTTTCTCGTCGGGTGCTATGCCGTCCGGGTTCGATCCGTCCCATTCCGCGAAGCGCGGGTCGGAGATCGAGAAGTCGGGCGGGAAGAGGGAGAAGACGCGGACTCCGGACGGCCGCAGGCGGCGCGAGAGGATGTCGGCGAATCCGGCCTGGGCGCTCTTCGCCGCCCAGAAGGCCTCGTGCGCGGCGCCCGCGGTCGCCGCGGAGGCGCCCTCGGCGTCGCGGACGGCGACCATGTTGACGATGTCGGGCCGCAGCGAGCCGCGCAGCAGCGGCAGGAAGTGCTTCACCATGAGGACCGTGCCGCCGGCCGTCGACTCGATCGTCTCGACGATCTCGGCGTCGCTGGCCGCCTCCAGGTCCATGCCGTCGAGCCAGCGGGCCCCGTTGTTCACCAACAGGTCGACGCGGTCGGTGTGTTCGGAGACCCGGGAGGCGAACTCCCTGATCTCGGACGGCTTGCTGAGGTCACAGCCGAAGGCGTGGATGCGGTCGCGGGCGGAACCCATGACCTCCGCGCGGGTGCGTTCGGCGGCCTCGACGGTACGTGCCGAGACGTAGACCTCGGCGCCGAGATGGGCGAATCCGACGGCGAGCGCGCGACCGAAATAGCGGGACGCTCCGGTCACGACGACACGCAGATTCTCGAATTTCATGTGTGTCTGCTCTCCCCACGGATACCGATGGCCGGTCCCGTTCAGCGTGGCAGAGGGAAGCGGCCCCGCACCTGGTGAGAGGGGTGCGCGTTCACGCCGTTGCGTGGACACGCCAGGGCAGTTCGAGCCTGTCGAGCACGTCCGCGCGCTTGTGGTGCACCCCCACCCGGTCGGGTTCCGCCGTCACCGTGACCGGTCCGCCGGGGGTGCGCACGGGGCCGTGGACCGGCGGTACAACCGTGCCGTCGAGGGCCCCGGCGGCGGCGAGGGCGGCGGCGCCCGTGAGGGCGAGCCGGGGGTGCCAGCCGCCGACGGTCAGGGCCCGCACGGACAGCCCGCCGGGCCCCGCGCCGAAGGCGGCGATCTTGGGGAGCGCGGAGTGCGGCGGGTGCCCGAGGAGCCGGGCGGCCTCGGCGCGCAGCGCGAGCAGCCGGTCCCGCAGGGCGTCGTCGCCCCGGTGCGCGGCCAGGTGCCGGACGTCGACGAAGACGTACGGATTGCCGTACGACACGAGGGAGACGGGCGTCCCGTCGAGCACGTCGACGGGACGCCCGCTGGGCAGCCCGCCGGGCGCGCCGGGTGGCCGCAGGAAGTGCAGGGTGTACGGGGGCGGGGCGGTGGGGGCGGGGGCGGGGGCGGGGGTGTGCGGCGGTACGGGCGGGGGCTCGGGGGCGTACGGGAGCGCGGGCGGGGGGCCGGAGCCGTACGGCGGTACGGGCGGGGGTCCGGGGGTGGCGTACGCCGGTACGGGGCCGGGTTCCGGTGTGCAGAGGACCGTGTCGCCGGTGGTGACCGCGCGGACGGTGACGGGTCCCGGGCGGCCCTCGGCGACCACGCAGGCGAGGAGGGAGTGCCCGCAGCCGGTGCGGAAGTCGAACCGGCCGTCCGGGAGCGCCTGGACGAACCGGTAGTCGAGGTCGCGCCCCGGGCGGGCGGCGGGCCCGTACAGGGCGATCTTGTTGAGCCGTGCGTACGGCGTCCCGGCGAGCGCCCGGCGCAGCCGGGCCAGTTCGCCCCCGAGTGCGAGGGCCCCGGCGGGCAGTTGGTCGAGCCGTACGACGAGCGTGGGCCCGGGGGCGTCCCGCGCCCGGACGACGGTGGCCCGGACGGGGGTGGGGTGGACGGGGGCCCGGTGGGGGCCGGGCGGGGCCCGGTGGGGCCGGGAGGGGGGCGTTCCGAGGGGCCGGGCGGGGGGCGTTCCGAGAGGCTGGGCGGGGGGCGCGCCGGACGCCTCGCCGGGCGCCGCACCGAGTGTCGCGTCCGGCGCCGGGAGGTGCCGGGGCGGGGGACCCGGTGGCGGGGCGGCGCCCGTCCCCGGGGGCCGGGCCGCCCCGGCGGGCGCCCTGTTCCGGCCCTGGGCCTTCGGTGCGGCGGGCCGGGTCGTGGTCGCGGGCCCGGTCGTGGTCACCGGCCCGGAATCGGGCCCGGACCCGGCGTCGGGCCCGGACCCGCGTCCGGACTCAGGCCCGGACTCGGGCCCGCTCGTGACTCCGCTCGCGGGTCCGGGCCGGTGGTCAGGCCGGTGGTCAGGCCGGTGGTCAGGCCGCACAGCCGACCGGGATGCGCATGCCCTGGACCACCTCCGTCCACAGCTCGTGGACGGCGAGGGCCCACAGGGCCTGCGCGTCGTGGCGCGAGGGGCGTTCGAGCTGACGGGCGAGGAGCTTCTGGACCCGGTCCGCGCGGACCTTCCCGCCGAGGACGAGCCGGGCCGGGGAGAGGAGTTCGCGGACGGTCTCCAGGAGCGGGCTGCCGGGCGTGAGCATCGCCGCGACCGGCAGCGTGAAGGGCTGCTTGGGGCGCCGCAGCACCGTGGCGGGCAGCAGTTCGGCCCCCGCCTCGTACAGCGCGCGCTTGCCCGTCCGCGCCTCCGCCGGAAGTCCGCGGGCGTGCGCCACGACGGACGGCTGGCAGAACGGCAGGCGGGCCTCCACGGCCCAGGCCATGGAGAGGTGGTCGACCCGCCGCAGGTGGTACGCGGGGAGCCGCCAGCGGGTCTCGAAGGCCGTCATGGCGGTGAGCCGGTCCTCGCCGACGGCCTCGGCGGAGCGCAGTTCCTGCTCGATGCGGTCGGCCGCGGAGCCCTGATCGGCGATGTGGGCACGGTAGTTGGCGGTGTAGAGGTGCTCGCGGAGCAGTCGGGGGGCGGCGGACAGGGCGTCGGTGTAGAGCGCGGCCCAGTCGGACCCGGCGGGCGCGGCGAGCGCCTCCCGCATCCGGTCGTAGCCGCCGAAGAGTTCGTCGGCGCCGTCGCCGGTGAGGGCGACGGTGAAGCCGCTCTGGCGGACGGCGCGGAACAGCGCGTACGTGGAGAGGGTGATGGGGTCGGCGTTGGGCTGCCCCAGGTGGCGGACGGTCCGGGTGAGGAGGGAGCCGAGTTCGTCGGGGTCGACCACGACCTCGTGGTGGACGGTCCGGGTGCGGCGGGCGACGGAACGGGCGTACGCGGCCTCGGAGTCGGGCCACCGGCCCCGGTAGGTGAGGTGGAAGGTGTGCAGCGGCGGCGCGTCGGCCTCCCGGGCCTGCTCGGCGGCGAGCGCGGTGACGAGGCCGGAGTCGAGCCCGCCGCTGGTGATCGCGCAGACGGGCACCTCGGCCTGGGCGAGCCTGCGCACCTCGTGCCGCAGCACGTCCTGGGTGTCGCCGACGGGCACGGCGCCCCGGTGGGGGCCCCGGCGGCGGACGACGGGCGCCGTACCGGGCCGGACGAGGGCGGTGGCGCCGGGCGGCAGGACGCTGACGCCGTCGAGCGCGGTGTGGGCGGAGAAGGAGGTACGGGTGGCGAGGACGGTGTCGAGGGAGTCCTCGCGGGGGGCGATGCGCACCCCTTCGAAGGCGAGGAGGGCGGGGATCTCGGAGGCGAAGCGGGTGGATCCGTCGTAGGGGTCGTGGTGGAGGTGGAGCGGCTTCATGCCCATGTCGTCCACGGCCAGGACGAGTTGGGTGCTGGCGGGACGCAGGTCGAGGACGGCGACGGCGAACATGCCGTCGATGTGTTCGGCGAAGGCGGGGCCGTACTCGGCGTAGAGCGCGGGGAGCACGGTGCCGTCGCAGCGGTCGGGGAAGCGGTGGCCGCGCGCGGCGAGGGTCCGGCGCAGCTCGACGTGGTTGTAGATCTCGCCGTTGAGCACGGCGAGGATGCCGGGGAGGTGGGGCAGCCGGTAGGGCTGCTGTCCGCCGCAGGGGTCGGTGACGGCGAGCCGGTCGCAGCCGAGGGACCAGCCGGGCCCGCTGAGCACCTGGTGTTCGTCGGGCCCGCCGTGGCGTTGGCGCGCGGAGACCGCCGCGAGCTGGGCCGGCTCGGGGCGGTCCGCCCCTGCGGCGAAGGAGCCGAGAACTCTGCACACGCCGATCGCCTCCTGATCCGAAGTCACTGCCTGTCATGACGCGTTGCACCCAATGATTTGAATCTACCAAGCTTTTGAATGGCGCGTAAGTGCCATGTCCAGTTCACGCCACGACGTGACCTTGCGACGCCCCCTCCGCCCCCACAGGCTGGCCCCATGAGGGACATGGAGGACCACGCGACGAGCGCCCTGGCGGACACGGCCCCCGACCGCGGCGCACCGGAATCTCTGCTGGTCGTGGCCGCGCACCCGGACGACATCGAGTTCTGTGTCAGCGGCACGGTCATGCAGTGGATCGAGCGCGGCACCCGTGTCACGTACTGCATCGTCACGGACGGCGGCGCCGGTGGTTACGACGAGCGGCTGCCCCGCCAGGCGATGGCGGACCTGCGCCGCGCCGAGCAGGTCCACTCCGCCAAGCTCAGCGGAGTCGCCGACGTCCGCTTCCTCGGCTACCCCGACAGCTTCGTCGAGGCGTCCGTCACACTCCGCCGCGACCTGTGCCGGATCATCCGCGAGGTACGGCCGCAGCGGGCCATCATCCCCTCCCCCGAGATCAACTGGTCCCGGGTCGCCGACCTCCACCCCGACCACCGTGCCGTCGGCGACGCCTGTCTCCGCGCGATCTACCCCGAGGCCCGCAACCCCTTCGCCCACTCCGAACTCCTCAAGCACGAGGGCCTCAAGCCCTGGACGGTCCACGAGTTGTGGCTGATGACGGGGCCCACCCCCAACCAGTACGTGGACGTCACCCCCGTCTTCGAGCGCAAGGTCGAGGCACTGCGCATCCACACCTCCCAGACCGCCCACTTCGACGACCTGGCGGGGCTGCTCCGCACCTGGCTCGGCGAGCACGCGACGGCGGGCGGACTGCCGCCGGGCCGGATGGCCGAGGCCTTCCAGATCGTGCACATCGACTGACGGCACGCCGTGCGCGCGGGCCGACCACCACCGCGCGCCTCGGGCCGCGTGCCCGTGCGCCTCCGTCGTGTGTCCGTACACCTCGACTGCGTGTCCGTACGCCTCGGCCGTGTGGCCGCGCGCCTCGGGCCGTGGCCCGCGCGCTTCACACGACTCCGGTACGCCCCCGGCGGGCCGCCGCGCGCCTTGTGGGGCGAGGGGGCCCATGAGAACGTGTGCGACCAAAACGGCTTCCGCTGGGGGGAGTTCACTCGGTGACGATCGAGCGCACGCACGGGGAACGGGCCCTGATGGACGAGCACGGCCTGCCCTGGCCGACGGCTGACGAGGACGCCGCCGGCCGGGCCGGAACCGGTCTGCGCACCTGCGCGGACCACCTCGCGGACGACGGCGCGGACACCGCCAAGGTCCTGCAACGGCTGCTGTCCGGCGGGCGCGGGGAGGCGGCGGACGCGCTCGCCGCGCACGGGGCCCGCGTCCGGGGCCATTTCGCCCGGACGAACGAGGCCGCCGTCGTGATCGCCTCGGAGCTGCTGAACTGCGGTGACGTGATCGCCGTGCACAAGGACGCGGCCCGCGACACCGTCGCCCGCCTCGCCGCCGCCCTCCCGCCGCCCTCCCCCGTGCCCGGAAGCATCCGGCCGCCGCTGGACGCGGCGCGGCGGAACGCCGTGGAGGGCGCCCGCGCCGGACTCCGGTCGATCGAGGCGGAGGCGTTCGACGGCTGTGCCGCCCGGGCCACCGCCGCCCGCGCCGACCCGGCGGTCGCGGGCCTCCCGGACGTCCCGGCCGACCTGGCGGGCAGGCGCCGCGCGACCGGGGGCGGCACGGGCCCCGGCATCACGGGCGGCACGGGGATCGTGGGCGGAGGCGGGGCGGGCGGCGGAGCCGTCGGGGGCGGGGGCGGAGTTGTCGGAGGCGGCGGCGGAGCCGTCGGAAGTGGCAGTGGGGCCGTCGGGGGCGGGGGCGCGGTGGTCGGTGCCGGGCGGTTGCCGTCCGACCGGCTGCTCGGCGAACTGCCGGGACACGGGCCTCCGGTGGGCACCCCGTGGAGTCTCCGCGTCGACTTCCAGGAGCACGCGCGGGCGGCCACCCGGCTCTCCGAGATCGCCGACAGGATCTCCGGCCGGACCACGAACGCGCTGTCCCGCGCCCTGCACGACCTGGAGGAACTCCGGCGGAGCGGCTCGCTCGGAGCCTCGGCCGCCGCCGGGTTCGCCCCGCTCCTCGACGACCTCGACCGTGCCGTCCGCGCCCTGGGCCGACATCTCTCCGGCCCCCTGCGCGACGCGGTCCGCGCGGCGGGGCAGGACCAGGAGCGGACGGAGGACGCCCACCGGCAGCGCTTCGACCGGCCGCGGTAGCCGCCCGTACGGCCACAGCCGGGTGGTCGGCCCGTATCCGTAGGGGCAACGAGCCCGGCGGCCCGCCCCCCGTAAGGGTCCCGGCGGCCACGCCCCTCCCCGTAAGGATCCCGGCCGCCGCCCCTCCCCGCGGAGGGCCCGCCCCTACGGGTACGTCCCGGGTACGTCCCCTACGGGCGGACCCGCCCCCGGGAAGTCCCGGGGGCGGGTCCGTTCGGTGCGGCGGCCGGGGGCCGGGTCAGCAGGCGCCGAGGTCCTGCCAGACGCCCCACTGGCCGGTGGTGCCGGGCTCCTCGCCCGTCGTCCACCACTTGGCCTTCCAGGTGTGGCCCTTGTGCGAGACGGTCTGGCCGCCGGTGTAGACGGAGGAGGTCACCCACGGCCCGGCGGTGCACTGGGTGGCGCCGCCGTTGACGGTCAGGGTGAGGACCGCCGCGTGACCGGCCGAGGCGCTCGCCCCGTTGACGACGATCTGGTAGGTGCCGGAGACCGTGGTCGCGGCGGTGTTCACGGTGAGGGTCGAGGAACCTCCGGCCGTCACCGAGGCGGGGCTGAGGGCGGCGGTGACCCCGGCGGGCAGACCGCTGACGGAGAGGTTCACCGTCTGGGCCGTACCGGCGGTGACGGCCGTGCCGATGGTGGCCGTGGTGGAGCCGCCCGCCGTGACGGTCGCGGCGGCCGGGTTCGCGGTCACCGAGAAGTCGTCGGTGGGGGCGGTGGTGCCGCTGGTGAACGGCGCGAAGATGTGGGAGAAGTCCCAGGTGTTCTGCTGGATGCCGGAGCAGTTGTCGGCGGCGGCGCCACCCGGGCAGCTGCCGTTGTCACGCTGGAGCGCCCAGAACGACAGGGTGTTGATGCCCTTGGCGACGGCCCAGTCGTAGACCGTACGGGCGTTGGCGAGGGTGAAGGTCTCGGCCGGGCCGAAGTCGTCGACGCCGATCATCTCGGTGATGCCGACCATGCCCCAGAGCTGGGCGGGGGTCTTGGCGGGGTAGAGCTTGGCGAGCTGGTCGTACAGGCCCTGGCCCGCGGTCTTGGTGTCGGCGGCCATGTCGTGGGCCGCGTTGTCGTAGTAGTCGAAGGTCATCATGTTGACGACGTCGACCTTGGCGCCGTTGGTGACGGCGTTCTTGAGCAGGGCGACCCCGTTGGCGGCGAGGCCCCGGGTGGTCGTCGGCAGGGTGTACGAGATCTCGATCTTGCGCCCGTTGGCGGCGGCCCAGTCCTGGAGGACCTTGATGGCCTTGTTGCGGCGGTCGATCCCGGCGGTGTTGTCGAGGGAGTCGACCTCGATGTCCATGTCGAGCCGGGTGATGTCGTAGGTCGTGATGACCTTCTGGTAGACGGCCGCGATCTGGTTGACGTCGGTGCAGCTGTCGGCGATCTCGGTGCCGGTGGTGTCGGCCGTGTACCCGCCGAAGGAGGGGATGACGTCGCCGCCGCGCGACTGGATGGTCCTGATGTCGGCGCCGAAGGAGGACTGGGCGACGGGAGTGCCGGTGTCGCCGTTCCAGTACGCGGTGCACGAGCCCTTGGCGGCGGTCTGGAGGAACGCCATGGTCAGGTGCTTGGCGCCCGACTGGGCGCTGAGGGCGGCGGGGCTCTCCCCGGTCCAGGCCTCGAAGTAGGGGGCGAAGACATGGGCGGGGAGCGGGGTGGCCGCCTGGGCGGGGGCGGTGGTGGTCGCGGCCAGGCCCAGGGCGGCGACGGCGGTCGCGGCGGCGGTGAGGGCGGAGCGGAGCGACCTCATGCGTCTCATCATGGCCATCCAATGACTGTGGGGGGGGCGGGGGAGGGGTGCGGCAACGCCGTTGTCGCGCACGGCCGTTGGGATACGGAAACCCCGGCCGCCGGGTCGCGTCAACGACTTGGGCGGCACTTGAACAAACCTTGGACTAGACCAATTTGGGCCATGGGTGCGTGGTGCATCCACCGGGGGCGGGCCCTGCCTCGCGCGTTGCGCCGGGCGCGCGGGACTGGTCCAGTGAGCCACCCGTGCGGCCCGGCGGGGACGGGGCCCGAGGCGGAAGGGGACCGGTCGGCGCGGGGAACCGGTTCCTCCGCCCGGACGGCGGGTCCGCCGTACAACCCTTCGCCCTCTTCGTGAGTCATCCGGTCGTGGCGTGTCGGCGCCATGACCCCGACTCGGCTGGAGGTACGGCGCGTTGTCCCACGGAAGAAGACATCGACGGCTCGGGACGGCGGTCCTGGTCGCGCTCGCGGTGACGGCGGGCCTCTCGGGAGGAACCGCGACGGCGACCGCCGCGACGACCGAGAGCGCCACCGCCGCGACGACCGGGACCGCGACCGCCGCGACGGCGGAGGGCACCACCGCCCCGGCGCGGGCCCTCGCGCCCGCGGCGGCGGACCCGGCGGACGCGTTCGGCCCCGGTGACAGCCTCGTGAGCCTGGGCCGTACGGGATTCCTGTCCTGGGACGCGGAGGACGCGAACGTGGCGCGCTGGACGCGCTTCGCCGACGGCAGCGTGTACACCTTCCCCCCGAACCACTTCGTCTTCGGCTCGCGGGACTCCGATCTGGTCGTGGAACAGCGGCGCGACCTCGTCACGCTCAGGGACATGACGACCGGCGAGAGCGTCCAGCAGGTGTCCACCACGAGCGCGGGTCCGGACGGGCAGTTCGCCGGGGCCGTGCGGGAACACGTCTTCGTCTCCGCCGACGACTCCGAAGGCACCCGCAAGGTCCTGTACGTGTACTCCCCCGGCGAGGCGGGAGCGGCGCCGTCCCGGCGGGCCGTGACCGGTCTGCCGACGGACGCCACGAGCCTGTTCGCCGTCGGGGCCGCGGGCGACGACGTCCTGGTCACCTACCGGACGGGGCCGGGCGCGGTCAGGACCCACTGGGCGGTCGTGGACCTCGGGACGGCGGGCGTCACCGCGCACCGGGAGACGACCTCCGCCACGTACGGGAGCAGCTCGCCCGTGCTCTCCGCCACCCATGTCGCCTGGACGCGGCACAACGAGCGGGAGACGGTCGTCGAGGTCCTGGAGCGGGCCACGGGAAGGCTCCAGCGGATCGTCCTCCCTAACGCGGGCAACCTCACGCTCGGCCTGGTCGGGAAGTGGGTGACGTACGCCAGGAGGGACGGGCTCCTCGACACCTCGGTCAGCGCGCAGCACGCGGTGACGGCCCGCGACCTGTACGGCACGGCCACCCGGAAGCTGCTCGACCACGCCGTAGAGGGCCTCGACGCCCCCGGGGACGCGGTCGGGGTCCGGGGCGGCACGGTGGCGGGCGGCGAGGGCGTGTACCGGATCGAGCCCGGCGCGGGCGGTGTGCCGGTCGCCACCCGGGTCGCCGCCACGGGCGCGCCGACCAAGGTCACCCTGCTGGGCCACAACGTCCCCGCCACGCTGGACCTCGACCGGTCCGGCGGCCGGTTCACCCTGAACTGGCGGCTCAGCCGCACCAACGTGTCGATGACGGCGAAGCTCCGCAACACCCGCACCGGCGAGTACGTCACCGAGAACGCGCTGCCCGTGACCGGCGTGTACGACCCGCACACCATGACCTACGCGTGGCGGGGCGAGCTCCTGTGGGAGGGCCGCGCCGACCAGTGGACCGGCGCGTCGCCGGGCCCGTACACCTGGGAGATCACCGCGAAGCCGCTGAACGGCATCGGCCCCGACCTGCGGGCCTCGGGGTCGTTCACGGTCACGCGGAAGCCCGGCGCGCACGACTACGACAGCGACGGCTCACCGGACGTGCTGGCCCGTGACACGACGGGCCGCCTGTGGATCCACGACTCCTTCACGATGTGGCCCTGGTCCCAGCAGCTGAACCAGAACCCGAAGCGGCTCGTCGGCTCCGGCTGGGGGGCCTACGACCGGATCGAGGCGGCCGGGAACCTCGGCGGTTCGACCGCCCCGGACCTGGTCGCCCGGGACCGGGCGGGCGTCCTGTGGCTGTACCGGGGGACGGGCGACGGGCGGACGCCGTTCGCCACGCGGGCCAGGATCGGCGGCGGCTGGAGCGGGTACGACAAGCTGACCGGCGGCTCGGACGTCACCGGGGACGGCAGGCCCGACCTGCTCGCCGCGGACCGGTCCGGAGTCCTCTGGCTCCACCCCGGCACGGGCGACGTGAACGCGCCCTTCGCGGCCCGCAAGCGGATCGGCGGCGGCTGGGGGGCCTACGCCGACATCACCGCCGTGGGGAACCTCGCGGGCGGCGCCGCCGGTGACCTGGTGGCCCGCGACCGGGCGGGCGTCCTCTGGCTCCACCTCGGCAAGGGCGACGGCACGCTCGCGCCGCGCACCCGGATCGGCAGCGGCTGGGGCGCGTTCAGGCACCTGGTCGGCGCCGGGGACGGCGACCTCGACGGCCGCCCGGACCTGTTCGCCGCGGCATCGGGCCCCTCCGCGTCCCTGTACCGGGGAACCGGCGACTGGAGGCGCCCGTTCCACGCCCCTTGGCTGGTGGGCACGCTGATCACGCCGCCGGAGGTGGTGAACGACCTGTACGTCTGACGGGGTGCCGGGCCCACGGGCCCGAGCCGGGTGCCCGGCGGGGAGCCACGCCGCGAGCCCACCGGCCGCGAACCACCACGGCGGGAGCCCGGCCGCGAGCCCACCGCCGCGGGAGCCCGGCCACGGGCGCCCGCGGCCCGGTGGGCTCGCCGTGCGTCCGGCCCCGGACGGGGAAGAGGCCGCGGCCCGCGACCCGGCCGTGCCCGGGCGTCGCCGGAGGGACCGGGGGCGCGCCGGGCGGGGTGAGCGCTCCTTCACGGCCGGTCTTCGCGCGTTTCGGGCCAATGGCGGGCCGTCACCCACCCCGGGGATTGGTCAGGTACATGATAAGTGGATCGATGGCCGGCGGGGCGCGGCCGACGACCGGCGGTCCGTGGTCCCGTCCGCCGGTCCGGCACCGCCCGCGCCCCCGCTCCGGCCGTCCCCGGTCCACCACTGCTCGAGGGAGAGACATGAACCTACGCGTCGGCAAGGGAAGCATGGCGCTGGCCGCCGGAGTGGTCCTGCTCGTCGGTGGCGCCACCGCCCCGTCCGCCGACGCCTCGGCGGCGTCGGGCCCGTTCACCTGGGTCAACGGGAACTCGGGCAAGTGCCTGGAGATCCGGGGCGACTCCACGGCCAACGGGGCCCTCGCCAACCAGTGGGACTGCAACGGCTCGAACACCCAGCGCTGGTACAGCTCCGACCTCAACGGCTGGGGCACGCTGGTCAACGCGAACTCGGGCAAGTGCCTGGAGATCCGCGGGGACTCCACCGCCAACGGGGCCCTCGCCAACCAATGGGACTGCAACGGTTCCACCACCCAGCTCTGGTACTGGACTTCGTCGAACACCCTGGTCAACGGGAACTCGGGCAAGTGTCTGGAGATCCTCGGGGACTCCACCGCGAACGGCGCCACCGCCAACCAGTGGGCATGCAACAGCTCCAGCACCCAGATCTGGCGCTGAGCGCGACGGGACCGGGGGCGCCGGGGGCGGGGGCGCCGGGGGCGGGGGCGCCGGGGGCGGGGGCGCCGGGGTCCTTCGGCCCTGAGGCCCCGGTACGGCCGGGCGGTAGGCGCCCCCGGAGGCCGGGCCTCAGGCCGGTCGGGGCGCGCTTCCCGCGACGCGTTCGCTCAGGCGCAGGACCGCGATGTCGATCTGGCCGTGGCCGTCCTCCCAGCCCGCGACCGGGGAGCAGCCCAGGTCGTCCATCACGCCCGGCACGAGGCCCTCTTCGAGGACCATGACCATGCCGGTGTCGCCGTCGGAGCGGAAGTGGCCGAGGTGGGTGCGGAGTCCGTCGTGCGCGACGGCGGCGAGCGCCTCCGCGCCCTCCTCGTCCGGCTCCACCCCGAAGTCGATCAGGTCCTCGGGGCGGTCGCCGGTGAAGAGGGCCGCCTTCAGGGCGCCCAGGAGGCTGCCGTCGGAGACGAGCACCGCGTGGTACACGGTCCACGCGCCCGCGTGGTCGGGGTCGGCGAGGTCCACGGCGTGCGCGGCGAGCAGCGGGGCAAGATCGGCGCCCCGGACCATCCCGTGCCCGATCTCGACGGCGGCGAGGTCGGTGGCGAGTCCCGGCGGCAGCAGCGGTTCCGTGACGGAGAGCCAGGGGAACTCGAAGAGCGAGCGGCTCGCGTCGAAGGCCGGGACCTTGTCGCCCTCGTCGAACAAGGGGCAGTCCCACAACACCGGTTCGGCGCCGCTCAGGGCCTCCGGGCGCACCCAGCCGAGGTCCTGCCGGAAGTCGGTCTCGTACATGAGGTTGCCGCCGATCCCGGCGGCGTAGACCGCGCCGGTGTCGTACTCCTCCAGGGGGCGGCCCACCAGGGCGGCGAAGCCCTCGGCGAGCAGCCGGTCCCAGCCCGGGTCGTTGCCCGGCTCACCGCCGGGACCGGACCCGGGACCGGCGCCGGGGCCGACGACGCCCAGTTCACGGCCGAGGCCGATGCCCGGGTCACCGGCCGGGTCACCGGCCGAAAGAGCCTGCGCGGAAGCGAAGTTGATCTGTTCGTTCGACATGGCGGCACTGTAGTGACCGCCTCCGACAACGGGCCCGGGACTGTCAGTCCCCGCCCGTCACCAGGCGCACCGCGAGACCCGTGACGAGGGCGCTCGACACGAGGGCCGTCGCCAGTCGGCCCCGGGGGCCGGTCAGGGCGCGGCCGAGGACGGTGCCGCCGAGCGCGAGGAGGAGCTGCCAGCTCGCCGAGGCGGCGAGCGCCGCGAGGACGAAGGCCGTCCTGTCGGCCGGCCCGGTGGGCGTGTCGGGGCCGGTGGCGAGGACGAGGGCCGCGAAGTAGACCACCGTCATGGGGTTGAGGAGCGTGATCCCCAGGAAGGCGAGGTAGGCGCGGGCGGCGGTCGGGGCCGTGCCGTCGTCGCGGGAGGCCGCGCCGCCCGTGCGGTACGCGTTCCACGCCGTCCGCGCGGACCGCAGCGCGAGGGCGGTGAGCAGCAGCGCGGAGGCCCAGCGGAGCGGGTCCATGACGGGGACGAGCAGCGGGACGAGGGCGGCGCCCCCCGCGACGGCGAGGAGCGCGTAGGCCCCGTCCGCCGTGGCGACGCCGAGGGCGGCCCCGGCGCCGGTGCGCCAGCCGGTCCTGGCCGTGACGGCCACCAGGTGCGCGCCGACGGCGCCGACCGGGATCGCGATGCCGTATCCGGCGAGCAGGCCCGCCGTGACCGGCCCGGTCACGCGACGGCGGGGACCGTGCCTGCGGGGGAGTCGGAGCGCTGCTGTCGGCGGTAGGCGGAGCCGTCCTTCGTACGGGAGAGGAAGCCGCCCTCGACGAGGTACCGGCGGAGGGCCGGGTAGTCGGCGTGCACGCCCATGAGGGCTTCGTTGACCTCGGGTTCGCGGTAGTCGCGGCCGGTCTCGAAGAGGGTCTCGGCGAGGTGCGCGAGGAGCGCCTCGCGGCGGGCCGGGCGGCGCGGGACCGCCTTGAGGCGCCCGTCGGCGGCGAACAGGTCCGCGACGGGGCGGGCGGGTGAGGAGGTGCTGGTCATGGTCGAGAAGCGTGCCGGTCACGGGCCCGCCCCGCAAAGGGTTTTCAGTCCGGCGCGGGCCGCGAAGGGTTCCTTTCGGTGCGGGCCACGAGGGTTCGGTTCGGCGCGGGCCACGAAGGGGTTCAGCACGAAGGATTTTCAGTTCGGTGCGGGCCGCACCATGACGTGGGTCGCCTCCTGGACGGTCGGCAGGACCGTACGGACGCCTTCGCGTTCGAAGACGGGCCTGCCTTTCTCCATGAAGGCGAGGAATTCGTCCTCGGACTCCCAGAAGTCGACGATCCGCCATCCGCCGTCGCCGTCGGGTCCCGCGGCGTGCGCGAGGAGCCCGGCGGGCGGGAACCAGTCGGTCTCTCCGAGGCTCCGGGTCGTCTTCTCGTACTGCTCCCGGGTGCCGCCGGGGATCTCGATTGTGACGATGACGGCCATGCCCTGCTCCTGGGGGTGGGGGGACGCGGGTACGGGAATCGCGTCCAGCTCAGCAGGCGCCGGGGCGGGCCGCACGGCGGCGGACCCCGAACGGGCGAGGCCGGTGGGCCCGAACGGGCGGGGGCAGCGGACCACGGACGGGCGAAGGCGGCGGACCCCGAACGGGCGGAGGCTGCGGGCTCCGAACGAGCGAGGGCGGCGGGCCCCGCACGGGCGGGGACGGCGGCCCTACTCCCCCGCGCGCCCCTCCGCCGGAGACGCGGGCGGGCCCGTGGGCGGCGCGACCGGGCCCGTCGTGAGGCCGCCGAGGGCCGCGACGGCGAGGCGGACGGCGCGGTCGGTGACGGCGGTCCAGTCCGCGCCGTTCTCCAGGGCGGTGGTGGCGGCGTTGACGAAGCCCTGGAGGAAGCGGGCGGTGAGGAGCGGGTCGTCGTCGCCGAGGTCGCGGAGGGCGTCGACGAGGGGGGCGAGGAGGGCCCGGTGGGCGGTGTCGGCGCCCGCGCGCAGGGCGGCGGCGTCCTGCTCGTCGGCGACGGCGCGGGCGATGCGGTGTTCGCCGTCGCGGACCATCAGGAGCTGAGCGGTGACGTACGCGGCGACGCGTTCCCCGGGGCTGTCCCCGGCGGCGGCGAGGGCCGTGCGGATGCGGTCCGTCCAGCGGGGCGCGGCCTCCTGGACGACGGCGGTCAGCAGGTGGTGCCGGTCGGGGAAGTACTTGTAGACGCTGTTGCGGGCGAGCCCGGTGCGGCGGGCGACCTCGGCGAAGGTCACCCGGGAGGCGTCGCCCTCCTCAAGGATCTCGCGGGCCGCTCCGAGCAGTGCGGCGCGCTGCTGGGAGCGGTGGTCGGCGACCGTGGCGGCGTGGATCTTGGGCACGGGCCAAGTCTAGGGGCGCGCTGTGGGACCCCCCTTGGAGACGCAGCGTCGCCATCTTCTATCTTAGAGACGCTGCGTCCCCATCATGGGGACGGCCCCTTGGAAGATCAGCCCCCTGAAAGATCACTGGAGGAGGGAACACCGTGTTCCTCGCCCTGCTGGAACTGAGAGCGGCCCGGGGCCGCTTCCTGCTGATGGGCAGCGTCGTCGTCCTGGTCGCCGCCCTCGTCGGCATCGTCTCCGGCTTCACCACCGGCCTCGGCGACGACACCGTCTCCGCCCTGCGCCGCCTGCCCGCCACCCATGTCGCCTTCGCCTCCGGCTCGGACTCCGACCAGTTCGCCCGGGGCCTGGTGGACGCCCGTACCGCCGGGGACTGGGGCCGGGAGGACGGCGCCGAGGCCACCCCGCTGGGCGTGACCATCACGCGCGGCACCACCGGCCGGGGCACCGAGGTCGACCTCGCCGCGTTCGGGGTCGTGCCCGGCGCCTTCACCGACCCCGGCGCCGACGACGGCGGACGGCTCGACCCCGCGCGCCCGGACGGCGTCGTCGTCTCCCGTCAGCTCCTCGACGAGGGCGTCCGGATCGGCGACACCCTCGTCGTGGACCGGCTCGGCATCCGGCTGCACGTCGTCGGCGCCACCGGCCGCTCCTCGTACGGGCACGTGCCCGTCGCCTACATGACGGCCGACACCTGGCGGCGCGTCCGCTTCACCGCCCCCGGAGCGGCGTCGGCCACCCCGGGAGCCGGAGCCCCGTCGGCCGCCCCGGAAGCCGCGTCGGCCGCCCCCGCCGGGCTCCCTGCCCAGTACAGCGCCGTGGCCCTACGGCTCCCCGAGGGCACCGACGCCGACGCGCTCGCCGACGCCGACCGGCGCCACGGCACCACGACCGTCCCCCTGGAGACCGCCTTCGCCGCCGCCCCCGGCTATGACGGCGAGCGGCTGACGATGACGTCGATCCAGACGTTCCTGTTCCTGATCGCGCCGCTCGTCGTCGGCGCCTTCTTCGCCGTGTGGACCGTCCAACGCACCCCGGAACTGGCCCTGTTGCGCGCGATGGGCGCCTCCCGGCGCAGACTCCTCGGTCACACCCTCGCGCAGGCGGCGGTGGTCGTCTCCACCGGCACCGTCGTCGGCGCGGCCCTCTCGGCCGGGGTCGGTCTGCTCGTCGGCGAGCAGGTGCCGTTCAGCCTGCCCGCCGGAACGCTCGCGGCCACCATGCTGGCGGTCGCCGTGGTCGGCCTCGCCGGTTCCGCCCTCACCCTGCGACGGGTCGCCACCGTCGACCCGATGACCCTGCTGGGAGCCGGACGATGAGCCTCCACCTCCATGACGTGACCGTCACCCTGGGCCGGGGCGAGTCCCGTACGACCGCCCTGCGCGGTCTCGACGCGCGCTTCTCGCCGGGCGCGCTCACCGCGCTCGTCGGCCCCTCGGGCTCGGGCAAGTCGACGCTGCTCGCGGTCGCCGGGGCGCTGCTCCGGCCGGACGCGGGGCAGGTCCTCCTCAACGGCACCGATCTCGCCGCGCTCACCGACCGGGAGCGGGCCCGCGCCCGCCGGGAGCGCGTCGGATACGTCTTCCAGAGCGGCAACCTGCTCACCGGGCTGACCGCCGAGGAACAGCTCCTCGCCGCCCTCTCGCTGACCGGTCGCAGCCCGCGCGCCCTGCGCCCGAGGGCCCGCGCGCTCCTCGAAGAGGTCGGGCTCGGACATCGCGGGTCCCACCGCCCGGACCAGCTCTCCGGCGGCGAACGCCAGCGGGTCGCCCTGGCCCGCGCCCTCCTCCTGGAGCCCGAACTGCTCCTGGTGGACGAGCCGACGGCGGCCGTCGACCGGACCCGCGCGGACGAACTCACCGCCCTGATCGCCCGCACCACGCACGAGCACGGCTGTGTGACGGTGGTGGCGACCCACGACCCGGTGGTCACGGCGGCGGCGGACACGACGGTGACCATGGGAGCCGAGACCCGGCAGACCACGGCCTGAACGCGGGGGACGGAGGTACGGGGGCGGAGGTACGGGGGCGGAGGTACGGGGACAAGGGCGCGGCACGAGCCGGGCCTCGGCCCCCGTACCCCTCCCTCCCTCCCTCCCTCCCTCCCAGGCAGGGATACGCCCCCGGGACCCCGACCCGGCGGCGACCGACCCGGCTACCGGCCCGCCCCCGGCCCCGGCCCGCTCCCCCGCTCACCCTCCCGCCCGGGCCCCCGCCCGGCCGCGCAAGCCGCCTCCCGCGCGGTCATGACCTCGTCGCCGTGCTCGAAGGCCCAGGCGCCCACGGCTCCGATCGGGCCCAGCAACGTACGGCCCAGAGCGGTGAGTTCGTACGCGACCCGGGGTGGTGGACCGGGATGGGGCCGACGCTCGACCAGACCGCTGTCCCCGAGCCTGCGCAGGGTCTCGGTGAGGACCTTGGAGCTGATGCCGCCGATCCGCTCCCGCAGCTCGACCGGACGGCGGGGCCCGTCGCGGAGCGCCCACAGCACCACCGCGTTCCAGGTGTTCGCGAGCAGGTCGAAGGCGAGCCGGGCCCGGCAGTCGGCGAGGAAGGGGGAGGCGTCGGGATCGGGTTCGGGTTCGAGGGAGGCGTCGGGGGTCACGTACCGAATGGTGCCCGAGCCACTCCCTAGCGTCGGTACGGACAGCCGAACCAGGCAGCCCCACAAGGAAGTTCAGGGGCGGAGGGAGAACGCGATGAGGATCGGCGTACTGGGCACGGGGAACATGGCGGACGCGCTCACCGCGCACTGGGTGCGGGCCGGGCACGAGGTGACGGTCGGGGGACGCGACCCGCGCGCGGCGGAACGGCTCGCGGCGCGCCTGGGCGGGGGCGCGCGGCCCGCCGGGCTCCGGGCGGCGGCCGGGTCCGGCGAGGTGGTCCTCGCGGCGCTGCCGTACGGGGCCGGGGCCGAGGTGGTGCGGGAGCTGCGCGGCCCCCTGGACGGGCGGGTGCTGCTCGACTGCTCCAACCCGGTCGGGCCCGGCTTCCGGCTGCTGACCGAGGGCGGCCCGTCGGCGGCGCGGCGGCTGGCGGAGGCCGCGCCGGGGGCCAGGGTGGTCAAGGCGTTCAACCTGTGCCACGAGGACGTGTGGCGGATGCGGCCCCCGGTCTTCGAGGGGTCCCCGCTGGCGGTGCCGGTCTGCGGGGACGACCCGGCGGCCCTCGCCCGCGTCCACGAGCTGGTCGTGGACACGGGCTGCGCGCCGGTGTCCGGCGGCGGCCTGGACCGCGCGGGCCTGCTGGAGGCGACCGCCACGCTGTTCATCGGGCTGTGGGTCGGGGAGGGCGCGGACGTCCGGTCGATCGCGCCCCCGCTGGCGTACGCGTCGGGACCGGTCGGCGACCGGGCGCCGGGGGCGGGCGGGACCGGACGCCCGTAGCCGGGGAGGACCGTGGAGGTGGCCGTCCAGGCGTACGGCCAAGGCCCGTAAGGGAGAAGGTGTCCGTTCGTCGGCCGCTCCCCCGGACCCGCGCCCTCACGGCCGTGCGCGACGGCCCGGCACCCCCACCAGATCGAGCACGCTGAGCGTGAACATCAGGACGCCCAGGGGGACATGGACCGAGGGGACGTGGGCGATGCCCAGGACCACCTGGAGGGAGGCGAGCAGCAGGAGGACGGTCGCGTGGGCGATCGGACGGGGTGAACCGCCGCCCGGCCGCCAGGCGAGGACGGCGGCCAGCAGGTACAGCATCGACGCCCCGTACATGACCCGGGCACCCACCCCGTGGAGCGTCTCCCCGTACGAGGCGGACAGCAGCAGGCCCGCCGTCACCGCCTGGAACAACAGGGCGACGGTCTGGAGCACCACCGCCACCCGGACGAAGGCGGGCCACCCGCCCGTACGGCCCGTGACCCCGCCCGTACGGCCCGTGACCCCGCCCGTACGGCTCGCGTCCCCGCCTCCCGCCCCCGTGATCGTCCCGCTCGTCGTCCCGTTCGTCATCGGTACGGACATCGTTCGCCCCCTCGTCCCGCCGTGCGGCGGTCGCTCGGTACTGTCTCGCCTGTCTGACGAAACAGGCCCGCGAAGTGTGAGGCGAGGTGCGCCGCGCGCGCCTCGGGCGGGACGAGCGGGGGGCGGACGTCATGCGCATCCAGGACTCCGGGGCGGTCGCCGGGGAGCGGTCCCGGCTGACCGGCATCGCCTATCGGCTGCTCGGTTCGCTGACCGAGGCGGAGGACGCGGTGCAGGAGACGTACGCCCGCTGGTACGCCCTGACTCCGGCGCGGCGGGCGGCCGTGGAGTCGCCCGGGGCATGGCTGACGACCGTGGCGGGGCGGATCTGCCTGGACCTGCTCGGCTCGGCGCGCGTGCGGCGGGAGCGGTACGTGGGCGCGTGGATACCGGAGCCGCTGCCGGACCGTACGGAGTGGGGCGGGAGCGGCGGGGCCGATCCGGCGGACCGGGTGGCCCTGGACGAGTCGGTGGGCATGGCGTTCCTGGTGGTCCTGGAGTCGATGACCCCGGCGGAGCGGGTGGCGTTCGTCCTGCACGACGTCTTCCGCTATCCGTTCCCGGAGATCGCCGGGATCGTGGGCCGTACGCCCGCGGCCTGCCGCCAGCTCGCCGCGTCGGCCCGGCGGCGGGTCCGCGGGGAGCGGACGGCGTCCCGGCCGGATGCCGAACAGGCCGCCGCGGTAAGGCGTTTCAAGGAGGCGTGGGAGGCGAAGGACATCGGGGCGGTGGTCGGCCTGCTGGACCCGGACGCGGTGATGACGGCCGACGGCGGCGGTCTCGTGGGGACGGCGCTCCGCCCGCTGGTCGGCGCCCGCCGCATCGCGGAGTACCTCGTCTTCATCGCGGGCAAGGCCCCCGGCCTGACCCTCCTGGAACGCACGGTGAACGGCCGCCCGGGCCTGGTCGCCCAGCACGGCACCGACGTGGTGACGGTGGCGGCCTTCGCCCTGGACGGCGACGGCCGGGTGACCCGCATCTGGGCGGTCCGCAACCCGGAGAAACTGACGGCGTGGACCACACCGGCCGGTGGGCCGGGGGCACCGTACGAGCCCGGGGTCCGGTGAAGGACAACGGGCCCCGGAGGCAGACCGAGCCGTCCTGAGCCCCTCCGCCGGGGAAGGCCCGCACCGGTCGGGCGGAGCCACAAGGCCTCCCTGCGGAGTCCCTGCGGCGCCACGGCTTCCGGCCTGCCCGAGGGATCCGGGACACCCCTGTGCGTCAAGGGCCGACGATCACGCCCTTGAGGAACGTCGACCGGCACTTCGAGCACTTCAGGCGGTTGGTGCTGCTCGGCTGCAGTGTCTGCGTACCGCAGACCGGGCACTTGTGTCCCTTGGCCATCTAGCCACTCCTGGAGTCGGATCCGCGCGCTTCTTGCGCAAGACGTGAAGGTACGCGGGCTCCATGCCGGGAGACCTGTTTTCGACCCAATCATTAAAGAACTGCCGACACACTGGAGAGTCCTGGTATCACTGCAGGTCAAAGCCACAGAAAGGGATCCACGGACCGGCGCTCCAGACGCCCGACCTCCTCCTGAGGAAACGTAAAAGCACGTGCTGAACTGCCCTTATGCAATATCGCACCGACGCGGCAATACCTGACTCGATCCCGATCACCACACAGGTGGTGATACGGCAAGCGCCCCCCCTCACACAACTGTTGATCGTTACGGTTCACCGAATCTCAGAAGGGGGTTCGACACCTACGCGGACAGCCTCGGCACCATGTGGGAGACCGCCCGCCCCGTGGAAGGCTGAGCCCATGGCACGTACCGAGTACTACGACGACCCGGACGCCCCGCAGCCCAACAGCATGGTGGTGGCCGCCTCCGCCGTGGTGACCGACGAACGGGGGCGCGTTCTTCTCCAGCTCCGCCGGGACAACGGCCTGTGGGCGCTGCCGGGCGGCGGGATGGACCTGGGCGAGTCGCTGTCGGGGGCGGCCGTCCGCGAGGTCCGGGAGGAGACCGGGCTGGCCGTGGAGATCACGGGCCTCGTCGGCACCTACACCGACCCGCGCCACATCATCGCGTACAGCGACGGGGAGGTGCGGAGACAGTTCAACGTCTGCTTCAGGGCGCGGGTGGTCGGCGGGTCGCCGGCCGTCTCGGACGAGAGCACGGACGTCCGCTTCGTGGCCCCCGAAGACCTGGACTCACTGCCCATGCACCACACCCAGCGGCTACGGCTGACGCACTTCCTGGAGAACCGGCCGACGCCCTACCTGGGGTGACAGCCGGTCGGCCGGGGCCCGGAAGGCTCCCGGTGCCTGCCGCCCCGGGGCCCGGGCCCCACGTATCCCGCCGCCCGGCCCATCGGGAGAACGGTCCGCCGTCCATGGCCGGGAGGCCGGTGGGTCAGCGTGGGTCAGGAGGTCAGGAGATCCGGTGTTCCCAGCGCAGGGCGGGGGCTCGGTCGATCCAGTACTGATGGGACGCGGGTGTCACGCGGAGCCGCACGGCGGTGATGTCCGGACTGCCCGCCTCCCGCCAGGCCGTGAGCGCGCCCTCGACGTCGTCCCACAGGGCCACGGGGCCGCCCTGGCGGACGGTCCAGCCCTCCCCGTCGGCGGCGAACTCGGCGAACGACTCGCGCTCGGGATCGAAGAGGTAGAGGAGTCGCGCGCCCTCGCTCGTGGTGGCCCGGACGAGTTGAGCGCCGGGCGCCGCGAGCTGCGTGAGGAAGGCGGGCATCCACTCGTCCAGCATGAGCGGCGACATCCTCGTCCGCCGCTCACTGTCCGCGTACGCCGTCCGCGCGGAGAGGTCGCCGGACACGGGGACCACTGCCTGGGCCCTCGCCTGCATGAAGGAGGAGCGCCCGATGATCGCGCCCTCGGCGGTGCCGTCGTCGCCGACGGTGACCTTCGCCAGGCCGGTTCCCCAGGGCCAGGAGCCGACCGTGCCGAGGATGATGCCTCCCGGCTTCGTCTGCCTGATCCAGGCGTACGGAATGCGGCGGACCGCACAGGTGGCGATGACCCGGTCGTACGGTGCCCGGTACGGGTGGCCGAGAAGGCCGTCGCCCCTCACGGTCCACGTCGAGAAGCCGACGGCTTCGAGAGCGGCATCGGCTCGTGCAGCCACCTGTGAGTCGACTTCGACGGTGGTGACGTCGTCCTCGCCCAGGTAGTGGCACATCAGGGCGGTCGAGTAGCCGGTGCCCGTGCCGATCTCCAGGACGCTGTGCTCCGCCGTGAGGTCCAGGGCCTCGATCATGCCGACGACGGTGGCCGGGTCGGTCGAAGAAGACGTCGGCACGCCCACGACGGGTTCGTCGGCCTGGTCGGCGGTGAGGTGGCCGTCGAGCTGGGTGGTGAGGGTGGCGACGCTGTAGGCAATCTTCAGCCACTCGTCCGGGTCGGTGTCGGCGGCTGCGACGGGCCGCCAGGTCCGCCCCTCGTCCAGGAACACTCCCGGGTGCAGGAACCGTTCGCGGGAGACGGTCTCGACCGCCGCACGCAGCCAGGGGGACTTCAGGACGCCTTCGTCCACGAGCGACGTCGCCATGCGGCTTCGCTCGGATGCCGGGTCGGTCATCGGCTTTCTCCTTGTGCGAGCAGATCGGCGAAGGCAGCGGACATGGGGAGACCGGTCTCGGTCTCCAGCCACCCCCACTGGCCATTCGGATTCAGTTCCAGCCACCAGTGGTCCCCCGCCCGGTCGACCGCGAGGTCGAAGCTCCCCGACACCAGGCCCAGTCGGTCCAGGTAGGTGTGCAGCGCCCTGTCCACCCGGTCGGGAAGGTGCTCCACGGTGTAGGTCAGGGCGCTGTAGTCCCTGCGCCAGTCCAGGAGGTCGGAGTTGATGCGTACGGCGAACGTATGCCGCCCCACGAGGAGTACGCGAACGTCGGCGGCCTTGTCCACGCGGGCCTGGAACAGATGGGGCGCGACCCGGACGCTGTCGTCGATCTCGTCGGGCGTGACGGGGGCGGCCCATCCCGTCACCGGCACGCCGTCACGCGTGCAGGGGGTCCACCGCAGCGTCTTGAAGATCGCCTCACCCTGGGCGAGGACGAACTCACGCGCGTCGTCAGGATCGTTGGTGACGAGGGTGGGCGGGATGGTGAAGCCGAGTTGCTGGGCGAGAACGAGCTGCGCGGGCTTGTATTCGGCTGCGGCAACGCGCAGGGGGTGGTTGACCCAGAGCGGAGCGCCCAGGGCGTAGAGGGTGCCACCGAGTCCGTAGCGGACCTGTGCCGCCGCAAAACGGGAGTCGTCGGCGGACAGGTGGGGAAACGTGGGCCATCCCGGGCGGCGCCAGTACACCGACCGGACCCGGGTCACGTCAGCGGTTCTCGACGGGGTGCGCACCTGCCCGACCACCGGGGCCTGGCAGGTGCCGAACCGAGCCGAGACCGTGAGGTCCTCGCCGATGTCGGCGGGGTCGAACCGGACCACGGGCACATGGCGCCGGTTGAGTTCGGTGATCACCATGTCGGCGGTGATGTCATCCGCCTCGGTGGCCACCAGAACCGGCCTCTCCTCGGTCATGGTCATCAGTCCTGATTGCTGTCCTGGTCGTGGCCCTGGTCGTTCTTGGAGTCCGAGTTCGTCGTCGTGGAGGTCTCGGTGCCGGAACTGGTGCCGTGCTTGCCCATCTCGACCACCTGCCCGACGCGGTCGCGGAACACCCCGAGCTGCGTCGTGGGGTCGATGGTGACGACGGCGTAGGGCTGGCGGACGACGTCGGGGTAGGGCGCGAGCCGACTCGCACCCCACGGAGGGGTGGGGGTGACAGGGGCGACAGAGGTGTTCATGGGACTCCTTGGACGAGAAGAGGCGAGAAGAGGCATGCGCCTCAGGTAGAAGCGGGTCGGATGTGTGCGCCGCCACCGTCCAGCCGATTCAGGACGGCGACCGGCAGGAGTCCGGGCCCGCGAGCTGCGTGTGACCAGTGAACGACAATCCGTTACGGTCTCCCAGAGTGGACCTCACTCGATGCCCAGGCGTTTCCCAGGCGTTGCCGGGCGTCGTATGCGGGGCAGCTCGTTCTTGCGAGGGAGGCCGGTGGCATTGAGGCGCAAGCTCTTCGCCGAGCAGCGTGTGGCACGGGGATATTCCCAGGAGGAATTCGCGGAAGTGCTTGCGGTGGCCGCGTCGACCGTGGTCCGTTGGGAATGCGGTCGCGCCACCCCACAGCCGCACCAACGACCCCGGATCGCCGAGCTATTGGGCATCACCCTCCCCGAGCTGGGAGTTCTCCTCTCTCCGGAGCAGTCGCCCGAGACCGCCCCGCTTCCCGACACCCCATCCCTTCCCGACGGTGATGATGACGACATGAAGCGCCGCGAAGTTCTGGGGCTGCTCGCAGTGACAGGCGTTCTGATTGCCCTCCCCGCCCCCGACGGAGTCGCCCGGGGGCGTACGGCACCGGCGCTCCTGGAGACTGGCGAGGCCCTGCATCGAAGCCTCTGGCAGGTCTACGCGCTCTCGGACTCCAAGCAGAGCGCCTTCCCTGCGGTCCGTGGACAGCTCGACCTGATGACGAAGGCGCTGGCCGAAGCTCGCACGGCCGGAGAGCAAACGCGGCTGTGCCGGATGACCGCAGACCTCTACCAGCTCGCCGGCGAGCTGTTCTTCGACGCCAACCGGTACACCGACGCCGCCGAGTGCTACACACTGGCAGCCCAAGCCGCTCATGCCAGTGGGGACCACGATCTCTGGGCCTGCGCCATGACCCGTCACGCGTATGTCGAGTTGTACGCGCACCGGGCACCCTCCGCCCAGCGCTTGCTGACAGCGGCTGGAAGGGTCGCGCAGCGGGGCGACCGGACGCTCTCCACACGTCACTGGGTTGCCGCCGTCCAGGCACAGGCCCACGCGGCGGTGGGCGATCTCAACGCCTGCGAAAGGGCTCTGGACGAGGCCGAGAAGGTGCACACCCTCGGTGGTGACGACTCCCGCAATGGAGGCTGGCTCCGCTTCGACGGATCCCGCCTCGCCGAGGAGCGCGGGGCTTGTTACCTCCAGTTGGGCCGCCCCGAACTCGCGGAGGAGGCGCTCACCGCAGCCCTCGCCCAGCCACTGTCGCTGCGTCGCCGCGCGGCCGTACTGAGCGACCTTGCGGTCCTCGGGGCGTATCGGCGCGACATCAGTCAGGTCGTGCACTTCGCCGAGCAGGCACTCGGGCTGGCCGACCGGTCCCACTCGGGTTTCGTCGGCAAGAAACTGGACGGCCTTCGAGGGCGTCTTGCCCCGCTCCTGGCCGATGCCCGAGTCTCGGAGCTGGATCATCGGATCGCGGCGCTTCCGCGCACCGCACGACGAGAGGGACACGCGTATGAGTGACGGCCGGATCTTCCGCGAGGCGTGGATCGACGGCGTGAACAAGCACTACCCCGGCGAGCCGAAGCCCGGCTACGTCACGCCGTGGGCCGACACCCCCGAGTGGGAACGGGAGGCCGCCGCCGCCGTCTGCGGGCAGGTGCGGGACTTCATCGCGGTCAGCGGGGGACACGCGGCCCGCCTCACCCGCGAGCAGAAGGGCCGCTTCGTCGCGATCTGCTGGACCGCCCAGATGTTCCGCCACTTCGAGGACCCGAAGCCCGGCTACGTCGCCGACTGGGCCGACCTTCCCGCCTGGCAGCGGGAGACGGACGCGGACATCTTCGAGCGAGTAGAGCGGTCCGCCTGAACCCCGGCACGGACGGCTGCCTCGCCGGGCAGCCGTCACGTCACGTCAACGCGCCTGCGCCACCACGAACCCGGTGAACGCGGCCCAGGCCGCCGGGGCGGCAGTCAGCTCGCCCTGTGCGTGATCCTTGGTGTCCCGGACCCGGACGCGAGCGAGGTCGTCGGCCACCTCGACACAGTTGTCGTTCTCGGGCCCGCTGTACGTGCTCTTGCGCCAGGGCGACTGGGCCACCGCGTACGCGGTGAACGCCGCCCAGGCTGCCGGAGCGGCCATGACCTCGCCCCTGGCGTGGTCCTTCGTGTCCCGGACGTGGACCCCGGCGACGTTGTCGGCCACCTCGACGCAGGCGTCGTTGTCATTGCCGCTGTACGTGCTCTTGCGCCAGTTCAGTGCGGTCTCAGTCATCGTGGTTCCTTCCCGATAGCTGGAGATGCCCTCTGCCCGGCGGGCGGCGGGGGCGATCAGCGCGCCTGCGCCGCCACGAACCCGGTGAACGCGGCCCAGGCCGCCGGAGCGGCGGTCAGCTCACCCTTGGCATGGTCCTTGGTGTCCCGGACGTGGACGCGAGCGGGATTGTCGGCCACCTCGACACAGTTGTCGTCGTCGCCGCTGTACGTGCTCTTGTGCCAGTTGGGCTCAGTCATCGTGCTTCCCCAGTGCTTCGCGGATGATCTCTTCTGACTCAACGATCCCGAGGGCGTCGGCGTGGAGCCGGTCGTAGACCTGCTGGAATCGGTCGACGTCGGACGGTTCGACCATATAGCAACCGATGCCGAACCCTTCTGTGTAGGCGGTGCGTTCACCGGAATTGAGGGTGAGGAGGCTCACCGAACCCGGGAGCCCCGCACGGTCCGCCTTCAGGATCTGAACGTTGATGAACGGCCGGGCAACGGCTTCGAGCAACCACTCGATCTGCCCCCGCATCACTTCCTTGGACCCGACCACCTTCGACAGGGCGTTCTCGTCGAGAACCACCCAGAACCACGGCGGATGCGGGCCGTCGAACACGGCCTGTCGCTCGGCGCGTCGCCGTACGGCGCCGACGATGTCAGGGTGCCCACCGGGCACCGCCTGCTCCATGACCGCGCGAGCGTACGCCGGGGTCTGGAGCAGTCCCGGCACGACGAGCGAGAACTCATGTATGGTCCGCGCCCGTGCCTGGTCCCGCAGGAAGCCCTGCGCGTAGTCGCGGAAAGCTGTGCGGTCACGGATGACCAACAGGTTCACCAGCGCCCCGCCGAGTTCGAGGACCTGGTCGATCTGTCGGCCGAGCTTGAGGTCCGGCGGATCTCCGTTCTCGATCTCGGAGATCCGGGTAGTGCTGCTGAACACCTTGGTTGCGAGGTCCTGTTGCCGCCATTCACGACGCTTGCGGGCGTCGCGGATCATGTCGGCGATGAAGCTCTCCAGGCTCTCGCTGGGGTCGATCTCGTTCTGAGCTGGCATATGCGACGTTTCCTGATCCCCTAGGGAAACCCAACTCCTGGCGAGCGTAGGGAGATCCGCGTCATCGTGAAGGCGTTCCGGAGGAGAACCACCAGAAAGAGAGCCCTCCATGCATACGTCCACGAACGCACCGCCGCCCACCCGTCCCGTCTCCGAGGAAGAGGCCGCCCGGGTCTACCGGGAGCTGAAGACCGCCATGGAGGGCGCCGGGGTCCCCATCAAGGGGCTCTACCGGGACGTCACCCGCTCCCCCGCCGGGGACGTGCACCGGTACGGGCTCGGGGTCGTCGGCGTCACCGGCGCGAAGCGGCTGACCGTGATCCTGAACGCCTCACGGACCACCCCGTGAGGTACCGCGTCGGGGACGTCGTCACGGACGGGCAGCGGGCCCTGACCGGGCAGGTCCGGGACGTGCACGGGAACCTGCTCAGTCTGGTCCGGCCCAGTGGGTACCTGTGGGAGGCGGCGATCGAACAGTGCTGGACGGCGAGCCCCGAGGAACGCGCGGCCCTGACCCCGCGCGGAGCCGTACGCGTCATCAGTACGTCGCCGTCGCAGCCCTCTGCCTGATCGCCCTGGCGGTCGCCGCCCTCGGCGCGGCCCTCTGGCTCCGTACCCCCTGACCCCTTGAGGACGGCCCTCCCGACCGCCGGGGACCCGTCGGCGGGAGGGCCGTCCACACAACCGTCCACACAACCGTCCACACAACCGTCCACACAACCGTCCACACAACCGTCCACACAACCGCCCCGTGGCAGGCCTTGAGCTCGGGGCGCAGGTCGTCCTTGCCGGACTTCTTGTCGGCGAAGATGCGCCGGCAGCCGGTGGCGGTGAGGGCGTCGATCTGGCGGTCGAGCTTCTGTCCGCCGGTGGAGACCCGGGCGTAGCCGATGAGGATCTCGGTCCGCATCGCGGACTCGGCGGTCAGGAGTTCGAACGGGTCGGGTTCAAGCGGCACGCTCATGCCCGGAATTCTTTTTGGTGCCGTTCCGGGAACCTTGCTGGGTGTGCGGAGAGAGAAGGTGATACGGCCCGGTGCGGGTGTGAGTGAGGAGACGGGATGCGGGAGCGGATACGCGCGGGCGATCGCGAGGCGTTCGGCGAGCTCTATGAGCAGTATGCGAAGGCGGTGTACAACCATGCCTTCCGGCTGACCGGCGACTGGTCGGTGGCCGAGGACGTCATGTCGGCGACGTTCCTGGACGCCTGGCGGACGAGGGAGAAGGTCGGAGAGGAGGGGGGATCGCTGCGGCCGTGGCTGCTGGGGATCGCGACGAACAAGGCGCACAACGCCAGACGCGGTGTCCGTCGGCGTTTCGCCTTCCTGGCCCGGGTGCCCGCCCCGGAGCCGGTGGAGGACTTCGCGGACGAGGCGGCCGGGCGGATCGACGACGCCCGTCGCCTGGACGCGGTTCACCGGGCGGTGCGGGGCCTGCGCCGTCAGGAGAGGGAGGTGCTGGCGCTGTGCGTGTGGTCGGGGTTGGACTACCAGCAGACCGCTGACGCGCTGGGGGTACCGGTGGGCACTGTGCGCTCACGCCTGTCGCGCGCCCGGGTCAGGCTGCGGGACCTGACCGACCGGCAACTGACCGAGGAAAAGCTGGAACCGCGCCCGGGGCGCGGAGAGGTAGAGAGTGAGGCCGCGTTCGCGGCCCTGTCCGTCCAGGAGGGAGCCCGATGAACGCCACTCCGTACCGGCCCTCACAGGCCGAGCGCGAGGAGTCGGCCCGGCTGCTGCCGGCCCCGGCCGAACGGGACCTGCCGCCGGGCCGCCACCTCCACCACAAGGAACTCCTCATGCGACAGATCGACCAGGACACCACCCACACCTCCCACCAGCCAGGCGGACTGCGCCGGCGCTTGGCCGACGCGGCCGCCCCCGGCCGTCCCCGGCGCCGACTGGTCCTTGGGGCGTCGCTGGCCGCGGGGGCGATGGCTGCGGTCATCGCGGTGACCACCGTCGGTTCCCATGCCCCGACCACGGTCCCTCCGGCGGCCAGCGCTCCGGGCGACTCGGTCAGCGAGCGCGGGCCCGGCGGCGCGTCACCCCAGGCCGTCCGGCTGCTGACCCGCATCGCCGCCGTCTCCGCCAGCACCTCTGCCCCGCAGGTCCGTGACGACCAGTACATCTACATCGCCAGCCAGGTCTACGGCGCGAGCAAGAAGATCGGCGCCGACGGCGACGGCGCCAAGGCCCAGTACAACGACGACGGCACCGGGACCACCCACCCCCGACAGGCATGGTTCTCCGTCAACGGCAGCCGCGACGGTCTCCTCACCGGGCCCCTCGACCCGGGCTTCGGGCCCGGTGAGGGAGACGTCAACCTCGGCAAGAACACCAAGCCCTCCCTCCAGCTGCCCACCTACGCGTACCTGGCCTCCCTGCCCACCGACCCCGACGCCCTGCTGACAGCCGTCTACGCCCAGAACACCGGCGTGGACAAGAACCTCAACCCCGACCAGGAAGCGTTCCAGACGATCGGCGACGCGCTGCGCGAGTCCCTGATGCCCCCGCAGATCGGGGCGGCACTCTACAAGGCCGCGGCCAAGATCCCCGGGGTGAACGTCGTGGACGACGCCGTGGACGCGTCCGGCCGGCACGGCGTGGCCGTCAGCCAGGACCACGGCAACCAGCGCACCGAATGGATCTTCGACAAGGACAAGCTCACCTACCTCGGCGAGCGGACCGTCCTCATCGACGACGACAGCGCCGGTGGCAAAGCCGGACGCATCCTCGTCAGCACCGCCGTGACCGAACGCGCCGTCGTCGACAAGGCCGGCCAGAAGCCTTCTCCTGGTACAGCCACCTGACCTTCGACACCGGTCCCGGTGCCCGCCCGCCCAGCAAAGTGGCAGGCGGGCACCGGGACCGGTTCTTCCTCAACAGACCACAGGCCTGCCCACCGAAACCCGGGACAACACGCCGTCACATCGGCCACAGAGAGCTACTTGTCACTTCGCCGTAGCCATGCGAGCGCAGGGCCTCCTCTTCCAGCGCCGGCATCGGGTCGGGCCCGCCCGGCGGAGCGAGCGGCATCACGCCGTCCTCGGGCGCTCCCACGAGGCCGCGGCCGGCGAGCTGGTTGTTCTCGTAGAAGGTGACCATCGGCGCCAACAGCGGCATCTGCTCCCGCAGCCGCTCTGCCACTGAAGGCGTCAGCCGCTCGCCGTTGACCAGCACCTGCCCGCTGCGGCCCTCCGCCACGGACAGCACCCCGCCGTCGGGGGCGAAGTGGTACTTCGTCTCCGCGCCGTCCGCCATCAGCCCCGCGTCGATCGCCCTGTCCCAGGCGGCCGCGACCCGGACGAACTCCGCCCGGAAGATCGGCGGCACCCCGTCCAGGCCGAGGCCGTCCTTGCGCCGGCGCTTGTCCCGCCGGGCCTGCTTGGCGCGCTTGGCGTCCCGTCCCACCGCTGTCCTCCTTCTGCACGGCCCCCGCCACCGGACAGCGAGCAGGCGGGGCAGCGGGTAGCGCGTTCTCGCCCGGACAGCCGGACGCGGGGCGGCCCAGCCATCGCCGCAACACCGCGCCCAGCGGCCTCATTTCACCCGTTCGAGCGCACTTATCCCGGTGTGTCTGGGTGGACAGGTTTACAGGCGGTACGGTCACGCCAAACGGCCCCCGCCAGTGACTACGAATCACCGGCAGGGGCCTCAACCACCAGTGGAACGGCCTCCACCCCGTGATCTCTCGGCACTTTATCGCGCCCTCCCGCGCCTTCACGCGGTTCTCCCACGACCTGATCCGGCATCCCCGGCTCTCCTCCGACGCCGTGCGGCTGCTGACCTGGCAGCTCTCCCTTCCCGAGGGCGCCAGGGAAAACCTCTCCCGTACGGCTGAACGGGCCGGGATCGGGGCGACCGCCTTCACCCGGGCCAAGCGGCAGCTCATGACGGAGGGCTTCGTCCACGAACGCCGGGTCCAGGGCACGGGCGGCTGCTGGAGCACCCAACAGCTCGTTTCCGCGACGCCGTTGACCACCGCGCAGGCCGCCAAACTCCTCGGCCGGACGCCCGCCCCGCAGACGCCCGTACGGCAGGCGTCCGCACCGCAGACGTCCGCGCAGGTCGCACCGGGTGCCGGGAATCCGGCCGTCGGCGGGCCGGAGCCCCGGCACACCGACGGTCCTCCAGAAGAAGACCGGAGGGAAGAGACCTCCCACCTTCCACCGGCGGGCGGAGACGGACCCGGAGGCGAGCCCCGCCTCGGGAGCACGGCCGGGGACATGGACAGGGCGGAGCCCCGCCCCGGGAGCACGGCCGGGTACGTGGACGGGGGCGGGCCCGACCGGCCCTCCCCCGATGCCCGCGCCCTCGTCGGCGCCCTGCCGCTCCTCTCCCCCGCCCTCCGGCACGTCCCGCCGGGGATGCGGGACGAGCTCGCCGGGCTCGCCGCCCGGTGGCTCGACGCCGGGCACACCCCCGCCGACGTCCACGCCCACCTGCTGCGCGGTCTGCCCCGCGACGGGACGCCCGTGCACCGGCCCGGCGGTCTGGTGCGGTACCTGCTCCGCGAGGTCCCGCCCCGGGAGCTGCCCGCGCCCCCGCCGCCGCCCGGCCCCCGCCTGTCGGCGCGGCTCGCGGGCACCCGGGAGTGCGAGGGCCCCGGACACACCCAGCCGACCCTGTTCCGGCCCGCCGGGGACGAGGCGCTCTGCCCCCGCTGCGAGGAGGCGGCCGGGCGGCCCGGCGGAAGTCCCTCGCCCCGCCACCCCTCACCCTGAGACCATCCGTGGATGATCAACCCCGAGGACCTGCTCGGCCGACGCCTGGCGCAGGTGACGACGTCCTGGCACCGCTACCAGGAGAACGAACCGTCCCTCCTGCACATGTGGCTGCGGCTGGACGGGCTCGGGCCCGTCCGGTTCCACACGGCGGGGGGGCGGCCTGCCGCTCCTGGAGACCGACGAACCCCACGGGCCCTACGACATGGACGAATACGGTCACGTCACCGTCGAGCACGACCTGCCCGGCTTTCCCCTGACCGGGTTCGTCGGAGAGCGGATCGTCTCCGTCCGGGAGGTCCGCCAGCTGTACCGCCACCTCGACATCCCCGTCGGCCTCGCCCTCCGGTTCGAGAGCGCAGGGGTCAGCGTCCTCGACCTCGGGGACGATCTCGTCGTCACCTCCGACCGGCACCCCGACCCGGTCGAGGACCTGGCCGAGGGCCGGTTCCACCGGATGCCCGCCGCCGCGCCCGGCGGCCCGGGCCCTACTGCCCCAGCCGGTACCGGATCTTCTTGATCAGTTCCTTCAGGTCCGGCTGGCGCAGCAGGCTGTAGTGGTCCGCGTCCAGTTCGACGACCGTCGGCGGGCGGGCCGACCAGCCCTCCGCGTGCTCCAGGAACGAGTAGTCGTCGCCCTCCGCCTTGAACAGGGTCACCGGGCACGACACCTGGCGTTCCGTCAGCTCACGGAAGGTGTATGTGAATTCGAAGGTCTCCTCGACGATCGCCACGATCCGGGCGATCAGGTCCGGGTCCAGGGCCGGGAAGCGGTCCGCGACGTGCGCGACGAAGGACGTCCGGTCCCGGACCTCCTCCGGGAGCGTCTCGATCGCCCCGGAGAACACCGAGTTGAGGATCGTCACGAAGGCCGGATTGGCGTACGAGGCGCCGCCGGTCTCCGCCGAGCGGACCTTCGGGGAGCCCGGGGCGATCAGGAAGAGGTTCTCCACCTGTTCGCCGGCCGCCTCCAGGAGGTGCGCCGACTCGAAGGCGACCCGGGCGCCGAAGGAGTACCCCCACAGCGTGTACGGCCCGGTCGGCTGGCGGCGCCGGATCGCCTCCACGTCCGCCGCCGCCATCTCCGTGATCGTCTCGTACGGCTCCTCGCCCCGGTTGATGCCGTACGCCTGCACCCCGTAGAACGGGCGGTCGATGCCGATCTCCTCGGCCAGGTGCCGCAGGTTCATCGTGTAGCCGCCGAGCCCCGGCCAGCAGTAGACCGGCGGCCGGGCGCCGGGCGAGTGGAGGCGGACGAGGCGGGACGCCGGGGTGGCGGCGGCGCCGTCGAGCTGATGGGCGAGCTTCTCGACCGACGGCCGGTCGAAGAGGATCTGGAGCGGCAGCGAGGAGCCGAACTCCCGGTTGATCCGGGTCACCAGCGCCACCGCGATCAGCGAGTTGCCGCCCGACTCGAAGAAGTCGTCGAGGACGGAGACCGCGCCGACCTCCTCGTACTTGAGGGCCACCGCCCAGATCTCCGCGAGCCTGCTCTCCGTGCGGGTCCTCGGCAGGACGTGCGGGCGCCCGTGCAGACCCGCGTTGACCACCGCGAGCCCGGCCAGCGCCTTCGTGTCGACCTTGCCGTTCGCCGACAGCGGCAGCCGGTCCAGGACCACCACCCGGTTCGGGATCATGTAGTCCGGCAGCCGCCGGACGAGGTCGTCGCGGATCATCTCCGCCGGGCCCTTCATGTGGACCGTGTCCTCGTACATGCCCTCGCTCAGCCGCTGCTCCTCGCTGGTCCGGCCGCCGACGAAGAAGTACGAGGGGCCGGTCGGGCGGTCGGCCGCCGCCAGGATCTCGTCCATCCGGCGGGCCGAGGGCAGCGGGTGCCCCGACTTCGAGCTGTAGCCGGACGACATGAACCCGAGTCCGTGGCCGCCGAGCTGGAGCCGCTGGAGGGCCCGCCCCAGGTCCATGTACGCCCGGTCGGCGGCCCCGGTGCGGCTGATCACCGTGACGCCGAGCGCGGCCCGCTCGTACACGGCCTGGTTGATCGCGATGACGTGCCTCTTCTCGACCAGGGCGTCCGAGACCCGCCGTAAGGCGCCCCCCTCGTGGACGTACTGCCCGGCCGGGAGGTCGCGGACGCGGTCCGGGTGCGCCTGCACGTACAGGTCCACCTCGGGCTCCGGGCGGTGCTCCCCGTCGTAGGGGACGATCTCGAAGGTCCCGAGGTCCGCCGCGCCCGTCCCCGGGTCCGCCGTGCCCGTCCCCGGGTCCGCCGCGCCCGTCCCCGGGGCGTACGGCCGGATGTCCAGGCCGTGGCCGGGCAGGACCTCCTCGAAGAGGCCCACCATGTGGCCCGCCTCGATCTCCAGGACCTCCTGGATGTTGTTCCGGTAGACCGGCTCGATCGCGGACCTGCGGCCACGGAACGACACCCGCAGGAACGCCTCCCCCGCATCCGGCAGCGGATCGGTCAGATACAGCCGGTGGCGCACCGGGTGGTAGTAGTACGTGCCCGGTTCCAGACCCGCGATCCCACGCGCCGACACGTACAGCTGTGTCGCGTACAGCGCGCCCGGCGAGGCGTAGCCGTACTTCGGCAGGAGCCGCTCCTCGCTGCCGAACTGGCCGAACCAGCGCAGGAGTTCACCCAGGTCGGCGACGGTGAGGCTGCCGACCGCGCGGGAGCCGATGCCCTCAGGACGGCGGGCGAGCGCCGCCAGGACGTCGGCGCGGGTCACCTCGCCGCCCTCGTAGAAGCGGTACGTCTTGCGGGCGAAGACCGTCCGCCGGGTCCGCTCCGGGGGCGTGAGGCCCGGCAGCGCGACCACCGGGCGGCCCGCCAGGTCGTCGTCGTCCCGGGTGCCCGCGTTGGACAGCTGGGCCTTGACCTGGAGCTTGGACTCCTTGGACTGGTGGTGGGCGCCGTGGTTGCCCTGGTCCATCAGGGCGGCTTCCTTCGGGGACAGCTCGACGCACGCCACCAGGTTCTGGAAGCCGGTGCGGGGCTCGTCCTTGACGATCACCGCCGCGTTCTTCACCCAGTCGTGGTCCTCCACGGCCAGCGCGATCTCGTCCAGCTCGACGCGGAAGCCGCGGAGCTTGATCTGGTTGTCGGCGCGCCCGGCGAACTGGACGGTGCCGTCCTCGTTCCAGTGCGCCAGGTCCCCGGTCCGGTAGAGGCGTTCCCCGGTCTCCGTGGTGATGAACCGTTCCGCCGTGAGTTCGGGACGGTCCAGGTACCCCCGCGCGACCTGGACCCCGCCGATGCACAGCTCTCCCTCCCGGATGTGGAAGGTCGTGTCGTGCGCGGGTCTTCCGATGGGTATCGCGGCGGGCGCGGCGGCGAGCGTCGCCCGGTCCACGGTGTGCGAGGAGGCGTTGATGGTGCACTCGGTGGGGCCGTACAGATTGATCAGTTCGGCGGCCGGCAGTTCCGCGAGGAGCTGCCCGGCCAGGTTCCGGGAGAGGATCTCGCCGCCCGAGTAGACCCGGCGCAGGCTGACGCAGCTGCCGAGGCGCTCGGTGTCCACGAGGGCCTGGAGGAGCGTGGGGACGCCCTGGAGCATGGTCGCGCCGTGCGCGCGGATGGTGTCGACGAGGGCGTCGGGGTCGCGGTAGCAGCCGGTCGGGCCGACGGCGACGCGGGCGCCGGTCGCCGGGGCGAGGATCTCCCACTGGGCGGCGTCGAAGCTCATCGGGGTCTTCTGGAGGACGACGGCGCCGGGCCCCAGCTGGTGTTCGGCGGCCATCCAGCGCATCTGGGCGACGATCGAGCGGTGCTCGACCATGACGCCCTTGGGTCTTCCGGTGGAGCCGGAGGTGTAGATCACGTACGCGAGGTCACCTGGTCGTATCTCGTACGGGGGGACCTCCTCGCCCGCCGTGCGCCAGGCGTGCTGGACGGCCTCGCGGAGGGTGACGACGGTGGTGCCGGGCGGGGCGAGGTCGGTGACGCGGTCGCGGAAGCGGTCCTGGGTGAAGACGATCCGGGCGCCGCTGTCCTCGATCATGTAGCGGACGCGTTCCTCCGGGTACTCCGGGGAGAGCGGCACGTAGGCGGCGCCGGAGCACAGGACGCCCCAGGTGCCGATGACCAGCTCCAGGGAGGGGTCGACGTGGACGCCGACCCGGGTGTCCCCCGTCACGCCGAGGGAGCGCAGATAGTGGCCGAGGACGAGGGCGCCCTCCGACAGCTCCCGGAAGGTGAGCGTCTCGTCCTCGTGGACGACGGCGGTGGCGTCGGGCCGTTCCAGGGTCTCGGCGTGCAGGAGCCGGTCGAGCGTGCTGGGCATGAAGGTCCCTTCGGATGCGGTGCGCCGGGGGCCTCGGGTACGGCTCGCCCCGCTCCGCGGCGGGGCCCGGCGGTGGGCCGGGCCCCGGGTGCGGGAGCGGGGGTGGGGGGTGTGGGGCCGAAGAGCCGGGCCCTCAGCGGTAGATGAGGAGTTCGTGTTCGGTGGCGCCTGTCAGTTCGTAGCGGGTCCGGACGAGGGGGCGGCCGGAGTAGATCCGGATCAGGGTGGCCGCGTCGCCCTTGAAGGAGGCCGGGGGGCGGCCCTCGATGGGGTTGCCGAGGGCCACCGGGGTGGCCTCGCGGTCCTCCAGGACGCCCACCAGACGGGGGGTCTCCCGTTTGCGGCTGGTCACCGAGAGGAGCGGCAGGGCCAGTTCGAGGCTGTCGCCGCAGTAGGCGCCGGGGGCGCCGAAGGCCTCCCGGACGTCTCCCGCGTGGACCCATTCGCCGAGCGCGACGGCGTCGAGCCTGCCGTCCTCGCGTTCGGCGATGACCGGTCCGGCCTCGGTGAGGCCGCGTTCGAGTTCGTCGAGGATGCGGCCGAGCGGCCAGTCCTCCCGTTCGGCCACGTCACAGGCGTTGGCCTCGGGCAGGAACACGCCTTCTTCGAGGCGGCCCTCGACGATCCGGACGAGGGCCGCCCCGCAGTGGGCGAGGACCTGCCGCGCCGTCCAGCCGGGGCAGGCGGTGCGGAGCTCGTACGTCTCCTCGGGGGTGCGGCGGAGCAGTGGCAGGAGCAGGTCCCGCTCCGTTCTCAGGAGCCGGTCCGGCAGCCACGGGTCGCGCACCTCGGGTGCGTCACCAGGGTCGTCGGTACACATGGGTCCTCAGTAGCGGTAGTGGTCCGGCTTGTACGGGCCGCCGACGGGCACGCCGATGTAGTCGGCCTGCTCGGTGCGCAGGGTCGTCAGCCGGACGCCGAGGGCGTCGAGGTGGAGGCGGGCGACCTTCTCGTCCAGGTGCTTGGGCAGCACGTACACGTCGACGGGGTACTCCTCCGGCTTCGTGAACAGCTCGATCTGGGCCAGGGTCTGGTCCGCGAAGGAGTTCGACATCACGAAGGACGGGTGGCCGGTGGCGTTGCCCAGGTTGAGCAGGCGGCCCTCGGACAGGACGATGACGACCTTGCCGTCGGGGAACGTCCAGGTGTGGACCTGCGGCTTGACCTCGTCCTTGACGATGCCGGGGATCGCCGCCAGGCCGGCCATGTCGATCTCGTTGTCGAAGTGGCCGATGTTGCCGACGATGGCCTGGTGCTTCATCCGGGCGATGTCGGCCGCCATGATGATGTCCTTGTTGCCGGTGGTGGTGATGAAGATGTCGGCGGTCTCCACGACGTCGTCGAGGGTCGCCACCTGGTAGCCGTCCATCGCCGCCTGGAGCGCGCAGATGGGGTCGATCTCGGTGACGATGACGCGGGCGCCCTGGCCGCGCAGGGACTCCGCCGAGCCCTTGCCGACGTCGCCGTAGCCGAAGACGACGGCGGTCTTGCCACCGATGAGGACGTCGGTGGCGCGGTTGATGCCGTCGATCAGGGAGTGGCGGCAGCCGTACTTGTTGTCGAACTTGGACTTCGTCACGGCGTCGTTCACGTTGATCGCCGGGAACAGGAGGGAGCCCTCGCGGTTCATCTCGTACAGCCGGTGGACCCCGGTGGTGGTCTCCTCGGTGACGCCCCGGATGTCGGCGGCGATCGTGCCCCAGTCCAGCCCGGTGTCGCGGAGGAGTTCCAGGATGACGCGGAACTCGTCGTTGTCCGCCGTCGACGGGTCCGGGACGGCCCCCGCCTTCTGGTACTCCACACCCTTGTGGACGAGGAGGGTGGCGTCCCCGCCGTCGTCCAGGATCATGTTCGGACCGTCGGCGTCCGGCCAGGTGAGGGCCTGCTCGGTGCACCACCAGTACTCCTCCAGGGTCTCGCCCTTCCAGGCGAAGACCGGGATGCCCGCGGCGGCTATCGCGGCGGCGGCGTGGTCCTGGGTGGAGTAGATGTTGCAGGACACCCAGCGGACCTCCGCGCCGAGCGCGACGAGGGTCTCGATGAGGACGGCGGTCTGCACCGTCATGTGCAGGGAGCCGGTGATCCGCGCTCCCGCCAGCGGCTGCCGGTCGGCGTACTCGCGGCGGATCGACATCAGACCGGGCATCTCGTGCTCGGCGAGGGTGATCTCCTTGCGGCCGAAGACGGCCAGGGAGAGATCGGCGACCTTGAAGTCGGTGAAGCCGGTGGCAGTGACGTCAGACATGGACAACGCTCCTTGCGCTGAGAATGGTGCGGTGGATTTCGAGTGCCGCCGTCGACTTGTTCAGGGTGATGTAGTGCAGCCCCGGGGCGCCCTCGTCGAGGAGGCGCAGGCCCGTCCGCGTCGCGTGCTCGACGCCGATGCGGTAGGCGGCGGCCGGATCGTCCTTGGCCGCCTCCAGGCGGTGGGCCAGGTCCTCGGGGAAGGCCGCGTCGCTCAGCTCGGCGAACCGCCGGATCTGGCGCACATCGGTGGCGGGCATGATCTCCGGGATGACCGGGGTGTCGCAGCCCGCGGCGGCGAGCCGGTCCCGCAGCCGCAGGTAGTCCTCCGGGTCGAAGAACATCTGCGTGATCGCGTAGTCCGCGCCCGCCCGGCACTTGGCGACGAAGTGCGCCAGATCGCTCGCGGAGTCCGGGGACCTCGGGTGGCCCTCCGGGAAGGCGGCCACCCCGATCCTGAACTCACCGAGCGAGCGCACCAGTTCCACCAGCTCATGGGCGTACGTGAAACCCTGCGGATGCGGTGTCCACGGGCCGCGCGGATCGCCGGGCGGGTCCCCGCGCAGCACGAGCACGTCCCGTACCCCGGCGTCCGCGTAGGCGCCGATGATCGCCCGCAGTTCGGCGACGGAGTGCCCGACGGCCGTCAGATGGGCGACGGGCCGCAGGGTGGTGTCGGTGACGATCCGCTTGGTGACCTCGATGGTCCGGTCCCGCGAGGAGCCGCCCGCGCCGTACGTCACGGAGACGAAGTCCGGCGAGAGGGCCTCCACCCGGCGGATCGCGTCCCAGAGGGTCCGCTCGCCCTTGTCCGTCTTCGGCGGGAAGAACTCGAAGGAGAAGGTGGGGTTCACAGGCGTCTGCCTCCCGCGTTGAAGTAGCTCGCCTCCGGGTGGTGGACGACGATGGCGTCCGTGGACTGCTCGGGGTGCAGCTGGTACTCCTCCGACAGCTCCACGCCGATCCGCTCGGGGCGCAGCAGCGCGGCGATCTTCGCGCGGTCCTCCAGGTCGGGGCAGGCCGGGTAGCCGAGGGAGTAGCGGCAGCCCTGGTACTCGGTCCGCAGCATCCCCTCGATCCCGTCGGGCTCCGATGCCCCCGCGATGCCCCATTCCTCGCGGACCCGGGCGTGCCAGTACTCGGCGAGCGCTTCGGCCAACTGCACGGAGAGGCCGTGGAGTTCGAGGTAGTCGCGGTAGGCGTCGGCCGCGAAGAGCTTCGCGGTCTCCTCGCCGATCCTCGAACCGACGGTGACGATCTGGAGGGCGACCGCGTCCACTTCGCCGGAGTCCTCGGCGCGGTGGAAGTCGGCCAGGCAGAGGCGGCGGCCCCGCTGCTGGCGGGGGAAGGAGAAGCGGGTCCGCTCGCCTCCGTCCTCGTCCAGGAGGATCAGGTCGTCCCCCTTGGACACACAGGGGAACCAGCCGTAGACCACGGCCGCTTCCAGGAGATCGTCACGTCTGAGCCGGTCCAGCCACATCCGCAGCCTCGGCCGGCCCTCGGACTCGATGGTGTCGGCGTCCTTCAGCCCCCACTGGCCCTTGAACAGGGCGGCCTCGTCGAGCCAGGGGGCGTAGTCCTTCAGCTGGATGCCCTTGACGACCCGGGTGCCGAGGAACGGGGGCTCGGCCACCGGGTTGTCGGCGGCGACGTCCGAGCGGCCGACCGGCTCCGGCTCGTCGACCCGCAGCAGCTCGGCCGGGGTCTCCCGCTTCGGCACCCGGCGCTGCTTGAGCGGCGGGAGTACGACTCCGGGGACGCCCCGCTTGACGCCCATGAGCGCGTCCATGAGGCGCAGGCCCTCGAAGGCGTCCCGGGCGTAGCGGACCTCGCCCTGGTAGATCTCGTGGAGGTCCTGTTCGACGTAGGCGCGGGTGAGGGCGGCGCCGCCGAGGATCACGGGGAACTTCTCGGCCAGGCCCCGGCCGTTCAGTTCTTGCAGGTTCTCCTTCATGATGACGGTGGATTTGACGAGGAGGCCGGACATTCCGATGACGTCGGCGCGGTGTTCCTCGGCGGCTTCGAGGATCGCGGAGACCGGCTGCTTGATGCCGATGTTGACGACGTTGTAGCCGTTGTTGGACAGGATGATGTCGACGAGGTTCTTGCCGATGTCGTGGACGTCGCCGCGGACGGTGGC